>NZ_JBVBEE010000005.1:0-246478 GCF_056493605.1 Cobetia sp. BL01 | reverse complement strand
TTAATGCGTTGGTCAAGATTCCCTTGCAGCAATGCCACCCGGATGGGCTTGCCAGCCGGGGTTGTCCATTGGGCGGGCAATAAGAATGGAACGACCCACAAGGCGGCCATTGGGACAAGGCAACTCCAGCGGCGACGCAGTACCTCTACCCCTAACGTACCTGTCAGCGCGGTCATAAGTGACAGCAAGTACACACCACCAACGGGTGCCCATGGGGCTAGTGGAGAATCTATCTGAGAGGTGCCTAACAATAACCAGGGGAAGCCGGTGAGCAACCAGGTGCGTAGCCATTCGCTCACCACCCACATACCGGCAAAGCTAAGAAAGGCGAACCGTGGCCCCGTGATGCGTCGATAGAGCCCAAAGGGGACTGCAAAGAAGAGCGCCAGGACGCTGACAAAAAGAGTGGTGAGGAACATCGCCACCAAGGCCCCGGTGCCACTGAAATCGTGAATAGCAACGAAGACCCACGACGTGCCTGAACCGAACAGGCCTACCCCATAGCACCACCCACGCAGGGTGGCCATGACGGGCGTTAGCGACTGTATCTTCCAATAGACCAGTGCCACGGCCACTGGGCCAAGCCACCATAGGGAAAAGGGGGCGGCACTCAAGGTGGTCAGTACCCCAGCGGCGAGCGCTACAACGCAATCGATTATTGGTGAGAGTCGCCCAGCAAAAAGCGTATATTCTTTATCTTGATCGACCACATCCATAGCGTTACTCAGAGCGCTTAAAAACAGGACTTTCACGCCATAACGCCACCGCGAACATCAATACACCGGCAAATAGCGCGATATCGGCCATGTTAAAGGCGGGCCAATGCCATTCGCCCCAGTAAATGTCCAGATAGTCGACGACGTACCCTCGCGCTAAGCGATCAACGGTATTACCGAGCGCGCCGCCAAGAATCAGACTGTACGCACAGGCTTCCAAACGCGGCAGGGGTTTGCATAGCTGCACCATCAATACAATGGCGACCACCAACGCTAAACCTAGAAAGAGGTAGCGCTGCCACCCCCCTGCTTCTGCGAGAAAGCTGAAAGCGGCTCCTGTATTCCCGGTATAAACCCAGTTAAAAAACGGCGTTAGCGGAATGACTTGGCCAAACGACATCTGGGCATGCACAATTTCCTTGACCAGTTGATCGGCTAGAGCCATCACGCAAGCTAATATGAACCATGGCCAGCGACGTGAAGGGCTATCGTGTTGCACTGTTCTCATGAGGTTACTTTTCCTTGTGACAGGCCTGTCATTGCGGTACTGGGCGAAAAGCGGTAACCCAGCAGTCGCATGGCGTTCAACGTCACCAGGACGGTAGCACCGGTATCGGCCATCACCGCAATCCACATGCCGGTAATACCCAGAGCTGTGGTGACCAGGAAAATGGCTTTTAAGCCGAGCGCGAGAACAACGTTGGTTTTCACATTGCGTAGCGTGGCACGAGAGAGGTCTATCAGCTCAGCGATGCCGGTAACGCGGTTCTTGAGCAAGGCTGCATCGGCGGTTTCCAACGCCACATCCGTGCCGCCTCCCATCGCGATACCGACATCGGCTGCCGCGAGTGCCGGTGCATCGTTGATGCCATCGCCTACTTTACCGACGGGGCCACGGCCTGCCGCTTGCCAGTCTCGAACATACGCTGCCTTGTCTTCAGGCATTAGTTCGCCGTACGCTTCAATGCCTAAGCGCCCCCCCGTGGCAGCGACGGTGCGGGCATTATCACCGCTGAGCATGACCGCCTGTACGCCTAAACGGGATAGCGCCGCTAGGCCTTCAATGGCATCTTCGCGTGGCTCATCGCGAACCGCGATCAAGCCCAACAAATGCTCGCCTTCGACGAGGAGAGCGAGGCTCTTACCGGCTTCTTCTAACGCGACAATCCGAGCACTGAGACTTTCCTCAAGGATGACCTGCTCGTGAAGGTGGCGAGGCGTCATTAAGCTCAGCTCGCGACCCTCCACCTGGCCGGAAACACCGCGCCCCGCCAGAGCGCGGCTGCCGGTGACGGTGGGGAGGTTGATGCCCGACTGTCGAGCATGCTCAACGATAGCCGTGGCGATAGGGTGACTGGAATCCCGCTCTATTGCGGCGGCGAGCCGCAATACGCTGTTATCGTCTTCCTCAGCAATCCAAGACTCCACATCTGTGACTCTTGGGGTACCCGCAGTGAGGGTGCCCGTTTTGTCTAATGCCACCAAGCGAAGCTTACCTAACTGTTCAAGAACGGCTCCCCCTTTGATCAGTAGGCCGCGCCGAGCGCCCGCCGAGAGACCGGCGGCGATGGCGGCTGGGGTGGAAATGACCAACGCGCAGGGGCATGCGATTAACAGCAATGCTAACGCACGGTAAATCGACTCCGACCATGCCATGGTCGATACCAGCGGTGGCACTATCGCCATCAGTAGGGCGAGTAAGACGACGGCGGGCATATAGTAATACGCAAAACGATCAATAAAGCGTGCTATGGGTGCCTTGGCGGCTTGTGCTTCTTCAACCAGGCGAATAACGCGTGCGATTGTATTGTCATCAGCGCCTCGTGTTACCTCCACCTCCAGGGCGGCATCAAGATTCACTGTGCCAGCAAAAATGTCATCACCAGGCGAGCGCGAACGGGGGATGGACTCGCCGTTTACCGGCGACTCATCAAGGTCGGACGTGCCCACCAGGATACGTCCATCGCAAGGAACGCGATCACCGGGCCGCACCAGCACACGCTGACCGAGTTTAAGTGACTCCGCCGAGACGTCACGCAGATGGCCATTGTCCATCAGCCTTGCCGTTGAGGGTGTTAAATTTGCCAAGGCTGAGATACTGCGGCGCGCCCGTGACGCAGCTACCCCTTCGAGTAGCTCACCTACGGCGAACAAGAATACGACCATCGCGGCTTCAGCAGCAGCATCGATAGCCAATGCACCAAGCGCAGCGATGCACATCAGCATTTCGATAGTAAAGGGGTTGCGCATTTTGAGGGCGCCCCAGGCACTCTGCGCAATGGGCATTAAGCCGACCAGCGTGGCCAGAATGAACGGCACATTACCCAGCGCAGGCCATGCTAAACGAAGCGCGAAGGCTACGATCAGCAGATTGCCTGTGATAATGACCAAGCGCCCTTTAGCGGTTTGCCACCAAGGGGATGAAGCATCAGATGCGCGTGTTTGGCCTGCAGGGGAAGTCACTTGATAGCCTAGTTCGTTCAGGATGCCCTCAATGGTCTGTTGAGAGGGGCCACCCTGATCGCGGTGGTGAATCTTCACCGATCCCGTGACCGAGCTTGCTGTGACTTCCTCAATGCCGTCCAGCCGCTCTAGCGCCGACACAACCTTGCGCTCACAACCGCCGCAGTCCATGCCTTCAACACGCAGCGTCAAGACGGTAGGCGCTGTTGTCGGCGTCGATGTTTTCATGGTGCCTCTCCTGCCAATGGGCTATGGTTTTGAAGTGTAAACCTTGTAGCAACTACAGCTTCAAGCCCTGCCTAAGGAGTTTTACCATGTCGATGATCGGCCAAAGTATCAGCATTGGTGAGTTAGCACGACGAGCTGATTGCAAACCTGAAACAGTTCGTTATTACGAGCGTATTGGGTTGCTGCGCGATGCGACCCGAACCGGCGGAGGACAGCGCCGCTATGGAGACGACGCTGTGCGGCGTTTGACCTTTATTCGTCATGCCCGAGACTTTGGCTTTTCGGTGGAGTCAGTGCGAGAGCTTTTGGCCATGTCAGATCAACCTGATATGCCTTGCCAAGAAGTCGATGCCATCGCCACGCATCACCTAAAGCAAGTGGAGTCTCGCCTTCAACGACTCTCCGCACTGCGTGAGGAGCTTCAACGGATGGTCACGCAGTGTGCCGGTGGCAAAGTGGAAAGCTGTCGAATCATTGAGGTCATTAGTGATCATCAGCTCTGTATCACTGAAAACTCGCATGGAGGGGCTCACGACTTGGGTTAGCACTAACGCTACGCCCCACGCCCCATGGTTAGCCCAGCGAGACATCCAAAAACAGCATGAGCACCAATCCGATGGAGAGGCCCAGCGTGGCCTTTTTTTGGTGCCCGCTACGATGAGTTTCGGGAATAATCTCATGACTGATCACATACAACATCGCCCCCACTGCAAAGGCCAACCCCCAGGGCAGTAGCGCTTGTGACATGCTGATGACTCCAGCGCCTAATAAGCCACCCAACGGCTCAACAAGCCCCGTAAGGGCGGCAATCGTCCATGACCGCCAACGTGAATAGCCCACGCTTAGCAGTGATACTGCTACGGCCAGTCCTTCTGGGGCATTCTGAAGTCCAATGCCAATCGCTAGCGGCATGCCTCCTTCGCTTCCCCCTGCGCCAAAGGCCACGCCAACGGCCAGCCCTTCTGGCAGGTTGTGTATCGTAATGGCAATAATAAACAACCAGATACGGCGTAGTGAGGCAGCCTCTGGCCCTTCTCGCCCCTATTCGAAGTGCTCATGAGGTAAGAGCTCGTTCAGTAGTGCGACCATTCCAATCCCTAGCAAAATGGCCGCACAAGCAATGGCAGCCGGCACAACGCTACCGCCATAACGCAGCTCCGAGGCTTCTAAGGAGGGTATGATCAGTGAGAAGAAAGAGGCCGCTAGCATGACACCAGCGGCGAACCCCAACGCTAAATCGCGAACACCACGATTCGGTGTTTTGGTAAACAAGACAGGAAGCGCCCCTACAGCCGTCATCAAGCCCGCCGCAAGGCTTGCCAATACCCCCATGGTGACGGGAGAAACCTCTTCCATACCGATTACCTGTGTTGTGATAGATGAGTGATTACACGGCTTGGGTTCCATAACGAGACAAGCGCACTTTCACGTTACTAACCCCCATGCAACGTTGTTAAGCACGAGTGGTTACGGCTCGTTAAACGAGATCAAGTCATAAAGTGACGCCGTACCGATAGCTTGTTCTAAGCGATCTCTTGCCTCGTAAAGTGACGCTTGATATTCACTTTGAGTCGGCTGTTCGCCTAGCATGATGCGTTGACCTTGACCAAGGGGGTCAACAGGCTGGTTATTGACTCTCACTTCGTAATGCAGGTTGGGCCCCGTGGCGACCCCAGAGGCACCTACCTCTCCGAGCGACTCTCCCGCATTGACTAAATTCCCAACCACTAACTGTGGGGAAAATCGGCTAAGGTGTGTGTAGCGACTGATTGCCCCTGTGTCGTGCTCCACCTCGATCACCTGCCCATATCCCCCTTGGCGACCCATAAAGGATACGCGCCCAGGTGCGGTGGCAATGACCGGCGTTCCTGTCGGCGCAGCCAAGTCAATTCCATTATGAGGACGCATCCCTCCATACACAGGATGTCGCCGATTCCCAAAGCGAGACGTTAAGCGGGCACTAAGCACGGGCAACCGCAACGTGCCTAGCAGGGTGTCGCTTTTGAAAAGAGCTACGTCCCCCTTTTGGGTGACCGGCCAAATGACCTCCAAGGGCTCTGCCTGATCAGGCAGAGCGGCATAACTGAGGCGTGGTGGCCCAACACGGGTGCCGTCCTGGCGTCGATCTTCCTCCCACACTAATTGAATACGCTCACTGCCAGAAAACTCCAACGGCGCTTCGATAAACTCGCTGAGCAGTGTTTCCAGTTTAGTGGCGAAACGCGTTGGGACACCTTCTGCAGCCAAGGCCTCGTAGAGGGTGGTATCAATGACGACATCACGCCCAAAGGTTAGGGTATCAACGCTATCGAGCGGTAATGTGCCTTCTTGCTCGCTAGCCGCCTGTAACTTGACAGGGCTAAGTTCAGACGGCGGCAATGGCAGATGCGTTTGCCAATTGGCTTCGGCTAGCAAGGGGTAAAAGCCCACCAAGCCTAATAACCACCAGCGCTGCATCACTGGCCATCCCCTTCCCCAGAGATCTCCGCTACTTCACTCTCGACGGCATCAATCAGCTCTTGCATACCAAAGGGGTCTAAAGGCTCGCCATTGACAAAAAAGGTGGGTGTTTGGCGAATCTGATTGGCTCTGACATCCGCCATGTCTTGGTCAATCACCGCCTGCACCTCAGCAGAAGTCAGTTGCTCTTCGGCAGCCGCTAAATCAAGGCCTCCTTGGCTCGCGATATCGAGGATGGCGGATTCATCAAAACTGCCATGTGAAGCCCATTGATCCTGGCGAGCCAGCAGCCTCTCCAGTACCGGTTCAAAGACGCCCTGACGACGAGCAACTTCTAATACCCGAATGGCCTTGTCCGATACGTCGCCGTGGAAAGGAGTGTAGCGCACGATGAGCCGCACTTTTTCTGGGTAGGTTTCCAGAATACTTTTTGTCAGTGGGTAGAAGGCACGGCAGGCTTCGCAAGCCGGATCGAAGAATTCCACAATCGTCACCGGCGCGTCTTCTCGTCCCAAGATGGGGGAGTGTGGACGCACCAAGGAGTCCTCGGCCTGGACACCGCTCTCTTTTGCTGCCTGAGCTTGCATGTCTAAGAGGGCAGGCTTCGATACGGCGACGATTGCAGCGGTCAGCATTAACGTACCAGCTAATATAAAAGACGCTTTTTTGAACATGTTTCTCTCTCTGTCTCAACGATGGGGTGGAAAAGTAGGGTTGAAAAATAAGCCAATCGCTATGGGAGTAAGTCGATCGCTACCTACCTGAGCCGGGAGTCGGCCTCGGTCTGTCACTCGTGCCCATATAGATTGGCATTTTGATGCGCGTGATCACTATGCTCAAACTCTAGGCTAGAATGAGCAATACTGAAGCGCATTTTAAGCTGCTCCTTGATCTCTGCTTTGACGGATTCAAGCTGCTGCCAGCCGGTTTCTGTCAGAACCACGTGGCAGTCAAGGGCTGCCATGTTTTCCTGCATCTGCCATAGATGCACATGGTGAATATCCTGGACTCCCTCGATATTTCGGACGGTATCAACGACTGCCTGCCCGTCAATTTCCGGGGGAGACCCCAGCATTAGCGTACGGATAGGGCCACCAATTTCAGAGAAGGCAAGGTAAAGAATATATAGCGCAATCCCTATCGTGATGGCGGGGTCTACCCAGCGCATGTCGTACAGTAAAATAAGCGAACCACCGATAATCACAGCGATGGAGGCAAACGCATCCGATAAGTTATGCAGAAAAAGGGCGCGGATATTGACACTCTCTTTTTGCATTGACCACGTGAGCATGGCGGTAAGGGCATCGACGACGAGCGCGACGCCACCAATAATCACGATCGTCCATCCCTCTATCTCAGGGGGATCGATCATCCGCATAGCGCCTTCGTAAATCAGGTAGACGCCGACAATAATGAGGGTGGTGTAATTGATGAGTGCTGCCACTATCTCGATGCGGCCATAGCCAAAGGTCATATGCGCATCGGCGGGCCGTCTGGCGATTTTACGAGCGGAAAAAGCAATGACTAACGCTGCCATGTCTGAAAAGTTATGTAACGCATCAGCGATCAGCGATAAGCTTCCCGCCATAATGCCACCGACGATTTGAGCGATGGTTAAGAGCCCATTGGCCCATATGGAGATGCTGACGCGCCGGTCGCCAGAGGCAGGATCAATGTGAGGATGATCATGATGATGTCCCATCTGTTACCTTCTCTCGAATTATCTGTTCTTGGTACTATAAAACCTCTAGCAACTAAAGCTTCAACCCTTGAGCATTGTCTATTTGCATCGCTGGATTGGGAAGAGCGTCCCTTGCTCCCAAGCAAGTCATGGCGTGCTGGGCCGAAGTGATCATGTTTTAGGTGCGGGGCTCAATCCACTTCAACCGGTAACGTCCAATCCACCATGAGTAGATTCATTTATTTTGTCGAGGCGCACCTTGTCTGGTTTGTAATCGTCGTCGCGGGGGTAGGCTTACTCTTTCCGGCCACCGGAATAATGCTTGAGTTCGCGATTGGGCCATTACTGGCATTACTGATGTTGATCATCAGCCTCACATTCGATGCGCATGCAGTGCGCATCGTGTTCCGTAAGCCGTCACGGCAGTTGTTGGCATTGGGGCTGGTCTATGGGCCGATGTCGATTGCCGGGTGGCTAACGGGCCGTCTATTTTTTGGAAGCGGCCCACTGGCTGCTGGCCAAATCTTGCTCGGCACTCTGCCGACGGATGTGTCCTCTCCTCTTTTGGTACTGATGGCGAAAGGCAATGTGGCGCTTGCCGCTGTTTTCAACGCAGTCAACACCGCGTTATGTCCGTTCATTGTCCCCTTCCTGTTTTTATGGCTCACCGGCCTCCAGTTGGACGTGCCGCTTGGTTCAATTATTCTTGAATTAACACTAATCGTGCTTGTTCCTACCGTGATTGGGGTCAGCTTGCGGACAAAGTTTTCGGCTTTCTTTGCACGGCATGATTCAGCGTATGCAGGGATAGGGTCAATTCTGTATCTGCTGATCCTACTCGCCGTGGTCGGGCCGAATGCCACCACGATCATTGGCTATGGCTGGTATGCGTTTGTGATTGCGGGCGCGGCCCTGTGCCTCAATTTGATTGGCTACCTGGTAGGTATGTCCTCACGGTTACTCACCTCTGATCGCAAAGAGGTGATTACCTATCTTTTCACGGTCAGTAAAAAGGAATTCAGCATTGCCGCAGCGTTTGTCGCTGCTTCCGGTTTGCCATCAGAAATCGCGATTCCAGCCGCTTTTTTTGCCGTGATTCAAATGATCACTTCGCCCATCGCAGCGAAGATTCTCGCCCGTCACTGAAGGGATGGCCGTATCGGTTCTCCGTCAGAAGAGCAACCTGCACACGGTGTGTACTGGTTGCTCTTACCGACAAAACAGATACCGCCTACTTATAAGGTTACAAATAGTACCTACGCTAAGTCACTGCGACCAATACTGACCTTGCTAAAAGCATTTAACACAGAGGCTTCGCAGGGTATCTGTTCCTTTTTGGATTTAGGGTGCTTAAACGTATCGGCGAATCCTGGGCAGTGACGAACTAGTTTTTGGACAACACCTTCTACGTGCCGCACGTTAGACAGCACTTGGCGTAACCACTGCTCGAAGCTGCCTTGGTGGCTCAGCGTGAAGACCAAACCTTTATAGGAAGGAGGCTTGGATGCCTCCTCGCTACCGCCAGCTCTGGGTTTTGGAGGGCGTCGTTGAATCTCCATGAGATAGAGTGTTTGATCTAACACATGCACCCTAATGACGAGCACCCCGCGAGGTAGCTTGGTCTGAGTATCAATGTAAACCCAATTAGCGACTGTCGTTTTCACCTCCTCGTCTATTTCGAAAGGTTCGAGGCTGATCAACCGAGGGTCGGGGGAAGTGCTAAAGCCGTCTTCAAAGGTAAACCAGCTAACGCCACGAATCGTTGCGGGATAGGCCGATTGTAAATAGAGAAGCGCATTCCACATATCACGTAGAAAGCCCTGTGATTCCAGTGTAATAGGAGCATGAATAGAGGCCTGTCCGACCCCTTTTCCTGATCCATGTGGCTCCCCAGTGGAGAAAATGGTTTCGTCACCCGGAACGGGGACGCCTCGTGTATCGGGCACATTTTTTCGAGTATATCGTTTATCCAAGACAGCGCGAGGCTTACCTAAAATAACGAATTCGTCCTCAGGAAGGTCTAGCCAAGAAGAGCCATGGTCGGGCTCTTCATCATCCGTCAGGTCAATGACATCGGGGATGTCTTGAAGCTGATGATAGGGAAATTGAGTGGGAGCATCATCGCCATCGGTGGCTGGTACTGTCGTTGACTTCTCTCTTTCGCGGTGGATCGTGGCACCGTCGGGCTGCGTACAGCCTAATATCTGCAATCCTAGAAATGTGTTGCCACCATCAATCGGAACGCCAGAAACAGAGATTTCCCCGCTGCCCTGGAACCAAGGCGTGACCTCAAAAAGTATCCTATCTGCGGGGAAGCGGGCTTCAATCTGTGAGTAAATGCTTCTGGCAGCCTGTTCAGCATAGGGATCGTACAGCATATGCGCGAGCAAAATAGCATCGTGTTTATGAACACGATACGTAAATTTGACAGGCCACGTACCTGGGGATGCAGGCGCGTTAAGCGGTCGATAAAGACGCTCTTTTACTTCTTCCCAAGGGTAAGTGGCGAGCACCCGCTTGATTTCAGATGATCGACCGTAAACGCGTGCAAAAAATTCGGTGCAAGGGATGAGCAGATGTTTGCCACCTGGGAGGTAAAATTCAATCAGGTACGATTTGTGTTTTCTGTCCAGCGGTAAATAGCTTGCCTCATGAAAGGAGGTATAGAGGCTGCGCCCTGCTTTGTGTAAGTCGTCTAAGGAGACAATCCGCCAGCCGCCCGGAGAGAACGAAACAGGGAATGTTTTCTCCTCAAATGCGATGCGGGAGTTGCTCACGCCCTTTTCCCAGACGGAGCCGATTCTCAATAGCCCGACATGCGTTAAGACCGTCGTTCGCTTAATCACATCTCCTAATTTGTTCTCCTGATCAATAGGTCTTAAAAATACATAAATTTTAGGGACGCTTTGTGAGCGGATATTTTTGAAGATAGGCCCGTACCACCAAACGACCAAGCGCTCAGTTTCGTCTTTAAGGGTGCCATCTTGAAAGCTAAAGGTTCTGCATTGTTTGAGAGAAACGGTCACAAGGGCGTGCTCTATGTAAACTCAACATAGAGATTGTCGCAGTAATTATTGTTTAGTCGCAACAATTGTTGGAAATGACAGCCACCCCCGACCAGCGCGACACCACTGGCGGTATGATGCGGCGCCCGGAAGGGCCGCTGGCCCCAGCGCTCCATGATCGGCATCCCGCAGACCGAGCGTACCGCCGCGACTTCCAGGGCCTCGGCTTCTCCCAGCGGCGGCAGAATGCCGGAGAGGCGACTGGCCAGCATCGTCTTGCCCGTTCCCGGCGGCCCCGCGAACAGCAGGTTGTGGCCTCCCGCAGCGGCGATCTCCAGCGCACGCCGCGCCTGATGCTGGCCACGCACCTCGCTCAGGTCCGGCTCCGGGAGTCGCGCCTGAGGAGTGACGGAACAGACATGCGGCGTGATCCTCTCACGCCCGAGAAGGTGCGCCACCAACTCCAGCAGATGGCCCACGGACAGCACATCCAGCTGTTCCGCCAGCGCGGCCTCATCGGCATTGCCACGCGGCACCACCAGGGTGCGCCCGGCCTTGCGACAGCAGAGCGCAGCAGGCAGCACGCCAGTAACGGAGCGAATGCTGCCATCGAGTGCCAACTCGCCCAGACACTCGATCTGCGCCACGGCCTCTTCCGGCACCTGACCGGATGCCACCAGGATGCCCAGTGCGATCGGCAGATCAAAGCGCCCACCCTCCTTGGGCAGGTCAGCCGGGGCCAGATTGAGGGTGATTCGGCGCGCTGGAAACTCGAAGCCTGCATTGAGCAATGCGCTGCGCACTCGCTCACGACTTTCCTTCACCGCCGCTTCCGGCAAGCCAACGATGGAGAGCCCCGGCAGCCCGTTGGAGAGGTGTACCTCTACCTGCACCTCCGGAGCTTCAAGACCAAGAGATGCGCGCGTGCGCAACATTGCCAATGACATGAGTCTTCCCTGCGTGATGCCGCCTCTCTGCTGCACGGCGCAATCGGAGCAGGCACCCGCCTGCCATGAGCGCGAGGGCACGATACCGGTGCCATCTCCTCCAGCATGGCAAATCTCATACCTGCCAGCGTGCACACGACTCAACGCTTGGCGATGCGGCACTCCTCAAATGTCACTCGCGCTGCCGGACACGGCATGTCCTCACTGCACCGCAACGGTATTATCAGCGATTCCAGCCACCCGTTTCATAATTTTCATTACGCCAACAACCCCTATAATTACTGGATACGTAAGAAAAATACCGACTGTGGATAACATTACATAAACCCCTCGACAGGGCATTTCCCAGCGCTCAAATATCCATCATCTAGCAACGCCAAACCCTATCGATATGGACACCGAGCCGCACCACCTCATCGAAGCGTGACGCATTACACTCTGAATCAACACCTGAGGGCGACATCAGCCCTCCTCCAGCACCCGGCCAGACCGGCGAAACAGGCGGCAGAGAGGCAATATCGTCACCCAGAACGGGCAAGGCACCCGCACGATGAACCAACGGCAGCGTTTCCCGTCGACATCGCGGCATGAATTTCATTAAGAGCTTCATGAAGAACTTCACGAAGTAGTTCACGGAGAAGTTCATGAAGAAGTGAATGGAGAAACGCCCTGGCATGACTCAGGAGGCTGGGCTCAAGAGAAGAGGCGCGAGGGAAGGGAGTGCCTTTCCCGAGAGTCACGCAGGCCCCACCCAATGCCAGCCTCCTTCGATGCGCCGGACTGGCTGCCGTGTCTGTTCAGCTCGAGACATTCATGCGGACTGAACGTTGAAAATAGCCCATCAACCGGCTTTTTCCATGAAATAACGCGCGTTCTAGCAGATATTTCACGAAGTTGGCGACATGGAGCACCTGACGGATCACCAGCCCTCGGGCCTGCACCAGAAGAGTGCTCATGGAACATGCAAGGCGGTACTCCAGGCGCTACAGGAGTGCCTCAAGAGGGGGACTGCTGGTATATTTGATCGGTTGTCTCGGCCCTGCTGATACAACCGCCAAGCTGTCTCAAGGAGGCCACCCAAGGGTGGCAGAGAATCGTCCAACCCACGGAAAGGGCCAGCCATTCAGGACGACTTCGGCTTGTTTCAGGAGTAACACCTCATGCAAGACATGCTTGCCTCGCTGGCACCCATGGCGGACATCATCGGCATGCTCGGCACCTCTCTGGTGGTCGGTGCCTTCTTTCTGCTGCAGATTGGCAGACTCGATGCACGTAGCCTGACCTACAACCTCATGAATCTGAGCGGGGCGATCCTCTTGTTGATCAGCCTGTGCATCAACTTCAATCTCGCCAGCTTCGTGATCGAGGTGTTCTGGATCGTGGCATCTCTGGTGGGCCTGGTTCGCTGGTTGATGGGGTCTCGTCCACAGACGGTCTGACCTGCCCGGCACCCGCCTCATGCGACGGACACAAAAAAACCGCCACACCTCGACGGGTGTGGCGGTTTTTTTGGCAGCATGCCATTCAGGCGTCGCGTTGACGCTCGATCTCCTCGGCGTGGCTGGCGGCTTCCCGCTTTGCCAGCGCGGTCTCTCCCTCATCGTCCACCGCCACGGCAGGCTCGGTGGTCGACGCAGCACCCGCCACCAGTCCCTGCTTCTCCAGCAGCGCCTCAAGTGCGATGACCTGCTTCTCCAGCGACTCCACACGCCCGCGAGTCCGCGTCAGCACATCCATCATGATGTCGAAGTCCTCGCGCGACACCAGTTCCATGCGATCAAAGGCGCTGCGCATCACGCCCTGTACGGACTTCTGCAGCTCTTCCGGGCCGTGCGAGGCGTCCTGGAGGCGCTCACCGATCTGCTGGGCCATACGCCCGATGACGTCGTTCTTGAACATGCTCCACCTCAGCCATTGCAAGCCGACGGGCCCATCATGGGGCTGTCGGTCAGAGAAAAGGATCTCCCCGAAACGTGGGGGACATCATGTCATGTTGCAAGGATACGCAACCCGCTGGCCTGACGCATGTCTCGACCCCGAATCTCTCGCCACTGACGGCAGGCACCGGCCCTTGTGCACCATATTAGCGCTATCTCCTACCTCGAAAGCCGCAATTCAGGCACCAAAGCGGTGCATCGCCATGGCGTTCTCCTTGCCGTCATTTTTGGCCTTGCTGCGGAGCTGCTTTTTCCCTCAGCACAACTAGATGAATTTAAAGATTTTTTAACCTCATGGCATACCTCGTGCGATGCACTTGTCAGGAACAGGCCACCAGCAGTGTCTGATTGGCCGCACTCAACATGACAGATCATTGCGGTAGCAAACGGGGGCAGCACATGAAACTGATCACCGCCATCATCAAACCCTTCAAGCTGGACGACGTGCGTGAAGCGCTGGCCGACAACGGCGTGCAAGGCATCACGGTCACGGAAGTGAAGGGCTTCGGGCGACAGAAGGGCCACACCGAGCTGTATCGCGGCGCCGAGTATGTCGTCGACTTCCTTCCCAAGGTCAAGATTGAAGTGGCTGTTGATGACAGCAGTGTGGAAACGGTGCTGGACGCCATCACCCAGGCAGCCAACAGCGGCAAGATCGGCGACGGCAAGCTGTTCGTCACCCCGCTGGATGACGTGATCCGTATCCGTACCGGTGAACGCGGCGCCGATGCTGTCTGAGCCCCGCGCACAATAATAAAGGAGAATCCCGCATGAACGAGATCATCGAGGTCAAGTACGCACTTGATACCTTCTATTTCCTAGTCTGTGGCGCCCTGGTGCTGTGGATGGCTGCCGGCTTTGCCATGCTGGAAGCTGGCCTGGTACGCGCCAAGAACACTACCGAGATCCTGACCAAGAACGTGGCGCTGTTCGCCATCGCCTGCACCATGTACATGGTGGTCGGTTACCACATCATGTACTCAAGCGCCGAAGGCGGCTTCCTGCCGAGCCTGGGCTTCTTGATCGGCGCCGAGAATACCGCTGAGGAAGCGCTCGCTTCCGGTGGCGACATCTACTACAGCGCGCGTTCCGACTTCTTCTTCCAGGTGGTGTTCGTGGCGACCGCCATGTCCATCGTCTCCGGTGCAGTCGCCGAGCGCATGAAGCTGTGGGCCTTCCTGGCCTTCGCCGTGGTCATGACGGGCGTCATCTACCCGGTCCAGGGTTACTGGACCTGGGGTGGCGGCTTCCTGAGCGAAGCGGGCTTCAGTGACTTCGCCGGCTCCGGCATCGTGCACATGGCAGGCGCTTCCGCCGCACTGGCTGGCGTGCTGCTGCTGGGGGCTCGCAAGGGCAAGTACGGCAAGAACGGTGAGATCAACGCCATCCCGGGCTCCAACCTGCCGCTGGCGACCCTGGGCACCTTCATCCTGTGGCTGGGATGGCTGGGCTTCAACGGCGGCTCCGAGCTGGTGCTGTCCAACATCGATGAAGCCAACGCGGTCGCTCAGGTCTTCGTCAACACCAACGCCGCTGCCTGCGGGGGTGTCATCGCCGCCCTGATCCTCGCCCGCCTGTGGTTCCGCAAGGCTGACCTGACCATGGCCCTCAACGGCGCCCTGGCTGGCCTGGTCGCCATCACCGCTGGTCCGCTGGCACCGAGTGTCGGTGCTGCCACCCTGATCGGCG
The DNA here is from genome assembly GCF_056493605.1 of Cobetia sp. BL01. Taxonomy (NCBI): domain Bacteria; kingdom Pseudomonadati; phylum Pseudomonadota; class Gammaproteobacteria; order Oceanospirillales; family Halomonadaceae; genus Cobetia; species Cobetia sp. BL01. Next base: position 231,352 of record NZ_JBVBEE010000005.1, on the reverse strand, counting down.
CCGTCGGTGGCCTGCTGGTGGTGTTCTCCATCGTCGGCCTCGACAAGCTCAAGCTCGACGACCCGGTCGGAGCCATCTCCGTCCACGGTGTAGTCGGTCTCTGGGGTCTGATGGCAGTGCCGCTGACCAATGACGATGCCACCTTCTCCGCACAGCTGCTGGGCGCCGTGTCCATCTTCGCCTGGGTATTCATCGCAAGCTTCGTGGTCTGGCTGGTCATCAAGACCATCATGGGACTGCGCGTCAGCGAAGAGGAAGAGTACGAAGGCGTCGATCTGGCGGAATGTGGCATGGAGGCGTATCCGGAATTCACCTCCAGCCGCAAGTAATCAAGGATCGAGACTCACGCGACACCCAAAGACTCCCGCCACCTGGCGGGAGTCTTTTTTCCTGACCGGATAAGCGGTGTATGCTTGAGCAATAGGGGCTGGCGTGGCGAGCAGCAACGCCACCCGCACCATCACCCAAGGAGAGAGACGATGAAACTGGTCACTGCCATCATCAAGCCATTCAAGCTCGACGACGTACGCGAATCCCTGTCCGAGATTGGCGTCCAGGGTATCACCGTGACCGAGGTCAAGGGTTTTGGCCGCCAGAAGGGCCACACGGAGCTGTATCGGGGTGCCGAGTATGTGGTCGACTTCCTTCCCAAGGTGAAGCTCGAGGTCGCCGTGGATGATGCCATGATCGATTCCGTGATCGAGGCGATCACCAATGTCGCCAACACCGGCAAGATCGGCGACGGCAAGATCTTCGTCTCGCCGCTGGAGCAGGTCATTCGCATCCGTACCGGCGAGACCGGCAAGGACGCCGTCTAAGCCCCTGGCGAAAGCCCTGGCGATGACGTGCTGCCCCGACGGGTGACATGAGCACACAAAAAACCGCAGGCCATTGGCCTGCGGTTTTTTCGTTTCAGCACGTGCCGTTCATGCGTGATGCTCGTGGTTCATGCTCAGGGCATCACTTCTCGACATGCTTACGTCTCGACACGCTCACTTCTCAACACGCTCACTTCTCGACAAAGGCACGCTCGATCACATAGTCACCCGGCACACCCATCTTCGGCGAGATGGCGAAGCCACGGGCATCCAGCATGGCGCTGATATCGTCGAGCATCGCCGGCGAGCCGCAGATCATCGCGCGGTCACGCTTCGGGTCCAGCGGCGGCAGGCCGATGTCCTCGAACAGCTTGCCATTCTCGACCAGATCCGTGATGCGGCCCTGATTGCGGAACTCCTCGCGCGTCACGGTCGGGTAGTAGATCAGCTTCTCGGCGATCTCTTCCCCAAGATACTCGTGCTTGGGCAGCTCTTCCGCGATCATGTCGGCATAGGCCAGCTCTGAGACATGGCGCACACCGTGCATCAGGATGATCTTGTCATAGCGCTCATAGGTCTCCGGGTCCTGAATCACGCTCAGGAAGGGCGCCAGGCCAGTTCCGGTGGAGAACAGGTAAAGATTCTCGCCCGGCAGCAGATCGTCCAGCACCAGCGTTCCGGTGGGCTTGCGCGAGACCATGATCTGGTCACCCGGCTTGAGGTGCTGAAGGCGTGAGGTCAGCGGGCCGTCCTGCACCTTGATGGAGAAGAACTCCAGATGCTCTTCGTAGTTCGGGCTGGCGATCGAGTAGGCGCGCATCAGCGGCTTGCCTTCGACTTCCAGGCCGATCATCACGAACTGGCCATTCTTGAAGCGCAGGCTGTCTTCCCGCTGGGTGCGGAAGCTGAACAGCGAGTCGTTCCAATGATGGACGTCGATGACTTCGGTAGTGGTCAGACTGCTCACCTGGTGGCCTCCCGGGGTCGCGCCCCTTGAAATCAAGCATTCTATTATGGAATAAGCAAATAACAGCTTATGACCCAATGAACTATGCAGCGATTGTAGTCACTGTTGGGTTATGCGTTAAATGGTTTATCTGGATATAGGTTATCCAGACTATCAATATTGATTGCGAATGAATCGCATTACAAGCCCGGCAATGGCCTGCTTCACATTGCAGCGCGAACCGGGTGTTGCGCTGGCCAGCGAGCTCCTCTCGACACTGCCTGCATGCACAAGGAGGCGGAATGCGTTACAGCCTGCGACAACTGGCGGTCTTCGTTGCCGTGGCACGCCATGACAACGTCTCGCTGGCAGCCGAAAGCCTCGCGATGTCACAGTCCGCCGCCAGCACGGCCTTGGCCGAACTGGAGCGCCAGTTCGACTGCCGCCTGTTCGACCGGCATGGCAAACGCCTGCGCCTCAATGGTCTGGGGCGCGAACTGCTTCCCAAGGCCATCGCCTTGCTGGATCAGGCGGAAGAACTCGAGCAGCTGCTCGGCCAGCAGGATGCCACCGGTTCACTGGAAATCGGCGCCACCCTGACCATCGGCAACTACCTGGCGCCCCAGATCGTCGGCAGCTTCCTTGAGCATCATCCGGCCAGCCGTGTGGAGCTGCATGTCCTCAACACCCACCAGCTGATCGAGAAGCTGGCGCATTTCGAGCTCGATATCGGGCTGGTGGAAGGCGAGGTGGAGCACCCATTGCTGGAAGCCACGCACTGGGTAAGTGATCGCCTGAGCATCTTCTGCGCTCCCTCGCATCCTCTGGCCCGAGGAGAGGTGACGCTCGCACGTCTGCTGGAGGCGCGCTGGATCATGCGTGAACGGGGCTCTGGCACCCGCAGCACCTTCGAACAGGCACTGCGCCCACACCTCGAGAGCCCCTCGGACAGCGTGGCCCAGCGACTCGACATCATGATGGAACTGGAGCACACCGAGGGGATAAAGCGCGCGGTGGAGGCCGGCCTGGGAATCGGCTGCGTTTCACGACTGGCGCTGCGAGACGCCTTCCGGCGCGGTAGCCTGGTCGAGCTGCCCACCCCATGGCTGGAGCTGACTCGCGCCTATCGATTCGTCCATCATCGCGACCGCTTCATTACCCAGGCCATGCGCGAGTTCGTGACAAGCTGCCGCACCCTGAGTGGCTCTGCCTCACGCAGCGACGAGATCGAGATGCATCAGGTACCGTGACCATCAAGCAGCATGGCTACAGGTACGCAAGCACTCACTTACCCTCCATATTGCATGACGCCAACGCACAAGCACCGCCAGCGAGTCCGCTGACGGTGCTTTCAGATTCAGCAGGCCGTATAACGCCCTGCCGTCATGTCACCGACTTCAGTGATTCAGGCCAGTGAAGCGTTGCTTGATGTCGTCGGCACTCTCATGGGAGAGATCCTTGTCGACGGTCTCGCTGACCAGCTTGGCCACCGGCTTGTCGAGCTTGTCACGCAGCGCACCGAGGAACTTGGGTGCGGCAGCGATGATCAGCTGATCAAACTTGCCGTCGTTGGCCGCCTGCTTGAGATATTGCGCCACTTCCTTGGCGAAGAAGTCCTGATGCTTGTCCGAGGTCGCGCCATCATCTCCCGTCTGATGCAGGCTACCGTGCCCGCCACTGGACTCGCCCTTGCCACCGGTTCTCAAGTCACCGGTATGCTGACGGCTTTCAGGATGTACGAGGCTGTCCACTTCAGTGACCTTGCCGGCAGCACGGGCAAAGATACGAGCGCGGGCGGCATCAGCAGCAACGATGTAAGTAACCATTTACACACTCCCTGTCTCTCGTGAGGCGTCGTTGATCAGATATTGACGATCATCTTCTGCGTTCATCAGAGGACATGCTGGCAGCGGAGTGAACATTCAACCCTTGCCGGACTGTGGGGGTAATTTTTCCACACCCAAGCGAGGAGAATTGCCGACATGACGACATGGCCGTCGCCACTCCCGGACATGACGCGGCTGGCGAAGTGCGTGCTAACATCCGCTGCACACAGGGCCCGCTCTGTCCTCTTTCTCGCCCTCTCACTCTTTTGCTCTGTTCCGGAGATGTCTCGATGCGCGATCTGCTCCTGATGCGCCGCCCACTGCCCCGCCGTGTGCTGGTCACCGCTCACCTGTCGATTCAGCTGGGCCTTCTGGTCGCGGCTACCGGTTGGACGCTGCAGCACCTGACGCCCATCGGGCCGGACAATTCACTGCTGGCACAATGGCCAGTCCTGTCTCAGGGTGTCGGCAGTTTCCTGCTGGCCTTCGTTCTCACGCGTCTGCTGTTCGAGCTGTTGATGGCACCGCATCACGTGATGAGCGTACGTGGCGCCAACCACTCGCTGGATGCGGCCGCGCTTGTCACGCGCTCCATCTCACGTCGCCCTGCCGTGCATGACGATGACGACAGCTGGGTCGGCAAGCCGCGCAGTGTCACCTGGCCGCGCGAGGGCGAAGAGGCATCAGCTGCCACACCGGCGGCACCGACGCCTGCCGAAGCATCGTCCAAGGCCGCCGCCAAGCCGCAGGAACCGAGCCTGGGCGGCGACGATGAGCTTCCGGACACCAGCAGCACCGAGGCACGCAGGACGGAACCCAGTCTCTGATGACACGTCACGATGAGTGGCGCTCGGACGAAGCGAGCACTCACTGACACCCTTGTGGAAGACATACGAAAACGCCCTGTGTGATTGTCATCACACAGGGCGTTGTCTTTTCTGCGGCTCACATCATCCAATCAGTCCGTGGCCTCAATGCCCCAGTATCTGGCTGAGGAACAGCTGGGTCCGCTCGGACTGCGGATTTTTGAAGAACGGCTCCGGCGCGTTCTCTTCGATGATCTGCCCCTGATCCATGAAGATGACACGATCCGCCACCGTCTTGGCGAAGCCCATCTCGTGGGTCACGCACAGCATGGTCATGCCTTCATTGGCCAGTTCGACCATGACATCCAGCACTTCCTTGATCATCTCCGGGTCCAGCGCCGACGTCGGCTCATCGAACAGCATCACCTCCGGGCTCAGACACAGCGAGCGTGCGATCGCGACACGCTGCTGCTGGCCACCGGACAGCTGCCCCGGGAACTTGTGAGCCTGATCGGCGATGCGCACCCGCTCCAGGTACTTCATGGCTTCGGCTTCCGCCTCGCGGCGTGGCCGCTTCTGTACCCAGATCGGCGCCAGACAGCAGTTCTCCAGCACCGTCAGATGCGGGAACAGATTGAAGTGCTGGAAGACCATGCCGACGTTGCGACGGATCGCCTCGATCTGCTTGATGTCCTGGGTCAGCGGCATGCCGTTGACCACGATATCGCCTTCCTGATGCTCCTCGAGATGGTTGATGCAGCGGATCATCGTCGACTTGCCGGACCCTGAAGGCCCGCAGATGACGATACGTTCGCCCTTGCGCACGCTCAGATTGATGTCGCGCAGCACGTGGAAGTCGCCGTACCACTTGTTGAGGCCCTTGAGTTCGATCATCGGGCGCTCATCGGCACCGGTGTTGCCCTGCGAGACAGATGTTGTCGTTGTCATGATGAAGATTCCTTGGCGCCGTGATCAGCGCTTCTTGTGACCGGTATGCAGCAGGCGCTCGAGATACTGGCTGTAGCGCGACATGCTGAAGCAGAAGACCCAGAAGACCAGTGCCACGAAGGCATAGCCCTCGATGGAGTAGCCCAGCCATTTGGGGTCGGCGAGACCGGCCTGCACGATGGCGAGCAGATCGAAGAGCCCGATGATCAGCACCAGCGAGGTGTCCTTGAACAGGGCGATGAAGGTGTTGACGATGCCGGGGATCATCATCTTGAGCGCCTGGGGCAGCACGATCAGCCCCATGTTGCGCCAGTAGCCCAGCCCCAGCGCCATGCCGGCCTCGGTCTGCCCTTTCGGGATCGCCTGCAGGCCACCACGCACCACCTCCGCCATGTAGGCACTCTGGAACAGGGTGATGCCGATCAGCGCACGCACCAGCTTGTCCAGATTGACCTCACCGGGCACGAACAGCGGCAACATCACCGAGGCCATGAACAGCACGGTGATCAACGGTACCCCGCGCCAGAACTCGATGAACACGACGCAGATGCTCTTCACGATCGGCATCTCGGAACGCCGTCCCAGCGCCAGCAGGATCCCCAGCGGCAATGCCGCCACGATGCCCACCACCGCCAGCACCAGTGTCAGCATCAGGCCGCCCCACTCGTGGGTGCCGACGACCTCGAGCCCGAAGCTGCCACCATGCAGCAGGAAGTAGGCGATGAAGGGGAAGACCGCCAGCGTGACGATGGCGACCCAGCCCTTTGCCGGCAGTTTCGGAATCGCCAGCCAGGCGATCAGCGCGGCAAAGATGGCGAACACGATATCGACCCGCCAGGTCTCCTCACTCGGATAGAAGCCATAGATGAACTGATCGAGGCGCGCACTGATGAAGACCCAGCAGGCCCCCTCACCCGTGCAATCAGCACGCGATGTGCCACTCCAGTCGGCATCGATCAGCGCCCATTGCAGGCTGGGCACCACCAGCAGGTAGACCAGATACAGCGCGAACAGCGTGAACAGCGTATTGATCGGTCCGGCGAACAGATTGGCTCGCAGCCAGGCCACCGCACCGATGCTGTCGCTTGGCGCCGGGCGGGAATCGATCATCTTCTCGGTAACCCGTGACAGGGTCTTTTCAATCGACATGGGCAGACCCTCAGCGCTCGACCAACGCCATGCGGGCGTTGAACCAGTTCATGAACATGGAGACCAGCAGACTGATGGTCAGATACACCAGCATCGTCATGGCGATCACCTCGATGGCCTGACCCGTCTGGTTGAGCGTGGTACCCGCGAAGACCGAGACCAGATCGGGATAGCCGATGGCCGTGGCCAGCGACGAGTTCTTGATCAGGTTCAGGTACTGGCTGGTCAGCGGCGGGATGATGACGCGCAGTGCCTGTGGCACCACCACGAGGCGCAGCGTCATGCCACCGGTCAGCGACAGCGCCCGTGAGGCTTCCGTCTGGCCGTGCGGTACCGCTTCGATGCCGGAACGCACGATCTCGGCAATGAACGCCGCGGTGTAGACCGACAGCGCGACCCACAGGGCGAGGAACTCGGGAACGACCGTAATGCCGCCACGGAAGTTGAAGCCCTTGAGTTCCGGCAGCTCCCAGCTCAGCGGCATGCCCATCGCGAAGTAGGCCAGCAGCGGCGCCACGATGATCAGACCGAGCGAGATCCAGCCCGCCGGCAAGCGCTGACCGGTACGGGCCTGACGCTGGCGGTTCCAGTAGCTGAAGATGCCGCTGGCGACGACGGCCAGCACGAACACGGCAATCACCACCGAGAAGCCGCTGGAGGTGATCGGTGCCGGCACGAACAGACCGCGCACGTTGAGGAAGAAGGCCTCGCCCAGCGACAGCGAACCTCGCGGACTCGGCAGAGTGCGAAGAACGGCGAAGTACCAGAAGAAGATCTGCAGCAGCAGGGGAATGTTGCGGAAGACTTCGATGTAGACCGCCGCCAGCCGCGAGATCAGCCAGTTGGGGGAGAGACGGGCGATCCCCATGATGAAGCCGATCACGGTGGCCGCGATGACGCCCAGTGCGGATACCAGCAGAGTGTTGAGCAGACCGACGATGAAGGTATCGCCATAGGTGGACTGCTCGGAATAGTCGATCAGACTTTGCAGAATGCCAAAGCCTGCGGTGTTGTCCAGGAAGGCAAAGCCGGTGGTGATGCCACGGCTTTCGAGGTTGGTCAGGGTATTGCTGACGATGATCGCCAACACGCCGAACACGCCTGCCAGCATCAGAAGTTGGAAGATCAGTGCTCGCTTGGCCGGGTCACGCCAGAATGGCGGCTTGACCGTGGCCGGCGGGCGAGAAGCAGGTTGTGTCATACAGGCAATCTCCGCCGGAAAGCTATGCGACTTCCGTCTGCCGCCCTATCGAACGGCAGATCAGTTATCTCTCGGCACTCGAGGAAAGGATCACGGGGAACAGACCAAGCCCCTCACGACGCTGGCCAGGGGAAATGACCGTATGGCCACTTCTCCCTGGCCAGCGTCCTTGCTCAGCCTGCGTCACGGTTCACCCGGCTCGCGCTGGACCTCCAGGCGAGCCGAGGCATCAGCGAACGGGCGGTGCGTACTGGACGCCGCCGTCGGTCCACAGCGCGTTCAGACCACGCTCGATCCCCAGAGCGGAGCCGGTGCCGACATTGCGCTCGAACATCTGCCCGTAGTTGCCCACCTGCTTGATGACCTGATAGGCCCAGTCAGCCGGCAGCCCCATGGCTTCGCCGTAGTTGCCATCGGCACCGACCAGACGCGCGACATTGGGATTGGTATCCGACTTCTTGGCTTCGATGTTGTCGGAGGTCAGGCCCATCTCTTCGGCGTTGATCTGAGCGAACAGGGTCCATTTGACGATGTTGAACCACTGGTCATCGCCCTGACGGACGACGGGGCCCAGCGGCTCCTTGGAGATGACTTCCGGCAGTACCATGGCGGAGGCCGGATCGGAGAGCTTGATGCGCAGGGCGTAGAGCTGGGACTGGTCGGAGGTCAGGACGTCACAGCGGCCCGCTTCGAAGCCCTTGACGGTCTGGTCGGAGGTGTCGAAGACGACCGGCTCGAAGGACATCTCGTTGAGGCGGAAGTAATCCGCCAGGTTCAGCTCGGTGGTGGTACCGGACTGGATACAGACCGCCGCGCCATCCAGCTCCTTGGCACTGGAGACCCCCAGGTCCTTGCTGACCATGAAGCCCTGGCCGTCGTAATAGTTCACGCCGGCGAAGTTGAGGCCCAGAGACGTGTCACGCGTGGCGGTCCAGGTGGTGTTGCGCGACAGGACATCGATTTCACCGGACTGCAGCGCGGTGAAGCGTTCCTTGGCCGTCAGCGGGACGTAGCGCACCTTGCTGGCATCACCCAGCACAGCCGCCGCGACACCACGGCAGACATCGACATCCAGGCCCTGCCAGTTGCCGGCGTCATCCGGCGCCGAGAAGCCCGGCAGACCGGTGCTGACACCACACTGGACAAAGCCCTTTTCCTTGACGCTGTCCAGAGTCGCGGCACTGGCACCACTGGCTACCGAGGCAGCCAGGAGGGCGGCGCTAGCGATCAGCAGTGGCTTCTTGTTGTTATGCATCTTGAATCCCTCGCGTATGTCTGGAATCCGCTCGGAAACACCCCGAGACGGTGATGGTGCAATGCTGTGCATGGCACCCCTCGACAATAGCAAGCTCCGTTCCAATTTCCGCCTATCGTGTGATCCGCTGCGTTCAACGCTGAAAAAACAGCCGAACGGCAGTGAAAACGGCCAAACCTCCCGATGCCGACCGTCGATCATATGGCGAGACAAGCGTGCAGATAGTGGCGTCTGACGCCTCGTTCGCTTCATATCGGTGCAAAATAAAAACGGCCGTTTCATGACGAAACGGCCGTTCTTGAACTTTCCTGCGCTCCGGTCTGGGGAGTTGCGACCAATGTCGCAGCCCCCCTGACTCAACGCTACCGCGCACTGAAACGCATTCTTCACGCCCCGATGCGCTTCTGGATGACTCAGTCTTCCAGCAGACGCTGCATGAAGGGAGGCAGTACCAGGGCGGCACGATGGCCTTCCACGGTATAGAAATCGCGCGCGAAGCTGGCCGCAGCCGCGTCTTCCTCACGGAAGGACTTCACGTCACATCCCTTGCCCGCCAGGGTGCAGCTCCACCAGCCGGACGGGTATACCGGCTGCGGGAACGGCAGGGTCGCGACGCTGTCGAAGCCCGCTTCGCCCATGTCGTTGCGCAGGTCCTTGATGATGGAGTCGGTGTGATACAGCGGCGACTCGCTCTGCTGCACCATCACCCCCCCCTGCTTGAGGATACGGTGGCAGCGCTTGAGGAAGTCGGTCTTGAACAGACCTTCCGCCGGACCGACCGGATCCGTGGAATCGACGATCAGCACGTCGATGCTCTCGTCCGGGCAGTTGTCGACCCACTTGACGCCATCCTCGAACAGCAGCTCGGCACGCGGGTCATCATTGGACTCGACCAGTGCCGGGAAGAACTGCTCGGAAGCCCGCGTGACCGCCGGATCGATGTCGATCTGGGTGACCTTCTCCACGCCCGGGTGCTTGAGCACCTCACGCAGGGTGCCACAGTCGCCCCCCCCGATGATGACGACACGCTTGGGGGCCGCGTGGGTGAACAGCGCCGGATGCGACATCATCTCGTGATAGAGGAAGTTGTCGCGGTCGGTCAGCATCACGCAGCCGTCCAGCACCATCAGATTGCCGTAGGTCTCGGTGGCATAGACCTCAAGGTGCTGATAAGGCGTCTGCTCGTCATGCAGCTTGTGGCTGACCTTGAGTGAGAAGGCGCTGCCGTGGCGGTCGAAGATTTCGGTGAACCAGGAGCCATCGAGATGTTCGGTCATGAGAACCCTCACAAGGGATATCGGAGTCGGATATCAAGGTATGAATAAGAGGACGGGACATCAGACCCTCAAGGCCTGAATCATCGACGCACGCGTCATCGGGCGATGCAGTCCTGATCAATCAACAGGACTCAGGCGCAGCACCATAGCCAAAGACACGCGGAGTGGAAAGAGCTTGTGCACGATCTCGAGGCACTGGGGTTGATGCGCGATGACCAATGACTCACCCGCCAGGCCTCTTCTGGCGGGTAGAGGCCTGGCACACGGCCCGTCACAGGCGGCTCAGGCGCACCATCAGACGTCCGCCCAGATGGCAGCCAAGCCCGGCAAGAATGCCGAGGAAATCCGCCAGCGCATCCAGCACTTCTGCCCCGCGATAGGGAATCACCAGCTGCAGCCCCTCGATGCCAACGCCCAGCAGCAGCAAGGCGGGCAGGATGACAAGACTGCTCAACCCGGCCAGCCGCGTGGTCAGTGCCAGCAAGGCGAAGGCGGAGAAATGCTGCAGCTTGTCCCAGGGGAAGGTCTGCTCCGGGTGAGGCTCACCCGGCGAGAGCGTGCCGAACAGGATCAGCAGCAGGCAGAACAGTGCCACGCACGCCCAGCCTCGCCTCGGCGCGAGGCGTTGCTCCAGCGGCGTCATGCGTGATACCCCGCCATGAAAGACACGGCGGGGCTGTCAGCCATCAGTGACATGGTTCAATCGCGCGCCAGCGGCGTGGCGTTGGCGGTGTCATCCTGATGATAGGCGGGGCTCAGCTCATGCAGAGCGTCCATCAGAGCATTGACGTTGCCCGGGTCAGTGAACTGGCTGATGCCATGCCCCAGGTTGAAGATGTGGCCAGGCCCCTGACCGTAGCTATCGAGAATGCGGCCGACTTCGGCACGAATCGCGGCGGGAGTGCCGAACAGCGCATTCGGGTCCAGATTGCCCTGCAAGGCCACGCGATGGCCGACGCGCGCGCGCGCATCCGACATCTCGGTGGTCCAGTCCAGGCCGACACCGTCACAACCGCTGGCGGCGATGTGCTCGAGCCACTGGCCGCCATTCTTTGTGAACAGGATCACCGGCACGCGATTGCCTTCGCTGTCAGGCTTGAGGCCAGCGACGATCTGCTCCATGTAACGCAGCGAGAACTCGAGATAGGCCGGTGTGGACAGGGTGCCGCCCCAGGTATCGAAGATCTGCACTGCCTGGGCACCCGCCGCGATCTGGGCGTTCAGGTAATCGGTGACGGCCTGAGCGAGGGTGTCGAGCAACTGATGCATGGCTTCGGGGCTGGAATACATCAGGCCTTTCACATGGCGGAAGTCCTTGCTGGAACCGCCCTCGACCATATAGGTCGCCAGTGTCCAGGGACTGCCGGAGAACCCGATCAGCGGTACGCGACCGTTCAGCTCGCGGCGGATGGTCGAGACAGCACGCATGACGTAATCGAGATCACGCTCGACGTTCGGAACGCTCAGCGCCTCGATTTCCGCGGCGGTGCGCACCGTCTTGCGGAATTTCGGACCTTCACCTGTCTCGAAGTAAAGCCCGAGGCCCATGGCATCCGGGATGGTCAGGATGTCGGAGAACAGAATGGCGGCATCGAGCGGGAAACGCTCCAGCGGCTGCAGCGTCACCTCGCAGGCACGCGCGGTGTCCATGCACAGGTCCATGAAGCCACCGGCCTGACCGCGGATTTCACGGTATTCCGGCAGATAACGGCCCGCCTGGCGCATCATCCAGACAGGGGTACGGTCAACCGGCTGACGGGCCAGCGCGCGCAGGAAGCGATCATTCTTCAGGGTCATCGGAATCACACATCAGCTCGGGAATGTCCCGGCATTCTACCAGAGCCTGAGCAAAATCCCGCCCATCGCGACGATGCAACAAATGCATTGGCTTTCCCCTCGCTTTCCGCCCAGACACCCGCCCGGCCTCTCCTCCTGAAGTGCTTCTACGGATTGTGGTGGTGTCGGCAACAACGCTTTTCCATCGCAGGCGATGAGTCGCACGCTTCAGACTGGTAAACTCGCCTGATGATTGCATGCTGGCCGCCAATGACGTGAATCACTCATCGAGACATTGCCGAGACCCTGCATGCCCGTGCTTTTTCAGCCCGGCGATTGTTCGGGCGTTCGAGGTGAACAGTGACCATTCGATTCATCGCCGCCTCGCGGCTGCCAACCCCCTGGGCGACCTTCACCATGCACGGTTTCGAGGACGAAACCACCGGCAAGGACCACATCGCTCTGACCCTGGGCGACATCGATGACGGTGCCCCGGTGCTGGGCCGTGTGCATTCCGAGTGCCTGACCGGCGACGCCCTCTTCTCCATGCGCTGTGACTGCGGCTATCAGCTGCAGGAAGCGCTCAAGCGCATTGCCGCCGAAGGACGTGGCGTGCTGCTCTACCTGCGTCAGGAAGGGCGCGGCATCGGCTTGCTCAACAAGATTCGCGCCTATGAGCTGCAGGATGGCGGTGCCGATACCGTCGAAGCCAATGAGCGCCTGGGCTTCGGCGCTGACATGCGCCGCTACGATATCTGCGTCCCGATGCTGGAGCATCTCGGGGTCAGCACCCTCAAGCTGATGACCAACAACCCGCGCAAGGTCGATGCGCTCACCCGCGATGGCGTCACCATCAGCGAGCGTCAGCCGATCACCACCGGTCTGAACCCGCACAACGAGCAATACCTCTCGACCAAGGCCGGCAAGCTTGGCCACATGATGGCACTCGATGACTTCACCCACGCCAGCGACGTGGATATCGAGCGCAGCGAGTAGAGATCGAGATGCGGGAGGGGGCACTGATGTGCTCCCGCCCATCGAGAGCCCATGAAGGCGGCGAAAGAGCGTGACATGACGGCGTCATCCTATAGAGAGTAGGCTTGAGAGGAATCCGCGCCGGAGACATCACCATGCGCAAGCCCTCACCCTCACCGACATCGTCACGTCCCGCTCTCTATACCCGGTTTGAAGAATGGCTACATAGTGCCAGCCACGGTCTCGGCGCTGTCATGGGACTCATCGGCACCGTGGTGCTGATCGTGATGGCCTGTCTGGCGGCAGAGGCCGATCCCTGGAAGATCATCAGCATCAGCCTCTATGGCACCACCCTGGTCGCGCTCTACGCTGCCTCGACGCTCTATCATGGCATCCGCCACCCACGCCTCAAGTCCGCTTTCCAGTTGATGGACCACTGCGCCATCTATCTGCTCATCGCTGGCACCTATACCCCCTTTCTGCTGGTCAATCTGCGGGGTCCGACAGGCTGGACACTGTTTGCCATCATCTGGTCCCTCGCGCTGGGCGGCATCTTTCTCAAGCTGCGCTGGCCAGCGCGTTTCAGTGCGGTACGCGTCACCGTCTATCTATTGATGGGCTGGCTGATCGTGTTCGCGTCACCCCTGCTGGTCGAGCAGCTCTCCGAGACGGGGCTCATTCTGCTGGTGGCCGGAGGCATCACCTATACCCTGGGCGTCATCTTCTTCCTGATGACACGCCTGCGCTATCACCACGCCATCTGGCATCTGTTCGTGCTCGGCGGCAGCACCTGCCACTTCTTCGCGATCTACACAGGTGTGCTGCCGTATGAGGTCTGACACGAGGCCGGCTCTCTTGAGCACACTGGCTTGAGAGCACTGACTTGAGAGCACTGGCAAGCCAGATGAAAAAAAGCGGGAAGGGTCATGACGACCCTTCCCGCTTTTTTTCGCGATATTTCCGCTTTCAAGGCGCGCTTTCAAGGCGCGCTTTTCAGGACTCGTTTCTCACGGCGCTGTCTTCCTGCGGCGCGAAGACCGGCAGCCGATAGCGCGTGCCGCGCCCGACACCATAGCTTTCCAGCACCTGCTTGGCGGTCAGATCGGCGAGATCTCGCGCTGCCGTCGGGTCTGAGGTCTCGACAAGCGCGCGATACTCCGCACGCCCGATACCCTCGTCGTCATCACGCTCCAGCAGGGTCAGCACCAGTTCGCGCTGACGGGAATTCAGTGGCGTTCTGGCATGTTCCATCCACAGGCGCTCGGCACGCTGCACTCTCAGGTAGTGGGATGCCGTCCGTCGTCCGCCATCGCGCAGCTGTCTCAGCCACCACGCGACCCAGGCATTCATGTCACCCGGCAGCACCTCATCGGCCGCATCGCCATTCAAGGCCCGGTTGAGCTCAGGCGGAAGCGCTTGTCCACTCGGCGAGGTGCCCGGCGTACCAAGACAATGCTGTTCGAGCTCACGCAGCTCCTCCTGACGCTCCGCCACCACCGTGAACAATGTCTGGCGACGCCAGCAGAGCTGCTCCAACGCCTCTGCTTCCCAGTGTTTCGCCACCTGCCCCGTCCACTCTCCCTGCTGCTGCAATGCCACCAGCGTATCGACGCGCGTCAACCAGCGAGTCAGCAGCAAGCGTCCGATCAACCCGTTGCCCAGCGCCAATGGTGAGAGCGCCTGCCAGTGGGCATGCAGCCTGAGGGCGTTGATCACTCCGGGATTGCCAGCCTCCGGCTCCTCCTCTTCCAGACGCTGCCAGAAACGCTCCAGCTCATCCGCAAGTTCATCACCGGTCATACCAGGCGCTCGGTAGCGCAATCGCTTGAGGCCATAACGTCCGCTGACCGCTTCATGGGGCCCATCACGCCATTCACCGAGACGCTGACCACTGCTGCGCGGCAGGAAGGGGCCCAGCCGGCGATGCCATTCCAGTACCTGCTCACGCGCCAGCGGCTGGAAGGCCGTCCGCACCACTTCGAGCATGACATCCACGAAGACATCAATCCCTGGCACCTGCCCACGGGGCGCCTCCAGCTGTCCGGATTCCAGCCCCAATGCCTGGTAAAGGGCATCGCGCAATGCGGCCCTGCCAAATACCACGCCGGACAAGCGGGCACAGGCCTCCATCTCTTCACTGAGCAAGGTGGCTTCGAGGCGCAGACGTTGGCGAGCCTTCAATTGCTGCCCTTGCGCCACCAACGGTGACATCACCGCCTGCGTTGCGCTCATCTCGCTCAACAGCGGCATGATCGCCAGTCGTCCCTGCGGCCAGTCAGGCTGCTGCCAGATCCACATAAGTCGTTATCCCCATTGAGGTTTCTGTGCAAATCATACCACGAGGATTCGCAATTAACGATATATCGAATCAATAAATGATGCGAAAGAATCATTTATTGCGATACCCGATCAACTTTTACTCAAATCCATGTCTGACAATCGCCACGTCATAGGCAAGCGACTGATTCACATGGCGTTTTAGCGGCTGCACCGGACTCCCTGGCCCTCTCAGACCTCACGACCGATCAACAACCAATCAACTCAATGATATATTGATGATTGCGAATCATATTTAGATACGAAAATCACTCAAGATCGGATCAACCTCCATTCCGGCAGCGCGGATGACGCCTGACAGATCTCGGACGCCGCGACCTAGCCTGCAGCCCCACCCGCGGCACGTGGCCCGCCCCGCTGTCGTGAGGCTTCGCCTGGCCCCACGATTTCGGACGCGACAGAACGCCCGGAGAGCCCGCCTGAGGTCTGGAAACAAAAAAGGCGCCACCCTGATGTCAGGGTGGCGCCTTGGCGCTTGTGCGAGCTTTCAGAGGCCTTGTCTCACGCGCCTCATTTCATGGCTGTGACAGAGCGAGAGGCATCTCTCGGTGTGGATGTCTCATATGTGTCAGGGGCGATTGGCGGCAGCCTGGGCCTCACGTTCACGCGCCCGTGCGCAGGCCGGGCGCGCAAGAACTTCCTGCATCCAGCGCGCAAGCGACGAGGGGATCGGCTGCTGCGCCTTGTGGGCCCAGCCCAATACCTGAGCGAGGAAAAGATCAGCGAGGGTGAAGTCGTCGCCCAACAACCAGCCCTGTCCCTCGAAGCGGCGCTGGAGCGCTCCCAATGCACGCTGAAATTCCCACTGCGCGGTCTGCTTCACGTCTTCACAGCGTCGTTCTTCCGGCAATGCGAAGGTGTGCTTGGCCAGCGTCCACAGCGGCTGCTCAAGTTCGGTGGTCAGAAAGCTCAGCCACTGGTCTAGCTGCGCCTGACCTTCCAGCGAAGACGGTATCAGGCGGCCTTCCCGGGCGGCGAGATAGCGACAGATGGCACTGGATTCAAACAGTACCAACTCCCCCTCGACGATGGCGGGCGCCTTGCCGTCGGGATGAATGGCCAGATACTCGGGGCTGCGTCCTTCTCCTGCCTTGAGATCGAGGCTGTGGATCCGATAGTCGAGTTCCAGCTCTTCCAGCGTCCAGGCGACGCGCAGTGAGCGGGAATTGGGGTAGCTGTAGAGAGTCAGCATCGGGGCGGGCGTTCCTTGGCAGCGTTGCGAAAGGGGATCGGCAGTCCGTCCCAGCATGGCGCGCCAGCGTCGATCATGCCAGCAGAGTGCGGCGCATCAGGCACGTTTTTCACGCAAGAAAAAACGCCTGTGGACAACTCGAATGTTCGAATCATCCACAGGCGTTCCTGTGAGCCAGGTGGCAACTTCAGCGTGCGAGACGCCCTTCGATACTGGCGCGAATGCCAGCCGCATCCAGCCCGCAATCACGCAGCAGCTCTGCCGGCTTGCCATGCTCGACGAAGTCATCCGGCAGCCCCAGCAGCAGCATGGGTTGCGCGAGACCGGCATTCAGGTAGAGCTCTGCCACGCCGGCACCCGCACCACCGGCCACGGCATTCTCTTCCACCGTGACGACCAGGTCATGCTCGTCGGCGATCTCCAGCAGGGCCTCGCGATCCAGCGGCTTGATGGAGCGCAGATTGAAGTGGGTCGCGTCCAGTGCCTCGGCGACCTCCGCCACCGGCGTGTTCATGCTGCCTACGGCAACGATGGCAATACGCACGTCGGGACTGGCACTGATGCGACGACGATATTCGCCCTTGCCGATCGTCAGTGGCGTCAGGTCATGGCCCGTGGCGACGCCGGGTCCGGTGCCACGCGGATAACGCACGGCCGCCGGACCGGGATGTGCCAGCGCCGCACTCAACATGCCACGACACTCGCTCTCGTCCGCCGGCGCCATCACCACCAGCTCCGGCACGCAACGCAGGAAGGACATGTCGAGGCTGCCGTGGTGGGTCGGTCCATCCTCACCCACCAGTCCCGCGCGATCGATGGCAAAGGTGACATCCAGCTTCTGTACCGCGACATCATGGATCAACTGATCATAGCCACGCTGCAGGAAGGTGGAATAGATCGCCACCACCGGCTTCATGCCTTCACAGGCCATGCCGGCCGCCACCGTCACGGCATGCTGCTCCGCGATGGCGACATCGTAGTAGCGATCAGGATATTCCTTCGAGAAACGCACCAGATCCGAGCCTTCCCGCATGGCAGGCGTGACACCGATGACACGAGGGTCAGCCGCGGCGGCATCACAGATCCAGTTGCCGAAGACGCTGCAGTACTTCTGCGGCCTGGGTGCCGGTGCATCCGTCACGGAAGGCGCCTGTCGTGCCTGCTCCGACGAGGCCTTCTCCAGCTTGGTGATCGCGTGGTAGCCGATGGGGTCGCGCTCGGCCGGCAGGAAGCCCTTGCCCTTGCGCGTCACCACATGCAGGAACTGCGGGCCCTCGAGATCGCGCATGTTGCGCAGTGTCTGGACCAGTGTCGGCAGATCATGCCCATCGATGGGACCGATGTAATTGAAGCCCATCTCCTCGAACAACGTCGCCGGGCTGATGAAGCCCTTCATGTGCTCTTCGGTACGCTTGGCAAGTTCCAGCGCCCCCGGGAGCGGCGACAGCAGTTTCTTGCCGTTGGCGCGCATCTGGGTATAGGGCTTGCTGGCCAGGATACGCGCCAGATAGCTCGCCAGACCGCCAACATTTTCCGAGATAGACATCTCGTTGTCGTTGAGCACGACCAGCAGGTTGGCTTTGACGTGCCCGGCATGCGCCAGCGCCTCGAAGGCCATGCCGGCCGTCAGGGCGCCATCACCGATCACCGCACAGGCGCGACGGGATTCTCCCGCGGTACGCGCGCCCAGTGCCATGCCCAGCGCGGCGCTGATCGAGGTGCTGGAATGTCCCACCCCGAAGGTGTCGTAGTCACTCTCGGCGCGCTTGGGGAATGCAGACAGGCCGTTATATTGACGCATGCTGTGCATGGCGTCGCGCCGGCCGGTCAGG
Source organism: Cobetia sp. BL01 (assembly GCF_056493605.1). Lineage (NCBI taxonomy): Bacteria > Pseudomonadati > Pseudomonadota > Gammaproteobacteria > Oceanospirillales > Halomonadaceae > Cobetia > Cobetia sp. BL01. Next base: position 213,014 of record NZ_JBVBEE010000005.1, on the reverse strand, counting down.
ATCTTGTGGGGATAGGCCTGATGACCGACATCCCACACCAGGCGATCACGCGGGGTTTCCAGCGCATGATGCAGGGCAACCGTCAGCTCGACGACACCGAGGCCGGCACCGAAGTGCCCCCCGGTGCAGCCGACGCTGTAAAGCAGGAAGGCGCGCAATTCATCGGCCAGCTGGCGCAGCTGTGCCGGACTCATGGTCCGCAGTGCGTCTGGTGTCTCGACCGCATCGAGCAATGGCGTCGCGGGGCGCGCCTCAGGTATCTCGTCAAACAGCTTCATAGGCGTCAGGAATCAGTGGTCTCGCTCGATCATGTAGCGCGCCAGCACCGCGAGAGGCTCTGCGGCCTCTCCCAGCGGTGCCAGGGCATCCAGGGCCTCGTCCAATAACTGACCTGCCCGGGTTCGGGCTCCTTCCAGGCCAAGCAATGACGGGTAGGTCGGCTTGTCGCGTGCAGCATCCGCACCGGCGGTCTTGCCCAGCGTGGCGGTATCGCCGGTCACATCCAGGATGTCATCCTGAATCTGGAAAGCCAGGCCGATGGCAGAAGCGTAGCGCTCGAGAGCCTCAAGACGCGAATCCGATTCCTCGACCGCCACCAGCCCGCCAAGACGAACAGCCGAGCGAATCAGCGCGCCAGTCTTGTAGGCGTGCATGCGTGACAGCGCCTCGACCTCTCGGAACTGCCCCACCGCCTCGAGATCCAGCGCCTGCCCCGCCACCATGCCACGTCGACCGGAAGCCTCCGCGAGGGTGCGTATCAGGGCTGGCGTTCTCGCATGTGCGGTATCGGCAATGACCTCGAAGGCCAGGCTCAGCAGGGCATCGCCCGCCAGAATCGCGGTCGCCTCATCGAAGGCCCGATGGACGGTGGGCTGGCCACGGCGCAGGTCGTCGTCATCCATCGCCGGCAGGTCATCGTGAACCAGTGAATAGGCATGGACAAGCTCCAGAGCGGCCGCAGTAGCATCCAGCGCTGTACGCCCTGCCTCGTCCTCATCGCCTCCCAGCGCACGTCCGGCAGCGTACAGCAGGACAGGCCGCAGTCGCTTGCCACCTCCCAGCACGCTGTAACGCATGGCCTCTTCCAGCCGATCACTGACCGCCCCCGCCGGACTGAGCAATGCCTCGAGCACGGCCTCGCTACGCGCCTGCCCACCACGAATCAATTCGCTTGCCTGCGCGGACGGCATGGCTTGCGTCGTCGATGCACCTGACATCACCAATCGTTCTCCTCATCCCCTGCACCGACGGAACTGCCGGGCATCTCGGGCGCTTCGAATGCAGTGGACACCAGCGTGCCATCAGGCCCTTCGACCAAGGCCTGCAGACGCAGCTCGGCGTCGTCGAGCCGTCGTTGTGCTTCACGTGCCAGACGCACTCCCTCCTCGAAAGCGCCCAATGACGCTTCCAGCGACATGTCGCCGGCTTCCAGTTGCGTCACCAATCCCTCGAGACGCGCAAGGGTGGCGGCGAAATCCTGCGGCGCTTCCTGTTCGGCCATGAGTGCTCTCGCTGATCAGACCGGGCTGAACCCGGGATGTCCATGTGATATGCCAGTATAACCTGATGGGCCCTGTGACGCTGCCCACCCGACACCGGCGTGAGCACTCGTTTCAAGCTGTACATTTTTCATGCTGACCGATTGGACATTTCAACCGGGGCCCGCACCAGCTGTGATATTCTTTGCCCCCCTGTTGACAGCACGCCCCGCTGTTTTTCTGGCATTTTCTAAAGGCGTGACACGCCAGCAGGACATGAAAAAGACCAAACGAACAGAAACGTCGGCATGACCGGCGAGAGGGTTGATTCGACAATGGCCAAGACGTCCCTGGACAAGAGCAAGATCAAGATTCTATTGCTCGAGGGTGTCCACCAATCCGCCGTGGATAACTTCCTCAACGCGGGTTACACCAACATCGAGCTGCTTCAGACCTCGCTCGCCGAGGACGAACTGATCGAGAAGATCCGTGATGTGCACTTCATCGGCATCCGCTCCCGCACCCAGCTCAACGAGCGCGTGATCAGCGCTGCCGAGAAGCTCACCGCCATCGGCTGCTTCTGCATCGGCACCAATCAGGTCGACCTGGAAGCTGCACTCAAGCGCGGCATTCCAGTCTTCAATGCGCCCTACTCCAATACCCGCTCCGTCGCCGAGCTGGTACTGGCAGAAGCGATCATGCTGATGCGTGGCGTGCCGGAAAAGAGCGCCAAGGCGCACCGTGGCCAGTGGATGAAAACTGCCAAGAACAGCCATGAAGTCCGGGGCAAGACACTGGGCATCGTCGGCTACGGCAGCATCGGCTCGCAGCTGTCCGTACTGAGCGAATCTCTCGGTCTGGATGTCATCTACTACGATGCGGTCACCAAGCTGGGCATGGGCAATGCCCGCCAGGTGGCAAGCCTGGAAGAACTGCTGGCGCGCGCTGACATCGTCACCCTGCACGTCCCGGAAATCCCCTCCACCAAGTGGATGATGGGCAAGCAGCAGTTCGCGCTGATGAAGCAGAACAGTGTCTTCATCAACGCCGCTCGCGGTACCACCGTGGTGATCGAGGACCTCGCCGAAGCCCTCTCCAGCGGCAAGCTGCTGGGCGCGGCCATCGACGTCTTCCCGGTCGAACCGAAAGGCAATGGTGAAGAGTTCGTCTCCCCGCTTCGCGAGTTCGACAATGTCATTCTGACGCCGCACGTGGGTGGTTCCACCATGGAAGCTCAGGAAAACATTGGCGTGGAAGTGGCGGAGAAGCTGGTGACCTACTCCGACAACGGCACCACCATCGGCTCCGTCAACTTCCCGGAGGTCGCGCTGCCGGCCCACCCGGAGAAGCACCGTCTGCTGCACATCCACGACAACGTGCCGGGCGTGATGTCTCACATCAACCGCGTACTGTCCGAGGAAGGCATCAACATTTCCGGCCAGTACCTGCAGACCAACAATACCGTCGGTTACGTGGTCATCGATGTCGACAAGGCCTACGGCAAGAAGGCACTCGAGGCCCTCAAGACCGTCGACCACACGCTGCGCATTCGTACTCTCTACTCGGAAGCTGATTTCGAAGGGTGAATCCGACAGTGCACGTCACAGTGACGGAACCATGGCCGTGGGGATGTCGCTGATACAAGAACGCCGCAGCCATCAGGCTGCGGCGTTTTTTTCAATACGACTCGGAACAGAGAGGCGATGACGCACTGACTGTTTCACGTGGAACATCTTCGATTTTTTGGTAAAACCAAATATATTCAATCACTTGTATCACAACACGACGCTTGTGAACAGCAGTGACCATCGCGCCCATTGCACTCAGCGGTCTGACAATGGCGTACCCGCAACCGCCCAGTTTTCCGGCTCGACTTCCTGCAGTACGATCCATACCGACTCCTTGCGCACCTCCAGTACGCGAGCTGTCTCACGGGTCAAGGCTTCGACCAGTTCCCGTTTCTGTGCCTCTGTCTTGCCACTGATGAATTCCGCACGAATCATGGGCATGCTTTCGACTTCCTATGTGTTCCAACATTCTCTTTCCCAGCACTCGAGGCTCGCGCAACGACATGCTGGCCATGTGGCGTGATGCCGGGCTTCGATGTTCCACGTGAAACATCTGCTGATCGTGGCGGACATGTTGCTCAGGTCGGCACTGGCTTCTCTCGCGAAGCAACCAATAGCTCCCCAGCACCACAAGCCATGAAATCGCTGGCTTATCAGCAAGTTGTAACCAGCCACCCAGAGACTGACCTCAAGAGACCGGCCTCCTGGTGAAGCATGGATGTTCCACGTGAAACATCTTTCAAGCGTAGCGCGTATCGCCCAACAGCACGCGTTCGACACGCCCGGTCAACTGCATGCCGAGCAGTGGCGTATTATGTCCAGCACTTGCCAGCGTCTCGCTGGAGACACGCCATTTCTGCTCCATATCAATCACCGCGAGATCACAATACTCACCTTCCTTCAGCATGCCCCCCTTGAGCCCGAAGCGCCGGGCGCTGAACGTCAGGGTCTCGATCAGGCGCGGCAGCTTGATCATCCCGGCCTTGACCAGCGCCAGCCCAAGCGGCAGCACGGTTTCCAGACTGGTCATGCCGGGCTCGGAGACCGCGAAAGGCGCACATTTCGCGGCTGCCTCATGTGGCAGGTGGTCACTGACGATCGCATCGATGGTGCCATCCGCGACAGCGGCACGAAGTGCCTCACGATCGTCGGCACTGCGCAGAGGCGGCTGAAGATGGAAGTTGGCATCAAAGCCTTCCAGCTGCTCATCGGTCCAATGCAACTGGGCGATCGAGACATCCGCGGTGATATCCAGCCCTCGGGCCTTGGCATCACGTACCAGTTCCACCGCGCGAGCACTGGAAAGCAGCGAGACATGCGCCCTCACCCCGGTCTGCTCGATCAGCAGCAGCCATTGAGTCAGCGCGATGGTCTCTGCCGATTCGGGAATTCCTGCCAATCCGAGGCGTGACGCGATGGCCCCCTCGTGTGCGCATCCCTGCCCCGCCAAGGTGGCTTCCTGTGCCTGGAAGACCACCGTGATATCGAAGGTGCGTGCATATTCCAGACAACGTCGCAGCACACCAAGATCACGGATCGGCCTGCGCAGGTTGGTCAAGGCGACACAACCGGCGGACTTGAGTGCGGCCATGTTGGCGAGCAGCTCCCCTTCCAGCCCCTGGGTCAGCGCTCCCAGGGGGGCCACCCTGACACCTGCCACATCACGAGCACGATCGAGCAGGGTGCGCACGTGAGAGGCACTGTCGAGCACCGGACTGGTATCCGGACGAGGCAGGATGACGCTGTATCCCCCTGCCAGAGCCGCGGCCGATTCACTGGCCAGACTGCCCTTGTAGCGCGGTCCGGGATCACGCAGATGGGCCCCCAGGTCAGCGAAGGCCGGCACGACAAGCTTGCCCGAGAGGTCCTGCTGCTCATCCGCGACGAAGCCACGCGGTGGCGCACCGATCGCGACCAGACGTCCCTCTTCGAGGTGCAGGTCATACTGGCCATCGAGGCCACTGGAGGGGTCGATGACCCGAGCATTGATGAGGCTGAGTTTCATGCTCCAGCTCCTCGAGAACGTTCATTTCTGCGCTCTGCGCGCGCCTTCATCTGGCCTGATACCGCCATCGACAGCACCGCCATCCGGACGGCGATGCCATTGGTGACCTGATCGAGGATCAGCGAGCGCGGACCATCCGCGACGGCGGACTCGATCTCGACACCTCGATTGATGGGTCCCGGATGCATCACTACCGCCTCAGGATGCGCGTGGGCGAGGCTTTCGCGGGTCAGGCCGTAGCGACGATAGTATTCCGACTCCGAGGGCAGCAGCGCGCCATCCATGCGCTCCTTCTGCAGACGCAACATGATGACGACATCGACATCCTTGAGCCCGGCATCAAGCTCGGTGAACACCTGGCAGCCCAATGTCTCGACGCCCACGGGCAGCAGTGTCCTGGGGGCCACGACACGCACCTCGGCTGCCCCCAGGGTGTTGAGTGCCAGAATCTGCGAGCGCGCGACTCTCGAATGCAGGATGTCACCGACGATGGCGACGCGCAGGTTGGCAAAATCACCCTTGTGGCGACGAATGGTCAGCATGTCGAGCATCGCCTGGGTCGGGTGGGCATGACGCCCGTCACCGGCGTTGATGATCGCCACATGGGGCGTGATCTGGCTGGCGATGAAGTGCGCCGCGCCCGAGTCACCATGGCGCACCACGAAGGCATCCGCCTGCATGGCCTCGAGATTGACCAGCGTGTCCATCAGTGACTCGCCCTTGGCTGCGGAAGACGTCTTGATGTCCAGGTTGAGCACATCCGCCGACAGGCGCTTGGCGGCGAGCTCGAAGGTGGCCCGGGTACGCGTGGAGTTCTCGAAGAACAGATTGGCCACCGTACGCCCTCGCAGCAGAGGCACCTTCTTGACCTCGGCATCACCGATGCCGCGGAAGTGATCCGCCGTGTCGAGAATCTCGGTCAGGACTGCACGCGGCAAGCCTTCGATATCCAGGAAGTGGCGCAGACGCCCCTGCTCGTCAAGCTGGACCTGGGACGGGGAGGCCGCACGCACCTCTGCGCTGGCCTGGGTGAGATCGAACAGGTTCATGCCGCACTCTCCCCGGTATCCACCAACGTCAGACGCAAGGCATCCGGCCCTTCCAGCTTGATGCGCTTGCCGGGCGCCAGGGCCAGACTGGCGCCCAGCGCATCCGGCTGAACCGGCAGTTCACGCCCCGGCAGCTCCAGCAGGCAGGCCAGCAATACGCGTCGTGGACGCCCGTAATCGAACAGTTCATTGAGCGCAGCACGCACGGTGCGGCCACTCATCAACACATCGTCGACCAGCAGAAGATCGCGATTCTCGATATCCGGCAGCTGTGAGCCCTTGCCGGCGTCCGGCAACCCCTTGTGCCCGAAATCATCTCGCCAGAAACCGATGTCCAGCGTCGCCAACGCTTCGCTGAGCCCCAGACGCTCACGCAGTGCCTGGGCAATCCATACCCCGCCGGTATGAATGCCGACAGGAATCAGCCGCTCACGCTCGATCTCACGACGCTCGAACAACAACTCGAGCTCTTCGGTCATCGCCTCGAGAAGCGCTTCCACATCGGGCAGCGTCTCGTGGTCGTCGTGTACCTCGGAATGTTGCATGGGTATCGCATCCTCATACTTCCGCCAGCGGCGGCAGACAGACAAAAAAAACCCGCTTCCGTGAAGGAAGCGGGTGGGGTATTCAGTAACCGACAAGGTCGCCCTCGCCTCGCTGGCTTGCAAACCAGCTCTCGAGTATCAGCTGAGCGGCGAGGCCATCCACGCCATCATCACGATAGTTGCCGCGGTGACCGCGTTCACGTGCCAGCCCCTTGGCCGCCTTGGTGGAACCACGCTCATCCCACATCTCCAGCGGCTTGCCATATCGGCCGTACAGACGCTTGCCAAACTTGCGGGCACGGCTGCACATCAGGCTTTCGGTGCCGTCCAGCTCCAGTGGCAATCCCACCACGAACAGATCCGGCTGCCACTCCTCGATCAGACGAGTGACCACATTCCAGTCCGGGATGCCGTCACGCACGTGCAGGGGCACCAGCGGTGAGGCCGTGCCCAGCATCTCGGTGCCCACTGCCACCCCGATACGGCGCGTACCGAAATCGAAGGCCAGTACCGTCCGGCTGACGACCCGCTCAGCCATGCCCGATCTCCCGTGACATCAGGCTCATGTTGACACCCAGCTTGCGGGCCGCTGCATCAAGGCGCGACTCGCTGTCGGCATCAAAGAGAATGCCGCTGTCGCCTTCGACGATCAGCCAACTGTTCTCCTTGAGCTCATTCGTCAGCTGGTCAGGCTCCCAGCCAGCACAGCCGAGGCAGACCATGAAATCTTCCGGCCCCTTGTTGTCGGCGATCGCCTTGAGAATATCCAGCGAGGTCGTAAGGGCAAGCTCATCCGTCACCTGCAGGCTGGAATCCCATTCCGCGGCCTGGCCACGGTGCAGGATGAAGCCGCGGTCCTTGTGCACGGGGCCGCCATAATAGACGACGTCTTCCAGGCACTCGCAGCTGTCCGCCGCGATCTCGAGCTGCTCGAACAGACCACGCATGGTCAGCTTGATGGGCTTGTTGACGATGACACCCAAGGTGCCCTTTTCATCATGATCACAGAGGTAACTCAGCGAGCCGGAAAAGTTGTCATCATCGAGATGAGGCATCGCCAGCAGGAAATGGTCTCGCAGACTTTGCATGGTCCTCCCGAGGCGTCAGGGCGCGCCAGAATCGTTGCCGGGGCCGAATCGCCAGATGCGGGTGATGGTCAGTTGGCTCATGCCCCTGAGACTCTCATCGAAGGGAGCATAGGGGGCCGCGCCATAGACCGTATCCAGAGCCGCCTGGTCGAGCTCGGCATGTCCCGAGGATTGTAACACTTCCGCGTACTCAAGCTGACCGCTGGGCAACACGACGGCACGAATGCGCAGCTCCCCGCTCAGATTGGCGGGCGCGGGATAGTGGAGATTGCCGAAGGACTGCACCGTGCCGGTCCAGTCATTGATGTAGCGAGCCCGCGCCGAGGCGCGGGCCGCCTTGCGCGAGGCCACATCACCGGCCACCTCGCGGGTCTGGCCCGAGGCCTGGATCGCCCCGACATCCTGCTCGATGGCTTCCTGCTCATTGTCCGGCGTATCCGGCAGGATCTCGGAATGCGAGACCTGCTGTGGCGAATCATTGCGGGTCGCGATGACCTCCGGGATGCGCTCCGGCAACACCAGGGGCACGGCAGCTGCCTCGGGCACCGGGGCCTCGCCGCTGACGGGAGCTCTCTGCTCACCCGCCCGGGGGGGCGTCTGACTGGCTGGCCCGGCTTGCACCGCCGCCTCACGCCCGCTTCCACTGGCCTGCTGATCCTGCTCGGCGACGACATCCGATGTGACGGCACGTGAGCTGGCCTGGCTGACCAGCGTGACGTCGAGCATCACCGGGTCAGGCAATGGTGGCACCTGAGGGGGCACCATCAGGCCACTCCCCAGCAGCCACCAGCCGACTACCGCATGCACCCCCAGTGCCGCGCCCCAGGCCACCACGCGACGATGCATCCGGGTCACCGGCACGTAGGTGATCGGATCGGTCACGCTATGGTTGACTCCCCACCACTCGACGGGTGCTGCCATGCCCCACTCCCTGTCTGCGAAACCGCTGTCGTGTCAGCTTCGGCATCCCTGCCGTTTACTGCGAACTTGCTGGCCGCCATCTGACGCCACCGACGCCATTGACGGCGGCAATCAAGCGGACTGCTGCGCCGTGAGGCGTGCCTCGATGGCATCCATCAGCAGCCCGGCGATGTCCGTACCGCGCTGGTCATCGATTTCACGCACGCAGGTCGGGCTGGTGACGTTGATCTCGGTGATGTAATCCCCGATCAAGTCCAGACCGACGAACATCAGTCCCAGCGACTTCACCACCGGCTTGACCTGCTCGACCAGCCAGTAATCGCGATCCGTCAGCTCACGCGACTCACCACGTCCTCCAGCCGCCAGATTGCCACGCGTTTCTCCGGCGCTGGGAATGCGCGCCAGACCGAACGGCACCGGCTCACCATCGACCAGCAGGATGCGGGTATCGCCGGCACTGATCTCCGGCACATAACGCTGTGCCATGATCTGACGCTGGCCACGCAGGGTCAGCTGCTCGATTACCGATCCCAGATTGCGACCATCTTCGGCGACGTGGAAGATACCGCTGCCGCCCATGCCATCGAGCGGCTTGAAGATGACATTGCCATGCTCCGCGTGGAAGGCGCGCAACACCTTGTCATTGGCCGAGACGGTCGTCGGCGGAATGCACTGGGTGAACTGCTGCGCGAACAGCTTCTCGTTGCAGGTCAACAGCGCGGCCGTCGGATTGACGACCAGCACGCCTTCACGTTCGGCGAAGCCCAGCAGGTGGACCGCGTTCAGGAAGTGCTCGTCGACGGGCGGGTCCTTGCGCATCAGAATCACGTCAAGCTCGGCCAGCGGCGTCGCGACGACCTCGCCCAGCTGATAGAAGTGATCAGGATCCCGATAGACCTCGAGATCCCGCATCCGCCCCATCGCACGGCCATTCTCGAGATAGAGATCTTCCTGCTCCAGGTAATGCAACGACCAGCCACGCTGGGCGGCGGCCCACAGCATGGCCAGGGTGGTGTCCTTCTTGTAGGTGACGCTGGACATCGGGTCCATCACCACGCCGATCTTGAGCTTGCGAGCAGTCATCGAGGCAACCTTCTGACGACACTGCCGACCCAGCCGGCCGGCAATGAGAAAAGCGGATGTTACCCGGCGCGATACCCCGAAACGGGTTGCGCGGGAAGATGGGACAAGTATGCAGCAGCACCACGCTGCCCACCACTGACATGAGGACGCTCAAGGCCTCACGCAGTGTTGCCGGGGCTTCAACAATGCTGGTGTCATCCTGCCTAGCGCGGCAGATCGCCGAAGCGCTGCTGCAACAGCGTCAGCGCGACCACCGGCGCCGTCTCGGTACGCAGTATCCGTGGGCCCAGCCCCAGGACGTCACACCCCGCGCCAGCCGCCTGGGTGACTTCTTCCGGCGTGAAGCCGCCCTCAGGGCCGATCAGCAGGCTGGCACGCGTCACGCCGCCCTCGCTCTCGGCGGCATTCAGCGCCTCGGCACCGCCCGGCTGCAATATCAGGCGAAGTGACTCATCGCGCTCGTCCAGCCACTGGGCCATGGGAATCGGCGCATGCACCACCGGCACCACGCTGCGACCGCACTGCTCGCAGGCGCTTGCCGCCACGCCCTGCCAATGCGCGAGTTTCTTGTCGGCGCGCTCGCCCTTGAGCTTGACGTCGCCACGCGCGGTGTAAAGCGGGGTGATGGCAGCGACCCCGAGCTCACAGGCCTTCTGGATGGCGTAATCCATGCGATCGCCCTTGGAGATCGCCTGGCCCAGATGCACCGCCAGTGGCGACTCGCTGTCATTGGCGACCGCATCAATCACCCGCACGCTGACCCCCTTGCGGGACACCTCCTCGAGCGACACGCGCACTTCCTGCCCGTGCCCATCGAACAACTGTGCTTCGCTGCCCACCCGGGCCCGCAACACCAGACCGAGATGGCGTGCAGGCCCCTCGGGCAGTGCAAAGGTCGCCCCGGCGCTGACATGGAGATCAAGATCGGGACAGTGCAGACGAATGGCCATGGGAAAGTCTCGCGAGCAATGCGCCGCGCGGCAGCGCCATGAGAGACACTCAGCACGCCGACACGGAGATGAAAGGGAAAGAGAAATAGGTTCAGGAAAGCACGGCCATCATGGTAGCCACCAACGCAGTGACGGGCCACTGGGGCCCGTCACTGTCATTACCATCTCACGGCCATTGCTGGCCGTCTCACGGATCAGTGAGCGGTGGCTTCACCCGCCTGTTGCGCTTCACGCTGCTTGCGCTGAGCGTACATGGCTTCGAAGTTGACCGGTGCCAGCATCAGCGGAGGGAAGCTGCCGCGGTTGACCAGATTGTCGACGGCTTCACGCGCGTACGGGAACAGCACGTTCGGGCAGAAGGCCCCCAGGGTGTGATCCAGCTGCTCGGCGGACAGACCGGCGATGCGGAACAGACCGGCCTGCTCGACCTCGGCCAGGAAGGCGGTGGTCTGATCTTCACCGTTGGAGACCTGGGCGGTGACCTTGATGGACACCTCGAAGAGCTCTTCACCGACCTGCTGGTGCTCGGTATCCAGTTCCAGGCTGACCTTCGGCTGGAACGGCTGGGAGAAGACTGCCGGAGAATTCGGCGCTTCGAAGGACACGTCCTTCACATAGATGCGCTGCAGGGCGAACTGGAGCTGATCCTGAGCCTGTTCGGCACCCTGTGCCGCCTGTGCGTTCTGTTCTTCAGCCATGAGACATATCCTTGAATGTACGGAGAATTATTGTTGGGCCATCGGCCTGCTTCCCGCAGGTCGCTCAGCGAGTCACGACCGGCAGACTGTCGGCTTCCCACTGACCCATGCCACCCTTGAGCTTGACCGCCTGCTTGAAGCCGGCCTTCTCCAGGCGCGCCACCAGCGGTCCAGCGGTCTGACCATGCTTGCAGACGATGATCACCGGACGGTCCTTGTACTTGTCCAGCGGCGTGGTCGCGCTGGCAAGCTGACTGCTGGGAACATTGACGGCACCGGCGATGTGGCCGGCCTTGTATTCCTTGCTGTCGCGGATGTCGATGAAGACACCCTCTTCGCGATTGACCAGTCGCGTGGCCTCGCTGACGCTGACCCCGTGGTTGCCACGCATGGTTTCCATGACGATGAGGGCGACCAGCAGGGCGACGAAGGCGCCCACCAGCAAGGGATGATTCTGCGCGAACTGAAGCAGCTGTTCGATCATGAGACGGGCTAACTCCGCTGTGACGTGCATGCCGGTACGTACGCGGCAAAGGAAATAGACCGCTACCCGAGGTAACGGAGCCAGCATTATACATGACAGCCCCTGTCATGAATGCCCGCGACATGGCATCAAAAAGGCGTAACGCCGCCCTGCCCTCGCCTGCGCCACGGGGACGCACTGAACTTGCCCGCGATAGGGGAATCCAATCTTGCCGATACGCTTCCAGCACTTGCACTCGGCACCTTACCGCCTCTCTAATAGAGGTCAGAATGAGCAGGTAGTTTTATCACTACATCTTGCCTCACCCGTGCAGCAAGCGGTGAACGCACCGGATGAGGAAGACGGCAGAGGATGCCCGCAGGACATGACAGGCACGTGATCGCCTGACAGCCACCCTGCGCGATTGCCCCTGCCGTCCTGCTCCAGAGGATTCATTCGTCATCACAGCGAGGAAGTCATGGCAGCTCAAGCACAAGGTCCGCGTCCCGTCGCCCTCATCATTCTCGATGGCTACGGCCACAGCGAGGAAGAGAAGGACAACGCCATTCTTGCCGCCAACACGCCGGTCATGGATCGCCTGCGCCAGCAGTATCCCAGCGATCTGATCCATACCGACGGTGGCCATGTCGGCCTGCCGGATGGCCAGATGGGCAATTCCGAGGTCGGGCACATGAACCTGGGGGCCGGGCGCATCGTCTACCAGGACTTCACCCGCATCACCAAGGCCGTGCGCGAGAATGCCCTCAAGGACAACACCGTCCTGACCGCGCCTCTCGATGCCGCCATCGCGGCTGGCCGCGCCGTGCACCTGATCGGCCTGCTGTCTCCCGGGGGCGTGCACTCCCATGAAGACCACATCCTCGCCATGGCCGATCTGGCCGCCGAGCGGGGCGCCAAGCGCATCTACCTCCACGCGATTCTCGATGGCCGCGACACCGCGCCCAAGAGCGCCGAGGCATCCATCGCGCGTGCCGATGAACACCTGGCAGGTCTCGGACTCGAGGAAGGCCGTGTCGCCACCCTCGTCGGTCGCTACTTCGCGATGGACCGTGACAACCGCTGGGACCGTGTCGAACAGGCATATCGCGTGATCGCCGAAGGGCAGGGCCTCCACGAAGCCGCCAGCGGCGTGGAAGGACTTGCCGCCGCCTACGAGCGTGACGAGACCGACGAATTCGTCAGCGCCACGCGTATCGGCGACGCCGTCCCCATGCAGGAAGGCGATGCTGCCCTGTTCCTGAACTTCCGTGCCGACCGTGCCCGCGAACTGACCCGCGCCTTCGTCGAGCCGGACTTCTCCGGCTTCGAGCGCACGCCGCCCAAGCTGGCCCATGACGGTCTGGTGATGCTGACCCAGTACGCCGCCGACATTCCGGCGCCGGCTGCCTTCCCGCCCTCCGACCTGCCCAATACCCTGGGGGAAGTGGTCTCCAATCGCGGCCTCACTCAGCTGCGTATCGCCGAGACGGAGAAGTACGCCCACGTGACCTTCTTCTTCTCCGGCGGCCGCGAAGACGAATTCGAGGGCGAGACCCGCATCCTCGTGCCCTCGCCGCAGGACGTGAAGACCTACGACGAGAAGCCGGAAATGAGCGCCGGGGAGGTCACCGACAAGCTGGTCGAGGCCATCGAATCCGGCCGCTATGATCTGATCGTCTGCAATTACGCCAATGGCGACATGGTCGGACACACCGGCAAGTTCGATGCGGCCGTCAAGGCGATCGAATATCTGGATGGCTGCGTCGGCCGCGTGGTCGAGGCGCTGGAGAAGGTCGGTGGCGAATGCCTGATCACCGCGGACCACGGCAATGCCGAGCAGATGGTGCACCCGGAGACCGGCAACCCGCAGACGGCGCACACCACCTTTGAAGTGCCGCTGATCTACGTCACCCAGCGTGACGTCAAGCTGGCCTCCAAAGGACGCCTGTGTGACCTCGCCCCGACCCTGCTGACCATGATGGGGCAGGCTGTCCCCGAGGAAATGGACGGCAACGTGCTGGTCGATTATGCCGGTGCCTGATAGCCCCTTGCAGGGCGCGCCGAGTGGCGTACCCGGCGCCTCCCCCGGTCCGGATGCCTGTCTGGCATCCGGACCGGGCAGGCGCTACCGATTCTTCAAACGCCGGAGCCCTGTCTCCGGCGTTGTGCTGTCTGCCTGCCTGCTGCTCATGACTCCGCTGCTGGCCCCCTCCTCGGCACTGGCCGCGGACAGCAGCGCGACCCTGACCCAGAAGAAGCAAGCCTCCGAAGCCGACCTCAAGCGTCTCAAACACGAGATACAGGCGATGCAGGGCGAGCTGAAGGCCACTGCCGCGCGGCGCAGCGATACGCGCAATGGCCTGGAGAAGATAGAGCGCCAGCTCAACGAGACTCGCCAGCAGACCGGCAGACTCGAGGATGAGCGCGACGACATCACGCAGCAACTGACCAGGCTCACGCGCCAGCGTGAGACCCTCATCCAGCAGCAGACGGCGCAGAAGGCTGCCGTGGCCGAGGAGATGGCCGCCCTGTATCGGCTGGGTCGCCAACCCGAATTGAAGCTGCTGCTCAATCAGGATGATCCGGCGCGTCTCGAACGCCTGCAGGTCTATCTGAATCACTTGAGCGATTCGCGCCGGCAGGCGCTTGAGCGCCTCGCCAGACTGGATGCCTCACTGGCCAGTACTCGCGCCAGTCTACTGGCACGCCAGACACGACTGGAGGAGGTGCAGCAAGGCCTCAAGCAGCAAGCCAGCAAACTGATGGCCCAGCAGAATGAGCGCGCCGCTCTGCTGCGCACCCTGGATGCCCGCTATGCCAGCCATGAGGCGAAGATCGCCGAGCTGGATCAGGACCGCGCCCATGCCAACCAGATGATCCAGACGCTCGAGAAGCGCCTCAAGGCCATCAAGAGTGCCCCGCCCCCCAGGACACGCATCACGCGTGCGATGGGCAAGATGGACTGGCCGGCCCCCGGGCGGGTCATCTCGGCCTATGGCGGGGGAGAAGGCGTCAATCGTGATGGCGTGCTGATCCAGGCGTCCCAGGGCACGCCTGTGACGGCGCCGCATGCCGGTCGTGTCGTCTTCGCGGACTGGATGCGCGGCTACGGCAACCTGTTGATCATCGACCACGGCGACAACGTGCTGACGCTCTACGCACATCTGGCAAGCTTCAGCGTCGGCCCCGGTGACAGCCTGTCACGCGGCCAGCAGCTGGGCAGTGTCGGCAGCAGTGGTGGCCGTGACGGTGCCGCGCTGTATTTCGAAGTACGCCGCGCCGGCAAGCCCGTCAACCCGCAACGCTGGCTGTCGAGCCGCTGAGCCAGTCAGCCATGGCGCAACATGGCGACAGGCTAGGCGGCAGGTACCCGGGCGGGATATGCTCGCAGTCATCCGTGACTGCGAGCGTCGGGGTCGCCTCTTCCCCTCTGGCTGAACTGCCAGGCGCTTCGGCATCAGTCGAGCCAGTCTCCGTCGAGAAGGAAATCGCATGTCCGCATCGTCGTCATTCCGTCCTGCCCCGCGTCGCCTGCGTCAGCTGGCGGTCAGCGTGCCGCTGAGCCTTGTTCTGCTGGGCGGCGGAGTGCCGGCCCATGCTGAAGATGCGCGGCAGGGAGCCACGCCTGCCTCCTCCAGCGAATCGGCCAATGGCCTGCCGCTGGAGGAACTGCGCACCTTTGCCGAAGTCTTCGAGCGCATCAAGCGCACCTATGTGGATGAAGTGGATGACCGCACGCTGCTCAAGAATGCCATGCGTGGCATGATGGCAGGGCTGGATCCGCACTCGGCGTATCTGGATCAGGATGACTGGCAGGACCTGCGCGAGAACACCGATGGGGAATTCGGCGGTATCGGCATCGAGGTCGGCATGGAGGAGGATGGCCAGCTGACCATCATCGCCCCCATCGACGACACCCCGGCCTCACGTGCCGGCCTCCAACCACGTGACGTGATCCTCAAGATCGACGACACGCCGATGGAGGGTCTGTCGATGACGGAATCCGTCAAGCTGATGCGTGGCGAGGAAGGATCGACCATTCGCCTGCTGGTACTCTCGGAAGGCGCCGACATGCCCCGCGAGGTCGTGCTCAAGCGGGCCATCATCAAGAGCAGCAGTGTCAGTCAGCGCCTGCTGGAGCCGGGATATGGCTACCTGCGCGTCAGCCAGTTCCAGAGCGCGACGGGCGATGAGGCGAAACGCGCCCTTGCGGAGCTGCGCGAGGAAAGCGGCGATGTCGCGCTGAAGGGTCTGGTGCTGGATCTGCGCAACAACCCCGGGGGGCTGCTGTCAGCGGCCGTCGAGATAAGCGACCTCTTCCTCACGAGCGGCCGCATCGTCTATACCGAGGGGCGCCTGCCGGACAGCGAGCTGTCCTTCTCGGCCAGAGCCGAGACACCGGCCGGTGATACGCCGCTGGTGGTATTGATCAACGGCGGGACGGCCTCCGCCGCGGAAATCGTCTCAGGTGCCCTGCAGGACCAGCGCCGCGCCATCATCATGGGCACCGAGAGCTTCGGCAAGGGCTCGGTACAGAACGTGATGCCACTGGGCAACGGCGACGGCCTCAAGTTGACCACGGCACTCTACTTCACGCCCAACGGGCGCTCGATCCAGGCAGAGGGCATCCGCCCGGATGTCGAGGTGGTGCGCGGACGACTGGAGCGCGACACGCGACGTGATTTCAGCGTACGCGAGGCGGATCTCGACGGACGTCTCGACAATGCCAATGGCGACTCATCGACGCCTTCCAGCAAGGCACCGGACAGCCCGGTGGTCGCCGAAAGTGATTACCAGCTGGGGGAAGCACTCAACCTGCTCAAGGGCATGAACGTGCTGGGTCGCAGCGCCGCTCTCAAGGCCACGCTTCCCGCCACCTCGGAGCAATAGTCTCTCTTTCGCCGTAAACGACACGACCCCGCCAACTGGCGGGGTCGTGTCGTCTTTCGCGCGCCAATCGGCAGGTCTGCCATCTCCCGCCTGGCCTGTCGTCGTGCTAACTGTCACGTCCAGAGGTGAGCGCTCACTGTCAGCGTGGTCGGCAGCTCTCCGGCAACTCCCCACGCTCCCCCATCGCCTGGCGCATCAGCAGGCGCTTGAGCTCGACGCTGCCATCCACCCAGCCAAGTCCCAGGTTACGCACCAGGCGTACCCCCGGCTTCCGGCTGCCGAACAGCAGGCGGAAGCCATCCATCATCTTCAGCATCACGGCATTGTCGCTGCGCCGGCGTCGACGATAGCGCTTCAACCAGCGCTCATCGCCCAGTGCCACGCCGCGGCGGTGCCCATCCAGCAGTTCTTCCGCCAGCACGGCGACATCCATCAGGCCAAGATTGACCCCCTGCCCCGCCAGCGGGTGAATGGCATGCGCGGCATCCCCCACCAGCGCCAGCCCCGGCAGCACATACTCCTGCGCATGGCGTTGATGCAACGGGAAGCTGAAGCGTTCGGCACTATATTCCACCGTGCCGAGCTTTCCCTCGAAGGCTGCTTCGAGCTCATGACAGAAGTCCGTCTCGGGCAATGCCAGCAGGCGCTCGGCTTCCTGCGGAGTGGTGGACCAGACGATGGAGCAATGGCGCTGGGCGCCGGATGCCTCGCCCTCGGGATGTGCCAGGGCGGAATTGACCGCCAGCGGCAGGAAGGCCAGCGGCCCGGTGGGCAGAAAGCGCTGGCGGGCGACGCCCTGATGCGAATGCGCCGTGCGCACCGTGGTGACCAACGCCACCTGGCCGGTATCGTGCTCACGGGTCTCGATGCCCGCCAGCTCGCGCAGACGGGAACGCGCCCCGTCAGCCGCCACCACCAGCCCCGCCGCGACGCTGCTACCGTCGCTCAGTGTCAGGCTTGCTGCCTCGCCCCCCTCAAGTTGGTAAGCACTTACCACCGAGACTGACCCCGTCCTGGGCAATCCCAGACCGCTGACCCGGACACCATAACGGCGCGTGATCGAGGGACACCGGGAAATCGCTTGCTCAAGCGCGGCCTGAGTGACCCGATTCTCGACGATGTGCCCAAGCTCCGACACGCCGCTTTGCTCGGCACTGAAGCCTATCTCGCCATTGCCTTCGGCATCCCAGACCTGCATGCCGGTATAGGGCATCAGACGACTCTGTGCGATGTCCTTCCAGACCCCCAGGCCGCTGAGCAATTGACGCGAAACCGGCGTCAGCGCACTGACACGCGGCTCCGGTGCCAGCGCCGGCTGCCAGTCGACGATGCCCTCGCGACCCTCGATCAGAAGGACGCGCAGGCCGCCCTGCCCCAACAGCAGCGCCAGCGTGGCGCCGACGATACCGGCGCCCACGATGGCGACATCCACCTCATGCGGTGCATCAAATCTCCGATGCTCGTTCATGCCTGCTCCCTTGTATGACGCCTGTCGCGCGTCGCTCTCCTGGCGAGAGTCTCGTGAATCCGGCGGCGATTTGGTCACTCATCGACACCACCCTGTGGCGCAAGCCTGTGGCGCAACTCACGACATCGCTTGGCCCGTTGGCAAGTACTCGCTACGCCTAGCGCTCAATGCCCATCGAGCGCCTTGCCAGCAGGCGCTTGAGCGGTGACACCAGATTCAGACCGATCAGCCCTGCCGCCCGAGCATGCCCCAGCCAACGACTCTCGACGCCAAACAGGCGGATCAAGCCATCACTGAACAGCACGACATTGTCGCGGTCCGCGCCGCGCCGCGACTCGAAATCACTCAGCACACTGACATCGCCAGCGGTATCACCACGTGCCTGTCCCGCCGCGATGGCGGCCACCAGATCCGTCACGCCGCGCAGCGCCAGATTGAAGCCCTGCCCTGCCACCGGATGCAGCGAGTGAGCGGCATTGCCGAGCACCGCAAGTCCGGGACGTGTCCCCTCGCTGGCACGTATCAACGACAGGGGATAGGCATGGCGCTGCCCGACCCGCCGGAAACGGCCGGCCCGCTCGCCGAAGGCAGCCTGAAGCGCCTTGAGAAACTCGGGCTCCGGCATGTCCATCAGCGCAGCCGTCTCGTCGGGAGAGCGCGTCCAGATCAACTCCATTCGGCGGCCACCCAGCGGCAGCAGCGCCATCGGTCCCTCGCTGGTGAAACGCTCATAGGCCACCCCTGCGTGGGGCTGGCTCATATCGACGGTGGCGATCAGCGCCTGTTGTTCGTAGGCATGCGTCTCGCTATGGATGCCGAGACGCTCCTTGAGCCCCGAGCGCCCGCCATCTGCCAATACGGTCAGTCCCGCCTCGATCAGGCGGCCATCCTCCAGCAGCAGGCGGTGCCCCTGCGCGCTGACGCTGATCTGCGCCACGCGTGCCGGGCAGTACCAGGTCAGCGGCAGTTCCGCCAGACGCCGATGGAGCACGCGCCCCATCCAGGCATTAGGGATCACATGCCCCAGCGCGGGAACCCCCAGTTCCTCGGCCCGCATGCGTGTGGCCCCGAGATGGCCGCGCTCGCTGACATGGATGGTACGAATCGGCGTGGCGTGCTCACGCATCGCCTCCCACAGCCCGAAGGCGATGAAGCGCTGGCGTGAACCGGCAGCGATGGCACTGGCTCGCGCATCGAAACTGGGCTGGAAACGCCCGGTATCCTCCGCGGGAGGCAAGGGGTTGGCCTCGACCACCGCCACGCGCAGCCCATCCTCCTGCTGCCCTTTCATCAAGGGTGCAAGGGCACAGGCCAGGCTCGCGCCCACCAGGCCACCACCGATGATGACGACATCGAATCGCTCCGGCGCAGACGTTACCGGGGATGCTGCCGCTGGCTCACTCATGATGTCAGGCTCCTTCGCGCATCAGTGCCTCGATGGCCTCGACGGATTTGGGAACCGTGGCACTCAGCACTTCGTGCCCGTCCGCGGTGACCACCACATCGTCCTCGATGCGAATCCCGATCCCCCGATACTCGGCTGGAATGTCACTGGCGTCCGGCACATAAAGCCCCGGCTCGACCGTCAGCACCATGCCGGGCAGCAACGGACGCGGCTCACCGTTCTCGCGGTAACTGCCGACATCGTGCACATCCAGTCCCAGCCAGTGCGAGGTGGAATGCAGATAGAAGCGGCGATAGGCCTCATCGGCGATCAACGCCTCCACTTCACCTTGCAGCAGGCCCAGTTCGACGAGGCCGGCGGTCAGGTCATGCACCACCTGTTGGTGAATGCCCACCAACGTCGCCCCTGGCACCACGGCGGCCACTGCACGTTCCTGGGCCTTGAGCACGATCTCGTAGAGACGCTTCTGGGGCTCGCTGAAGCGGCCATTGACGGGGAAGGTACGGGTGATGTCGCCGGCATAGAGTGCGTACTCCGCGCCAGCATCGATCAGCACCAGCTCGCCATCGATCAGCGGAGCACAGTTCTCGATGTAATGGAGCACGCAGGCATTCACGCCACCACCGACGATGCTGGTATACGCGGGTGCCGGGGCGCCCTGCCACTGGAATTCATGCTCGATCTCGGCCTGCAGATGATACTCGTGCAGCCCGGGGCGGCTGGCCCGCATGGCACGGATGTGGGCGCGAGCGGAAATCTCCGCCGCGTGACGCATCAGCGCCAGCTCACGCTCATCCTTGATCAGGCGCTGCTCATGCAACAGCGGGGCGAGGTCTTCAAAGGCGACCGGCGGGCGGGCACCACGACGCACGGCCGCGGCCAGCTCCTCGCGCAGCGATTGCGCCAGCGCCAGAGCCTCGTCGTCCTCGAACAGCACGAAGAGACGCCCACGGCCATCCAGCAGACCGGCCATGACGTCCTCACGCTGATCATTGGTGAAGGCCTGGTCGAATCCCGCCTGCGTCACGGCCCCTTCGGCACCGATACGGATACCGGTCCAGGCTTCCGCCAGCGGATCCTTTTCCTGACAGAACAGTACGCTCTCGCCTTCCGCGCGCCCCGGCAACAGCAACAATGCCGCTTCCGGTTCCGGCCAGCCGGTCAGGTAGTGAAAGTCACTGTTCTGACGGAAGGTGAACTCACTGTCACGGTTGCGCTGCGCCAGGCCGGACGACAACACCAGTACCGCGGCATCACGAGGCAGCTGCGTCATCAGACGCTGGCGACGCGCCGAGAAGTCATCAGCAGTCAGCGCCGCCGGCGCAGGCAGGATTTCAGGGACGATCATGGCGTTCTCCGTCGGGGTCCGTGTCGGGCAGGCATGTCATGGCCTGCCCGACACGAATCAGAATGTGGCGGGAAAGGACGAGGCTCCCGAAGGGACAATCCTTCCCGAAATGGGGTCGGCCGCCGGGTATTGCGAGCGGCAATCTGCCTCACTCAGTGAGTGTCGTTGCGCGAGCTGACCCCGAGACTGCCTTCAAGTCCGCCTTCCGGCAACTGATCGTCACTGGGCTTCTCGACGTCCGGGTTGCCCGGGTGCTGCTCGGTATACAGCAGCAGGGCCGCCATGCGCACGTGGTCGGCCAGCGCGAACAGATCCGCCTCGTCCTCGGCATTGTCGTCATCCAGGTCCTCGGCGTTGGCCAGACCGCTCGAAATGGCCTCGACATCGCTCAGCGCATCACGCAATGCCTGGCTCCAGCCCTTGCGGACCTCGCCATCGACGCCTGCCAGCTCTTCCTGGAAGCCCAGCGTCCACTCACGCAGGCTCTGGCCACGCTCGGCCAGGGAGAACATGTCGTCCGGCAACAGCGGCTCGAAGCTCATCTCGCTGGCCGCCAGGCGCTCCTGGTTGCGCGTGCGCCAGCTGAGGAACACCTCGCCCGCTTCACGGGTGGCCGGTTGCTCCACTCCCAATGCGGCACAGACGCGGCTCAACCAGTCTTCCGCGCTGATGTCATCCATCGCCAGGGCAGCGACCAGCTGTCCATCAAGGAAGGAAGGGTTGTTCAGGCTGCCGTGAACCAGGAACTGGTCCGCGACGAGAGAGAAGTCGAAGGTATCGTTGATGATGGCCATGGTGCGGGTCCATTGAGTCGGTGAGAAAGGCATCGGCAATCGACGATTACCGCTCGAACCCTGAGCGCCATGCTGGGTGACAGCCGCACTGCGCAGCGCGTTGACCCTCCAGAAGCGGCTCTCTATAGTGGCTCGAGAATGCCCCCATCTTACCGCACTGGCCCTCCTTCTGGCTTGCCGTCCTCACTGCGAGGTGACGCCCAGTCAAGGACGCCGCCGTCAATCAGGACGACGCCGGACATGGCCCGAGAGGACTGACATGAGCGACTCCACGACTCCCCGCAATACCACCGAGATCAGCCTGCTCGGCCGCAGCTATACTGTCAGCTGCCAACCCGGCGAGGAAGATGGCTTGACCCGTGCGGCGGCCTACCTGGATCTCGCCATGCAAGGCATCCAGCAACGTGGCAATACCATCAGTGCCGACAAGGTCGCCCTGATGGCCGCGCTCAACATCTCTCACGAACTGATCAACAGCCGCGACAGCGAACGCGCCATGCAGCAGGATTTCGAGACACGCCTCACGGCGCTGGATCGCCAGCTGGATGCGGCCCTCAAGCAGGTACCAGCCGAGTCTGTCCAACGTGCGAAGGCGCGCGCTGATAAAGCAAAAAACGCTTGAGAATCAAACAACTGATAAATTTCAGCAACAGTCTGTTCCCGACAGGATTAAGCCTTGGGCCGGCAGACGGGGTTTGGTAGACTGAAGGAGTTCTCTGGGGTGTACGACAGTTGCCGATGTCCCTCGAGCTTATAAGCTATTCCCAGGGAGTCCACTGCGCAGTGCTGTGTGCATGTCCGTGCGTCGGAAAGCCTGATGCGCTGCGCGGGACTACCCACCTTGAACCGCTGGGTTCAAGGGCCCCCGGTAACACCGGCACCTTGGAGAACCCTGTCTGACGGAGAATGTCAGGCATGCTCAAACCCCCTGCGGCTCGCGCCGCCCTCGCGAATCACTATTCGCCTCCCTCGCTTTCACGTGATGTCACGCTCTGGCCATTGTCCAGCGAGCTTGATCACCCCACTGCGGATCGCCGCGCCCTGAGACGCTTGCTACGCCAACGGCGACGCCAGTTGACGGCCCCCGAGCGCCGTAATGCCGAGCAGGCCCTATTGCGACGACTGAAGCGTCTGCCGGAACTGCTGCGTGCCCGGGACATCGCCCTGTACCTGCCCAATGATGGCGAAATCGACGCCACCCGTCTGTGCCGATGGCTGCAACGTCGGGGAGCACGCGTCTATCTACCGGTCCTGCGACCCTTCGCGGTCAACTCACTCTGGTTCGTCCGCTACGACGACCATACCCCACTGGTGAGCAATCGCTTCGGCATCGCCGAACCTGACACGCGCTTCGGAGCCCACAAGGGCCGACGCCTGCCGGCCTGGGCATTGGATATCGTGCTGATGCCGCTGGTGGGGTTCGATGAGGCTGGCGCACGGATCGGCATGGGGGGCGGTTTCTATGACCGCAGCTTCGCCTTCACCCGTCGCGCCGGGCCAAGACCGAGGTTGATCGGCCTCGCCCATCACTGTCAGAAGGTGCCGGCCTTGCCGGTACAAGCCTGGGACA
Organism: Cobetia sp. BL01; assembly: GCF_056493605.1. Lineage (NCBI taxonomy): Bacteria > Pseudomonadati > Pseudomonadota > Gammaproteobacteria > Oceanospirillales > Halomonadaceae > Cobetia > Cobetia sp. BL01. Next base: position 189,691 of record NZ_JBVBEE010000005.1, on the reverse strand, counting down.
TACCGCTGGATGCCATCGTCAGTGATCGCGAGATCGTGCGCCCAGGCCGCAGGCATGGGAACGCATCGTCATGATGCTCACGCAGGGGCAGTCACGCACGGGCGGTCAACGGCGCCAGCATGTCGCGGGCGTGCTCGGACTTGAGGGGGAGCAGACGTGCCTGGAGATCAAGGAGAAGAGCGGGAGGGAAAAGAGGGCAGAAAGGCAGAGCGCGAGAACGACTCTCCCTCTGAAAACGCCACTGCCGCCCGAAGGCGGCAGTGCACGATTCAGGAACCCATGACGGTCTGGGCGTAGCCGGTGGCGACGACACCAATCCCGAAAATGAATACCAGGGCCATGACCAGATCGGGCTTGCGTTTCATGAGAGCGGGCTTCTTCTTATATCGTCAGTGGCTTTCGCGTGACGGTTGTCGATGACTGTCTTCCTGACAGTGCCCACGATGATAGGCATCTGACCTGCGTATGACAATCACCATGCAGCCGTATGAATGAACGTTTTTCCACGCTTGCATTTCGCGCTGCAGGCGAGGGCTGGCAAGGCCTGGAGGGAAAACAACGTTCGATATCTCTGACGCCCCACCTGAGTACAAGTCATCAGTCATGCCATTCACCATCATGACGAGAAAAGCCCCTGCTCTCAGACGAGAACAGGGGCTTTTTCATACTGCCAATCATGAATGCCATCCGCCTGATGCCCACTTGATTCAGAGCGACCTCATCCAGGCAGGCGAGGCATGGCCGACATCACGACAGGAAGAGGCGATAGGCCGGATTGTCGCTTTCCTTCCAGAAGCGATAGCCGATCTCCGCGAAATACTTCTCGACCTCGGCGCGATCCCCATTGGGCACCTGCATGCCGATCAGGACTCGCCCATGGGACGCGCCGTGATTGCGATAGTGGAACAGCGAGATGTTCCAGTCCGCAGGCAGATGGGTCAGGAAGTTCATCAGGGCACCAGGACGTTCCGGGAACTCGAAGCGATAGACCTCCTCCTCGAGGTCGCTGCTGGTGCGCCCCCCGACCAGATGACGCGTGTGCAGCTTGGCCAGCTCGTTGTCGGTGAGATCCTCCACCGCGTAGCCCGCCTCACGCAGCTTCTCGACCACCGCTGCGCGGTCTTCCCCGCCCGGCTTGACCTGGACACCGACGAAGACGTGCGCCTCCTCCGGATTGGCATAGCGGTAGTTGAACTCGGTGACCATGCGCTTGCCGATCACCTTGCAGAACTGCTTGTAGGCCCCGGGGCGCTCCGGCAAGGTGACCGCCAGAATGGCTTCCCGCTGCTCGCCGAGCTCGGTGCGCTCGGCGATATGCTGCAGGCGATCGAAGTTGGTATTGGCCCCGGAGTTGATGCAGACCAGCGTCTGCCCTTCCGCGCCAGTCTGCTGGATGTACTTCTTGAGGCCCGCCAGCGACAGAGCGCCGCTGGTCTCTGACACGGCGCGCGTGTCCTCGAAGATATCCTTGACCGCCGCGCACATCTCATCGGTATTGACGGTGATCACTTCATCGACGGTATGGCGGATGATCTCGAACGGCGCCTCGCCGATCTGCGCCACGGCCACCCCCTCGGCGAACACGCCGACCTGGTCCAGCACCACACGCTCGCCGGCCTCCATGGCCGCCTTGAGGCAGGCCGCATCCTCAGCCTCGACACCGATGACACGAATGTCCGGACGCAGATACTTCACGTAGGCCGCGACACCGGCAATCAGGCCACCGCCGCCCACCGGCACGAAGATCGCATCGATCTTGCCCGGGTGCTGACGCAGGATCTCCATGCCCACCGTCCCCTGCCCGGCGATCACGTCCGGGTCATCGAAGGGCGGAATGAAGGTGTAGCCATGCTCTTGCATCAATGCCTGGGCATGCGCGAGCGCCTCGGGAAAGGCATCGCCCTTGAGCACCACGCGTGCGCCGCGTTCACGCACCGCCTGCACCTTGATCTCCGGCGTGATGCGCGGCATGACGATGACGGCCTTCACGCCCATCAGCTTGGCTGCCATCGCCAGTCCCTGGGCATGGTTGCCCGCCGAGGCGGCAATCACGCCACAGGCCTTCTGCTCATCGCTCAGCTGCGCCATCTTGTTGTAGGCGCCGCGAATCTTGAAGGAGTAGACGGGCTGCAGGTCTTCCCGCTTGATGAAGATCTGGTTGCTGAAACGACGTGACAGCATCGGGGCTGACGAGAGCGGGGTTTCATGGGCGGCTTCATAGACACGAGCCGACAGGATTTTCTTGACGTAGTGTTCGAGCATTATAGGAATGTCCTGATGTGTCGCAGCGCGGGCCGCATGGGTGCGACCGAACCCCCATTGTTATCAGACCGCCGGCGAGAGCGTCCAGCGCCATCGCGACGTTTGCCGTTATAATGTGGCGTTTTCTCGCGTTGCGTCGCCCGACTCGCTCCCTGTCTGCGCATCTGGTTGCCGTGCAGCAGCATGAGGCACAGACACGTCGGGATACGCGCCAGGCTCCCTTGCCGACGCGATGACCGCCACTCTCCACCCCTGCCCCACCGACCCGAGGTATGACATGACCCAGGATGAGCTGAAGCAAGCCGTGGCCCGCGCTGCCCTTGATGAGATCCGCCCGCTGCTGAACCGCGACACCATCATCGGCGTCGGCACCGGCTCCACCGCCAACCTGTTCATCGATGCTCTGGCGGAGGTTCGCCACGACTTTGCCGGCGCCGTCGCCAGCTCCGAAGCCACTGCCCAGCGCCTCAAGGGCCACGGCATCGACGTCTACGAGCTCAACCATGTGGGCACCGTGCCGGTGTACGTGGATGGTGCCGACGAGATCGATCCGCGTCTGGCGATGATCAAGGGCGGTGGTGCGGCGCTGACCCGCGAGAAGATCGTCGCGGCCTGCGCTGAGCGTTTCGTGTGCATCGCCGATGGCTCGAAGCAGGTCGACATCCTCGGTGGCTTCCCGCTGCCGGTGGAAGTCATTCCGATGGCACGTTCCTACGTCGCGCGCGAACTGGTCAAGCTGGGCGCGGACCCGGTCTATCGTGAAGGCGTTCTGACGGACAACGGCAACCGCATCCTCGATTGCTACAACTTCCTGATCGAAGACCCGATCACCATGGAAGCCCGCATCAATGCCATCGTCGGCGTCGTCACCAATGGTCTGTTCGCCGCCCGTGGCGCCGATGTGCTGCTGGTCGGTCGCGAGACAGGTGTCGAGCGCATCACTGCCTGAGGAGGCTCGCCTGATGACATGGAAGATCACGCGCCACCTTGGCACCCGAGGCCTGTCGCTTCTGGCCGCTGCCCTGCTCAGCCCGGTGCTGATGGCAGACAGCCTGCCGATCAGCTCTCCGACGACCATCACGCTGGATAATGGCGTCAAGGTGCTGCTCAAGCCGGACCACAGCTGGGAGTATCTGCTGGAAGTCTCTGACGAGCAGAGCCCACGCTCGACGCTCGGCAGCGCGACGATACCCACCTCGTCCGCCCTGCCGGTGGTACCCGCGAATACGCCTGCCGCTGGCGATGCAGGGCAACCAGTGCCGGCCCGCGCCAACGTCTCGGCTCCGGCCCAGGCACGCCTCAATGCCAGCGCACTGGCCAATCCGACGCTGCTGAGCGAGGGACATCGTGATGGGGTCGTCGCACGACTGACCGCCGTGGACATCGACGATGGCGACGCCGTGCTGCGCTTCGAGATCCAGAACACCGCCGGGCAGAACGTCATCGCCACCCGGGCAAGACTGCGTCTATATGGCGACGATGGCCGTCTGCTGGCGACGCGCGAGGCGCCGCTGTGGGTCGGCGAGTATCGGCTGCCCGAGACCTACCTGCGCCCCGGCCAGACCCGTGAGGGACGTAGCGTGCGCATCGCCCTGCCGGACGGCAGCTGGTCCCGCCAGCTGGTGCGCGTGGAAGTCAGCGAGGTCGAGTTCCGCTGATCACCATATGTCAGCTTCCAGGTGTCAGACGCCAGAGCAGCCAGACGAAAAACGGGAAGCCCTGAGGGGCTTCCCGTTTCTGTTTGCGCGCCGGTCGCTCATCGAGAGCGAAGCGGTGATCAGAACTTGTAGTTGATGCTGAAGTAGTTGCCGAAGCCGGTGGTGTCCTGACGCACGCCAGTGGCGGTGGAGCCATCGGTGAAGAACGCCATGTTGTTGTAGTACTTCAGGCCGTAACCCACCGCGAAACGCTGGGTGTGGTAGTAGATGCCGTTGAACCACTCCATGCTGTTGATGCTGCGACCGTCCTGGCTGCCCACTTCATCGGCATCGAACTTGTAGTCCAGATAGCCCTGATAGGCGATGAAGCTACCGTCCTCGAAGTTGACGAACGGCTTGAACCAGTTGGTGGACGCCATGTAGCCGTCCCACTTGCTCTCGTCTTCACCGCCGTAGTTCTCACGCACGTAGCGGGCGTAGAGGTTGAAGCCCATCTTGCCGAACCATGGCACCTGCACATCGCTGCCCAGACCGACATAGTGCTCCCACAGACCGCCGAATGCGCCGTTGTCACCGATGTTGGTGACGGTGGCGATGTAAAGCTCGTCCACCGGGCCGAAGGACAGGTCGTGACCGGTCATGGCGTCCAGCGAGAAGCGCGGGGCCAGCTTGGCGAAGAAGTTGTCGCCGCCATTGAGGTCATCCGAGCTGTCATCGAAGATGTCGAAGAAATCGACATAGCCGTAGAGATCGACGATGCCCGAACGGCCACCGAATTCCATTTCCAGATAGGTATCTTCACTGTTGCGGAACGGCAGACGGTTGTCCTCGCTGCGCATCAGATTGAAGGTCAGCCACTTGTAGTCATTGGCGTGGATGTCGCCATTGAAATCGGTGGCCTGGGCTGGCGCGGCAGCCGTCAGGAGGGTAGTGGCGGCCAGTGCACTGGCCGCGACGGTCTTGAGCATAGTCATCGCGAAATGATCCTGTCTTGAGTAATCAACTGTTCTGAATTGTTGTGGTTATTGCCCGTCATGAACGACGTCTGCCATCAGCGTCGCCCCATGCCGCCCGCTTCGTCGTCGGGCTGCGCCGGATTTGCAAAGGGCGCGATGTTAGCACTTCCTCGCAAAAACGATAGGGCGACGTTTGGCGGATTTCCCTGTCACCAACGGCTGGTTTGTGAACATTTACACACCGAAGGCGACACCTCTTCGAATCGCCCATCCACTGTGAGATGGGCGACATCCCGATCAGGCCGCCAGCGCCAGGAAGAAGCCGGCGATCGCCGCCGACATCAGATTGGAAAGCGTACCGGCCAGTACCGCCTTGAGACCCAGGCTGGCGATCTCATGCCGGCGCGTCGGGGCCAGGCTGCCCAACCCGCCGAGCAGAATGGCGATGGACGACAGGTTGGCGAAGCCGCACAGCGCGAAGGACAGCACGGCCATGGTGTAGGGCGTCATCACCGCACCCGTGGCGGCCACGAGACTGTCGCCACTCAGGTAGGGCGCCAGATTGATGTAGGCGACGAACTCGTTCACCACCAGCTTCTGACCGATGAAGGACCCCGCCAGCGTCGCCTCGCTCCATGGCACGCCCAACAGGAAGGCCAACGGCGCGAAGAGCCAGCCGAGAATCATGTCGAGACTCAGTGTGTCCATGCCGAACCAGCCGCCGACGCCACCGAGAATGCCGTTGATCAGCCCGATCAAGGCGATGAAGGCCAGCAGCATCGCGCCGACATTGGCGGCCAGTTTCAGGCCGGAAGACGCACCGGATGCCGCAGCGTCCAGCACGTTGGACGGTGCGTCGTCATCCTTGAGCGAGGCATCCGCCACGGCGATCGAGTCATCCGGCTTGTCAGTCTCCGGGAACAGAAGCTTGGCGAACAGCAAGCCGCCGGGCGCTGCCATGAAGGACGCCGCCACCAGATACTCCATCGGGATGCCCAGCGCCGCGTAGCCACCCAGTACGGAGCCGGCGACGGATGCCAGACCACCACACATCACGGCGAACAGCTCGGAACGCGTCATGCTCGCCAGATAGGGCTTGACCACCAGCGGTGCCTCCGTCTGTCCGACGAAGATGTTGGCGGTCGCGGAGAGGGATTCCGTGCGCGACGTTCCCAGCACGCGCTGCAGGCCGCCCCCCAGCAGGCGAATCACCCACTGCATGATGCCGAGGTAGTAGAGCACCGCGATCAGCGACGAGAAGAAGATGATGATCGGCAGCACCTTGATGGCGAAGATGAAGCCGACACCGCTGCCCGGATTGGCCAGACTGCCGAACAGGAAGCTGATGCCTTGATCGGCATAATTGACGACCTGACTGACGGCGCCTGAGACACCGGCCAGCACACCCTGGCCGAAGGAGGTGTAGAGCACGAAGGCACCGATGGCCAACTGGATGGCAAAGGCACCCCCGACGGTGCGCAGGCGGATGGCGCGTCGATTCGATGACAACGCCACGGCGATGAGGATGAGCGATGCCATCCCGACCAGACTCATGAGGGGATTCATTGGGAAGGTCCTGATGTGTTCTTGTGCTTGTTATGGAATGCGCTTGTGCGCGATGTCGCCGCGATTCTCAACGGGACACGGTGTTATGATTTTTTCTCAGCATGTTAAAAGAGTCACAATCTGACCAAGGAGTCAATGCAAACGCTTGAGCGATTCGGGCCTTGCTTTCCTGCAACGCCCGCGCGGATCTCTCACGCGAGAAAAGTTATCCCTGCCAGTCAGTGAGTTATCATCACACCATGACCCGAGGGCATGTTGGCTTCTCCAACGCTTTCTCACCGCCATCGGCAAAAAAGGACCCTGCCGCATGAACAACCAAAGCGCTGCACGCCTTGACCGCTTGCAGGCCATCCTGCGCGAGGGCAGCCCACTGCAGCTCAGCGACGCCGCGCAGCTCTGCGGCGTGTCCGAGATGACGATTCGTCGTGATGTCACTCACAGCAACGGGCTGTTGGAGATACTGGGGGGACGCCTGCTGCTAGCGGAATCTTCCGCCAGCAGCGTCTATCGTCTCGACCGCGAGATCGATGCCAGCGCTCCTATCAAGCAAGCGTTGTGCCAGCGACTGGCCAGTCACATCGAGGACGGCGATACCCTGTACGTGGATTGCGGGACGACCCTGGTCCACCTGGCCGCGGCACTGGATCGTCAGATGACACTGACCCTGGTGACCTGCGCCCTGAATGTCGCCAATGCCGTCGGCCACCTGCCCGGCGTGCGACTGGTCATGCTGGGCGGACTGTTTCATCCGGCCACCCAGTCCTTTACCGCCACCGACATGCCGGAAGCCATTCGCCGTCTGGGCATCAACAAGGCATTTCTCTCGGCCGGTGGCGTGCACGCCGAGCGCGGCGTCAGCTGCTTCCACTTTCATGAGGTGGCGGCCAAGCAGGCCGCGCTGGAAAGCGCCATGCAGCGCTTCCTGATCATCGATGCCCGCAAGTTCGAGATGGTACGCCCGGCCTTCATCGCGCCACTGGAAAGCTTCGATGTGGTGATCAGCAATGCCAGCGCCGCAGCGCGCGATTGCCTGGAGGGTCTGGATGCCGACATGGGCGTGACGGCGCAGCTCATCGAGTGCTGAGACAGGGCCTGCGCTTCGGTGAGTGAGCGCTGACCTCGCCCCACGCGAGGTCCATACGCAGAAACGCCGCACGATGGTGCGGCGTTTCTGCGTATGATCTTCCCATTGATGCCCCAGTGGCGTGCATCCCCCACGACCGAAATCGGCATGGCGAGCTCACCTCCGTCTCTCGTCGGCTCAGCTCGGCAACAGGTCTTCCAGCTGCTGCAGTGTCCCTGCCAGCGCCCCGCGATTGCGGGCTACCCGTTCACGCGCCGCCTGCCCTGCCCGTTGGCGCTGCGACTCATCTTCCAGCAGGGTGATGACGGCCTCGGCCAGCGCCTCGGCATCATCGACGACCTGCAGAGCTCCTTCCGCCGTCATCACCTCGGCGATCTCACTGAAGTTCTCAAGCGATGGGCCACTCAACAGTGGCAGCCCAAGCGCGGCCGGTTCGAGCAGATTATGCCCGCCGATGGGCACCAAGCTGCCGCCGACGAAGGCGACATCGCTCGCCGCATACAGGGCGAGCAGCTCGCCCAGGCTATCGCCGACCAGCACCGACAGACGGCTCTTCTCGAGGCGGCTTTCCGCATGCATGTGGCTGCGACGCAGGCAGGTTTCCCCGCGTGACTCACACCAGCTCGCACTCTGTGCGGCGACCGTCTCGAAGCGTTGCGGATGGCGCGGCACCAGTAGCAGCAAGGCATCAGGATGCCGAGCACGCACGGCTGCGTGGGCGTCCAGCATCAGGGCATCTTCCCCCTCGTGTGTCGAGGCGGCGATCCACACCCGCCGCCCCTGGAACTGCTCGCGCAGTCCCTTGCCTGCCGCGACGGCCTGTGGCGGTATCTCGAGCTCGAACTTGAGTGAACCGACCGTCTTCCCCCGCGCCGCAGGAAGCCCAAGCGCGATGAAACGCTCGAGATCTTCCGGCGCCTTGGCCGTCAGCGCGCTCACCTGCGACAACGTCTCGCGCATCAAGGCCCCGATCTTGCGGTAGCGTGTGAAGGCGCGCGGTGACAGCCGCGCATTGACCACGCTCACGGGTATCCTCTGGCGCGCACAGCTTGCGATCAGATTCGGCCACAGCTCGGTTTCCACCAGCACGACCAAGGCCGGCCGCAGGCGAGACACGAAGCGACGTGCGCTGCAGGGAAAGTCCAGTGGCAGATAATGATGCCGCGCAGGGGCAAGCTCGGGCGTTCCCTCAGGCGTGTGCAACAGGCGAGCCGCCTGGGCAGCCCCCGTCGCGGTCATGGTGGTCACGATCAGCGGGCGGAGGGGATAGCGGCGCCGCAGCGCCTCGATGGCGCTGGCCATCATGACCATCTCGCCCAACGAGGCCGCATGCAGCCAGATGGGGCGCTCGCGGTCCGGCGCGGCGGCAGGCGTGGCAGGGAGGATGCCCAGCCGCTCCAGGCGCGAGTGCCGATCATCGTGTTCGCGCCAGACCCGCTGCCAGATGAGGGGAGACAGCAGGGTCAGTGCGGTGCTGTAGAGGCCACGGGCAAGGCTCACGCCTAGTCCTCGCGATCGAGAATGGTGGCGATCATCGCCGTGGTGGAGACGCCATCCTCGAAACCGAGCACACGCACCTCGCCACCGTTGGCGATCACCGCCTCGCCCCCGGCGATCTCTTCGGGACGATAGTCACCGCCCTTGACCAGCACATCCGGCAGCACGGCCTCGATCAGGCGTGCCGGGGTGTCTTCGCTGAAGGGCACGACCCAGGCGACCGCGCCGAGGCCCGCCAGCACCTGCATGCGACGCAGTACCGGGTTGATCGGACGCGTCGGCCCCTTGAGGCGTGCCACCGAGGCATCGTCATTGACCGCCACGATCAGACGGTCGCCCTGACGTGCCGCCTCCTGCAGGTAGGCCACATGACCGGCATGCAGGATGTCGAAGCAGCCATTGGTCATCACCACGCGCTCGCCGCGTGCCTGAGCGGCCTTCACTGCCGGGATGAGCGCGGACTCCTGGATCACGCCGAATTCCGCCAGCTTGTCACCATGCAGCGCGGTGTAGAGCTCCGCGACCGACAGGGTCGCGGTGCCCGGCTTGGCGACGACCAGGCCTGCGGCCAGATTGGCCAGCATCACGGCCTCCGGGAAGGCATGGCCAGCCGCCAGCGCCAGACCCAGTACGCCGATCACGGTGTCACCGGCACCGGTGACGTCATAGACCTCACGCGCATGCGTCGGCAGATGCAGCGGCTGATAGCCCTCGCGGATCAGGGTCATGCCCTTCTCGCTGCGCGTCACCAGCAGGGCTTCCAGCTCGAGCTCGGCACGCAGCGCCTCGCCCTTCTCAGCCAGTTCCTCATCGCTGCGGCATGGCCCGACGATGGTCTCGAATTCGGTCAGATTGGGCGTGATGATGCTGGCGCCACGATAGCGCGAGAAATCACTGCCCTTGGGGTCGACCAGCACGCGCTTGCCCGCCGCGCGCGCCGCGGCGATCAGCGCCTCGACCTGATTCAGCGAGCCCTTGCCGTAGTCGGAGAGAATCATCACGCCGCTGGCCCCCAGCTCGGCCTCGACATGGCGCACCAGCGCGCTGGTATCCACCTCGTGCAGCGGCTCCTCGAAATCAAGGCGCAGCAGCTGCTGATTGCGGCTCATCACGCGCAGCTTGGTGATGGTCGGCACGCTGTCACTGGCCTGGAAGCGCGTGATGACATTGGCGTTTTCCAGTGCGCGGGTCAGGATGGCGGCGTTGTCATCCTGACCGACCACACCGGCGAGAGTGGCATGCGCACCGAGCGACGCGATGTTGAGCGCGACGTTGGCGGCACCGCCCGGGCGGTCTTCACTCTCGCCGACGCGCACCACCGGCACCGGGGCTTCCGGCGAGATGCGTGAGGTGCCACCGTGCCAGTAGCGGTCGAGCATCACATCACCCACGACCAGCAGGCGAGCCTGTTCAAGCGCAGTCAGATCAAGCTTCATCAGGCGTCTCCGCGTGCAGAGGGAAATTCAGAAGAAGAGGTGTCAGTAGACGAGACAGCCGCGACCGGCAGACGTTCGCAACTCTGGCCGCGAATGACGCCATCGGTGTCCGCCAGCAGCTCAGCGAGGCGCGCGATGACATCCTCGGCGCGGATCAGGCTCATGGCGTCCTGATGGCGTACGCGCTGGCCCCAGTGGATCTCGTCCATCTGCTTGTGCAGATAGGTTTCCACCGCATCCGGATAGCGATTGACCACCAGATGCTGCCAGCAATAGGGCGCCGCACGCTCGGGGTTGGTGGTGGCGTACAGGCCGATCACCGGTGTATTGAGCGCATTGCCCATATGCACGGGGCCGGAGTCCGGCGCGATCACCGCGACGGCGCGATCGATCAGCGCCAGCAGGCCCTTGAGCGAGGTACCACCGATGGCATCGATGACCGCGCCTTCACTGACCAGCGCCTTGATGCGCGCGCCCATCTCGCGTTCCTGCGGGCTGCCGCCGCCGGTCATCACGCTGCGGATGCCGTATTGCTGCCAGGCATGATCGACGACCGCCGCATAGCCCTCGGCCGACCAGTTGCGGAAGTTGCGCAGGCGCGGATTGGCACACGGACTGATGACCAGATAGGGCGCTTCACCGGTCACGCGCGCCGCCTCACCATAGGCCTCGGGCGGCACATCGAGACGCCAGTCGAGCCGGCAGTCCTCGACACCCAGGGCACGTGCGAAGTCCATGAACGACTCCAGCACGTGAGCGCGCTCGCGCGGGGCCAGCTGATGGGAGGTAAAGAGGTACTGCCAGTCCTTGGCGCGCGCACGGTCGTAACCGATGCGCACTCGGGCCTTGAGGCCCAACGACAGAGCGCTGGCCCGCAGCGCCTGCTGCATGTGCAACAGCACATCGAAGTGCGTGTCCTTGAGCTGACGCCAGATGGCGCGCATGCCCGCAAGGCCGGTGGACTTGTCGTAGACCACGAACTCGACCCCGGTCAGGCCGGACAGTAGACTGTGCTCCCCCTTGCCGACGATCCAGGTAATGCGGGCCTCAGGCCACTGACGCTGCAAGGCGCGTACCGTTGGCACAAGATTGCAGACATCGCCGAGAGCGGAGAGCCGGAGCACGCAGATATGTGCGGGCTGGGCAGGGAGAGGATGCTTCATGCGGATGGCAGTTTTCCGAAATGAGAATGCCCACATTCTATATGATGGCGAAACAGCGCCACAAATGACGCCGGACTGGTTCATGCCATCGTTCTGGCGCGAACACGGCGCCGTGACCGGAGAAGCACCGGGGCGTGGGGCGAGTCTGTTCCTCGATGTCTGTCGTTTGCCCGCTGAGCTGCACCCCGTCCATGCCACTGGCGCCCCGGCTCAACGCTGGGCGCTGCGCCCCTATCGACGCGGGGGGCTGATCGCGAAGATCGCTCGTCAGCGCTACCTCTACACCGGCCTTGAGCGCACCCGCGCCTTCGCCGAGCTGCGCCTGACGGAAACGCTGCATCGCCAGGGGCTGCCGGTGCCAGAGCCGGTCGGCGCCTGCGTATGGCGGCATGGCCTGAGCTACGAGGCCGCCCTGATCACGGTACTGATTCCCGGCGCGCGCGCCTTCGCCGATGATCTGATCGCCCTCGAAGCACAGCGCCTGCCTGCCGGGGCCGAGCTGCCCGATTCCCTGCTGACAGTGCTGGAGACGACAGGTCGCGCCATTCGCGCCGTACATGACGCCGGGCTCGAGCATGTCGATCTCAACGCACGCAACCTGCTGGTCGATGAAGGCGGACGCGTCTACGTGATCGATCTCGATCGCTGCCAGCTGCATGACGAGGCTCCCACTGACGCACGCTGGCGCGAGAACAACCTCTCACGCCTGGGGCGCTCGCTGGCGCGCTTCACGCCGACACATCATGCGGCGTGCCTGGCCGCCATTCGCAGCGCCTATCACGCCTGACGCTTCAGCGTATCGCCCTGCAGGCATCGGTGCCCATGCAGTGTACGATAGCGACATGAATCGTCGGCAGGCGCATCATCCGATTCCCGCCTGCCACTGCGTCCCATCGGCGCCTGTCACACACGTGAGCCAGGCGCTCTCAAGACAGAGACCGTCATGAACCCGAGCGACGAGGCCCCGGCCGTCACCCCGACCGCCCCTCCTTCCGATGGCAAGCTGCGCACCGCCGTGCCCATCACCGGCTGCGTCATCACTCTCAATGAAGCCCACAACATCGAGGATTGCCTGCGCTCGCTGGCCCAGGTCTGCGATGAGCTGATCGTGGTCGATTCCGGCTCCACGGATGCCACCTGCGAGCTGGCGCGCGCCATGGGCGCCGTGGTGATCGACCAGCCCTACCTGGGTGACGGGCCGCAGAAGAACGTCGGACCGAGCCATGCCAGCCACCGCTGGGTGCTGTCACTGGACGCTGATGAACGCCTGACCGACGGCGCCGTCAGCGCCATCCGTGAACTGGCACTCGACAGCACGCCACATGATGGCTTCGCCCTGCGGCGTCGCAACTTCATCGGCTCGCGCTGGGTGCGCCATGCCGGCTGGTATCCCGACTACTGCCTGCGCCTGTATGACCGCGAGAAGCTCGCCTTCCGCGATTCGCGCCAGCACAGCTCCGTTCAGGCCAGCCACCCCTGCGAGCTGGATGCGGACCTTGAGCATTACAGCTTCGCCAATCTGGGTGAGCTGTTCGTCAAGGCCAGTGGCCGCTTCTCGAATCGCGCCGCCAAGATCATGTATCAGAAGGGAAAACGCGCCAACGCCTTCACGCCCTTCCTGCATGCCAGCAATGCCTTCATGCGCAAGTTCGTCTTCCAGGCCGGCTTCCGCGATGGCGTCGATGGCTTCTCGGTGGCGCTGTCCGCCAGCGTCAATGCCTACCTGAAATACGCCAAGCTGCTGGAATTCCAGCGCGACGCCAAGGTGCGTGAGGCGGAAGACTTCAACAAGGTATGGTGACCATGACCTCTGCTTGTGAGCAGGCGGCGTCGCAAGCTCCGTCTCGGCCGCTGCACGTGCGCCACGTCAATCTGGCCCGCGGCTTTCGCGGCGGTGAGCGCCAGACGCTCAACCTGATCGCGGACCTGGCGCGACGCGCCAGCCCGGGAGAGAACGGCGAAGCCGGCGCGCCGATCCGTCAGTCGCTGGTGTGCCTGCAAGGCTCGCCATTGATCACCGAACTGGCGGCGCTCGAGTTGCCCGTGACGGTGGACGTCATCGAGATCCACGGGCGCTTCAAGGGCCATCTCGGTCAGCCTCGCGCCGATATCGTGCATGCTCACGAAGCCAAGGCCGTGCACTGGGCGTGGCTGCATCAGCGCCTCACCGGCACGCCTTATCTGCTGACCCGCCGGGTGCCTCAGCCGGTGAAGGACAAGTGGTTCAATCGTCTGACCTATCGCGCCGCCGTCTGCCGGGTGGCGATTTCCTCGGTGATCGAGTCACACCTGCGTGAGCGCCAGTGGGGGGAGACGGCTCTGATTCCCAGCACCCTCGCCCACCTGCCCAGCGATGAGACAGCCGTGGACAGACTGCGGGAGCGCTTCGGCAATACGCCCGCTGGGGGTCGCTTCGTCGTCGGGCATGTCGGTGCGCTGGTGGACCGCCACAAGGGCCAGCGAGTGCTGATCGAGGCGGCCCGTCAGCTGCGCGACAGTCACCCGCAGCTGCTGTTCGTCTGCCTGGGCGCGGGAGAGGATGAAGCCGCCTTCAAGGCGGAGAGCGCCGATCTGGACAATCTTGTCTGGGAGGGTTTCCACACCAATGTCGGCGACTATCTGGAAGCCTTCGATCTGTTCGCCTTCCCGTCACGCAATGAAGGACTTGGCTCGATTCTGCTCGACGTGATGGATCACGGCGTCCCGATCATCGCAAGCGAGGTGGATGGCATCCCCGATATCGTGCATGACAATGCCACCGGCGTGCTGGTGCCCACCGACGATGCACAGGCGCTGGCCAGCGCCATCGTGGCACTCGTCGCTGATGCACCACGTCGGGAGCGGCTGGTCTCGGGCGCGCGGGCGCATCTGACTCGCTTCACCCCCAGCGCCATGGGCGAGGCCTATCTGGGGCTTTATCAGCGACTGGCACGCTAGACCGCTTTTCGCCTCAGGCATCTATCGCCTAAGTACCTGTCGCCCAAGTACCTGCTGTCGCTCGAACAGAGAGAACGAAAAAGCCCTGTTTCATGTGAAACATCACGATGAAACAGGGCTTTTTCGTTTTTATAAACAACAGGTTATCGGCTCAACTGCCGGAATTTGCATCCTCGAGTCCACGCAGATCTGGCCACCCCTCATCCACTCCCAGCACGGGATAGGTCTTGGGGTCCAGCGGGCCGGGTTCGCTTTCGGGACGACACTCTTGCAGCGCAGCCTGCAGACGCCGCAGAGCCTCATCACCTTCGGCACCGGCGGTCACCTTGTCCCAGAACTCACGATGTACCGCCTTGATGACGACAGGCACGCGGGGCACTCCCACCTGCTGCGCCATCGCCAGGCGATGCAGGCCACGATTGATCTTGAGCAGACGGCCATCACGCGTCACCGCGACGCCCATCTCATCCTTGGTGATGCCCTGGCGGAAGCCATTGGCGGCCATGTCCTGCAGATAACCGCGATAACAGCGCAGGTAACCGAGAATCTGTTCCTCACTGTCCATCAGCAGGCCATCACGCGGCGATGCCCAGGGCTTGCCCGCCTCCAGCAAGGCCTTGAGCTGCTGATAACGCTCGGTCACCGTCAGATCATCACCATGCTCGATCAGGTCACGCATCAGGCGCGAGCGTGAGCCGAAGCGGAAGGCGCCACGCCGCAGGTCCCAGTCGCCGTCCCAGATGAAGGCGTTGGAGGAAGGCCGCTTGCGCTTGTCACGCCCGAAGTTGACGTCGCGCACCAGTTCACGCGGATTGATCCACAGTGTCAGCGCCTCTGGTCCCATCACGTCTTCCACGGCATGTCGCGGCAAGCCACGCTGCTCAAGCCCCTGATGGCGCGAGCGATGCCGGCACCAGCGCACCAGCCATGCCCGGCTGAACGGCAGTACCAGGTGCTGCTCACACCAGGCACGCCACGCCTCGATACGCTGTGCACGCGTCATCGCCCCGCGCATCCGCGGATGGATCAGATCATCCGTCGTACGATTCTTCGGCAAGCTCACCGCTCATCCTCATCCAGCGCGATCGCCGTCAGCAATCGCTCAGGCGCGATGTGATTCAGGCAGTTGGTATGCCCCAACGGACAGACGCGCTTGAAACACGGTGAGCACTCCAGCGCCAGCCAGTGAATCTCGCGATTGGCCGTCAGCGGGGGCGTGTAATGTGGTGACGAGGAGCCGTAGATGCCCTGGATACGGGCCCCTACCGCGGCCGCCACATGCATCAGGCCGGAATCATTGCTGACCACTTCCCGACACTCGGCGATCAGATCCACCGCATCCGCCAGTCGCGTCTTGCCACACAGGTTGTGGACGCCGGCCAGCCCCTGGGCAATCTCCTCACCGGCCGCCACATCCTTGGGACCGCCAAAGATACGCACCTCCGCCCCGGCCTGCGTCAGTGACTCGGCAAGCTCGCGAAAGTGCGCCAGTGGCCACTGCTTGGCCGGCCCGTATTCCGCGCCCGGCATCATGCCGATGATGGGGGCCGGTGGCGCACTCAGGCCCAGCGCCTCGCGCAGACGCCGCTGATTGGCGCTGTCGGTGACGAGACAGGGTTCGGGGATGCGCTGCGGCGGGTTGGACTCGTCCAGCGGCAAGCCCAGTGAGGTGAAGCGCTTGACGGTCTGATCGAGAATCGACTTGTCGAGCTTGCGGCACTCGGTGAGCAGGCCGTGGCGCTGCTCACCGGTGAAGCCGACCCGCACTGGAATACGCGCGAAGAATGGCACCAGCGCCGACTTCCAGGAGCGCGGCAGCACGATGGCGCGATCGAAACGCCCGCGCAGCGAGCGCCCCAGTCGCCAGCGCGCCTTGAGGGCGAAGTCGCCATGCCCCGCCGGCAGTGCCAGCGCTTCCTCGACCTCGGGCATGCGCTCGATGATCGGTTGCGACCAGGCGGGCGCCAGCACACTGATCCGGCAGCCGGGCGAGCGCTGCTTCAACGTCATGAACAGGCTCTGCGCCATCACCATGTCGCCGACCCAGCTGGGCCCGACCACCAGAATGCGCTCACTCATGCCTTGCTCCTCTTCACGGCCAACCCTCTTTGCGGATGCGCTTGCCCTGCCCCATCGCACTTGCGATGCAGGCGCCCATGCTCATTCCACACGCGCTTACCCTCAGTCCACACGAGCTCAGTCCACACGAGCTCAGTCCACACGTGCTCAGACTCAGCGATTCAGCCATTCGAGATAGGCGCGAGTGCCCTGGGCAACGGTCTTGAACTCGACGTTGCAGCCGGCCTTGCGCAGCTTGCCGATGTCGGCACGCGTGAAGCTCTGGTAGCGGCCCTTGAGGTTTTCCGGGAAGTCGATGTACTCGATCTCGCCCTTCTCGTAGTACTCGATGACGGTCTCGGCGATCGCCTTGAACGGCTCGGCACGGCCGGTGCCCAGGTTGAAGATGCCGGAGGCTTCCGGGTGATCGAGGAACCACAGATTGACGTCGACCACATCACCGACGTAGACGAAGTCACGGCTCTGCATGCCGGCTTCATAGCCATCGTAGGCGCCGAACAGCTTCGGGTTCTCGCCCGCCTTCACCTGGGTGTGATGGTGGTAGGCGACGCTGGCCATCTTGCCCTTGTGCTGCTCACGCGGGCCATAGACATTGAAATAGCGGAAGCCGACCACCTGGGTGGTCAGGCTGTCCCAACGCTGGCGCACGTGCTGATCGAACAGCAGCTTGGAGTAGCCGTAGACGTTGAGCGGCCCTTCGAACTCCGGTGTTTCCTTGAAGACCTGGCTGTCGCCATAGGTCGCCGCGGAGCTCGCGTAGAGGAAGGGAATCTGATTCGCCTCACAGAAGTTGAGCAGCACCTTGGAGTACTCGAAGTTGTTCTCGAGCATGAACTGGCCGTCCCACTCGGTGGTATCGGAGCAGGCGCCCTCGTGGAAGATCGCCTCGATCTTCGGCAGCTCGGCATACTCCCCCATCAGGCTCGACTGGACGCGAATCAGGAAATCGTCCTTGTCGAGATAGTCGGCAATGGTCAGATCCGCCAGATTGACGAACTTGGTGCCGTCACTCAGGTCATCCACCACCAGGATATCGGTACGGCCGCGATCATTGAGTGCCTTGACGATATTGGCACCGATGAAGCCGGCGCCTCCGGTAACGACGATCATTTGAGCTCCCAGAGCCTCTCAGAGGCTTGTAGGCAATACGCGCGTGCAGGGACGCGACGCATCAGAATTTGGAAATGGCACGCACTCGGTTACGTCTGCGGCCTATAACCCGATAAGCGGGGATTGTATACTTGGCAGTTCTCGAATTCATGGGCCAACGGGCTTCACCAATGACACAGCCAGACGTGAAAACCTTCCAGGGCCTGATTCTGGCCCTGCAGCAATACTGGGCCGAACAGGGTTGCATCATCCTGCAGCCATTGGATATGGAGGTTGGCGCGGGGACTTTCCACCCGGCGACCTTCCTGCGCTCCATCGGTCCTGAAACCTGGAACGCTGCGTATGTGCAGCCTTCCCGCCGTCCCACCGACGGCCGCTACGGCGAAAATCCCAATCGCCTGCAGCACTACTACCAGTTCCAGGTGGTGATGAAGCCGTCACCGGCCAACCTGCAGGAGCTCTATCTGGGCTCGCTGGAGCGTCTGGGCATTGACCCGCTGGTCCACGACATCCGCTTCGTCGAGGACAACTGGGAATCCCCGACGCTGGGCGCCTGGGGACTTGGCTGGGAAATGTGGCTCAACGGCATGGAAGTGACCCAGTTCACCTACTTCCAGCAGGCAGGCGGCATCGAGTGCTTCCCGGTCACCGGCGAGCTGACCTACGGTCTCGAGCGCATCGCGATGTACCTCCAGGACGTGGACAGCGTCTACGACCTGATCTGGACCACCGCACCGGACGGCTCCGTGGTCACCTACGGCGATGTCTTCCTGCAGAACGAGAAGGAGCAGTCCGCCTACAACTTCGAGCACGCTGCCGTGCCGGAGCTGTTCGCTGCCTTCGATCACTGCGAGAGCGAATGTCAGAAGCTGCTGGCGGCCAACCTGCCGCTGCCGGCCTATGAGCAGGTGCTGAAGGCCTCCCACACCTTCAACCTGCTGGATGCGCGTCACGCCATCTCCGTCACCGAGCGTCAGCGTTACATCCTGCGCGTGCGCACCCTCGCCCGCGACGTGGCCCACGCCTATTACGACTCGCGCAAGGCCGCTGGCTTCCCGCTGGCACCACAGGCACTGCGTGACGAGCTGCTCGCCGCCGATGACACCACTACCGAGGGAGACGCGTCAGCATGACCTCCGTGAATACCCTGCTGATCGAACTGGGCTGCGAAGAACTGCCGCCGGGTGCTATCGATGCCCTCGCCGACGGCCTGGCCAATGGCCTGGCCGATGGCCTGCGTGAGGCCGAAGTCGCCTTCGGTCAGGTCCGCGCCTACGCCACACCACGTCGTCTGGCAGTGATGATCGAGTCGCTGGCCGAGCGTCAACCGGACCGCGAGATCGAGAAGCGTGGACCGGCCAAGGCTGCGGCCTTCAAGGATGGTGAGCCGACCCGCGCCGTGCAGGGCTTCGCTCGCTCCTGCGGTGTCGAGGTCAGTGATCTGATCGAGCTGGAAACCGACAAGGGCATCTGGCTCGGCTATCGTCATACCCAGCCGGGTGAGCATCTTTCCGCCCTGCTGCCGGCCATGCTGGAACAGGTCGTCGCCCGCCTGCCGGTGCCGAAGAACATGCGCTGGGGTGCCTCACGCATCGAATTCTCTCGTCCAGTGCATTGGCTGGTCGCGCTCTACGGCAGCGAAGTGATCGAGGCCAGCGTGCTGGGCCTCGAGGCAGGCCGCACCACCTTCGGTCATCGCTTCCATGCCCCGCAGGCCATCACGCTGGCGCACGCCGAGGACTACCTCGACGCGCTGGAAGATGCCCGCGTGCTGGCCAACCGTGAAGTACGCCGTGAGCGCATCCGCGAACAGGTCCAGGCCGAGGCGGAAGTCTATGGCGCCAATGCCGTCATCGAGGAAGCCCTCCTCAACGAGGTCAACGGTCTCGTGGAATGGCCGGTCGCACTGACGGGCACCTTCGATGAGCGCTTCCTGGAAGTGCCGGCGGAGTGTCTGATCTCCTCCATGAAGGCCAACCAGAAGTACTTCCACCTGCTGGACAACGACGGCAAGCTCAAGCCGGCCTTCATCACCATCTCCAATATCGAGAGCAAGGACCCGCAACAGGTCATCTCCGGTAACGAGAAGGTGATTCGTCCGCGTCTGGGCGATGCCGCCTTCTTCTACGAGACCGACCTGCGCAGCACGCTGGAATCGCGTCGCGAGAAGCTCGAGAGCGTCGTCTTCCAGCAGAAGCTGGGCAGCATGGCCGACAAGGCCCGTCGCAGCGAAGCCGTGGCCCGCCACATCGCGGAGCGCATCGGTGCCGATGTCGAGCATGCCGCACGCGCCGCACAGCTGGCCAAGACCGACCTGGTCACCGAGATGGTGCTGGAGTTCCCGGAACTGCAGGGCATCATGGGCCACTACTACGCCCGTCACGATGGCGAAGATGCCACCGTCGCGCGTGCGCTGGAAGAACAGTATCTGCCGCGCTTCGCCGGCGATGCGATTCCCACGACCAAGGCCGGCATGGCGATCGCCCTGGCCGACCGTCTCGACACCCTGACCGGCATCTTCGGCATCGGTCAGCGTCCGACCGGCGCCAAGGACCCGTTCGCGCTGCGTCGTGCCACCATCGGGGTGCTCAACATCCTGATCAAGGGCGAACTGGACCTCGACCTGCGCGAGCTGCTGACCGTCAGCGCCGAGCAGCATCGTGACCTGCCCAAGGCCGAAGGACTGGTCGAGGACGTGCTCGAGTACATGCTCGATCGCTTCCGCGCCTGGGCCAGTGACGAGGGCATGGGTGCCGAACTGTACCTGGCCGTGCGTACCCTGAAGATCAGCAACCCGCTGGACTTCGCGCGTCGTCTGCGTGCCGTGCACGCCTTCGGCGAACGCCCGGAAGCCGCCGCTCTGGCAGCCGCCAACAAGCGCGTCTCTAACATCCTCGCCAAGGCCGAGCACGATGGCCGCACCGAGGTGGACACGAGCCTGTTGAGTGAGCCGGCCGAGCAGGCACTGGCAGAGGCCCTCAAGGCACGTGGCGCGGAAGTGGCACCGCTGTTCGCGGCGGCACGCTACCAGGAAGCCCTCGATACGCTGGCCAGCCTGCGCGAGCCGGTCGATGCCTTCTTCGATCAGGTCATGGTCAACGCCGACGATGCCGCCGTGCGCGCCAATCGCCTGGCGATGCTGGCCAGTCTGCAAGGCCTGTTCATGGGTGTGGCCGACATCAGCCTGCTGACCCAATAAGGGCTGCCGGCCCACGGTGTCCCCGACATCGGTAAATGGCAGTCTCTGCAAAAGAACCCCGCCACGGCGGGGTTCTTTTGCATCCAGCCTCCTCGAAATGACGTATTGCGTGACAGGATTACACGCAATGTGGTCGCGATGTCACAAATTCTGCCTTGATCCCCTACCTAGGTCGCACTAGAATCCAGTATAGAAACAGTGTTCGAAAAGCGTGGCAGCCTGTCGCACCCACGCTCTTCGGTCACTCGGCGCCATTTGCCCAATCCCCGTGCGAGCGTCATCTTGTGACTTGGCTCACAATTTCCCAGGCAAAGCGGCGACCCCCTGACAAGCAGCCCGGCTGACGCCCCTGACTGCCCTGAGGTGAAGAGTTGACCATGCAAAAACTGATCGTGCTCGACCGTGATGGTGTCATCAATGAAGACTCCGATGCCTTCGTCAAGAATGCCGAGGAGTGGATCGAATACCCCACCTCCATTCAGGCCATCGCTCGCCTGACGCGAGCGGGCTATACCGTGGCCGTCGCGACCAATCAGTCCGGCATCGCTCGCGGCCACTTCGGTCACCGGGAACTCGACCAGATGCACGCCAAGATGATGCAGCTGGTGAAGGAAGCCGGTGGCGATATCGCCCACATCGCCTACTGCCCGCATGGCCCGGATGATGGCTGTGACTGCCGTAAACCGGAACCCGGCCTGCTGCACCAGATTCAGGACGCTCTGCAGATTCCGGACTTCGAAGGCGCCTGGATGCTGGGCGACAGTCTGCGCGATCTGGTCGCTGGTCAGAAGGCCGGTTGTCGCGCCGCGCTGGTGATGACCGGCAAGGGCCAGAAGACACTGGCCGATGGCGAGGGCCTCAAGGACGTGCTGGTGGTCGCCAACCTGGCCGACTTCACCAACCGCCTGCTGGATGGCGAGCTCAACCACGCCATGTCGGATGGTGAGCCGGGAAAGTCCCAGCGCCGCTGCGTGAGCTGTGAAGCCGCTGCCGAGAGCTATCTGTGAGACACACAAGCCGCGCGCACTCCCTGCGCCGGCATGTGCTTGCCCCTCTATTCAATAGCGGCGATATGCTACCCTTCAGACATGAATCCGGGCAGGCAACGGCCTGCCCATCTCACTCCCTCATGCTGGAGGCCTCGTATGCCACTGCTGGATAGCTTCACAGTCGACCACACCATCATGAAAGCCCCTGCCGTGCGCGTGGCCAAGAAGATGGGAACCCCCAAGGGCGACAACATCACCGTATTTGATCTGCGTTTCTGCGTGCCGAATGAAGAAATTCTCTCCGAGAAGGGCATTCACACGCTGGAACATCTGTTCGCTGGCTTCATGCGCGAGCACCTCAATGGTGATGGCGTCGAGATCATCGACATCTCGCCGATGGGTTGCCGTACCGGCTTCTACATGAGCCTGATCGGCGAGCCGGACGAAGCCCGGGTTGCCGCTGCCTGGTCTGCCGCCATGCAGGACGTGTTGAACGTCGCACGCCAGGAAGAGATTCCGGAGCTCAACGTCTATCAGTGCGGTACTGCACAGATGCATTCTCTGGAAGAAGCCAAGCAGATCGCCAGCAACATCCTGTCACGCGATATCGGCATCAATCGCAATGATGAGCTGAAGCTGGACGAAGGCTTCCTCAATCAGGCGCATTGAGTCTTGAGACACCAAGTCTTGAGATACCAAGCCTTGAGGCACCGGACTTGATCAGCCTGTCGAGTGCGCCGGGTCCTTGAACGAAAAAGCCCGCTATCTGACCTGATCAGATAGCGGGCTTTTTTCATGCCACAACATCCCGAGCGAGTGACGCGAATGCCCGATTCCAACAGCCATGCCTTTGATTTCACGACTTTCCTGGCAGACAAGGAAGCGTGGTCAGCACCGAATGAACTCGTCCCCTACCGCTGTCGCGATGGCAGCAGCCTGGGCTGTCGTCACTACCACCCGACGCGCATTCCAGCGATCACGACACACCTCATCCTGCTGCATGGTTCCAGTGCTGACAGTCGCTACCTCGCCTCACTGGCAACGCATCTGGCCACTGAGGGGTATCACGTCCACACGCCTGACTTGCGTGGCCATGGCCCGACGCCTGCCCGGCGCGGCGATATCGATCACCCGCTGCAGCTCGAGGAGGATCTTGAAGATCTGATCCGCTCACTGGATCTCCCCGCTGACGCCAGCTTGTGGATCGCCGGGCACTCTGCGGGAGGCGGCCTGGCACTGCGGTTCGCGGCATCCGCTCTGGAAAACGGGCTTGCCGGCATCCCGCTGGCTGGCCTCATTCTGCTGGCTCCCTATCTGGATCACCTCGCCCCCAACATGCGTCGCGATTCCCGCTGGGCACAACCGCGGATAGCACGCATGCTGACATGCATGCTCTTGAACAAGCTGTCCATCCATCGCCTGGATCATCTCGAGGTACTCACCTTCAACATTCCCGCTGAATATCGCGATGCCAACACCACGAGCGCTTACTCCTGGCGCTTGATGACAGGCCTCAATCCACGCCATTACCAACGAGATCTCGAGACTCTGTCACGGCATCACGTGCCCTTGCTGGCATTGATCGGTGATCAGGATGAGGCGTTTCACGCCGACCGACTCGAGGAATGCCTGCAGCCGCAACATCCCGCCGCGCACGTCACGATACTCGAGGACGTGGATCATCTGGGGCTGGCGACGGCAACCGTCACGGCAGAGCGTATCGCTGAATGGCTGACAAGCGATCCGGCAGCCTGAGACGGCCCCGTGCCTCATTCTGTCATCCCCCTCTTCCCTTTCTCATTTCTCCTTTGTGCCGCCTTCTGCACGCTCCAGCTCTGGCAGCAAGGCATAAAAAAAGCCCTGATCAAGGATCAGGGCTTTTTTTTCAGCTGGCGACGATCACGACATCAGACGTCGAGATTGGCCACCAGGGCGAAGCGCTCGATGAAGTCACGACGCGGCTCGACCTCATCTCCCATCAGGGTGTTGAACATCTGATCGGCACCGATCGCGTCTTCGACCGTCACACGCAGCATGCGGCGTGATTCCGGATCCATGGTGGTTTCCCACAACTGATCCGGATTCATTTCTCCCAGCCCCTTGTAGCGCTGGATGCTGAAGCCACGCGCCGCTTCCTTCATCAGCCAGTCAAGTGCCTCGTAGAAGGTGACGACCTCCTTCTTGCGCTCACCGCGTGAGACATAGCTGCCCGCCTCCAGCAAGCCTTCCAGCATGGAGCCCAGCTCGCTGATCTCACGGTAGTCCGCGGACTTGAAGAAATCGACGTCCCACAGATAGTCACTGCTGACACCGTGCGCCGTCAGTGTGACTGCCGGCAGATAGAGGTTGCGCTCACTGTCATGGCTGAGGCTGAAGCTGTAGTGCGGGCCGCCCTCATAGGCGATCAGGTCATCCATTTCCTTCTGGAGACCATCGATCCAGCCCTGCACCATGGCTTCATCCTTCAGTGCCGACTCATCCAGATGCGGGGCATGCACGATCTTGCGCAGCACGGCAGACGGATAGACGCGCGCCAGACGATCGATACGCTTCATCACGCCGCGATACTGATTGA
The DNA here is from genome assembly GCF_056493605.1 of Cobetia sp. BL01. Lineage (NCBI taxonomy): Bacteria > Pseudomonadati > Pseudomonadota > Gammaproteobacteria > Oceanospirillales > Halomonadaceae > Cobetia > Cobetia sp. BL01. The sequence continues at coordinate 165,180 of NZ_JBVBEE010000005.1, read as the reverse complement.
CCAGTGCTTCGAGCTGAGCGCCAGCGATACCCGGCGCATCGGCATTGACGTGCAGCTTGCCGCCGTCCAGCGCCGTGGCTGTCAGGTAATCCTGAAGCGCCTGCTCATCCTTCAGATACTGCTCGTGCTTGCCACGCTTGATCTTGTAGAGCGGTGGCTGCGCGATGAAGATATGACCACGCTCGATCAGCTCCGGCATCTGACGGAAGAAGAAGGTCAACAGCAGCGTACGAATGTGCGAACCATCGACGTCAGCATCCGTCATGATGATCACGGAGTGGTAACGCAGCTTGTCAGGATTGAACTCCTCCCGACCAATACCGCAGCCCAGCGCCGTGATCAGCGTGCCGACTTCTGCAGATGACAGCATCTTGTCGAAGCGCGCCTTCTCGACGTTGAGGATCTTGCCCTTCAGCGGCAGGATCGCCTGGGTACGACGATCACGCCCCTGCTTGGCGGAACCGCCGGCAGAATCACCCTCGACCAGATACAGTTCGGAAAGACTCGGGTCCTTCTCCTGGCAATCAGCCAGCTTGCCCGGCAGCCCCGCGATATCCAGTGCACCCTTGCGACGCGTCATGTCACGCGCCTTGCGGGCCGCTTCACGCGCACGTGCCGCATCCAGCATCTTGTTGACGATGGCCTTGGCTTCGTTGGGCTTCTCGATCAGGTACTCGGAGAACAGACGGCCCATTTCCTGCTCGACCGCTGTCTTGACCTCGGAGGACACCAGCTTGTCCTTGGTCTGCGAGGAGAACTTCGGATCCGGCACCTTGACCGAGATGATCGCGGTCAGGCCTTCACGAGCATCATCCCCGGTGGTGCCGACCTTGGACTTCTTGAGCAGCCCTTCCGCCTCGATGTAGCTGTTGAGGGTACGGGTCAAGGCTGCACGGAAGCCCGCCAGGTGAGTTCCGCCATCCCGCTGAGGGATATTGTTGGTGTAGCAGAAGATGTTCTCGGAGAAAGCATCATTCCACTGCATCGCCACCTCGACACCGATACCGTCCTCGCGCTCCATTTCAAAATGGAACACCGGATTCAAGGCTGCCTTGTTGGTGTTGAGGTGATCCACGAACGCCTTGAGACCGCCCTCATAGTGGAAGAGCTCTTCCTTGCCGCTACGCTCGTCGATCAGACGAATCGCCACACCTGAATTCAGGAAGGAGAGTTCCCGCAGACGCTTGGCCAGAATCTCGTAGTGAAACGCGATGTTGCCGAACGTCAGCGGTGAGGGCTTGAAGCGCACCAGGGTGCCGGACTTCTCGGTGTTGCCGACCACTGCCAACGGGGCCTCTGGCACGCCGTGACGATAGATCTGCTCATGGACCTTGCCCTGACGCCAGATGGTCAGCTTCAGCTCTTCGGACAGCGCGTTGACGACGGATACGCCAACGCCATGCAGGCCGCCGGAGACCTTGTAGGAATTGTCATCGAACTTACCACCAGCATGCAGCACCGTCATGATGACCTCAGCTGCGCTGACGCCCTCTTCCTCATGAATCTCGGTCGGCACGCCACGGCCGTTGTCGCTGACGGAGACCGACTCATCGGCGTGGATGACCACGCGGACTTCGCTACAGTGCCCTGCCAGCGCCTCGTCGATGGAATTATCCACCAGCTCGAACACCATGTGATGCAGCCCCGTGCCATCATCGGTATCGCCGATGTACATCCCGGGGCGCTTGCGTACGGCATCCAGGCCCTTGAGGACCTTGATGCTCGATGAGTCGTAAGCCTGTTCGCTCATTGGCTTCTCCGTCGTGAAGTCATTCCGTGTGCAGTCGCCCGTGTTCCACGTGAAACATTCTGACATCCGTGCCCGGCAGCCAGACCCGATCCAATGCTTCGGGTTCGACACAGGTCACGAAGACCTGACACTCGAGGCTGGCCAGCAACTGGCAGAAGAGTCGGCGATGTTCGCCATCCAGTTCTGCCGGCAGGTCGTCGATCAGATAAACACAGGTACGTCCGTTCATTTCCTCAAGCAACCGCCCTTGGGCCAGCTTGAGTGCGCTGACGACCAATTTCTGCTGGCCACGGGACAGCACCTCTACCGCAGGGCGGCGCCCGAGACGAATGCGTAGATCAGCGCGCTGCGGTCCGGTCTGGGTAAACCCCATGTGGCTATCGCTGTCACGCCCTGCTGCCAGCACCTCTCCTAGAGAGCGCTTCGCATCCCAGCCACGTTGATAACGCAGACTGAGATCCGGCAGCTCGATCAGCTCAGCGAGAGTTGCCTGAAACAGGGGGGCCAACGCTTGCATATATTCCATGCGCAGGGCATCGAGACGCTCACTCCAATGAGCAAACTCACGATCCCAGACGTTCAATGCCTGAACGTCCATCTTACCATGTCTGAGTAACGCGTTCCGATGTTTGAGCGCACGGCGAACCCGCTGCCAGACATCGAAGAAATCATGTTTCACGTGAAACACGCCCCAATCGAGAAACTCGCGGCGTGCCGATGGCGAGCCTTCCAGCAGCCGGAATGCATCCGGATTGATCAGCTGCAAGGGAAGCGCCTGCGCCAGCTGCGCCACACGCTCGACCTTCTCTCCATCCAGTCGCATCTCGAGGCCATCTGCAGCCTGCTCACGGCGCACTCCCAGCGGGCGAGGGGGATCCCCTGCCAACCGACCGAACAGCGTCATGCCGGGCGTATCGTGCGCGATGGCATGCTTCAGCTTGTGGGTGCGGAAGGAACGTGCCAGTCCCAGCACATGCACACCTTCCAGCAGGCTCGATTTCCCGCTGCCGTTGGCGCCGCTCACCAGGTTGACCCTCGGACCCGGCGCGATATCGACAGGCGCAAGGTTACGCAGGTTCTGGAATTGCAGACGTTCAAGGGCCATGGCGACCTCAGTCAGGACAAATGAAGAAAACGAAGACGATATGCACGTTCAGCCTGTGATCGACACGATGTTTGCCGTGCCATCATCTCTTGGCCCTGAATGTGACGACACCCGCCACCTCACGGGAGAGGATGGCGGGTGTCGTCGGTCATGTGTTGAAGAAACTCGCGAAGACTTTGCGATAATTACGAATCAAGCACATGATTTTTAACGATTTTACACTATTACAGACGCATCGGCATGACTACGTAACGCGCATCACCGCCGCCCGGCTCTTCCAGCAGTGCAGAGCTGTTGGCATCGGAAAGCGTCAACTGGACACGATCCGAATCCAGCACGCCCAGAACGTCGATCAGGTAGCCGACATTGAAGCCGATCTCCAGACCACCGCCTTGATAATCCAGTGCGATGTTCTCTTCGGCTTCTTCCTGCTCCGGGTTGTTGGCCAGCACGCGCAGATTGCCGGCCTCCAGGTACAGGCGGACACCACGATACTTCTCGTTGGAAAGAATCGCGGTACGTGACAGTACCTGCCGCAGCTCGGCACGCTCCGCCACGATGACCTTGTCACCGCCACGCGGCACGACACGCTCGTAATCCGGGAACTTGCCGTCCACCAGCTTGGAAGTGAAGGTGAAGTCGCCGGTCTGCGCCCGGACGTGAGTCCCGCTGACTGTGAGCGTCAGCGGCTCATTGCTGCCGTCCAGCAGACGCGTCAGTTCCAGAATGCCCTTGCGGGGAATGATCAGCTTCTGGGACTCGGCAACACTGATGTCAGCGGCCTGCTCACATACCGCCAGGCGGTGTCCATCAGTGGCCACGGTGCGCACCAGATTGCTGGTCAGTTCCAGCAGCATGCCGTTGAGATAATAACGGACATCCTGCTGCGCCATGGCAAAGGAAGTGGCATCGATCAGATGCTTGAGCGTGCCGCGCGGCAGGCTGATGGTGATATCACCCTGACCATCATCGATGTTGGGGAATTCCGCGACCGGCAGCGTCGAGAGCGTGAAGCGTGAACGACCACTGCGCAGGATGGCACGGCCTTCCTCGAGCGCCAGGATGATCTCGCTGCCTTCCGGCAGCGACTTGCAGATATCCATCAACTTGCGCGCTGGTACCGTCGCGGAACCCGGCTCATCGACACGGCTGGGCTCGACACGCCCGATCAGCTCGACCTCCAGGTCGGTCCCCGTCAATGACAGTTGCTGATCAGACACCTCCAGCAACACGTTGGACAGCACCGGCAGGGTTTGACGACGCTCGACCACACCCGCCACCAGGGACAGCGGGCGCAGCAGGGCTTCACGCGAAATGGCAAATTTCATGGAGACTCCACTCTCTGGAAACGGGAGAAGTGCTTGCCGGTGACCAGCACACACTCATCAAATATTCCGGGCCGTCGCACGACAGGGCCCGGTGCACTAAGCGCCGGACAGGTTGACCTCACCCTCTCGGCGCTGCGTGGCAACTGAATCAGCTGGTCAGAAGACGCAGCAGATTCTTGTAGTCTTCGCGAATGTCGGCGTTCTCTTCGCGCAGTGAGGCCACCTTGCGGCAGGCATGCAGCACCGTCGTGTGGTCGCGTCCACCGAAGGCATCGCCGATTTCCGGCAAGCTGTGATTGGTCAGCTCCTTGGCAAGTGCCATGGCGACCTGACGCGGACGTGCCACCGAGCGCGAGCGACGCTTGGAATGCAGATCGGAAATCTTGATCTTGTAATACTCGGCCACGGTGCGCTGGATATTGTCCACACCCACCTGCTTGTCCTGCAATGCCAGCAGATCCTTCAGGGATTCACGGATGAAGTCCTGGTTGATCGCACGCCCCATGAAATGGGAGTCCGCGATGACCTTTTTCAGGGCACCCTCGAGCTCACGCACGTTGGAACGGATCTTCTGGGCAATGAAGAAGGCGGCATCATGAGGCAGGTCGACCTTCGCCTGGTCCGCCTTCTTCATCAGGATCGCGACACGAGTCTCAAGCTCCGGCGGCTCGATGGCCACTGTCAGCCCCCAACCAAAGCGGGACTTCAGGCGCTCTTCGACACCATTGATCTCCTTCGGGTAGCGATCCGAGGTCAGGATCATCTGCTGCCCCCCTTCCAGCAAGGCATTGAAGGTATGGAAGAACTCTTCCTGAGAACGCTCCTTGCCGGCAAAGAACTGGATGTCATCGATCAACAGCGCATCCACCGAGCGGTAGAAACGCTTGAAGTCATTGATGGCATTGAGCTGCAGCGCCTTGACCATGTCAGCCACGAAGCGCTCGGAGTGCAGATAGACCACCTTGGCATTCTCGCCACCCTGCTTGGCCAGATGGTTGCCCACCGCATGCATCAGGTGGGTCTTGCCCAGACCGACGCCACCATAGAGGAACAGCGGGTTGTAGGCGCCACCCGGGTTCTCGGAGACCTGACGGGAGGCGGCACGCGCCAGCTGGTTGGACTTGCCTTCGACGAAGGTTTCGAAGGTGAAGTTCGGATTCAAGCCACTGGAATGCTTGAGGCTGCCTTCTACCTGCACCTGCCGCGCATTGCGACGCGGTGCCGCCTCCTGCGCACCGTCACCCGCCATCTCACGCTCTTCTGCGTAATTGCCACGCGGGGGCGTATGCACTGACGGCGCACGCGGGCTCGGCATCTGGCCGGGCGCAGGGGCCTGAGCGGACACCGATGAAGTCGATGCCCCCTCTGGCCGCGGATTGGAGACCGTGCGGCGGCTTCCCACGCTGAGCTCGACCTTGGGCGGCTTGCCCGGAGCAAGCTCACGCAGAAGCTCATGAATCCGCTTGAGGTACTTGTCATTGACCCAGTCGCGTACGAAGCGATTGGGGGCGAGCAGGCACAGCTCTCCGCCGTCACCTTCCTCAGCCTGCAAGGGACGAACCCAGGTGTTGAACTGCTGTGAATTCAGCTCGTCTTGCAGGGCGTCAAGACATTGTTGCCAAAGTGCGAGCGACACGCGACCTCACATCCAGTGATCAAAGGGGCGGCCATTGTATAGGCCAAGCCACGAGTTATCCACACGACATCGGCAGGGAAATCCACTGTGGACAACCTGGGTATCAAGATTCTTCTGCCATCTGGACATTCTGGGGAGTGATGGAGGCCATCTGGACCGCTGGGGATAAGGCGATACTTATGCACAGTGTCATGCACAGGCTGAACTCAGGTTCTTCACCCTTTATCATCAGGGATATCCTGAGGGCAGTAGATTGAACTTCTTCGACAAAAACAGGTTATCCACAGAACCTTCCCTCCTTTATAGTTACTGTATATTCAGAACTACCTTTCTGTAGCAATGATAGCAAGGGCCTTGCTCGGGAATGCGCTTTCCCTCTCGAGGAGGTGGCGACGCACGCACAGGCAAGGTTATCCACCGGTGCTTTCCTGCCGCGAATCTGTCATTCGCTGGTCGGGCAAGACAGCCCGGGAGGCAGGGGCTATCCCCCGAAAGAGCGGGACCCGATGCACGAGTCGCTGCCCCCCCTTCGCAAGTCTTCCCCTCGGTCAGCATGAGGCGCAGTTTCTCCTCTCCTTTCTCGACAAGGATTTTTTGGCCCTGCACACGTGCTCCGTGGCTGGCTCGATAACCGTGAGAAACGCCAGCTGACGGGCGGCGTGGCACGAATCAGCAGTGAAATGTCGGGAAACGGCTGTGGACAACTTCTCACGCGACATTGCAAGCGACTTGCAGATTCACTAGAATCCCTGCCCCTGACCAATCTGCCCTGTCCTCATGTGGATACAGGGCAACATTCGTTGACCTTTTCCAAACAACCACGTGGGAAGAAGCAGCTATGAAACGCACATTTCAGCCGAGCGTCCTGAAGCGCAAGCGCACACACGGTTTCCGTGCTCGTATGGCGACCAAAGGTGGCCGTGAGGTCATCCAGCGTCGTCGTGCGAAAGGCCGTAAGCGTCTGAGCGCCTGATCGAGGCCCGGATGTCCCGTCAGGGATTTCCCCGGCAGCTTCGCTTGCTGACTGCCGGGGATTACCGGCACGTCTTCGATCACACCACCCTCAAGGTACACGGCAAGGGGCTTCTGGCTCTGGCGTGTCCGAACGACCTGGGACATGCCCGCCTGGGGTTGGTGTTCAGCAAGAAGAACGTGCGCCGTGCCGTAGATCGCAACCGCCTCAAACGTCTGACACGCGAATCCATTCGCCTCCGCCAGCATCGCCTTCCGGCCGTCGACATCGTCGTATTGGCCAAGCGAGGTGTGAATGAGCTGGACAACGAGACACTACATCGCCAGCTTGACGGCATGTGGGCTCGTCTGGAGAAGGATGCCAGACGTCTGAAAGCGGCCAAGTCAACGCCACCTGCCTGACGCGACACCTCTCCGGTGCGTCCGGCATGTGGCGTTTTTTTCGTTATGCGCCCCACCGTTCGTACCCGGACTCATCTGACTCCCGCCAGATTGATTCACCCTCCACCGGGTATACACAATGGATGTCAAACGATTACTCCTCGTGATTCCGCTTGCGGTTGTCGCCTATCTGCTGGTCGTCCAGTGGAACAAGGATTACGACCAGCCCGCTGCAGAGACACAGGCTCCCCAGGTGGCCTCTCAGGCTGCCAACGCCACTGCCCAGGGCCTTGAGGCTCCGAGCAGCAGCAATGTTTCCAGCGGCGATACCGGTCTTGCAACGCCGGACAGTGCGACCAGTACTCCGAGCAACAGCCTGATCGAAGTCAAGAGCGACGTGCTGGACCTGCGTATCGACCCGCAGGGTGGCGACGTCGTCTATGCCGCCCTGCTCGAGCACAAGCAGAACAACACCTCTGAAGCTCCCTTCGTCCTGCTGTCTGACAATCAGTCACGCAGCTACGTGGCCAAGTCCGGCCTGCAGCTGGATGGTCACAAGGGACGTATCGCCTTCTCCGCCGATAGCAACAGCTACCTCATGGGCGAGAATGACGATAGCCTGCAGGTGGATCTGAAGGCCGACGTCAACGGCGTCGCGATCATCAAGCGCTTCACCGTCAGCAAGGACAGCTACCAGCTCAAGGTTGACTATCTGCTGGACAACCAGTCCCAGCAGCCGGTCGGTGCACGCTTCATCGGTCAGCTGGCTCGCGACAACAGTGCCGATCCGTCCACCGGTGGCGGCATGGGCATGAAGTCCTATCTGGGTGCGGCCTTCTCGTCAGAAGAGAACCACTACCAGAAGGTGGATTTCGAAGATATCCAGGACGGCAGCTTCAAGAATGTCGACATCCAGGGTGGCTGGGTCTCCATGATCCAGCACTACTTCGTGTCTGCCTGGGTGCCGGCTGACAATCAGAAGAATCTGTACTACACCAGCGTCGACAAGCAGAACCGCAACGTGGCGGCCTTCGCCAGCCCGACCACTCAGGTCGCGGCCGGTCAGCAGGCTGAGCTCGGTGCCACCCTGTACGTCGGACCGAAGGATCAGGACCAGCTGGAAGCGACCGCGCCCTATCTGGAACTGGTGGTCGACTTCGGTTGGCTGTGGTTCCTGGCCAATCCGCTGTTCTGGCTGCTGGAGCACATCCACGCGCTGGTCGGCAACTGGGGTGCCTCCATCATCCTGCTGACCGTGCTGGTGAAGGTCGTGCTGTTCCCGCTGTCCGCGACCGCATACCGCTCGATGGCCAAGATGCGCAAGATGGGCCCCGAGATGCAGCGCATCAAGGAGAAGTACGGCAGCGACCGCCAGAAGGTCTCCCAGGAGATGATGAAGTTCTACCAGACGGAGAAGATCAATCCGCTGGGCGGCTGTCTGCCGATCGTGATCCAGATGCCGGTCTTCATCGCCCTTTACTGGATGCTGATGGAGTCCGTCGAACTGCGTCACGCGCCGTTCATGCTGTGGATTCAGGATCTTTCCGTGAAGGATCCGCTGTTCATCCTGCCCATCGTCATGGGTCTCACGATGTTCATCCAGCAGCTGCTGAACCCGACGCCTCCGGACCCCACCCAGGCGAAGATCATGAAGATGCTGCCCATCGTCTTTACCTTCTTCTTCCTGTGGTTCCCGGCAGGTCTGGTGCTGTACTGGATCGTCAACAACACGCTGTCGATCGCTCAGCAGTACGTCATCACCCGTCAGATCGAGAATGCCGAGCCGACCAAGAAAGGCGCATGATGCCTTTCAGGTTCGCCTGACATGACTCACCCACGACCCTCGCCTCTGGCGGGGGTCGTGGCGTTTCAGGCCTCTGTTTTCTCAAGCGATCGTGACCGCCCTGCTGCCAGCTGATGCTTCCGGACACACCCTCGCTTGCTGTCGCGGGGCGTCAGCCGCGACAATAGCGCCCATCCCCTACACCTTCATTCCGGCTTCGTGCCCGAGGTTTCTGCATGTCTACCGCCTACCAGCCTGACTCCATCGCGGCACTGGCCACTCCGCCCGGCCGTGGTGGCGTCGGCATCATCCGTGTCTCCGGGCCGGCCTGCCAGACCATCGCCCAGGCCATGCTGGGCCAGTGCCCCCCGCCGCGTCATGCCCACTATGGCCCGTTCATGGGACTGGACACCCAGGGCAACCCCATCGCCCTCGACGAAGGCATCGCGCTCTACTTCAAGGGCCCGAATTCCTTCACCGGTGAGGATGTGCTGGAACTGCAGGGGCATGGTGGCCCGGTGATCATGGATCTGCTGCTGGAGCGCTGCGTGCAGCTGGGCGCACGCCTGGCACGCCCCGGTGAGTTCAGTGAGCGTGCCTTCCTGAACGACAAGCTGGACCTCGCCCAGGCCGAAGCCATCGCCGACCTGATCGATGCCAGCTCACGCGCGGCGGCCGAGAATGCGCTGCGTTCGCTCAAGGGCGAGTTCTCGACGCGTGTCAGTGCGCTGGTACAGCGCCTGATCGAGCTGCGCATCTACGTCGAGGCCGCCATCGATTTCCCGGAAGAGGAAATCGACTTCCTGGCCGACGGGCATGTCGCGGCGCGCCTCAATGAGGTCAAGGCCGAGCTGATGGGCGTGCGCGCCGCCGCCAACCAGGGTGCCCTGATGCGCGAGGGCATGACGGTGGTGATCGCCGGCCGCCCCAATGCCGGCAAGTCGAGCCTGCTCAATGCGCTGACCGAGCAGGACACCGCCATCGTCACCGACATCGAAGGCACCACGCGCGACGTGCTGCGTGAGCACATCCACCTCGATGGCATGCCACTGCATGTCATCGATACCGCCGGCCTGCGAGACACCCCGGATGCCGTCGAGCGCATCGGCGTGCAGCGCGCCTGGGACGAGATCGAGAAAGCGGATCGCGTCCTGTTGCTGGTCGATGCCGCGACCACGTCAGCCACCGACCCGATGGAGATCTGGCCGGAATTCGTCGCACGCCTGCCGGATCCGTCACGCCTGACGCTGGTCCGCAACAAGATCGACACCAGCGGCGAGACGCCCGGGTTGACCAACGTCACTGCCATCGAGGATGGCGATGCCGAGCAGGCGCGTCATCAGGCCAGCGTGGTGCGCATCTCGGCGCGCGACAATCAGGGCCTGGATGCCTTGCGTGATCACCTCAAGGACATCATGGGCTTCACCGGCACGGCCGAAGGTCGCTTCAGCGCCCGCCGTCGTCACCTGGATGCGCTGGAGCGTGCCGGCGAGTCTCTCGACAACGGCGAGGCCCAGCTGCTTGGCGCCGCGGCGGGGGAGCTGCTGGCCGAAGACCTGCGTGCTGCCCAGATGGCGCTGTCCGAGATCACCGGTGAATTCTCGGCCGATGATCTGCTCGGGGAAATCTTCGGCAGCTTCTGCATCGGCAAGTGATCCCGCCGGACTGACCTTTTCCTCCCGAAAGCCTCCCGCCGCCAGCGCTTGCGTCTGGCTGTCAGACTCTCGTTATACTGCCTCTGCCGAACATCTCCGAGTGGCGAAGATGGGCAGGGGCAGACAGGGAGTCGACATGGCGGGACGCGCAACATCGAACAGGCCGCAGGATTCCCATCGCGAGTCCCGTGACTCCAGCACCTCACTCCCGCCGAACCCCGCCGCCGAGCTGAGCACAGGGCCTCTTCCCGAGGCCCCGTTGCGACATCTGCTGCTCGATTTCTTCACCCGCCACTGGCCCCGCTACCTGCTGGCCATCGCGTTCCTGATCGGGGTCGCGGGGCTGAATCTGCTGCTGCCGTGGGCCATTGGCGCCACCATCGATGCCCTGCGTGATGGCAGTCTGGATCATGATGCCCTGCTGACCCGCCTGTGGTGGCTGGTGGCAGCGGGCCTCGCGCTCTATGCCCTGCGCTATGCCTGGCGCGTGGCGCTGTTCGGGACCGCCTATCGGCTGGGGACGGAGCAGCGTGATGCCTTTCACGCCAAGCTGACACGCCTGGACCCCGGCTTCTATCAGCGTCATCGCACCGGAGACCTGATGGCGCACGCCAGTCAGGACATCGATGCCGTGGAGATGGCCGCCGCAGAAGGTGTGCTGTCCAGCGTCGATGGCGCCATGACCTTCGTACTGGTGCTGGGCATCATGCTGTTCGCGATCGATGTGCCGCTGACATTGCTTGCCTTGCTGCCGTTCCCCTTCATGGCCTGGGCCTTTGCCCGAATCTCCCGACGTATCGGACTGCGTTTTCGCGAATCGCTGGAACGCTTCTCGGACCTCAACGACCAGACCCAGGAAGCCTTCGCCGGCATTCGCATGCTCAGGAGTCATGCGCTGCTCGATGACGAAGCCCGCGCCTTCTCGAAACGCGCCGCGGCCGCCGAACGCGTGGATTATCGCGTCCAGACACTCGAGGCCGCCTTCAGCCCCGTGGTGTTTCTCTCGCTCTCGTTGGCCACCTTGTTGACGCTGGGCATCGGCAGCTGGCGCTATCTCCAGGAGGCCATCACGCTTGGACAACTGACCAGCTTCTCGCTCTATCTCGCCCAGTTGATCTGGCCGATGTTCGCGCTCGGCTGGTGCCTGAACATCCTGCAGCGTGGTGCGGCGGCCGCTCGTCGCCTGGCCATCTTCCATGCGGCCCCGGAAGCGCTGCAGGATACCGGCACACGGGATGAAGTGAGCGACCACTCACTCCGCCTTGAGATCAAGGAATTCCACTACCCCGGAAGCCAGCAGCGTGCTCTTGGTCCGATCTCGCTTGAGGTGGCGGCAGGGGAAAGCCTGGGAATCGTCGGTGCGACCGGCAGCGGCAAGTCCACGCTGCTGCGCCTGCTGTCTCGCAGCTGGCCGCTGTCAGACGACCAGGGAACGCTGACACTGGGAGGTCACCCCGCAAGTGAGTACACACTTCACGCATGGCGTGGCCAGTTCTCGCTCGTCCCGCAGGATCCCTTCCTGTTTGCGCTCTCGGTGGCCGACAATGTCGCCCTCGCGTGTCCCGAGGCCAGCCATGCGCAGATACGCCAGGCGTTGAGCGCCGCCGCCTTCGACAATGATCTTGCGCATCTTCCCGCCGGGCTCGATACCATGATCGGCGAGCGTGGCATCACGCTCTCCGGCGGTCAGCGTCAACGCTTGGCACTGGCGCGCAGTCTGCTCACCGAGGCTCCCATCCTGCTGCTGGATGACACCCTGTCCGCCGTGGATCAGGTCACCGAGCGCACCCTGCTGACCACGCTGGCACATCTGCAACACTCTGAGCGCCAGGGACGACGGCGCACGCTGATCATCAATAGTCATCGTCTGTCAGCCGTCCAGCGCTGTCAGCGCATTCTGGTCCTCGAGGACGGGCGCATTCTCGAACAGGGCAATCACCGGACGCTGCTCGAGGCACGTGGCGCCTACTGGCGACTCTGGCAGGCCCAGCAGGCAGACCGGGACAGCGATGCACCGCAGGGAGTGCGCTCATGAGTCACACGCAATCCGAGGCTCCCGTGGTATCACGCTTGCTCAGCCGTCGCCGCCTGATACTGCTGTGGCAACCGCTGAGGCAGCGCCTGGGGGATGTCCTGCGCGCGCTGTCGATCCTGATCGTTGCCACGGCGCTGGACGTCCTCGGCCCGTGGCTGACACAGCGTTACCTGGATGAGCACCTGATTCCCGGCAATCTGGCCCCCGAGGCGCTGGCAGGGCTGATGGGTCTGTACCTGATCACCCAGGGTGGGGCAGCCGCCGGGCGCTATCTACAGCAACTGCGCTTCGCACGCCTGGCCCTCGCCAGCGTGCGCGATCTGCGTGAGCGAGTCTTCACTCACCTGCTCCACCAGCCACTGACGACATTGGATACTCTTGCGGCCGGTGAACTGGTGGCACGCGTGACCAACGATACCGAGTCCCTGAAGGAGCTGTATGTCGGAGTGCTGGCCACGCTGGTCGGCAACGTGGTGCTGCTGATTGGCATACTGTCCGCCATGGCGTTGATGGATGGCACCCTCGCGCTCATCGCGATGGCACTGATTCCGCTTTCCGTCGGATTGATCTGGCTCTATCAGCGTTTCTCCGGTCGTGCTGCCAGTGAAGTACGCCGACTGCGCGCCTTTCAGAATGCACGTATCGCCGAGGCGATCGGCGGGATGAGTGTCCTGCAGGCCAGCCACCAGACGACGCGCTTCGGCGAGCGCTATCATCGCCTCAATCTCGCGCAATATTCAGCGCGCATGCGCACGGTACGCGTCTCGGGCCTGTTGCTGCGTTCCGCCATCGACCTGATGGCCATGCTGATCACGCTGACACTGGTCGCGGTCTTCGGGCTGCGTGAACTGGGCGGAGGCGCTGAGCTGGGCGTGCTGTATGCCTTCATCGCCTGGCTGGGGCGCATCAGCGAACCGCTGATCGAGATTACCCAACGCCTGCAGGTCTTCCAGTCAGCGCTGGTAGCCGCTGGACGTCTGGAAGAAGTGCTGGAGACTCCGCGGGAAGGAGAAGCGGCGGGGACAATGATGGAGTCCGGGGCAAAGGCTGCCCCCTCCTCCACGCCGGCGTCAGCACGAGCGAGCGAGACAGATGCCATCACGACGTTGGTGAGTGGTCACTATCAGCTAGAGCATCTGACCCACTGGCACCAGGGGGCAGAAGCCCCTGCGCTGGATGGCATCACGCTCATGATCGAAAGTGGTGAATTTCTGGGGGTCGTCGGTCCGACCGGCAGTGGCAAGTCCACCCTGCTCGACCTGCTCAGTGGTCAGCGCCCGGCTCACCGCGAGCAACTCCGGCTGGATGGACGGCCATTGGGAGAGTGGTCAGCACACCAACGCGCAGCGGCCATCGCCATCGTTCCCCAGGAGCCCTTCATCCGTGCCACGACATTGCGCGACAACCTGCTGCTGGGACGCGAGATCAGCGATTCACGGCTGGACATGGTGCTGGACAAGGCACACCTGACGCCGCTGATCCGCGGACTGCCGGAGGGCCTCGACACGCTGCTGGGCGAGCGAGGCCTGAGCCTTTCCACCGGGGAGCGGCAGTTGCTGGCGCTCGGCCGTGCTCTGGTGGCCACCCCACGCGTCCTGCTGCTGGATGAGGCCACCGCCAGCATCGACAGCCATACCGAGGCGCTGCTGCAGCATGCGCTGCAGGAGTTGCGCGGCGAGGTGACCCTGATCGTGGTGGCACATCGTCTGGCCACGGTGCGGGACGCAGATCGATTGCTGGTGCTGGAACAGGGGCGCGTCACGCAGCTGGGGTCACACGAAGAATTGATGACGACGCCCGGCCTCTACCAGCGCCTGTGGCAGGAAGATATTCCCCACTGACGCGAGGCGTCGCCTTGATCATTCATGTGAACGGGAACTGGATCACGCAAGACGCCCCCACAGGCGAAGCCTGTGGGGGCGTCTGTTCTGCGAAGCCTGAGTGACGGGCTTCCGCCTTCAGCTCTCACGCCGACCTTCAGGGCTTGCGCGGACCGCGCGGCTTGCTGCCCTGCCCCTTGTCGGGGCTTCCCTTGGTCGCCTTGCCCTTCATGGCATTGTGTTCCTGCTTCTCACGCAGGGCACGCGCCTCACGGGCATCCAGCGGCTTGCCGACGTCGCTGGTGTCTTCAGGACGCTGCCTGGCGGCATACTTCCTGGGCAACTTGGTGGTGCTGGAAGAATTGACCTGACCATCGCGGCCAATCGCCGGCGTACTGCGCTTGCTGACGCGAGTAGAGCCTTCACGGCGCCCCTTGCCCGGCATGCTGGAAGACCAGTCGCTCCAGCTGGCAGAATCCTTGCCTGCAGCCTTGCTCGCCATCTCGCCCTTGCCACGCGGTTGTGCCGGCTCGGGGCGTAACGTCGACTTGCGCTCGGCGGGCTTTTCGCTGACCCGCTTCTCACTGGGGGCGGAATGCCCATGCACCTGGTCCTTGATCTGCGCCTTGATGCTGGTCTTCGGCTTGGCCGTCGCGGAATGACGCTTGCCCTTGGCCTTGGGCGTCGCGCTGTCATTGCGGACGCGCGGCTTGGCCCAGCCTTCTCCGCGCTTGAGCTTCTCACGCTTGGGCTTGGCCTGAGTCACTTCCACGTCGGCGTCGCGCTTGACCTTCTGGTTGAGCTTGCGCAGCGCCAGCAGCCGCTCGCGCGGCATCGGCTTGGGTTCGCTACGCGCTCGTGCGACCTCTTCCGACAACCACCACAGGCCCTTGTGCTCGACGGCAACGGACTGCGGAGCCGGCAATGCGCCCTTGAGCACCTCGACCACCTCCTGCATGGCAGCAGAGAACTGACGATCGAACTGCCACGGAGGATTGATCACCAGCATGCCAGAGCCATACATGCCGTGATCGCCCTCGGGCGAGTCAATCACCAGCTCGCTGCGCCACATCGGCGCGGGCGACTGCTTCTTGAGGCGCTCGAGCAGGTCATGTTGACGGCCGGCCGGCAGCAGCGGATACCAGATCATGATGGTGGCATGACGAGACTTGCGCAGCGTCTCGACCACGACATCCGCCACATCACGGTAATCGTTCTTGAGCTCGTAACTGGGGTCGATCAGCACCGCGACACGCGGCGTGGTGACCGGCACTGCTGCCAACAGGCCAGACAGCCCGTCCTGCTGGCGGCGCATCACCTTGCCAAGACTGTCACGCTGCACCGGCGCCTGGTCGAAGTGGTAGATCTCACCCGGATGCAGTTCATACGCCAGCAGCCTGTCCCCCTGACGCAACGCCTGGCTCAACCACCAGGGCGAACCGGGATAGACGCTCAACGTGGACGGCGCTCCCTTGCCACTCTCGGGCTGCATGTCGGCCAGCCTGGCCAACCAGCGTGCCAGCGGCTTGTCCGTTGCACCCGGGGCAGGTTCGCCCGCGTCCGTCAGCCAGCGATCGCGCATCTGCCACACTGGCAACACGCCCTGCTCATACTCGCGCAATTGCTCTGTTTCACGTGCCGCCAGGGGATACCAGCCGCGTCCGGCATGGGTATCGATGAACGTAACGGGCGACTCTTTACGTAATAGATGCTCGGCGAGCGTATTGGCCAGCAGGTGTTTGTGGAGATCGGCGAAGTTGCCGGCATGATAGGCGTGCTGATAGGCGAGCAAATGCGCCTCCTTGATACGGCGATGTCAGCGGCATGATGCCGGCTGGACAGAAATCTGGGGGCGGTAGCTTCAACCAAAGTGACCGATGGATGAAGACCGCTGAAGGGGCTGAAGGATAGCAGAGATGGTCACTTGTCACCCCAAAAGCCGTCCTTCACAGACGACAAGGCCCACGCCGAAGCGCAGGCCTTGTCTGAAACATCGATGCGACCCGCTGCCGTCAGGACAGCTGGCTGAGACTCAGCTTTCCAGCGGCGTCAGAGTGATCTCGACGCGACGGTTCTGTGCACGACCGGACTGGGTATCATTCGATGCCACCGGGCTGGCTTCGCCATAACCACGCATGTTCAGACGATTGAAGGCGATGCCACCACTGGCCAGATAGTTGCCGACCGCCTGGGCACGCAGCTCGGACAGATTCTGGTTGTAGTTGCTGGCACCGGTAGAATCGGTATAGCCCGCGATGTTGACGCGAGTCTCGTCATATTCCTTGAGGACCGTGATCACACCATCCATGACCGGCTGAATCTGGCCGGACAGAGTGCTGGAATCGGAACCGAAGGTGACGTTGGACGGCATGTTGAGGATAATCTGATCGCCGACACGGGTCACGCTGACGCCGGTGCCCTGCAGCTGATCACGCAGCTTGGCTTCCTGGACATCCATGTAATACCCGATGCCACCACCGGCTGCCGCGCCGGCTGCCGCGCCGATCAGCGCCTTGTCGAGACGATGGTTGCCACTCTTGGTCGCCCCGGCGATGGCACCAACGACAGCCCCGATACCGGCACCCTTGGCCGTACTGGAGGTCTGCTGCTCATTGGTATACGGGTTGGTCGTGGTGCAACCCGCCATCGCGACGGCAGCTGCCAGCGGCAGGGCCAGGAGTACGGACTTCTTCATGGTAACGCTCCCTATCTTCACTCTCATGGATGGCAAGACGACATCGGCGTAGTGCCACATTCTGGTGTGATCATGCCTGATCGTTCAGGTGTCGAACATGGCCAGCAGGTCATTGAGGAACAATAAGCCCTGCGGCGAGGCACGCAACAGCGCGTCATCCTCAACGATAAGCCCGCGCGCGCGCGCCAGACTCAGCCCCGGCTCCAAGGCCTCGCGCTCAAGCCCGGTCGTGCGGCGCATCTCCTCGAAGCTGACGCCATCCGTCAGACGCAGCGCATTCATCATGAACTCGAGTGCCAGCTCTTCCGGGGCGATCTCCTGCTGACCGGCAATGAAGCCACGCGGGTCCTGCATGCGACGCAGATAGGCCTGGGGCTGCCGGCTCTTCCAGCGTCGCTGGAGCTGCAGCTCGCCAGTGAAGTTCCCGCTGCTGTCCGTCTTCGCCAGCGTCAGCTTGCCGTGCGCGCCCGCACCGATGCCGAGATAATCTCCGAATTTCCAGTAGTTCAGGTTGTGGCGTGCCCCTCGCCCCTCAAGGGCGTAGGCGGAAATTTCATAGCGACGGAATCCGCCGCTTTCCAGCATCTCGTGACCATGATCCTGAATGTCCCACAGCAGATCATCTTCCGGCAGCACCGGGGGGCGCGAGTAGAACTCGGTATTGGGCTCCAGCGTCAGTTGATACCACGAGAGATGAGTGGGCTTGAGCGCCAGTGCGCGCTGGATGTCATCCAGCGCCGTTTCCAATGTCTGTCCCGGCAGGCCATGCATCAGGTCGATGTTGAAGTTGTCGAAACCGGCGGCACGTGCGCTGGCAACCGCCCGTTCGGCCTCCTGTGCGGAGTGGATACGCCCCAGTACGCTGAGCTGTTCCGGCTGGAAGGTCTGTACCCCGATGGACAGCCGATTGATGCCGGCAGCGCGATAGGCAGCGAAGCGGCCTTGTTCCAGCGTGCCGGGATTGGCCTCCAGCGTGATCTCGCATCCCTCGGACAGTGCCACGCGCTCGCGAATGCCATCGAAGAGCCACTGATAGGCCTGCCCGCTCAGCAGGCTCGGGGTCCCGCCACCGATGAAGATACTTTGCAGTTCACGCTCAGGCTGCCCTTGGAGGCATTGGAGATCCTGGTCCAGATCCGCCAGCAGTGCCGTGATGTACTCCACCTCCGGCAGATGGGCATCGCGGCCCACACCATGGGAATTGAAATCACAGTAAGGGCATTTGCGCACGCACCACGGCACATGAATATAGAGGGATAACGGCGGCAACGACTCGACGGACATCAAGCGCTCTCACTTGCAACAGTCAATGCTTGAAGCAGCTGCTGCATGGCACGGCCCCGGTGACTGAGTCGATTCTTGGTGGATGCCTCAAGCTGTGCCGCACTCATGCCCTGCTCTGGCAACCAGAAGAGGGGGTCATAGCCGAAACCGCCATCACCACTCGGAGCGGTCAGCACCCGGCCCTCCCAGCTGGCCTGCACGATGATGGGGACAGGGTCTGCCGCATGCCGAAGGTAGACCAGCACACACCAGTAGCGCGCCGTACGCGCCTCCTCCGGCACACCTTCCAGCGCTGACAGCAAGGCCGCATTGTTGTCCTGATCTCCCTGGCCTTGCTGACGACGCGAGGCGAAACGTGCCGAGTAGATACCGGGCTCGCCGTCCAGCGCATCGACCTCGATCCCCGAATCATCGGCCAGCGCCGGAAGTCCGGTGATGGCGGCGGCATGACGCGCCTTGATCAAGGCATTCTCGACGAAGGTCAACCCGGTCTCTTCGGCATCACTGACACCCAGCTGGCTCTGAGGAATCGGGGCAATACCCAGTGGAGCCAGCAAGCGAGCGAATTCCCGCAGCTTGCCAGCATTGCCGCTGGCCAGCACAAGTGATGAGGCAGACATGAACATCTCCGGGGGTGGTGTCAGAAGAAACGTGCGACCCTGCGAGAACATCATGAAAACAGGCAGAGGGTACAAGACACATTCTATCGTGTGAGTCCGATAGGTACACGCGGGGCAGCTTTCATTCTGACTGAGCAAACTGGTATTGAAGCCTCACGAAAATCACCCGGCTCACTTGAGCTCGTCTGCCCCCGGATGCTCGATGGCTTACCAATCTCCACTCATCCCAACACGGGATTTCACTATGCCTGTTACCCACCAAGACTGACACCTTCCCAGGGCTCCTCCCAACCCACTGATCCCAAAGGGCTAATTCAAAGAATAACAAGAAGAGATTCTTATGCCATCTGGCACTATCCAAGGACGGCATCGCCTCATCACGCTTGTCTAGACTGAGAGTGATGACTCGCTGACCTGGCAAGCACTACATCCTTCGGTCTGTCACCGTTCCATCAGGTTCTGACACCACGGCAGGAGTGCCCCATGCAAACGACCAAAGTCCTGTTCGTGACCGCCTTGTCTCCACAGACTGAGCTGTTTGTCGATTATCTGCATGAACAGCTTCAATGCTCCGTGGAAGCCTGCGACAGGGAGGCCGA
The DNA here is from genome assembly GCF_056493605.1 of Cobetia sp. BL01. Lineage (NCBI taxonomy): Bacteria > Pseudomonadati > Pseudomonadota > Gammaproteobacteria > Oceanospirillales > Halomonadaceae > Cobetia > Cobetia sp. BL01. Next base: position 145,517 of record NZ_JBVBEE010000005.1, on the reverse strand, counting down.
CACGCCTGCCACGCCGAATCTGGTGCTGATCGACAGCGCACAATGCGACCTGGCGAAGATGACCCACTGGAGCTCGCTTTCCAGGTCAGCCGCATTCAATGTCGAGCATGAGGACGCTGCCATCGCCCTGCTTTTGCATGTTCCCTTGAACGGCATCTTCTACCGACATGATAATCTTTCTCAGATAAGTCAGGGTATAAAGGCGATGCTGGACGAGGAGATATGGTTATCGCGAAAATTGATGCAATCGCTGATTCGTCATTATCGTCAACAACAACAGATCGCCTTCCAACCTGTCATGGGATTGACGCAAAGGGAACTGGAAATATTATCCCTGATCGCCACTCGACAGAGTAATGTCGATATTGCTCAACGTTTGAACCTCAGTCAGCACACGGTAAAGTCTCATTTATATAATATCTTTCGTAAAATCAGGGTTCACAACCGGCATCAGGCCATCGAGTGGGCGCACGAGCATCTCAATCTCTACCTCCCGCAGCACGCCCCCCATCGATCACCGAACCCGGAAACCTGAAATTCGGGGCGATCTGATACGAGCGACTGGCGTAGGCCAGACCGACGCATCACACAGTGACTACCAGCACTCCTGCAGGGCTCTTGCAGGTAGTAAGCACTCCATTCGAGTGATCTAGTTCTGAAATCCTGGCAGAGTGCGTCGCTTTTCAGTCACGGCCGCACCCTTCAGTTACAAAAAAACAAGGCCTATTACACAACGATATGGAAGCGATGCACGAAGGCATTAGACTTGTGGTACCTTCGTACCAACAGAAGCCCTAACCCTAAAAGCGCAATGGTCTGGTTTTTATTGCACTCACCAGGATGAAGGTCAGGCGACAGATACCCCTATCATGGATTAGGTGCTGTTTTCGTTGTTATTTTCCAGAATCCGCCATATCAAATTTAGCAATAACAAATCTAATAGTTTAGCAAGTGCTGAATATAGGTTGCCTTATCGTGCCTATCAGGCAAATATAAAGGGGTGCCCGATGCGTAATGCCCGACGCAGAGGAGTGCCACTCGTCACAGCAACATCTCCAACCACTTTCGCAATGGCTCCGCCAAGAAAATCGGTAAGACAACTCAGAGGTCTCGCACCATGATTACAGGGAATGCAATGGTGCTGCTGGTGACTGACTGCAATCCGCAGTCAGCGCTGTTCATGGATTACATTCGCCAGCAGCTTGAGTGTCAGGTGGCTTCCGCAAGCCCCGACGAGGATTACACCCCAGGGCAGGCAGACAGGACGATCGTGCTTCTCGATACCGACCACGTCGACGAGACCACGATGCAACGCTGGGATGCTGATGCCAGTCAGGATGCCAGTGCCGAGCTGGCAGCGATCAACATCAGTGATGAGGAAGAGGCCGCAAGCCTGCTGGTCAGCACGCACCTGCAGGGTGTCTTCTATCGTCAGGACAGTCTGTCGCTGATCAGCAAGGGAATCGCGAAATTGCTGGAAGGCGACATGTGGATGTCCCGCCCGCTGATGACTCGCTTGCTGGACTTCTACCGTCGTCAGCAGCTGAACGCCTATCGCCCCGTCTGCGGTCTGACGCAGCGCGAGGTAGAGATCATCGGCCTGCTGGGCACGGGTGCCTCCAATACCGAGATAGCAGACCAGCTGTTCGTCAGCGAACATACGGTCAAGTCACACCTCTACAACATCTTCCGCAAGATCAAGGTGCACAATCGCATCCAGGCCATGAACTGGGCTCGCCAGAACCTTGCCATGCCGGTATCACGTACACCGCGTATCGCTCGTCGAGCACAGATGTCGTGAGCGCCGCAGGCATGGTTGTCCACCATGCCTTTGCATGGGGACTGGCACTTTCCCTGATGTCGCATGCCTCCGCGCAATCAGCGCCGGAGGCGGTGAAACCAGAAGTCTCGGTTGCCAGCGAAGGCAGCGGGGCCCGGGCGGATGGCCACGATGGGGTCGCCATCCAGCGGCCTCGCGCCAGACTCAGTGATGGCCTGAACGGGGTGATGATAGATCGCACCATGACGATGATCGGCAAGACCTTCTATCGTCAATTCAGCCAGCAACGCCTTGATAGTCCAGCCCTGAGAAACACCTCTCTGAGTATTCACGAGCGTCCTTCGGCACGCTGGGGCAGCCTCATCTGGATCACGGAGGGCAATACCGTTCTCTATGAGGCGACCCTGCCCCCGAGAGTGAATGACGTCGACCTCTACGCAAGCTCAGCCGTTACCACCGTCTCCAACCAGTTCTTGCGTCGCAAGGTGCTGGAAGCACTCCAGGACGATCCGGACATGGCGGGCGATGAATTCTGAAAAGCACAGGTTGAATCCATAATAAAAGGGCTTCGATCACGAAGACCCTGACAATGTGCAAGGGAACAGGGGAACATCATGAAGCATCAGACACTCGCGGTGTCGTTGCTGTTATCGGCGATGCCGCTATATGCCGGCGAACTCATCTATCAGCCCGTCAATCCAAGTTTCGGCGGCAACCCTCTCAATGGCAGCTATCTGCTCAGCAAGGCCCAGGCACAGGATACCCATGAGGATCCCGATGCCTACTCGTTCGACAGTCTTTCAGAGACAGAACTCTTCATCAGTGACCTTCGCAACAGCCTGGTCTCCGACGCCATCACCGATGCCGTCGATACCAGTGAGCCAGGCCGTACCAGCGTGATCGACAGCGCCCAGTTGCGTGTCGAGGTCGTCAGTAACGGCAATGGCGGTTTCTCCATGCAGGTGCTGGATCGTGCGACCGGAGAAACGACCGTCATCAATCTTGGCACCTCAGGCAATGCGTTCTGACACGACTTTTGATGAAGGGTATCGCGAATGAAGAAGATGCTTACCTCGCTGATGGCCGTGACCGGCCTGGCGCTTGCGGGCTGTGCTCCCATGGTGGCGCATACCGAGGGGCTGGCAGGGATGCCCAGCACCTTGATGCCAAGAACCACCACCTACAACGATCTGATCAATCTCCCGCCACCAGCCGGGCGAATTCCCGTCGCCATCTACGATTTCCGGGACCAGACAGGCCAGTACCGACCGGCTCCGGCCAGTACCTTCTCCACGGCAGTGACCCAGGGAGGGGCGGCCATGCTGAGTGCCGCTCTCTCCGACTCCGGCTGGTTCATTCCTCTGGAGCGTGTGGGCCTGCAGAACCTGCTCACGGAACGCAAGATCATCCGGGCCAATCTGGAGAGAACCGGCCAGGGGGATATTGAGGCATTGCAGGCAGCCAACCTGCTTTTCGAAGGCGGCATCATCGCCTTTGATTCCAATGTCAGGACAGGTGGCTCTGGGGCAGAGTACTTCGGTATCGGGGCATCGGGTCAGTATCAGGTCGACCAGGTGACCGTGAATCTGCGCGCAGTGGATATCACCACCGGGCAGGTCATCGCCAACGTCAATACCAGCAAGACGATCTACTCTCGCGAGCTTCGAGCGGGCGTCTATCGCTTCATCGATTTCAGTCGATTGCTGGAAATGGAGACAGGCTATACCAACAATGAGCCAGTCCAGCTAGCCGTGATGTCGGCCATCGAGGCCGCTGTCATCCACCTGATTGCTCAAGGGGTGGAGCGCCAGCTATGGGCCTTGGCAGACCCGGCGGACATGCAGAAGTCGGAACTGATGAGTTATCTCCAGGCGCCCACGCCAATGCTGTAACGCGAGCGAAGACACTCGACATCCGGCTGGCTCTTCTGTCATGAAAGGCACCCTCTATAGGGTGCCTTTTTTATATATCATTGAACATATTGATACCATTGAGAAAAACAACACCTGACATTACATGAGATTAAAGTGAATTTCTGAAGTATTAATAGTCTGAGTCTTCGCGAAGCGAGCCACCTCATCATTCTGTTGGGAATGACACCATTATTACTCACTAACTCCCTCCTCAAGATTGACGATAAAAGACAGTCTCTTCTCACTCTCATAACCCTCAAAACAGCTGATGGCACCAGCTCCTGTAAAGATCAATAGTAAGTCCATCAGTAACGTGATCAAAACAGGTCGATACCATGAGTCTGGATAGCAAGCCGCGACAGAGATTATCTCAGGCAGGATTATTATTCGCAGCTTCCACCTTCAGCTTGCTTGCCATGGCGGGCGACCTGGCGATCCGTTCAGAACTGGAGTCATCCCGCTCCGTCGCCGACATTGCTCAGTATGGCTTCCGCAATGAGGCAACTCTCTCTCAACATGGATTGGCCAACGTCTCGATGATCGCCCAGCAAGGCGTCATGAATACGGCGATCAGTGTGCAGCAGGGAAGCGGAAACAGCGCCTATATCCTGCAAGATGGCACCCTGAATGAGGCAAACATACTCCAGCAAGGCCAGGGTCATGATGCCTTGATCGCGCAGCAGGGCATCTCCCAGTCCGCGCTGATTCAGCAGACCGGACTGGGGGGAGGCGCGATGCTGCTTCAACAGGGCAGCAGTCAGGTGCCCGTCAGCATCATCCAGCATGCACGCGGCCGTATGCAGGTCCAGGTCATTCAACAATGAACCTGATTGAGCTCATCACGCTCTCGAGTGCATGCGCTGAAAAAGAACAGACGAGAATAAAACGCCGGAAACAAAGGCATCGAATTCAATGGGAATGTCACCTTCAACGCTGGACTGATGACATTACCAACCTCTGATATCACGGCGCTGAAGTACGGCGCCAACCGAGCAGTATCGGCATGATCTCCGTCATGCCATGGGGACGCATCACACGTAATACATAATAAAAAACAGAAGACACCAATATCAATACAAGGGAACTTACCATGAAGATTCAAATCAGCCTTCTCGCTGCTGCCATCGCCATCTCTTCTCACGCCATGGCAGACAATAACACGTCGGATGTCGACCAGACCGGCTTCATGAACAAGGCCAAGGTAGGTCAGACGTCTCGAGATGGCGGCTCGCTCAACAGCTCACATGACAGTGATATTGACCAGACAGGGGCTTTCAACAAGGCCAACACCTATCAGAACGGCGTCAATCATACGATTCGCGTCAATCAGCTGGGGGGTGCCAACAAAGTAAAATCACAGCAGTACAGCAGCACCAACACCGGTATCGTCAATCAGACGGGTGCCTACAATTCCGTTGACCTGAACCAGAAGAGCTACAAGCACCTCACCCGCGTCACCCAGGATGGTTTTGCCAACCACTCTGAATCCTGGCAGGGTGCCAGCGGCTCGCCGGCAGGGCGTGAAAATACTCTGGTCGTGACACAGACAGGGGTATTCAATGATTCCATGGCCACTCAGCAAGGCAGTTATGCGATTGCCCGGGTGTCCCAGACCGGCTACCAGCACGCCTCGGATGTGATGCAGACCGGTGAGTACAACCGTGCACGTGTCACTCAGGAAGGACGCTTCAACAACTCCACGGTTTCACAGACCGGTGAACTGGGCCTTGCCGTCGTGACCCAGACCGGCTCACGTATCGATTCAACCGTCACCCAGGCCGGTGCAAATCAAGTCGCACGAGTCACTCAGGACGGCAGCTCCCATGACTCGCTCGTCAATCAGAGCAATGCGAACAACACTGCGCGGGTGACTCAGTCAGACATGCTGCAGTACTCCGACATCAGCCAGACGGGAAGCGAGAATCTGGCCATCAACAGTCAGAGCGGATATTCCAACTACGCCATCGTCGAGCAAGGTGGTACCAACAGTGACTCTCTGATCACCCAGACTGGCTACAACGATCACGCCCGCGTCCAACAGACTGGCTCTGGCCACAGCTCCGAAGTCCTTCAGCAGGCCGGTGGCATCCTGAGCTTCGTCGCCAACCGTGCTCACGTCGTGCAGTCCGGTGCGATGAACACGGCCAGCGTGACCCAGACCGGCGGTGGCAACGTGGCGAGCGTGATGCAGTACTGATCACGCCCAGCCAAGATGTCTTACAGAACCCCGCGCAAGCGGGGTTTTTCGTCTTTAAGCTCTGGTGATGGCATCAAAGGAAAAGGCCGCCGACACGAATGTCAGCGGCCTTCCAGTATCAGCTGCGAAATGATTATCGCGATGGCGGGTTACTTCTTTTCCAGTGTCACGGACTGTTCCGGGAAAGACTGGCGATAGGTCGAGAGGCTCTCATCCACCATCTTGCGACCCTGGGCGACCTGCTTGTTGCCACTGGTGATACGGCCCTTGCCTTTCTTGATCTGCTTGTTGCCCTTTTCGATCAAGGCCTGGCCCTTGCGAATATTGGCTTCTCCATCATCGACGAGATCTTCACCACTGACGATCTGTTTCTCACCTGCCGCGACCAGTGACTTGCCCTCTTCCCACTGGTCGGCCAGTTGATCGCGCACCTGGGCGACAGCCTTGGCTTCCTCTGCCTGCCCCCGCATCAGATCCGCCGTGGAAGGCTGACTTGAGCAACCGGCGAGCAGTGCAAGGCTGATGGCGACGGCAGCGGTAGGTGCAAGATTATGACGCATGGTATTTCCTTATCTGATGCAGGGTTCTCAAATGCAGATCGGGGATTCGTGCAAGCATTTGCCAAAAATGAAAGGAGCATGACGATCACTCGCCATGCTCCTTTCAGCATGTCGTTGGGCTCAGTGCAGTCTAAGCTGCTCGCGGATCAAGCGTGCCAACGTTACGTTAGCGTTGGGCGCTGTCGTGTCGATATGGATCAGTTGACCATGCTCCTCAGGAGCGAACGGCTCACGATTGGCCAATTGCTTGTCCAGCACCTCAAGCCCCGCCTCGGACGCCTCGCCACTACGCTGACTGCGCTTGACGATGCGCCTGCGCAGCGTCTCCTCATCGGCCTCGAAGCTGATCATCAGCACGGGCAGGCCACGGGCTTCTGCCTCGTGACGCAGACGATCACGCTGTGATTTCTTCAGGCAGGTGGCATCGATGCACACGGGGATTCCCGATTCCAGCAGGGTGGCTGACAGATTCGACAGCCGCTCGTAGGTCGCATGCGTCGCCTGCGGCGTATAGATGCCACCATTGAGACCCGAGCCGGTATCGGCATCCGCGGCAAAGCCATACAGACGCTTGCGCTCGACATCGCTGCGGATGCGCACACCCCCCAGCTCACGCACCATTTCTTCGGTGAAGCGACTCTTGCCGCTACCGGAGACCCCCACGCCGATGATCATGTACGGGAAGCGGATCTCGCTGTAGCGCTCCGCCAGCTCGATATAGCGCTCATACTCCGCCATCACGTCGAGACGATCCGCGTCACTCAACTCCGGCTGGTGATAGCGAATCATCGCGACCTTGGCCCGAATCAGCGCGCGATAGATCTTGTAGTACGGCAGCAGACGCACCAGCGAGTAATCACCCGAAAGCTCCAGGTAACGATTCAGGGCGTGATGGGCGAAGGCCGGCTCATCGCGGGCTTCCAGATCCATCACCAGGAAGGCCAGATCACAGCCGACATCGTTCCAGCGCAGCTCTTCATTGAACTCGATACCATCAAAGAGCAAGGCTCGGCCTTCGTGACGTACGGCGTTGCCCAGATGGATGTCGCCATGGGTCTCGCGCACGAAGCCTTCCTGCCAACGACGCTCGAATTCCGGTTGGAGACGCTGGAAGGTCTCTTCCGTCCACTCCTGCAACAGCGCCAGACGCTTGAGCGCAGCCTCCTCTTCGAGGCGCGGACGAATCAACGTGAACTCATTGTCGATGGTACGGCTGACCATCTGCGGGCTGCCAAGATCACTGTCACCCTGGATGCGTTCAGCCTGCTCGTGGAAGGCCACCAGCTGATCGACCAGGTCGTCCAGCAGCTCCAGCGACAGCTCACCGCTGGCCTGCAAGGCGCTGAACAGGTGCCGGTTGGAGAACTGACGCATCTTCACCGCATACTCGAAGACGGCACTCTCATCATTGATGCGTGGCGCCTCCGGCGTACCGGAAATCGGCACGGTATCCAGATAGAGCGTCGGTGCCAGACGGCGGTTGAGGCGCACCTCCTGTTCACACAGGTGCTTGCGACGCTCCAGCGTGGAGAAATCCAGGAAGCTGCCGAAATCCAGCGGCTTCTTGATCTTGTAGGCGTAGTCGCCGGTCAGCACGATCCACGAGATGTGCGTCTCGTGCACTTCGATATCCTTCACGGGGTGATCGAAGCAATCGGCGGTGTGAAGGGCTCGAATCAGGGCCTGGCTCAAGGTCATCTCCGCTAAGGCAAGCTGGCTATAGGGTCATTAGCGCAATCGCTATCGTTGGCGGCAAGTGTACCGGATGGCGGCCCGCCCGGCAGCCTGCCGAGCGGGTCGATACCGGCTTCTACCGTCTGACCGACTCAGGCCGAGGCTGCCATCTGCGCAAAGACGCGCTCGGCAGCCTCCAGAGTGGCCTGGATATCCTCGTCGCTGTGGGCGGCGGACATGAAACCTGCCTCATAGGCTGACGGCGCCAGATAGACTCCCTCTGCCAGCATGCCGTTGAAGAAGGTCGCGAAGTCTTCCTGGCGACAACGCGTGGCGGACTGGAAATCGGTGACCGCGGACTGATCCGTGAAGAACAGTCCGAACATGCCACCTGCCCGCTGGGTGATCGCGGCGATGCCGGCGGCCTTGGCACGACTCTCCAGGCCGTCACACAGCATCTCGACCTTGCGGGTCAGCTCGGCATGGAAGCCCGGTGCCTGGAGCTTGCGCAGCAGCGCGACCCCGGCAGCCATCGCCAGCGGATTGCCGGCCAGGGTGCCCGCCTGGTAGACGGGGCCCAGCGGCGAGAGATGATGCATGATCTCGCGCTTGCCACCGAAGGCGCCCACCGGCATGCCGCCGCCGACGATCTTGCCCAGGCAGGTCAGGTCCGGCGTGATGTTGTAATGCGCCTGAGCGCCACCCAGCGCGACACGGAAGCCCGTCATCACCTCATCGAGGATCAGCACGCTGCCATGGGCATCACACACTTCACGCAGGCTCTCCAGGAAGCCCGGCACCGGCGGAATGCAGTTCATGTTGCCGGCCACCGGCTCCACGATGATGCAGGCGATCTGATCACCCAGCTCGGCGAAGCAACGGCGCACACCTTCGGCGTCGTTGTAGTCCAGCGTGATGGTGTGCTCGGCGAGCGAGGCCGGCACGCCCGGGGAGCTGGGCTCGCCATGGGTCAAGGCGCCGGAGCCGGCCTTGACCAGTAGCGAGTCCGAGTGGCCATGGTAGTTGCCTTCGAACTTGACGATCTTGTCGCGACCGGTGAAACCACGCGCCAGGCGGATCGCCGACATGGTGGCTTCGGTGCCGGAGTTGGTCATGCGCACCATGTCGAGACTTGGCAGCATCTCGCAGATCAGCTCGGCCATCTCGGATTCGATCTCGGTGGGCGCACCAAAGGACAGACCGCTCTCGAGTCGCTCACGCACGGCGTTGAGCACGTCTTCATCGGCATGGCCGGTGATCATCGGTCCCCAGGAACCGACGTAATCGATATAGCGCTTGTCTTCGACATCGAAGAGATAGGCGGCCTTGGCATGATCGATGAACACCGGCGGACGATGCAGTCCCTTGAAGGCGCGAACCGGCGAATTGACGCCACCGGGAATGTGACGGCTGGCGCGTTCGAACTGGGCAGCGGACGTGGTCATGACATACCTCTTGAGGGACACGGTGCGGCACGACGGCCGCGAAAAATGGGAATAGAGTCATTGATGACTCAAGACGGTGTGGATAAACGAGACATCGCGTTATCCACAACTGCCGAGGATGGGAGCACCCAGCCGCGAGACATCAGCCGTTGTGGATAACCTGATGCGCTTGATGGCGACAGCTTAACGCGACTCACGGGCAGGATGCAGCCGCGGCAGTGCCTGGAAGCCGGCATGAAAGGAGCAGGACCGCTAGCGCCAGGGCAGCTGCTGGGCTCCGGGCGCAAGGCCTTTGAGCTCGCGCTCCCGGCCAGCGACCAGACTCTGCCAGGTCGCCTGCTGCGCCGCACGCCATGCCGGTTCCAGCGACATGCCACGAGCCAGGCGCACGGCCAGATGCGAGGCGAGAGTGCAGCCACTGCCATGGAAGCTGCCCGGCAGCCGCGGACAGTCCAGAGACAGCCTGCGATGCTCGCGACGATAGAGACGATGGGTGACGGATGGCTCAGAGAGCGAGGCGTCATCGTGATCCAGGGGGTCAGTCCCGGTGACCAGCACGGCGCCTGCACCTTCCATCAGCAAGCGCTCGGCGAGCTCATTCTCGCCGGCACCCGCAGGACAGGCTGCCAGACGTGCAAGCTCGCCACGATTGGGCGTGATGACATCCACCCGCGCCAGCAGCGTTTCGCGCGCCTGCTGGATCAGCGCTTCACTGGAGAGCTCATGGCCTCCGCCGGCCTTGAGCACCGGGTCCCATACCACCGGAAGCCCGGGCCAGCGCTGGCGAAGTTCATCGATCAGCGTGACCGTCGCCATCAGCGCTTCGTGACTGGCGAGAAGCCCGATCTTGAGCGCCCGAGGCCGAAAATCATCGAGCAGGGCATGCGCCATCGCCAGAATCGACTCGCCTGACTGCGCCATCACTGCCTGGACATTGCCGGAATTCTGTACCGTCAGCGCCGTCGGCACCGTCAGCGCCCAGCCACCACCGGCCCGAATCGCCTCACTGTCGGCGATCAGACCCGCGCCGCCGCTGGGGTCATGGCCCGCCAGCACCAGAACACAGGGCAGTCTTGCTGGGCACTCAGTCATGGCAGCGCTGGCTCTCAGAACGGTTTGACGATGACGCAGATGACGATCACCACCAGCATCAGTACCGGTACTTCATTGAAGAAGCGGAAGTAGCGTGAGGTTCGCTTGCAGGTATCGGCAGCGAACTGCTTCAGGTACAGCCCACAGGCATGGTGATAGCCGACCAGCAGCACGACCATGGCCAGCTTGAGGTGCATCCAGCCCATGCTCATGAAGCTCGGCACCAGTGCCAGCAGCCAGATGCCCAGCACCAGAGTCGCGATCATCGACGGCATCATGATGCCGCGGTAGAGCTTGCGCTCCATGGTCTTGAAGTACTCGATGGCCTTGATGTCGCCGGCATCACGCGCCTGGGCGTGATAGACGTAAAGACGCGGAAGATAGAACAGGGCGGCAAACCAGCACACCACGGCAATCAGATGGAACGCCTTGATCCACAGATACATGGGGAAACTCCGTCAGTCAGGGGCGGAAGATACAAGGAAAGGGGCAGTGTCACTCAACTCGACAGGCCGACAAGGTGCCATGTTCGCAGCGCCGGGCACATGCGGTATCCGGTCACATCCCGAAGCCCTGCCGGATGTCGAGCGCCGATACCGACGACCTGAACCACGCTCGGGTCGAGATCACCCCCTTTCACGGCTTGTATCGATAGTAGCTCTCTATTGCATCACGCGTGATGATACCCGAAATCTTGCGAATCATCGGGGCCGTGGTGTGCTCCACATAGAGCGCATCGACATTGCTCGGCAGCAGCCGCTCATAGGCTTCCGACAGCGTTGCCTGCAGATGGATCGGGGCGAGATCCAGACGCTGGGCTGGAATCTCGAGCAGGTCGAGCGCTTCCTGCTCTCGCCAGTGCTCATCCATCAGCACACGCACCAGATCCGCCGCCGGCAGCGCCACCATCGGCTTTTCCGGCGTCGAACGCGTGACCACCAGCCAGACAGGCTTGCTCTCGAGCAGGGCGCGGGCACGCTCACGAGTGATGCGCCGCGGCACGCTGACCACGGAGCGCTCCATCACCGCCGGCACCGCGACTCGGGAAAGCGCCTGCATCAAGGGTTGCTGAAGCGGGTGCAAGCCCTGCGCCGTCAGCGTCGAGATGAAGAATCCCTGGCAATGGCACAGCTGGCGGCAGGTCAGCCCCGCCACTACCACGGCCAGCATGCCGGGCAGGATGATATTGGGAGAATGCGTCAGTTCGAGCAGTGCCATCAGCGCCGCCAGCGGAGCCTGAAGCACTGCCCCCATCATCGCCGCCATGCCGAGCAGGGCGTAGAGCGCGATGTCCGAGGCCTGGTCCGGCAAGATCCAGCCGCCCAGCATGCCCATCAGGGCACCCGCGGCAGCACCGGCCACCACGACGGGGCCGATGATGCCGATGGGCACTCCACAGGCGACGCATATCGCCGACAGCATCAGCTTGCCGATGACCAGCGCCAGCAGCACATCCAGCGCCAGCTGACCGTCAAGCAGCTGAGCGAGGCTGTCATAGCCGATTCCCTGCACCTGCGGGTACCACCAGGCCACGGCGGCCGTCGAGAGCCCCACCAGTGCCATCCGTCCTGACCATGTCAGACGCGCGGCACGCTCCTGCTGCCGGGCCAGGTGCACGAAACCTCCCGCCAGCAGCCCGATCACCAGTGCCGTGATCACGACCCAGGGGAGATCCAGCAGCGAGTGCAATAGCAGAGAAGGCACCGCGAACGCCGGTTCGGCGCCATAGACGAGCTGCGAGACGACCGCACCCGCGGTCGAAGCCAGAATCACCGGCATGAAGCCTGTCAGGGTGTACTCCATCATCACCACTTCCATGGCGAAGATGACACCGGCGATCGGCGTATTGAAGGAGGCGGAAATTCCCGCTGCCGTGCCACAGGCAACCAGCACTCGCAGACTGTTGTTGGGCAGCTTGAGACGCTCCCCGACCCAGCTGGAAGCGCCAGCCCCGAGGTGGATGGCCGGTCCTTCACGCCCGGCGGACAGGCCACCCAGCACGCTCACGACCCCGACCACGATCTGGTTGAGCCAGGCACGCAGCGGCATCTTGCCCTGATGGTAGGTCAGGCGTTCGATGACATGACCGATACCAAGCTTGCGCTGAGCAGGATGCTGACGACCGAGCACGATGCCGATCACCAGCACGGCCAGCAAGGGCAATGACGCGCGCACCCAGGGCGCCAGGCCCTCGAAGTTTTCCGGACTGTCATCCGGCATGAAGCCGAGTGCCCCCGCGCTCAGCAACAGTCGGAAACCGACCATCAACGAGCCGGTCAGCAGGCCAGCGATCAGTCCCAGCAGACACAGCTGGGGAAGGGCATCGACCGCCGCCAGCTTGCGCCGGAAATTGTCGAGGCTGGGACGAGGCAGATGCGGGCGCGACAGGCGTGACACTCACGACTCCTTGAAAGGCACTGACGATGACGATGAACATCCATGTCGGCAGCACATTACTGCCCGCCTGACACCTGTGTATCATATCGATTGCGCACCGTCGCGACCGTGCACAATCCGACAACCTCGGCACAGCATGGCGCAACGCCTGTCTCGCGCACAGGCCGCAAAAGGTCGCATCAGCAAGCCGGACACACGAGTCACATTCGTATCAACAGGACACCGCTCGAAAGCGGGGAGGCAGCATGATCAAGGTAGGTATCGTCGGCGGCACCGGTTACACCGGAGTGGAGCTCCTCAGGTTGCTGGCCAGCCACCCGCAGGTGGAAGTGACCGTGATCACCTCACGCAGCGAGAAGGGCGTGCGTGTCGACGAGATGTACCCCAATCTGCGCGGCCACTACGACACCCTCGCGTTCAGCGAGCCGGATGCCGAGGTGCTGGCAGCCTGTGACGCCGTGTTCTTCGCCACGCCGCATGGCGTCGCTCATGCGCTGGCCGGCGACCTTCTGGCCCGCGGCACCCGCGTGATCGACCTGTCCGCGGACTTCCGCATCAAGGACGCCGACGTCTGGGCCGAATGGTATGGCCAGCCGCATGGTGCACCGGAACTGCTCGGCGAAGCCGTCTACGGCCTGCCGGAAGTCAATCGCGACGCCATCCGTGAAGCCCGTCTGATCGCGGTGCCGGGCTGCTACCCGACCTCCGTGCAACTGGGGCTCATTCCGCTGCTGGAAGCCGGCCTGATCGAGACCGACAACATCATCGCCGACTGCAAGTCCGCCGTTTCCGGGGCCGGTCGCGGTGCCAAGGTCGGCTCACTGCTGTGTGAAGCCGGCGAGTCCATGAAGGCCTACGGCGCCTCCGGTCACCGTCACCTGCCGGAAATCACCCAGGGGCTGGACATGGCAGCAGGCAGCGCGGTCGGCCTCACCTTCGTCCCGCACCTGACGCCGATGATCCGTGGCATCCACTCCACTCTCTATCCGCGCCTGAGCGGCTTCAGCGGTACGCTGGAAGATCTGCAGGCGCTGTTCGAGCAGCGTTACGCCGATCACCCCGCCGTCGATGTCATGCCGCTGGGTAGCCATCCGGAGACGCGCAGCGTGCGTGGCACCAACCTGTGCCGCATCGCCCTGCATCGTCCGGGCAATGGCGACACCCTGGTCGTGCTGTCGGTGATCGACAATCTGGTCAAGGGCGCATCAGGTCAGGCCATCCAGAACCTCAACCTGATGTTCGGCCTGGATGAGATGACCGGCATCGGGGCGCCGGCGATGATGCCCTGAGCCGCCAGCGTCGCCAGCAAGGCAGCACGTCAGACAAAGTTGACCCTTTTGCTCGGATATAGGGATAATAGGCAGCATTCCGTTCTCTATACCGTGCCGGGCGCTGTCTTCAGCGCCCGGCCTCCGACTCCTTCGAGGAGGCCCGCATGAGCGAAGCACAAAGCTTCATCCCCACGCCGCTGTATCTATCCGAGAGCGCCAAGGCCCGGATCGCTGCGCTGCGCGCGGAAGAAGCCAACCCGGAGCTGCGTCTCAGGGTCTACGTCACTGGCGGTGGTTGTTCCGGCTTCCAGTACGGTTTCGATATCGCCACCGACATGGCTGAGGACGACACCGTGGTCGAGCTGGGCGAAGCCGCGGTCGTGATCGACCCGCTGTCCTACCAGTATCTGGTCGGCTCGACGATCGACTACGAGGAAGGTCTGGCCGGGGCGCGTTTCCTGATCCAGAACCCGAATGCCACCAGCACCTGTGGCTGTGGTTCGTCCTTCATGGTCTGACGGCGCAGCATGACATCCGGCGCGATGCCGCCACCTGATCGCCCCCTATCGGTTTCCGATAGGGGGCGATTTTTTTTCGCCATCTCAGCAGGTTGCGAATGCCAACCCGCCGCATGGCGGCGCTCGCAGACTTGACGGGATCTTGTGCTCTCGTCACTCTGAAAACGCACTACATCCTAAAATCTAAATATAAAGAGGCATGTAAAATGCGTAGATCCCACCTGCTGGCCTCGCTGTCCGGTCTCGCGGCCGCCACCCTGATGGCCAGTGCCGCCCATGCCGTCACCCTCAAGGCCGCGACTGACCCGAGCTTCGTGCCTTTCGAGATGCTCGATCAGGAAAGCGGCAAGATGGTCGGCTTCGATATCGACATCCTCAACGCCATCGGTGAGCGCGCCGGTTTCGATATCGACCTCAAGACCATGGACTTCAATGGCATCATCCCGGCCGTACAGACCGGCAGCGTCGATGTCGCCATCGCCGGCATCACCATCACCGAGGCCCGCGAGAAGATCGTCGACTTCACCGACCCCTATTACGACTCCGGCCTGCGGATCCTGACCTCGGCCAACAATGGCGACATCGAGGGCATCGAGGGGCTGGAAGGCAAGAAGATCGGCACCAAGATCGGCTCCACCAGCTATGACTATCTCACCGCCAATCTGGAAGACTCCACCATCACGCCCTATCCCGGCAGCGCCGACATGTACATGGCACTGATGTCCGGCAGCGTCGATGCCGTCTTCTATGACGCTCCCAATGTCGGCTACTTCGCCAAGACCAAGGGCAACGGTCGCGTGAAGACAGTGGGCCCGCTCTATGAAGGTCAGCAGTACGGCATCGCCTTCACCGAGGGCAGTGAGTGGACCGACGCCGCCAACAAGGCACTGGCCGAGATGAAGTCCGATGGTAGCTACGCCGAGATCTATCAGAAGTGGTTCGGCGCCCTGCCGAGCGACAGCGAATAACGCCATCCTCGCCAGAGTTCTCTGACGCCTTCTTCACCACGAACCATGATTTCTGCCATCCGGACGCCACGGCATGCCAATGGCCGTGGCGTCTGTCCTGACGAGCTCCCCCTCACCATGTCCTGAGGCGCGAGATGATGGTGCCAAGGAGCCCCACGTGGACGTTCAATTCCAGTTTGACTGGCAGGCGGCGATTTCCTCCGTGCCGTACCTGCTCGAGGGGATCCCCTGGACCCTCGCCATTTCCTTCGGTGGCCTGGCCATCGGCTTCGTGCTCGGCATCCTGTTCGGCCTGCTGAGCCTCTCCCCCAGCCGGATACTGCGCTGGGTCGCCACCGCCTATATCGAGATCTTCCGTGGCACCCCGGTACTCGTACAGGTGCTCTTCATCTTCTATGGCCTGCCACAGATCATCGGCGGCCCCATCGATGCCCTGACCGCCGGCATCGCCGCGATCGCCTTGAACTCGGCCGCCTATATCTCGGAAATCGTGCGCGGTGGCGTGCAGTCCATCGCCCGCGGGCAACGCGAGGCCGGACTGTCACTGGGCCTTTCCACCCCCCAGACCTTCCGCTACATCATCTGGCCGCAGGCACTACGTCGCATGATCCCGGCGCTCGGCAATCAGGGGATCGTGTCCATCAAGGACACCTCGCTGTTCTCGGTGATCGGTGTCGGTGAGCTGGTCCGCCAGGGCCAGATCTACATTGCCACCACCTTCAACGCGCTGGAAACCTACTTCATGGTCGCCATGCTCTACCTCGTCATCACGCTGAGCCTGTCCTTCGGGCTACGGATGCTGGAGCGTCGCGGACTGGTGGGCCAATGATCTCTACCGTGCTTTCCCACCAGGCGACAACCGCGCTGACACCCTCTTCCTCTTTCCCGATCAGCCAGCCCTTCGCGCCGGCCAGGAGCGCCTGATGACCGCCATCGTGAACATGCAAAAGATCAACAAGCACTTCGGCAGCCTGCATGTGCTCAAGGACATCGATCTCGAGGTCGCCCAGGGGGAAGTGGTGGTGATCATCGGCGCCAGTGGTTCCGGCAAGTCGACGCTGATCCGCTGCGTGAATGGCCTCGAGGAGTTCCAGGGCGGCAGCATCGAAGTGGACGGACAGTCCTTGATCCCCCACGGCAAGAGCCACCGAGCGCTGAAGACGATTCGCACCGAAGTCGGCATGGTCTTCCAGCAGTTCAATCTCTTTCCGCACATGAAGGTACGTGACAACGTCAGCCTGGCCCCCATCAAGGTGCGCGGCAGTGACCGGGCGACCGCCGAGCGACAGGCCGACACGCTGCTCGAGCGGGTCAATATTCTCGAGCAGGCCGACAAGTACCCCGGCCAGCTGTCAGGCGGCCAGCAGCAACGCGTCGCCATCGCCCGCTCACTGGCGATGGAACCCCGCTTGATGCTGTTCGATGAGCCCACCTCCGCACTGGACCCCGAGATGATCGGGGAGGTGCTGGACGTGATGCGTGAGCTGGCACGCGACGGCATGACGATGATGATCGTCACGCATGAGATGAGCTTCGCGCGTGAAGTCGCGGATCGCGTCGTCTTCATCCACCAGGGCAGCATCGTCGAGGAAGGCACTCCGAGCGAGGTCTTCGACACCCCTCGTCATCCGCGCACCCAGAGCTTCCTGGCACGCGTTCTCAAGCACTGAACCCCCGCTGCCATCTCTTGAGAGAGGCCATGCCCCGACCGTCAGGTCGGGGCTTTTTTTTGCCCGAATGCCACGCCGTGAAGAGGCAATTCCTGGCCAATCCAGAGCATCACCTGGCGATAGACGTGTCTGTTGTGGCCCGAATGACGGGAGTTCTGGCATTCGAAATGAAGTTTTTCGATCTCGACTGACGATTTCGCGCTTTTTTCATGCAACGAAATCAGATGATTCGCCCCGCCTTGGCTGCCTCTCACGTCACGCCCCCAGCCTCGCTGAGGCTCTCGATTCACTTCATCAGTCGCCGAAGGGCCGGTCTTTGACACCGCATGTCCTGACGCGAAAGGCGCTCGAAACATCACCTGCAAGGGGCCGTGGCTGGTGATAACACACGCCTGATGTCAGCCCATGAGTCGTCTGGCCGGCCAGGCACCGGTATGCAAGCCTCAATCACGCCAACAACTATCCACAGCAGTATCATCGTATCTCTCAGGGCACCACTGCTGGGCAGCGTAGCCATTCACTCACGGCTTATCCCCGTACTATCTACAGAGTTGGCGTGTCGAGGTGAAGACGATTTGCCTCTGTGGACATTTTGCGGCATCATCCGCGGCCTTCTGTACGTTAGCCCTTGCAGCACTAGGGGTTGTGGGTAAACTGGCCACTTGTGCACAGCAGGGCAGAAAAGTCCGGTACCAGCACGGTATGAAAACGAGGATAACTGGGCTTGTGGACAAGGCGGTGTTTCATCCACAGGAAGCCACCGGTGGCGTCCTCAGGTAGCACGCATTTTCTCCCCAACTATATCAACATCGTAAGATACTGATTTTTAAGAGATAAAGTCGATTTCCCACTGATTTTGTCCACAACAGTAGTTACAACATCAACAGAACCCCTTTTTCTTTTCTTTATATAATCTTGTTATCCGGAAACCCGAAGGACGTTCGGACACCCCGAAAGACCGGGTTCGAGGAAGCTCACTTCCCAAGGTGTTCGGGATAACGAACGGCAAGACGATCCGACCCAGTCCTCGGGAAAATCCCCTACGCCACACACACTCGACACGGGCTCGACTCACTGTCGTGATTGATGCCCTGAGAGAAACATCCGCGAGTCCACTGCATGGCACGTCTTGCCATGGCACTGTGGAAAACTCCTGACGCTTACCCACAGGCGGTTTATACTGTGCGGCCCGAACGTCATTCGATTGGCTTGCAGGCTCCCCATCGGGTCGAGCTCATGCCGTCTGCGGCGCCTTGTCTTCGCCATGACGTTCGTCAGTCCCGGATTCATCCAGACATCGAGTCATCGTCGTGTCTGGCCGATTTGCCTGATTCGCCACCATGCGAACAGCGCTTCATCCAAGTTTCGTGATACCCCGAGGTGCCAACGTGGATTACCCGAACCGCTTTGACGTGATCGTCATCGGCGGCGGTCATGCCGGTACGGAAGCCGCACTGGCGGCTGCCCGCATGGGCCGTCAGACCCTGCTGCTGACCCATAACATCGAGACCCTGGGGCAGATGTCCTGCAATCCCGCCATCGGTGGGATCGGCAAGAGCCATCTGGTCAAGGAGATCGATGCGCTGGGCGGTGCCATGGGCCTGGCAACCGACATGGCGGGTATCCAGTTCCGCACGCTGAATGCCCGCAAGGGCCCGGCGGTACGTGCCACTCGAGCACAGGCCGACCGGGCGCTGTACAAGGCGGCGATTCGCAACGTGCTGGAGAACCAGCCGAACCTGACGCTGTTCCAGCAGGGTGCGGAAGACCTGATCGTCGAAGGCGAGACCGTACGGGGTGTCGTCACCCAGACCGGCATCCGTTTCCACGCCACCACGGTGGTGCTGGCGACCGGGACCTTCCTCGGTGGCGTGATCCATATCGGCCTGGATCACCATGCCGGTGGACGTGCCGGGGATCCGCCCGCCAATGGCCTGGCGTCACGTCTGCGCGAGCTGCCATTCCGGGTTGATCGGCTCAAGACCGGTACCCCGCCGCGCATCGATGCCAAGAGCGTCGATTTCAGCAAGATGGAAGCTCAGCCGGGTGACGCACCGCGCCCGGTGATGTCCTACATGGGCAGTCGGGAAATGCATCCGGAGCAGGTCAACTGCTTCATCACGCATACCAACGAGCGCACTCACGAGATCATCTTCGCCAATCTCGATCGCTCGCCGATGTACTCCGGCGTCATCGATGGCATCGGGCCGCGTTACTGCCCGTCCATCGAGGACAAGGTGCATCGCTTCGCCGACAAGAACAGCCACCAGGTCTTCATCGAGCCGGAAGGCCTGAATACCCACGAGCTGTACCCCAATGGCATCTCCACCTCGCTGCCCTTCGATACGCAGCTCGAGGTGGTACGCTCGATTCGTGGCATGGAAAACGCGCACATCACGCGTCCCGGCTACGCCATCGAATACGATTTCTTCAATCCCCAGGATCTGCATCACTCCCTGGAGACGCGTTTCATCAAGAATCTGTACTTCGCCGGTCAGATCAACGGCACCACCGGCTATGAAGAAGCCGGTGCCCAGGGCCTGCTGGCAGGCGTCAACGCCGCCTTGCGCGCCACTGACGACGAGGCCTGGCATCCACTGCGCGACGAGGCCTACACCGGCGTGATGGTCGATGACCTGATCACCCTCGGCACTCGCGAGCCGTATCGCATGTTCACCTCACGTGCCGAATATCGTCTGCTGCTGCGCGAGGACAATGCGGATCTGCGTCTGACTGCCAAGGGCCGCGAACTCGGCTTGATCGATGACGCGCGCTGGGCGGCGTTCGAGCAGAAGCGCGAAGCGATCGAGCGCGAGACCGCTCGTCTGCAAAGCACCTGGCTGACGCCGAAGAGCCCGGAGCTGGCCCCGCTGAGCGACAAGCTCAGCTCACCGCTCAAGCGTGAAGCCAGCCTGATGGAGCTGCTCAAGCGTCCGGAGCTCGAGTATCCGGATGTGGCAGGCCTGAAAGGGGAAGGAGTCGACGACTGGCGCATCGCCGAGCAGGTGCAGATCACCGCCAAGTACGCGGGCTACATCCAGCGTCAGCAGGAAGAGATCGACCGCCTGCGTCGTCATGAGCACACCGAATTGCCGGCCAGTCTCGATTACGACTCCGTCGATGGCCTGTCCAACGAGATCAAGCAGAAGCTCAATGAAGCGCGCCCGGCGACGCTTGCCCAGGCAGGCCGCATTTCCGGTGTCACGCCAGCAGCGGTTTCCATCCTGTTGATTCACTTGAAGAAACGGCAGTTGATCAAGGCGGAGACTCCAGCAGATACCGATACGGCTGACACGGGAGTCGCGCAATGAGTCAGACGCTCAACGAGACGCAGCGTGCGCGTTGCGCCCAGTTGCTCAGTCGCGGTGCCAGCGCCATGGGAGTGGCGCTGAGTGATGAGCAGCATGCGCAGCTGATGACGCTGCTGGTGCTGTTGCACAAGTGGAATCGCGCCTATAACCTCACCGCGGTACGTGAGCCGGAGGCGATGGTGACGCGCCATCTGCTGGATAGCCTCAGCGTGCTGCCCCACATCAGCGGGCCACGCCTGCTGGACGTCGGTGCCGGCCCGGGCCTGCCGAGTCTCGTGATCGCGATCATGCGTCCCGACATCGCTGTCGTACCGCTGGATTCGAATGGCAAGAAGGTGCGTTTCCAGATTCAGGCCGGCCACGAGCTGGGCCTGAACAACCTGAGCCCGACTCAGGTGCGTATCGAAGCCTATGATGGCGCGCCCTTCGAGCAGATCATCTCGCGGGCCTTCGCCGATACCGACGCCTTCGTCAATCTGTCAGGCGCCGTACTGGCAGAAGGCGGCGAATGGCTGGCGATGAAAGGTCGCATCCCCAATGACGAGATCGCACGGTTGCCGGCGGGTGTCTCGCTGGTCGAGACGCTCAGACTGTGTGTCCCGGGAGAAGAAGGTGAACGTCACCTTCTGCGCTTGAAACGCGACTGACCGCTCGTCTCGCGGCGCGTGCAGGGATTGTGCCGGGCGCAAAAGGCAGGCAGCCTGAGGCTCTGGGAGGGCAGATCCATGATCTGCCCTCGTGAGCATGCGGCTGGTGCCAAAGGCCCCGCTTCTCAAGGAACCAAGGAAGTCGCTCGTGACCAAGATCATCGCGCTGACCAACCAGAAAGGTGGTGTCGGCAAGACCACGACAGCCGTCAATCTCGCCGCTTCGCTGGCGGCGCTCGATCGCCGCGTATTGCTGATCGACCTCGACCCCCAGGGCCACGCCACCATGGGCAGTGGCATCGACAAGCATGACCTGGAAGGCAGCGTGCTGGACGTGCTGCTGGGTGAACTGCGGGCCAGCGACGTGATTCTCGACTGCCCGGATGCCGGCTATGCCCTGTTGCCGGGCAATGGCGATCTCACGGCCGCCGAAGTCGACCTGCTGGATGTCGAAGGGCGCGAGCGGCGTCTTGCCGAGGCACTCGCCCCGATCGCCTCGGAATATGACGTGGTGCTGATCGACTGCCCGCCCTCGCTCAACATGCTGACCGTCAATGCCCTGACCGCCGCCCATGGCGTCCTGATTCCCCTTCAGTGCGAGTTCTATGCTCTGGAAGGCCTGTCAGCGCTGCTGGATACCGTCGAGCAGATACAGGGCAACGTGAATCCGGCCCTCGACGTGTTCGGGATCGTGCGCACCATGTACGACGCCCGCAACAGTCTGACCCGCGATGTCAGCAAGCAACTTTCCGATTACTTTGGCGATACCCTGATCAAGGCCACCATTCCACGCAACGTGCGGGTGGCCGAAGCGCCGAGCCATGGTCTGCCGGTCACCAAGTACGCGCGTCTGTCGCGTGGCAGCCAGGCCTATCGCGTGCTCGCCAAGGAATTGATTCGTCGTCTCTCGCTGTAACTTCACCGAGGAAGGTCCATGACGCGTAAGCGTGCCCTGGGAAGGGGCCTGGATGCCCTGATCGGCGCTGGCAATCGCCGCCGCCATGCCGAATCTGATGCCGAAGGCGCCCTGCCGGCGGCCACGACTGACGCCTTGTCGCCCGACGGCGGGAATGCCGCTGGTGGTGCGACGGATACCGGGGCCGAGGCAGCCGTGCTGTCCGGCGAGCGCCTCGAGCGCCTGCCACTGGGGCAGTTGCAACGTGGCAAGTACCAGCCGCGGCGTGACATCCAGCCGGAAGCGCTGGAAGAACTGGCGGATTCCATTCGCGCCCAGGGGGTCATGCAGCCCATCGTGGTGCGGCCCATCGCGGAAGGACGTTACGAGATCATCGCGGGTGAACGGCGGTGGCGGGCGTCTCAGCTGGCGGAACTGGACACCATTCCGGCCGTCATCCGGGAAGGCATCAGTGACGAGATCGCGCTGGCTCTGGCGCTGATCGAGAACATCCAGCGCGAGAATCTCAATCCGGTCGAAGAGGCCATGGCGCTCAAGCGCCTGCTCGACGAGTTCGAACTGACTCAGCAGCAGGTCGGGGATGCCGTCGGTCGCTCACGTGCGCAAGTGGCCAACCTGTTGCGTCTGCTGACGCTGGACCAGGAAGTGCAGACACTGCTGGAACGCGGTGAGCTGGACATGGGCCATGCCCGCACCCTGATCGGGCTCAGTCCTGCACGTCAGCGAAAGCTGGCTCATGAGGTGGTCGAGCGTGAGCTGACCGTGCGCCAGACGGAGGCGCTGGTGAAAAGCGTGCAGAAAGGAGAGCAGACCAAGCCTTCCGCGCCCAGGCCAGATGCGGACATCCAGCGCCTGGAGACCCGGCTGTCAGAGCAGTTGGGGGCGGCGGTCAATATCCGTCATGGCAAGAGCGGCAAGGGCAAGGTCACCATCTCCTATACCAGCCTGGATGAGCTGGATGGCATTCTCGGTCATATCCACTAGGCATGGCGTGCCTTCGGTGCAGGTGATCGGCTGACATCGAATCTTTCCGTGCTTCTCTGGTCGTTTTCGTGGCCCTGTGACGCATTGTCGCAGGGCCACGAAGTGCGTTTCTCTGACCGGAGCGGCAAGATCGTCTTGACGGCGGGTTGTGATAGGCGCAACCCTACGTCGCCTGCATCGCAAGCGACTGTCAACGTAAGCCAACTGTCATCTGTTTCACGCAAGATGGTGAGGCTTTGGTCGTAAGCTTGCGAAAGATCAAGGAATTTAGCCGGCAGTTTGGTTGATGGCGATGCGGCGCTCCCCTATAATCCGGCGAGTTTGCTCCCCGGCTGCAGGATGCGCAGTGACAGGGATTGGCGAGAGTCATCACTGCGATGGACAGGTTCACGATGCACAAGACGACACCCGCTGCCTTGCGACGCCCTCAGGTCGCGCGACTTCTCTGGGGCCAGGCGCTGGTGATTCTGTGTGCCGTACTCCTGTCCTGGGTGAGCAAGGGAAGCGGCGCGGCATTGTCTGCCCTGTGTGGTGGCCTGGTCTGCCTGCTGCCCAACCTGTTCTTTGCCTGGCGTTCATTGCGCGTGACGGGTGCACGTTACGCCCAGGCGATGGTCAAGGCCTTCTATCAGGCTGAGGCCGGTAAGTTCGGTTTGACGGCCGTATTGTTTGCATTCTTCTTCATTGCAGTGCCGCCCTCAAACCCCGCTTTATTTTTTTGCGCTTACGTGGCGGCAATGGCGGTTCACTGGCTGGGCCCCTGGCTGGTGAAGCGAACACCGTACACACGAACCTGAGGCAGAGTAATGGCAGGCACCAACCCGAGTCCCTCCGAATATATTCAGCACCACCTGCAGAATCTGACGTTCGGTAACCACCCCGAACACGGGTGGTCCATGGCGCACAGTGCCCAGGAAGCCTCCGACATGGGCTTCTGGGCCATCCATCTGGACACCATGGGCTGGTCCATCGGGCTGGGTCTGATCTTCCTGTGCCTGTTCCGCAAGGTCGCCAAGTCCGCGACCACCGGCGTGCCGAGTGGTCTGCAGAACTTCGTCGAGCTGATGGTCGAGTTCGTCGATCAGTCCGTCAAGGAGACCTTCCACGGTCGTTCCCGCTTGATCGCGCCGCTGTCGCTGACGATCTTCTGCTGGATCTTCCTGATGAACCTGATGGACCTGGTCCCCGTCGACTGGCTGCCGGGCGTTGCTGCCAAGGTTGGCGAGATGTTCGGCGCCGATCCGGCTCACGTGTTCTTCAAGGTGGTACCGTCCACCGACATCAACGCCACACTGGGCATGTCACTGTCCGTGTTCGCGCTGATCATCTTCTACTCCATTCGCGTCAAGGGCCTCAAGGGCTTCGTGGCCGAACTGACGCTGCACCCGTTCAATACCCCGAACAAGTTGGCACAGATCGCGCTGATCCCGGTCAACTTCCTGCTTGAATTCGTGACGCTGATCGCCAAGCCGATCTCTCTGGCGCTGCGTCTGTTCGGTAACATGTATGCAGGCGAGTTGATCTTCATTCTGATCTCGCTGGTCGGTATCTGGCAGCTGCCGCTCCACTTCCCGTGGGCAGTCTTCCATATCCTGGTCATCACCTTGCAGGCATTCATCTTCATGATGCTGACCATCGTCTATCTGAGCATGGCCAGCGAAGATCACTGATGTACCCGCCCCGTGCCATTCGTGGCGCGGGGCAAGATTTCCGAGCTCTGCTCACACCCTCAACCCTTGACTTAAACTTGACTAAAACTGGAGTTCCACAATGGAAGCACAAGTTCTTGGCATGACCGCTATCGCCGTCTCCCTGCTGATCGGTCTGGGCGCCCTGGGCACCGCCATCGGTTTCGGTATCCTCGGTGGCAAGTTCCTGGAAGGCGCCGCGCGTCAGCCGGAAATGATCCCGCAGCTGCAGGTCAAGATGTTCATCGTCGCTGGGCTGCTGGATGCCGTGACCATGATCGGTGTCGGTATCGCGCTGTTCTTCACCTTCGCCAACCCGTTTGTCGGTTAAACATCGGCTGGCCACAGGCCAACCGTGTTTATGACCCAACAATCGTGAAGCGAGAGGTGCTGGCGTGAATCTGAACTTAACCCTGATTGGTCAGGCCATCGCCTTTGCGGTCTTCGTTTTCTTCTGCATGAAGTATGTCTGGCCGCCGGTCACACAGGCTCTGGCAGAACGTCAGAAGAAGATTGCAGATGGTCTGGATGCTGCCAGCCGTGCTACCCGTGACCTCGAACTGGCGCAGGAAAAAGCCAGCGAGACACTGCGGGAAAGCAAGGAAGAAGCAGCAAGCATCATTGAGCAGGCGCACAAGCGTTCCAACCAGATGATCGAGGAAGCTCGTGAAGCTGCCCGTGCCGAAGGCGAGCGTATGGTCGCTCAGGCGCGCGCAGAGATCACCCAGGAGATCAACCAGGCCAAGGACGAGCTCCGTGGTCAGGTCGCATCTCTGGCAGTGATCGGTGCAGAGCGCATCCTGGAATCCTCCATCGACGAAGCCAAGCACCGCGAGCTGATTGACAAACTCGCTGCTGAGCTCTGAGGAGACTGATTCCATGGCTGAAACGTCTACCTCCACCGCGGCTCGCCCGTACGCCAAGGCGGCGTTCGAGTTTGCACGCGGCCAGCAGGCGCTAGAGGCCTGGTCCGGAATGTTGTCGACAGCGGCGAACGTCGCTGTCGACGCGACCGTCAAGGCGGTGCTCGACAACCCGAAGCTCTCTACCGAGCACAAGGTCGACACCTTCATTGACGTGTGCGGCGACGCGTTGGACGACAACGCACGCAACTTCATCCGGACTCTCGGTGAGCAGGACCGCCTCGCGGCCCTGCCCTCCGTGGCCGAATTGTTCGAGGCCCAGAAGGCCGAGCAGGAACAGCGTGTCGAGGTGACCCTGGTGTCCGCCTTTGCACTGGAAAGCGAGCAGGAAGAGAAGCTCGCCACCGCCCTGCGCAAGCGTCTGAACCGCGACATCTCCATTACCACTCAGGTGGATAGTACGCTGCTCGGCGGCGTCATCATCCGTGCCGGAGATACCGTCATTGACGGCTCCGTGCGCGGCAAGCTGGCCCGGCTTTCCGAAGCACTGAACTCCTGAGTCCGAGGGACATGGCATGCAGCAACTGAATCCTTCCGAGATCAGCGACATCATCAAGCAGCGTATCGAAAAGCTTGACGTCGCATCCGAAGCCCGTAATCAGGGCACCATCGTCAGCGTCTCCGACGGCATCGTGCAGATCCACGGCCTCGCAGACGTCATGTTCGGTGAGATGATTGAATTCCCGGGTGGCGTCTTCGGTATGGCGCTCAACCTTGAGCGTGATAGCGTCGGCGCTGTCGTCCTGGGCGACTACCTGCAACTCGAAGAAGGCATGACCGCGCAGTGCACCGGTCGCATTCTCGAAGTGCCGGTGGGTCCGGAAATGGTCGGCCGTGTGGTCGATGCTCTGGGTAACCCGATTGACGGCAAAGGCCCGATCGACGCCAAGCTGACTGACGCGGTCGAGAAGGTCGCTCCGGGCGTCATCGCCCGTGAGCCGGTCGACCAGCCGGTGCAGACTGGTCTGAAGTCCATCGATGCCATGGTGCCGATCGGCCGTGGTCAGCGTGAGCTGATCATCGGTGACCGCCAGATCGGTAAGTCCGCCATCGCGATTGATGCCATCATCAATCAGAAGGGCAAGGGCATTACCTGCGTCTACGTCGCCGTCGGCCAGAAGCAGTCCACCATCGCCAACGTCGTGCGCAAGCTCGAAGAGCACGGCGCGATGGAACACACCATCATCGTCGCGGCTGGTGCCTCCGACCCGGCTGCCATGCTGTTCCTGGCACCGTACGCCGGTTGCACCATGGGCGAGTACTTCCGCGACCGCGGCGAAGACGCGATGATCGTCTATGACGATCTGACCAAGCAGGCATGGGCGTATCGTCAGATCTCCCTGCTGCTCAAGCGTCCGCCGGGCCGTGAAGCCTACCCGGGTGATGTCTTCTATCTCCACTCCCGTCTGCTTGAGCGTTCTGCACGCGTCAACGCCGATTATGTCGAGCAGTTCACCAAGGGTGAAGTGAAAGGCAAGACCGGCTCCCTGACCGCGCTGCCGATCATCGAGACCCAGGGTGGCGACGTCTCCGCGTTCGTTCCGACCAACGTGATCTCCATCACCGACGGTCAGATCTTCCTCGAGACCAGCCTGTTCAACTCCGGTATCCGTCCGTCCATCAACGCGGGTCTGTCTGTTTCCCGTGTCGGTGGTGCTGCCCAGACCAAGATCATCAAGAAGTTGGGTGGTGGTGTGCGTCTGGCACTGGCTCAGTACCGTGAACTGGCAGCCTTCTCGCAGTTCGCCTCCGATCTGGACGAAGCGACCCGCAAGCAGCTCGAGCACGGTCAGCGTGTCACCGAGCTCATGAAGCAGAAGCAGTACTCTCCGATGTCCGTGGCCGACATGGCGATCTCGCTGTTCGCGGCCAACGAAGGCTACCTGGACGACGTCGAAGTCGCCAAGGTGCTGGGCTTCGAGAAAGCGCTGCTTGACTACATGCGCTCCGAGCACGCGGATCTTCTGGACAAGATCAATCAGTCCGGCGGCTACGATGACGAGATCAAGAATGGTCTCAAGGCTGGCGTCGAGAAGTTCAAGGCGACCCAGAGCTGGTAAGTGACATGGCCCGGCCAGTCCGGGCCTTGTCGTTTCCCTTCGGGTGGCATGAATAAGGCAGATCGCTATGGCAGCTGCAAAAGAGATTCGCTCCCAGATCGGGAGCATCAAAAATACGCAAAAGATCACCAGCGCCATGGAAATGGTGGCTGCGTCGAAGATGCGTAAAGCGCAGGATCGCATGGCGGCCAGCCAGCCTTATGCCCATCAGATCCGCAAGGTTGTAGGACACATCGCCCGGGCCAACCCGGAATATCGCCATCCGTATCTGATGGAACGCGATGTGAAGCGTGTCGGTTATATCGTGGTCTCCAGTGATCGCGGCCTGTGTGGTGGCCTGAACGCCAATCTGTTCAAGGCTGTCACCAAGCATGCGAAGAGCTGGCGCGACCAGGGTGTCGAGGTGGACTTCTGTGCCCTCGGCTCCAAGGCCGGTACCTTCTTCCGCAACTACGGTGGCAACCTGCTTGCCGCCAAGTCCGGTCTCGGGGATTCCCCGGGTACCCAGGATCTGATCGGTAGCGTCAAGGCCATGCTGGACGCATTCGACGAGGGCAGCCTCGACCGTCTGTACGTGGTGTTCAACGAGTTCGTCAACACCATGACGCAGAAGCCGGTCGTGCGTCAGCTGCTTCCTCTCGAAGCTGATCAGAACGACGAAGAAACCGGTCCCACTACATGGGACTACCTGTATGAGCCGGATGCCGTCTCGTTGCTCGACAAGCTGCTCAAGCGCTATGTCGAGGCCCAGGTCTATCAGGCCGTGGTCGAGAACATCGCCTGCGAACAGGCAGCGCGAATGATCGCAATGAAGAGTGCGACCGATAACGCCGGCGACCTGATCGACGACCTCCAGCTGGTCTACAACAAGGCCCGCCAGGCAGCGATCACTCAGGAAATCTCCGAGATCGTATCCGGTGCCGCCGCCGTCTGATGACAGCGTGGCAACAGGCAAGCAGGTTTCAATCGCAGGTTTAAGAGGAACCAGGAATGAGCGGACGTATCGTACAAATCATCGGCGCGGTGATTGACGTCGAGTTTCCGCGGGACGCAGTGCCCAAGGTCTACGACGCCCTGAACGTCGCCGATAGCGAGACCGTACTCGAAGTCCAGCAGCAGCTGGGCGACGGCGTGGTCCGAACTATCGCAATGGGTTCGACCGAAGGCCTCAAGCGCAGTCTCGTAGTTGAGAGCACTGGTGCTCCGATCTCCGTGCCGGTCGGCACGGCGACTCTGGGTCGCATCATGAACGTGCTGGGTCAGCCGATCGATGAAGCGGGTGACGTGGGTGCGGATGAGCACATGCCGATCCACCGTGCAGCCCCGAGCTTCGCGGAACAGGCAGCATCAAACGAGCTGCTGGAAACCGGCATCAAGGTCATCGACCTGG
Organism: Cobetia sp. BL01; assembly: GCF_056493605.1. NCBI lineage: Bacteria > Pseudomonadati > Pseudomonadota > Gammaproteobacteria > Oceanospirillales > Halomonadaceae > Cobetia > Cobetia sp. BL01. Next base: position 116,113 of record NZ_JBVBEE010000005.1, on the reverse strand, counting down.
TCTGCCCGTTCGCCAAGGGCGGCAAGGTCGGCCTGTTCGGCGGCGCCGGTGTCGGCAAGACCGTCAACATGATGGAGCTGATCCGTAACATCGCCACCGAGCACAGCGGTTACTCCGTGTTCGCGGGCGTGGGTGAGCGTACTCGTGAAGGTAACGATTTCTTCCACGAAATGAAGGAATCCAACGTTCTCGACAAGGTTGCCCTGGTCTACGGTCAGATGAACGAGCCGCCCGGCAACCGTCTGCGCGTAGCACTGACCGGCCTGACCATCGCCGAGAAGTTCCGTGACGAAGGTCGTGACGTTCTGCTGTTCGTCGACAACATCTATCGTTACACCCTGGCAGGGACCGAAGTGTCCGCACTGCTGGGTCGTATGCCGTCCGCGGTGGGTTATCAGCCGACACTGGCGGAAGAGATGGGCGTCCTGCAGGAGCGCATCACTTCTACCAAGACCGGCTCGATCACTTCCGTGCAGGCCGTCTACGTCCCCGCGGATGACTTGACCGACCCATCTCCGGCGACCACCTTCTCGCACCTTGACGCGACTGTCGTACTGTCTCGTCAGATTGCCGAGCTGGGTATCTATCCGGCCGTTGACCCGCTCGACTCCACCTCTCGTCAGCTCGACCCGCTGGTCGTCGGCGAGGAGCACTACAACACTGCCCGTAACGTTCAGGGTGTGTTGCAGCGCTACAAGGAGCTGAAGGACATCATCGCCATCCTCGGGATGGACGAGCTGTCTGACGAAGACAAGCAGACCGTGGCACGTGCGCGCAAGATCCAGCGCTTCCTGTCACAGCCGTTCTTCGTGGCGGAAATCTTCACCGGCGCGCCGGGCAAGTACGTGTCCCTCAAGGACACCATCCGCGGCTTCCAGGGTATCCTGGACGGCGAATATGACGCACTGCCGGAGCAGGCGTTCTACATGGTCGGCACCATCGACGAAGCTGTCGAGAAAGCCAAGGGCATGTAATTTCCCTGTTCAGGCATGAGGAAACAGGTATGGCTATGAGCGTCCATTGCGACATCGTCAGCGCTGAGAAAGGCATCTTTTCCGGCCTGGTCGAGCGTCTCGTGGCTGCCGGCAGCGAAGGTGACCTCGGCATCATGCCGGGTCACGCACCGCTGCTGACCGAGCTGCAACCCGGCCCGATTCGCGTTCAGCGTCAGGGTGGGGCCGAGGAAATCTACTACGTCAGTGGTGGATTCCTCGAAGTGCAGCCGAACCTCGTTTCAGTCCTCGCCGACACCGCAGTACGTGCCGACGATCTGGATGAGGCGGCAGCCCAGGAAGCCAAGGAAGTGGCCTTGAAGGCCATGAACGATCAGGCTTCCGAACTGGAATACTCACGCGCCACGGCCGAACTGGCCGAGGCGATGGCCAAGCTGCGCACCGTGCAGCAGATGCGTCGTCACACGCGCTGAGATGCACTGGGCCATGACGGCCAGTGACAGGAAAGAGGCGACCTTCGGGTCGCCTTTTTTTATGCCCGAGAGGACTGATGCCTCTAGCCATCGAAGGTCGTCCCTTTGACGCCGGGGACTGACCGGGCTCATCAGGAAGGGTGCCGAGCCCATCGGAGAGATGGCTCAGGTGTCTTGCGGGCGACTGATGCTTTCGCGGGTCTGTTCTCGGCGACAGGGCCGTGGGTAAACCTCGTCACTGGCAGCTCAGGGTTCAGCTGCTATGATGGCGCCATTATTTTCAGGGGCTTCAGGTATGAAGACCCGCTTTCTACAGGAGTTCACCGATGAGCAGTGCAGAGCGTACCGACGTCGTCATTCTTGCCGCAGGCCAGGGCACCCGCATGCGTTCCAAATTGCCGAAGGTGCTGCACCCGTTGGCAGGCAAGGCGATGGTGCGTCATGTGGCTGACACCGCTGCAGGCCTGGACGGTGCGCATCTGAATGTCGTCATCGGTCATGGTGGTGAGCGTGTGCAGCAGCAGCTGGCCGACACCGGCGCGAGTTTTGCCGTTCAGGCAGAGCAGAAGGGCACCGGTCACGCCGTGGCCCAGTCACTGGAAGCCATCGGCGATGGCAAGGTGCTGATCCTGTATGGCGATGTGCCGCTGATTCGTCGCGAGACCCTCGAGGCGCTGCTGGCCGAAGTCAGTGAGCAGACTCTGGGCCTGCTGACGGTGATTCTGGAAGACCCGACAGGCTATGGTCGTATCGTGCGCGATAGCGAAGGTCGCGTCAGCGCCATCGTCGAGCACAAGGATGCCACGCCGGAGCAGCTGGCCATCCAGGAAGGCAACACCGGTATCCTCGCCACCACCGGTGCCCAGCTCAAGCGCTGGCTGCCTGCGCTGTCCGCCGACAACGCCCAGGGCGAGTACTACCTGACCGACATCATCGCCATGGCGGCCAGCGAAGGTGTCAACATCGCCACCGCCCAGCCGGCGGCGGTCGAGGAAGTGCAGGGCGTCAACAATCGTCTGCAGCTGGCCGATCTCGAGCGCGCCTTCCAGCGTCGTGAAGCCAACCGCCTGATGACCGAAGGTGCCAGCCTGGCGGACCCGGCGCGCATCGACGTGCGCGGCAAGCTGTCCATCGGTACCGATATCAGCATCGACGTCGGTTGTGTCTTCGAGGGCGAAGTGAGTCTCGGAGATGACGTGGTCATCGGCGCCCACTGCGTGATCCGCAATGCCACCATCGGTGCCGGCGCCAACATCGCGCCGCATAGCGTCATCGATGGTGCGGTATTGGAAGGTGACAACAATGTCGGGCCCTTCGCACGTCTGCGTCCTGGAACCGAACTGGCGCGCGGCGCGCGCATCGGCAACTTCGTCGAGACCAAGAATGCCCAGGTGGGCGTGAACGCCAAGATCAATCACCTGAGCTATGTCGGTGATGCCTCCCTCGGCGAGGCGGTCAACGTCGGTGCCGGCACCATCACCTGCAACTATGACGGTGCCAACAAGTTCCGAACCGAAATTGGTGACAATGCCTTCATCGGCTCCAACTCCGCGCTGGTGGCGCCGCTCAAGATCGGCGCGGGTGCCACCGTGGGCGCTGGCTCGACCCTGAGCCGCGATGTCGCCGAAGGCGCGTTGAGCGTGGCGCGTGGCAAGCGTATCGACAAGCCGGAATGGCCGCGTCCGACCAAGAAGTGAACGGCAGCTTCAGTCGCGATGCTTGCTGGTGAGTGAAGGTGGGCATCAGAAACGGGGAGGCACCGACAGGTGTCTCCCCGTTTTGTCATCGCGGTCAGCTCTGTGGAACGGCGTGCAGGAATGAATCGTCTCATCCTGTCTCGTCTTTCACTTGATGTTTCGTTATGCCTCACTTATCTTTCGTTTCGAAACTTTATAGGGGGCCCTGATGTCCAAGCGTCTGACACCACAACGGCGTCACCAGATCCTCGAACAACTGGGACGTGACGGTGAAGTCAGTGTCGAGGCACTGGCGCGGGAACTCGCCACTTCCGAGGTCACCATCCGCAAGGATCTGGCCTTTCTCGAGAAGAGCGGCCTGCTGCTCAGGCGCTACGGCGGCGCCGTGGCCATGCCGCGTGAACTGCTGGTGCATGACGAACCGGTCAGTGCCGCCAAGCAGGCCATTGCCCGCCTGGCAGCCAGCCGTATCGGCGCCCATCAGCGCATCATCATCGACAGCGGTACCACCACGGTGGTGCTGATCCCCGAGCTCAAGGGGCGTGATGACCTGATCGTGATGACCAACTCGCTGAGCGTGGCCAATGCCATTCGTGAGCTGGAAAACGAGCCGGTATTGCTGATGACCGGTGGTACCTGGGATCCGCACTCCGATTCCTTCCAGGGACAGGTGGCGGAGCAGGTGCTGCGCAGCTACGACTTCGACCAGGTCTTCCTCGGCGCGGATGGTCTGGACCTCGAACGTGGCACTACCACCTTCAATGAGCTGATCGGCCTGTCACGCGTGATGGCCGAGGTGTCGCGAGAAGTCGTGGTGATGGCGGAATCCCACAAGCTGGGTCGTCGCATTCCCAACCTGGAGCTGGCCTGGTCCAGCATCAGTACCCTGATAACCGATGACGCGTTGCCTGATGCTGCGCGTGACCAGATTCGCGCTCATGGAGTCGAGGTGTTGATCGCCCCGCTCGTGGCGCCAGCAACAGCATAAGGAGATTGCTCATGTGTGGCATCGTAGGCGCCGTCGCCAGTCGTAACGTCCAGAACATCCTGCTCGAGGGTCTGCACCGCCTCGAATACCGTGGCTATGACAGTGCCGGCATGGCCGTGCTGTCCGAAGAGGGCCGCTTGAATCGCGTGCGTGCGCTGGGCAAGGTCGCGGCGTTGCAGGAGCGTCTCGAAGAATCACCGCTCAAGGGACGCGTGGGTATCGCTCACACTCGCTGGGCCACGCATGGGGCGCCGAGTGAAGCCAATGCTCACCCGCACCAGTCCGGTGACAGCCTGGCCGTGGTCCACAACGGCATCATCGAGAATTACGAGACGCTCAAGCGCGAGCTGCAAGGTCAGGGGTATGTCTTCACCTCCGAGACCGACACCGAGGTGGTCGCCCACCTGCTGGCACGTGAATACACCCTGAGCCAGGACCTGCTGACCGCCGTTCAGAAGGCCGTCGCCCTGCTGGATGGCGCCTTCGCGCTGGGCGTGGTGCATCGTGCCCAGCCGGACGTGCTGATCGGCGCGCGTCAGGGCAGCCCGCTGGTGATCGGTGTCGGGATCGACGAGCACTTCCTGGCCTCCGATCAGCTGGCGCTGCTGCAGGTCACCGATCGCTTCATCTATCTCAAGGAAGGCGATCTGGTGCGCATGACCGCCGAGCAGATCGAGATCTTCGAGCAGGGCGAGCGTCTGATCACCGAGGCCAACGAGCGCCCGGTCCAGACCTTCGAGCACGCGCAGGATGCCGCCTCCAAGGGCGACTATCGCCACTTCATGCTCAAGGAAATCCACGAGCAGTCCCGTGTGCTGGCTGCCACGCTGGAAGGTCGCCTGAACGGTGATCACGTGCTGGTGCGCAGCTTCGGCAGCGAGGCGGAAAATCTCTTCCGTCAGGTCAAGCAGGTGCAGATCGTCGCCTGTGGTACCAGCTACCACGCCGGCATGGTGGCGCGTTACTGGATCGAGCGTCTGGCCGGCATTCCGGCGGCGGTCGAGGTCGCCTCCGAGTTCCGCTACCGTCCGGTGGTGGTGGCCGATGGCACCCTGTTCGTCACCCTGTCCCAGTCCGGCGAGACCGCCGACACGCTGTCCGCACTGCGCTATGCCCAGTCGCTGGGCGGCTTCCTCGGCAGTCTGGCGATCTGCAACGTCCCGGGCAGCTCGCTGGTGCGTGAATCGGACCTCAGCCTGATGACCATGGCCGGACCGGAAATCGGCGTCGCCTCCACCAAGGCCTTCACCACCCAGCTGGTCGGTCTGATGCTGCTGACGCTGTCGCTGCGTCGCGTGCGGGGTGGCGATGAGGCCGGAGAAGCCGAGGTGGTGCGTGAGCTGCGTCAGCTGCCGTCACTGGTCACCAAGGCATTGGCCATGGACAGCGAGATCGAGCGTCTCTCAGAGGCCTTCGCTGACAAGCACAACGCGCTGTTCCTCGGGCGTGGCACCCAGTTCCCCATCGCGCTGGAAGGCGCGCTCAAGCTCAAGGAAATCTCCTATATCCACGCCGAGGCCTATCCGGCGGGCGAGCTGAAGCACGGCCCGTTGGCGCTGGTGGATGCCGACATGCCGGTGGTCGCGGTGGCACCCAACGACGAGCTGCTCGAGAAGCTCAAGTCGAACCTGCAGGAAGTGCGTGCACGTGGCGGGGAGCTGTTCGTCTTCGCTGACGAGAACATCAGTCTCGAAGAGAGCGAAGGCGTGCGCGTGCTGCGCATGCCACATGTCAGCGAAGTGCTGGCACCGATTCTCTACACTCTGCCGCTGCAGCTGCTGTCCTACCATGTCGCCGTGCTCAAGGGCACCGATGTCGATCAGCCGCGCAACCTGGCCAAGAGCGTCACGGTCGAGTGATCCGCGATGCAAGACGGCTGCGTCATGTCTGGCGCAGCAGCAGATGAGCTCAGTCTCATCGTGCCAACGGCAGCCTCAGGGCTGCCGTTTTTGGTATCCTGTGCGCCTGCCTTCTTATCCTCTTACGTCCGCTGCGCGTTCATCGCCCGGCGCACGCACGTGACCTGCCATGACTGATCGCGACGCATCGCTCACCCGCCTCAACAAGTTCATCAGCGAAACGGGCTTCTGCTCGCGGCGCGAGGCGGACCGCCATATCGCCGAAGGGCGAGTGACCATCAATGGTGTCGTCCCCGAGATGGGCACCAAGGTCGCGCCAGGCGATGAGGTGCTGGTCAACGGCAAGCCGTTGAAGGCCAAGCAGGAAGCGGTCTATCTGGCATTCAACAAGCCGGTGGGCATCACCTGTACCACCGAGCGCCACGTGGAAGGCAACATCATTGACTACATCGGCCATCCCAAGCGGATCTTCCCGATCGGTCGCCTCGACAAACCTTCCGATGGCCTGATCTTCCTGACCAGTGACGGCGACATCGTCAACAAGATCCTGCGGGCCGGCAACGCCCACGAGAAGGAATATGTGGTGCGGGTCGACAAGCCGATCAACCCGGACTTTCTCAAGCGCATGGCAGCCGGCGTGCCGATTCTGGATACCATCACCCAGCCGTGCCGCATCGAGCAGATTTCCACCTATGTGTTCCGAATCATCCTGACGCAGGGGCTCAATCGCCAGATTCGCCGCATGTGCGAGGCGCTGGGCTATGAGGTCTTCAAGCTCAAGCGGGTGCGCATCATGAATGTCAGCCTGGACGGGCTGGGCATCGGCGAATGGCGCTATCTCACCCAGCGCGAGATGGACGACATCCATCGGATGATCGAAGGCTCCAGTGGTACCGAGGAGGCCTCACGACTGGCGGAGGCGCCGACGCCTTCCCAGCACGCGACTGCCGCGCGCCATCAGCGTGCCGCGCAGGATACGGATAGCGGCCGGCGTGGTGGTGCTCGGCGCGAGGACAGCAGCAAGCGCGCCATGGGCCAGCGCAGCTCGGATCAGCGCGGCTCAGGTCAGCCCAAGACAGGCCAACGCTCGGGTGCTCGCCAGGAAGGGGCGGGGCGGCGGGAGCGTACCGATGAGTCCAGGTCCGTTCGTGGCAATCAGGAACGCAGCAGCGCCGGCAAGGGCGGCTCCCAGCCGGGCAGCAAGAGCGCCAATGGCGCGGGCAAGCTCGCGAGCGGCCTCAAGCCACGCACGCGTGGCAAGGCCGGAGAGCGTCGCGATGAGCGCGATGCGGCGAGCAGGGGGGCTGGCGAAAAGTCCTCTGGTAGCAAGTCTTCTGGTAGCAAGACCTCTGGCAACACGACCTTTGGCAAGAAGAATCCTGGCGGCAGAAGTGCCGGGGGCAAGAGCTCGTCGTACAAGGGCGGCAGCGGCTCCAATGGCGGGCGTGGTCGCCGCTAGTGAGCTGCCTGCACCTGCTTGCCATCGTCTTGAGCGGTGGTGCTGGCATCTGATCCTTGAGGCGTGCGGCGGTGGTAGCGGCCCAGTACGAAAGACAGCGTGGCGAACGCCAGTGCCGAGCAGATGACCTGCGGCCAGGAATAGACCAGCGCGGCGAGCGCGATCAGCAGCAGGTCGAAGGCGAAAGTCGTGCGGCCTGCATGGATGGCGAAGCGTCGCTCCAGATCCAGCGCGAGAATGTTGAGTCCGCCGAGGGAGGCGTTTTCGCGAAACAGCAGGGTGACCCCCAGCCCGATGAGCAGGCCTGCGGCAATCGCCACCACCGGCAGATTGACGTCGCCCAGCGGCAGACTGACCGCCAGTAGATCCGTCAGGACCGAGAGCAGACTGACACATCCCAGGGTGCGCAGCGTGAAGTTGAGCCCCAGCTGCTTCCAGGCCAGCCCGTAGAAGGGCAGGTTGATCGGGAAGAACAGACTGCCGAAGCTCAAGCCCGTCAGGTCCGAGCCAAGCAATGACATCCCGGCGGTACCACTGACCAGCAAGCCGCCGGCCTGCAGCAGGCGCACGCCGAGTGCCACCAGCAGACAGCCCTCGAAGAGCGTGATCAGGCTACGCAGCGTGATGGCATTGGCCGCACGGGAGCGGCTGTCGTTGGCACGCAGGATGAGTCGTTGGAAAGCAGTCATGACAGGCTCCGGGGTATGGGCAGTCAACAATGATGGCTTCCGACCTGCTTGTGGCGGGCAGAAAGCGATGTCGCGGCGAGGGGTGGTTCGCCTGTGACGGTTCATGCAGGAAGCGGACCATAGCACGCCGTGATGACAGTTTTTATTGTGCTTACGTCGCTCTAGCAGACGATATTATTCGGTGTATTGGGCCTTTGACCCTCACATTCCTCTAGCTATGGCGCCTTCATGCACCATTTTCATGCATCCTCCGCACCGACGGAGACGAATGTTCCGCACGCTGCGGGCCATGACAGAGCTTGCGAGGCGGGGCATCTTCATCTAGGGCTCGCGATGTGGGCCAACGATGACTGGCGCGGCAGCCTGCTGCCGGGCAGTGGCCCGCGCGAGCATCTGGCGGATTACGCGCAGGTCTTCGACTGTGTCGAAGGCAATACCAGCTTCTATGCTCTGCCGCCGGAGAGCGCCGTGGCTAGCTGGGCCCGCCAGGCGCCCGAGCACTTCCGCTTCTGCTTCAAGTTGCCGGGACGACTGACCCATGAGTTGAGGCTTCAGGGAATCGAGGAGGAGCTGGCGGAATTCCTGGCGCGGCTTGCGCCGCTTAAGTCGCGCATGGGGCCGATCATGATCCAGCTGCCGCGTGACCTGGGCGAGGAGGTACTCCCGCGTCTTGCGCAATTCTTCGCGCATGTCGAGGGTGCTGGCCTTGATTGGGCCGTGGAGCCCCGTGCCCCGAGTTTCTTTGCCAAGGGCTCGGTGGAACGACAGTTGAATCGCTTGTTGATAAGTCACGGAGTCGATCGCGTGATGCTGGATGTCCGTCCACTCTTCAGTGGCCCCGATACCGCGCATCCAGGGCTTGCCGTGGCACGCTCGGAAAAGCCGCATCGCCCATTGCATGTGTTCTCCAGCGCACGCCAACCGCTGGTCCGCTTCATCGGGCATCATGACGACGCGACCAATCTGGCCTTCTTCCAGGCCTGGGTGGAACGCCTTTCCCTGTGGATAAGTCAGGGGAAAAGCCCTTTCCTGTTTGTGCATACTCCTGACAACAAGGCGGCTCCGGCCTTGGCACGTCGTCTGGCCAATCAGGTGCTGGAGCGGCTTGATCGGCCATTGATCGGTGCCTTCCCCGGGGAAGGACAAGGACGTCTCTTCTAGCGCCACCCGCTGCCTGTCGCGCTTCAGTGTCTTGCGGGACGGGGGAAGTGACCTGCCGGCCTCAGTCGCTGTTTTCTATCGTGAGGCGATGGTCTGAGGGTGGCTTGCTGGTAGATATCGGGTCAATCGAGTAACTTTACCTACCTATTGTCGTTACCACGGCGATATTTACCGGGGCGGGCAGCGTGTCCATTCCGGCGTGTCTATCGACACCAGTCTGTCTGTCATTCGGGCCTATCCGGCCATGATGACGGCCAGATGCACCACAGCAGTGATCCTGCGACGCCATCCTGTCGGCCACGGTTCATCCTTCCGTCTCGCCAGCATGATGCAACAAGCACAACAAGATGCCACAGGCCGCTACCCGTGGCTGGCATCATCGCGACGAATCAGGGACTCACATGTCATCCAAACCGCATTCCCACGCTCAGTGGTCTTCTCGCCTGGCCTTCACCCTGGCCGCCGTCGGTTCCTCCGTCGGACTGGGCAACATCTGGAAATTCCCGTACATGACCGGTGAGAGCGGCGGCGGTGCCTTCGTTCTTGTCTATCTGGTCTGCATTCTGTTGATCGGCCTGCCGATCCTGATGTCCGAGTGGCTGCTGGGCCGCCTGGGACAGAAGAACCCGATCTCGACCATGAGTCACATCAGTGCGCGCCTCAAGCGTAGCCCCGCCTGGGTGTTGATCGGGGTGGCCGGTGTGCTCGGCGCCTATCTGATCCTGTCCTTCTACAGTGTCATCGGTGGCTGGGCACTGGCCTTCATCGCTGACGCCGCCAGTGGCAGCTTCGAAAGCCTGACCTCTGACACGGCAGGCAGTCTGTTCGGTGGTCTGCTGGGCGACCCGACCACCCTGCTGGCCTGGCACAGTGCCTTCATGCTGATGGTGATCCTGGTCGTGGCCGGGGGCGTCGCGGGTGGTCTGGAGCGTGCCGCCAAGATCCTGATGCCGCTGCTGGCGGTCATGCTGGTCATGCTGGTCGGGTATGCGGCGACCACTGATGGCTTCGCCGAAGCGGCTGCCTGGCTGCTGACACCGGACTTCTCCAAGCTCGACAAGGATGGCGTGCTGGCGGCGATGGGGCATGCCTTCTTCACCCTGTCACTGGGCATGGGCATCATGATGGCCTACGGCTCCTATCTCTCCGATGACGTCAACATCGGGCGTACCGCGCTGATCGTGGTGGTGCTGGATACCGTCATCGCTCTGCTGGCGGGGCTGGCCATCTTCCCGGTGGTGTTCTCCAATGGTCTCGACGCCGCTGCGGGCCCGGGCCTGATCTTCCAGACCTTGCCGCTGGCCTTCGGCCACATGCCGGGCGGAGAAGTGTTCGGCGTGGTGTTCTTCGTGCTGCTGGTCTTCGCGGCCTGGACCTCAGGCATCTCGCTGCTGGAACCCATCGTCGAATGGCTGGAAGAGAAGACGCCGATGTCACGCGTGGCCTCTGCCTGGGTGGCGGGGATCGCGACCTGGCTGCTGGGGATCGCCACCATCCTGTCCTTCAATCTGTGGAGTGATGTGGCGCCGCTGGGCATGTTCGCCAAGTTCGAGGGCATGACCATCTTCGACCTGCTCGATTACGCGACCAGCAAGCTGATGCTGCCGCTGACCGGCCTGGCGACCATCGTCTTCGTCGGCTGGTTCATGGGGCGTGATGAAGTGCGCAGTCAGCTCAACATGAGCGACTCGGCCTTCAAGCTGTGGAGCTTCGTGGCGCGCTTCATCGCCCCGATCGGCGTGGTGGTGGTCTTCGCCTCCAGCCTGTAATCCCGGCCCCACTCTTCAGGCTGTCCTGATGTTCTGTCAGCACGGTTCTGACGGCATTGAAGAACGACAAGAGGCTCGCCTATCCGGCGAGCCTCTTGCGTTTCTGGCCGAGATGGCCCGTGCAGGACGCCCTGGCGGCGACTCGATGCTCAGTGTGGGAGGTGGCGGACGTCACGTTCATGTCGGTGTGTACTTGCACCCTGTTGGTGCATCGTCCTGGGCAATGACATGACAATGAGGCAGAGAATGTCGGTGCAGATGAAGGACGATCGAGAGTGACACCGTGGCGAGCGCGCGGCAGAAGGCAGAGTTGTTGCAGAGGGAAATGAAGGCTGAGGGCCCGAAGGCAGAAGAAAATGTCGCGAGGGGGGCTGACCATGCTCATCAGAGATGGCGGCAAGGAAGACAGAAGCCCGCGTCCCTGAGCTGGCAGGGAGATGGGGGACTGCTCGGCGGGGAGACGTATCGCTCCCCGCCCGAGAATCAGTGGGTATCGATATCGCTTTCCGTTTCCAGCACTTCGATGTCGCTTAAATCCTCGCTCAGGCGCTTGATTTCGTTGTGCATTTCGATTCCGCGTCTGGCGCGGAGGTGGCGGACTGCGCTTTGTTTCTTGCGGGCCTGATGTTCGTCGGCACCGAGGGTCATGAAAATATCGAGAAGCTCGTTCTTGAGCGTATCTACCTGCTCTGAATTACGCATGATTCGACCTCCATGGCATCCAAAGGATGTGGGCTTTCACTGGCGCCACACCGTTTTACTATAGCTCACTTGACAAAATTGTGACCATAGACCGCCTGTGATGGCGACACCCCCCGGGGGATGTCGTAAGCTCAGGCATGCCCATGAAGTCTGCAAGGAGTGTGCCGTGAGTCATGCCATCTTCGACGACCTGAGGAGCCGGATGGAGAATTTCCGCCGCTCTGAACAGAAGGTTGCCCGTTACGTCCTCCGCCATCCGGAGGAGGTGATTCACATGCGGATCGTCGATCTGGCCAGTGAATCCTCGGTCAGTGAACCGACGGTAGTGCGCTTCTGTCGTGCGATGGGCTTTGCCGGCTTCCAGGACTTCAAGCTCCAGCTGGCGCAACGCCTGGCCACGGGCACCCAGTTCGCCCAGTTCTCGATGAATGACTCCGACAGCGTGGCGGAGTTCTCTCACTCGCTGTTCGATTCCACCATCGGCACGCTGCTGTCAGTGCGTGACCGTCTGGATGCCGAAGCCGTCGCACGCGCCATCCACTCGCTGGCCTCCGCCAGCCGGGTCGAGTTCTACGGCTATGGCGCCTCGGGTGCCGTGGCCCACGATGCCCAGCACAAGTTCTTTCGTCTGCAGATCTCCACTGCCGCCTACACCGACCCGCACATGCAGAACATGTCAGCGGTGACGCTGGGGCCGCGCGACGTGGTGGTCGCCATCTCCCAGACCGGACGCACCAAGGCGCTGATCGCCAGCGTGCGTCTGGCACGGGATGCCGGCGCGACCGTCATCGGCCTGTGTCCCAGCGGCTCGCCGCTGGCGGATGAAGTCACGCTGCCGCTGCACATCGATGTGCATGAAGATACCGAGATCTATACGCCGATGAGCTCACGCATCGCGCATCTGGTGATCGTCGATACGCTGGCGGTGGGGGTCGCCAAGGCACGTGGTCCCAAGCTCAAGGAGCAGCTGGAAGCGGTCAAGAAGAGCCTTGCCACCCTGCGCATCGATGATCACGACTTCGATACGCACTGAGTGCCGTACAAGCGTCACCTGTCAGGGATGACGCGTGCAGGGAAGAGCAGGGCAGGCCGCTGTGATAAGGTGGATGCCTGAACAGGGGCAGCCCCCGACCCGCTGCCCCGCCCCTCGACTTCTCTGCCCTGTGGTGAGCCCTGCATGTCCGAATCGCCCCTCCTCGATCACCTCAACACGCATCAGCGTGAGGCCGTGTCCGCGCCGCCGGGCAACATGCTGGTACTGGCGGGCGCCGGTTCCGGCAAGACCCGCGTGCTGGTCCATCGCATCGCCTGGTTGATGGACCGATATCAGTTCTTGCCCTATGCCATCCTGTCGGTGACCTTCACCAACAAGGCCTCCCGCGAGATGCGCACGCGTCTCGAGGCGCTCAATGGCAGCAGTCTGCGCCACATGTGGGTCGGCACCTTCCACTCCATCAGTCACCGTCTGCTGCGCACCCACTGGCAGGAGGCGCGTCTGCCCGAGCACTTCCAGATCATCGACAGCGATGACCAGCTGCGCATGGTCAAGCGACTGCTCAAGGAGCACAACGTCGATGACGAGCGCTGGCCGCCCAAGCAGGTCCAGTACTTCATCGCCGGCTGCAAGGAAGAGGGGCTGCGGGCCCATCAGGTCCAGACCCACGGCGACGCCTACATGGGCAAGATGGTCGAGATGTACGAGCTCTATCAGCTGGCCTGCGAGCGTGGCGGATTGGTGGATTTCGGTGAGCTGCTGCTGCGCTCGCTGGAGCTGCTGCGTGACACACCGCACCTGCTGGCGCATTACCGCGAGCGCTTCGCCCACCTGCTGGTCGACGAGTTCCAGGATACCAATACCCTGCAGTACGCCTGGCTGAAGCTGCTGGCCGGTGATCGCGAATGCATGACCGTGGTCGGCGATGATGACCAGTCCATCTACGGCTGGCGTGGCGCACGGGTCGAGAACATCCAGCGCTTCACCGAGGAATTCGCCAATACCCGTGTGGTGCGTCTGGAGCAGAACTACCGCTCCTCCAGCGCCATCCTGGAGGCTGCCAACGCCCTGATCAGCCACAACGGCGGGCGCATGGGCAAGGAGCTGTGGACCGACAGCGGCCGTGGCGAGCGGATTCGGGTCTATGCCGGCTTCAACGACATCGACGAATCGCGCTACATCGCCGATACCATCCGCGAACTGGTCAATGAGCATGGTTACAGTCGCGACGAGATCGCGATCCTGTATCGCTCCAACGCCCAGTCACGCGTGCTGGAGGAGACGCTGATCCGCCAGGGCATGCCGTATCGCATCTATGGCGGCCAGCGTTTCTATGAGCGTCTCGAGATCAAGAACGCGCTCGCCTACCTGCGTCTGATGAACAACCGCGAGGACGATGCCGCCCTGGAGCGCGTGATCAACGTGCCGGCGCGTGGCATCGGCATGCGCACCGTCGAGCAGCTGCGCGAGCGTGCGCGCTACGGCAACCTGACCATGTGGCAGGCGATGAGCGATGCGGTTTCCGACGGCGTCCTCAAGGGGCGCGCCGCCACCGCCGTGCGTGCCTTCGCCGACATCATCGATGGCCTCGACAACGACACCGCCGGCATGGCGCTGCATGAGCTGGTCGAGCACGTCATCCACGTCTCCGGCCTGCGCGAGCACCACGCCGCCGAGAAGGGCGAGAAGGGCCAGGCGCGTCTCGAGAACCTTGCCGAGCTGGTCAACGCCTGTCGTGCCTTCAGTCAGGGCGAGCGCATGGACCCGGAAGCCCCCAGCGAAGGGGCCGAGGCGCTGGAGCCCTTCCTCGCCGAAGCCGCGCTGGATGCCGGTGATCATGAAGCCGCCGAAGGCGAGGAATGCGTACAGATGATGACGCTGCACTCCGCCAAGGGGCTCGAATTCCCGGTGGTGTTCGTCGCCGGGGTCGAGGAAGGGCTGTTCCCGCACAAGATGTCACTGGAGGAGCCGGGGCGCCTCGAGGAAGAGCGTCGCCTGTGCTACGTCGGTGTCACCCGTGCCATGCAGCGCCTCTACCTGACCTACGCCGAGCTGCGGCGCATGCACGGCAAGGAGACCTTCCAGCGACCGTCGCGCTTCCTGCGTGAGCTGCCGGAAGAGCTGCTGGAGGAAGTGCGCCTGCGTGGCCAGGTCTCGCGTCCGGTCTCGACCCAGCGTGCTACGCCGAATCGTCGCCCCTCCGGGCCGCGTCAGGAGAGTGTCGAGGCCAATGGCGACATGCCGGCGCTGTCGCTCGGCAGCCTGGTGCGTCATCCGCTGTTCGGCGAGGGCGTGGTCATCAACGCCGAAGGCCAGGGCGAGCGAGCGCGTGTGCAGATCAGCTTCGAGGGCGAAGGCGACAAGTGGCTGGTGCTGGGCTTCGCCAAGCTGGAAGTACTCAGCTGATCCTGCATTGATGGCAGACGCAGGCATGAGGCGCTGACAGCAGGCGCTGGCGAGAAGTGAAAAGCGGTGCAGGGGGCGCGGTATTCGTGCGCCATTACGGCCTTGGTGCAGTTGTGGGCCATCCATGGGTCGCGGCATAGTGGCAGATAATCTGCTGTCTTGATGCCGCGTCATGCATTGCCCACAACTCGAACAAGGAACGCCCCATGCAACGCCGCCGTTTTCTCTCTGCTCTGGGGGCCGGTGCTGCCGGTCTCGCCGCTGCACCTTTCGTCTCCACGGCCAATGCCGCCGAGGAGGAAACCATCCACTGGAAGATGGTGACCTCCTGGCCGAAGAACTTCCCGGCGCTGGGCACCGGTGCCAATGAGTTCGCCAGTCTGATCGGGAAGCTTTCCGGTGGTCGTCTTCAGGTCAAGGTCTATGGGGCCGGTGAGATGGTGCCGGCGCTGGAAGTCTTCGACGCCGTGTCTTCCGGGACTGCCCAGATGGGCCACTCGGCGTCCTATTACTGGAAGGGCAAGGTACCTGCCGCCCAGTTCTTCACCGCCGTGCCCTTCGGCATGAATACCACCGAGACCAACGCCTGGCTGTATCACGGCGATGGCATGAAGCTGTGGGACGAGATCTACGCGCGTCACAACCTCAAGCCGCTGGCGGTGGGCAATACCGGCACCCAGATGGCCGGCTGGTTCAACAAGGAAGTGAACAGTCTCTCGGACATGAAGGGCCTGAAGATCCGCCTGCCGGGGCTCGCGGGTGAAGTGATGAACCGCATCGGTGCCAGCGCGGTGAATCTGCCGGGCAGCGAGATCTTCACTGCGATGGAGACCGGTGTGATCGACGCCACCGACTGGGTCGGTCCCTACAATGATCTGGCCTTCGGTCTGCATCAGGTGGCCAAGTATTACTACTCCCCGGCCTGGAACGAGCCCTCCGCCATTCTCGAAGGCACCGTCAATCTCGAGGCCTGGCAGGCGTTGCCGGAAGACCTCCAGCAGGTGGTGATCCAGGCAGCCAGGATTGCCAATCATGCGATGGTGGATGAATTCGCGCTGCGCAATGCCACCGCCCTGACCTCGCTGGTCGAGGAGCATGGCGTTGAGCTACGCGAATTTCCGCAGGATGTCTACGCGGCGTTGTTCAAGGCGTCCAACGAGGTGCTGGACGAGTTCATCGCCAAGGATGAGGACGCCAGGCGTGTCTACGAGTCCTACCGTGCCTTCCAGCAGCAGGTCGCCCCCTGGACGCGCATCGGTGAACAGGGCTTCCTTGATGCGCGTGCCCGGGTGCTGGGCGAGAGCTGAGGTGACCGCCCGCCGCTGTGTGTGGGGACATCGCGACTCGCTCGTCAGGCAGTGTCAGGCGGGCGCTGGTGGGAAATGAAGAAGCCGCCCCTCGGGGCGGCTTCTTCATGAATGGCGGTGTCCATCACGTCAGACACTTTCCTCGTCGTTGCCCTGCTCCGGCACCGCGCGGATTCGGCCATTGTCGTCCAGGGCCACCATCACGTAGTTGGCCTCGGTCACCTTGGTCAGCGCACGATGGTTGCGCTCCTGAGGCGGCCGAATCCAGACCTCGACCGTGAGCCGTACCGAGCTGCGTCCGACTTCCGTGACGTGCGTGAAGATATTGACCACCGAGCCGACGCGCACCGGTGAGAGAAAGTCGAGGCCCTCCACGGCGACGGTGGCAGTCCGTCCGTTGGCCACACGGCCGGCGGCCAGTTCGCAGGCCTCATCCATGCGATGCATCAACCAGCCACCGCTGATATCGCCATAAAGATTGGTATCGTGACGCTGAGCGATCAGCTTGAGCGTCAGCGTGCCGTTCGGCACCGGGGCATCATCCAGGGCTTGCATGTCGTCACTCGCTGTCTTGTTGTTATGTCTTCAGGGTGCACTGGCGTCGGCGGTTTGCCCAGTGGCGTCGATGGTTTGCTTAGTGGCGATGGAAGGAGAGCCCGAGCGGGCAGTGGCTCACGAAAGGCATCTCATGTCCGGTATCCTACTCTGCCAGTGGAAGGGATGTCCTCTCTCGCCAGGCGTTGCAGCGGGAATTTTCTTGCATTGCAGCATGTTGGTCTCGTGCCTCAACGTTGCAATGAAGGATACTCGGCGCAGCAATGCCGCTGGTGAGGCAGCCTCACGCAGGGAAGTGGTATTGAAGGAGTGGCAGGAGTTGAAGGAACAACGCGATAGTCATCACCGCCAATGAGCGCATCATTCATCTTTCAGGCCTGAAATCGTCATGTTCTTCATCGCATCCTTGCGTCGTCCCCGTTGGCTCTCGAGTCGCCTTGCGTTGCTGGCCTGCCTGCTGATGCCGGTCGTGCCCGCGTTTGCCGAGGTACCTGAATATCGCCCCGTGCCGGGGGTCGTCGGCAACCTGACGGCCGTGGGCTCCGATACCCTCTCGGTGCTGGTGACGCGGTGGGCGGCTCAGCTGCGTCGCTACCATCCAGGGGTGCGGGTCCAGTTGCAGGCAGCGGGGTCCTCGACGGCGCCGCCTGCCCTGATTGCCGGCACCACACGGGTGGGGCTGATGTCGCGGCCGATGAGCGATCAGGAGCGCCAGGACTTCATCCGGGCATTCGGGTATCCGCCATTGGAAGTCCCCGTGGCGCTGGATGCCATGGGCATCCTCGTGCATCGCCGCAATCCGCTGGAGTCGATCAGCATCGCGCAGCTCGATGCCATCTTCTCGGCCAGTCATGAGTGTGGCAGTCAGCGGGCCGATCGGTGGGGGCAACTGGGGCTGTCGGGAGACTGGGCTGAGCGTCAGATCAGCCGCTTCGGGCGCAGTGCCACCTCCGGGACCTACGGTGCCTTCCGGCGCGTCGCCCTGTGTGGCGGCGACTTCCGACTGGACGTGAGCGAGCAACCGGGGTCGGCGTCGATCATCGGCGCCGTGGGCTCCTCGCCGGGCGGGATCGGCTACGCCAGCTTCAGCACCTCATCTCCCATGGTCAAACAGCTGTCGGTGAGTCGTGACGCCGGCAGCATGGCGATATTTCCGAGTCGGGCCAGTATCCGCGACGGGCGTTACCCGCTGACACGCGCCCTGTACATCTACGTCAATCGTGTGCCAGACGAGCCGCTGCCGTCATTGGAGCAGGCGTTCCTGTCGTTGATCATGTCGCGTCAGGGACAACAGGCCATCCTGCGGGAAGGCTATGTACCGTTGCCGGACGATCAGCTGAACCAGTGGCGTGAACGTCTGGGGCTGGATGAGGGCGAGGGTCTCTGAGTACGCTTGTCATCTCGCTGTCATCTCATGGACATAATCTTGAGGCAGACCCCATCTTTCGCTCGCGGGAGTGATCCCTCCCCGCGCGCTTCTTCTCTTGTGGTGAATATTCATGCCGGCTGCTGCTGAAGCCTCACGAATGCAATCTCGCCGTCTGCGTCGCGATCGCCTGGCAAGCCTGTGGCTGACGGTTGCCGGTCTTGGCGTGATGGCGCTGGTGGTGGTGATGCTCGGCTATCTGATCAGCGTGTCATGGCCGCTGCTCAAACCGCCCGGCACGACGCCGAGCAGCTCGCAGGTACTGGAATCTCGAGCATTGGACACTCGCGCCGCGGACATGGACGAGTGGCGGATCGAGTGGCTGGCCGGCAACCGGTTGCAGCTGATCCAGCACACCGATGACGGTTTGCGTCGATCGAGTTCCCTCCAGGTACCCGAGGGACTGGATCATCGGCAGGCTCACCTCACGCAGAGCCGACAGCAGCTATGGCTGCGCATGCCCGACCGACAAGGTGATCGTCTGTGGCTGGCAAGACTGGCCTCGACCACGCCGCAAGGCAGCTGGCAGCAGCAATGGCTGCCCGGCCCGGCCAGCCTTTCGGCCCTGGTGGGGCAGTTGCTGGTCACGGCAGGGCCGCATGCCTTCACTCAATGGCAGTTGAACGATGCGTCCGCCGGCCAGGTACCTCTGGCCCGCAAGCTGGGCCGGCAGGAGCATGCTGCCCAGCCGATCACCGCCCTGAGTATCCTGCGCGGCGGCAAGAGCCTGATCCTGGGGGATGCCGGCGGTGGACTGAGTCATTACCTGCTGCCCGCGCATGCCAGCCCGCTGATCAAGGCGGGAGACTTCGACAGTGGCCTGTCGGCCCCGGTGAGAACCATCGCCGCGGCACATCATGGGTTGGGCTTCGCGGCACTCGACGCGGATGGCCGACTCGGGCTGTATCTCGCCACGGCCGAGCGTCGTCGGCAGCTGGTGGACTGGCTGTCACCCGCACAGGTGGCGGCAGGAGTCGAGTTGAGCTTCCAGCAGGAGGATCGTCGTCTGCTGGCACGGCCAACGTCCGTGGCAGGTGGCCTGGGGGCTCTTGAACAGGCCTATGCGGGTCTCGAGATCCGTGATCCGCATCAGGTCGTGGGGCTTGGCGCGATCTTCGGCAAGGTCTGGTATGAGGGGCGTGACGCACCGGCCTGGATCTGGCAGCTGGAGAGCACCGGTGCCCATGAACCCCGCCTGTCGCTGGTACCCATCATGTGGGGGACGCTCAAGGTCGCGCTGGTCGGCCTGCTGTTTGCCGTGCCGTTGGGATTGGGCTGTGCCATCCATGTGGCCTGTTTCATGGCCCCGCGCCAGCGGGCGCGCATCAAGCCGATGCTGGAGATGATGGAGGCCTTGCCCACGGTGGTGATCGGCTTCATCGCGGCGCTGGTGGTCGCGCCCTTCGTCGAGCGTGAATTGATGGCCGTGCTGCTGGGGCTGGTACTGATTCCGCTGGGCACCATGGTGGCCGGTTTCGTGTGGACCCTGTCGCCGCGCGCACTGCGCAGTCTGATGCCGGAAAACATGGCCGCCTTCGGGCTGTTGCCGCTGTTGATGCTGCTGCTGTGGCTGGATGTGACGCTGGCTCATCAACTGGAAGCCTGGTGGTTCGAGGGCGACATCCGTCAATGGCTGTTTGCCCATCACGGCATCGATTACGCCCAGCGCAATACCCTGGTGACCGGCATGGCGCTGGGGCTGGCGGTGATGCCGACACTCTTCACGCTCAGTGAGGATGCGCTGTCCTCAGTCCCTCGCGGACTGGCGGCGGGGTCCGCGGCACTGGGGGCGACGCCCTGGCAGAGTCTGCGCCGCGTGATCCTGCCGGCTGCCGCCGTCGGGCTGTTCTCCGCGATGATGATCGGCATGGGGCGCGCCGTGGGCGAGACGATGATCGTGTTGATGGTCGCCGGCAACACGCCGCTGGTGGATGCCAGCCTGTTCGAGGGAGTGCGCTCACTGGCGGCGACCCTGGCGATCGAGTTGCCGGAAGCCGAGGTCGGCAGCAGCCATTACCGCCTGCTGTTCCTTGCCGCGCTGGCCTTGTTCCTCTTCACCTTCGTGGTCAATACGCTGGCGGAAGTGCTGCGCCTGCGCTTCATGCCGCCGCAACGTGGAGGCTGGGGATGAGTCGTCCTGATGCGGTACCGCCGTCCTCGTTGCTCAGACCTCGTGAGCCTGTGACGGCGCGTCTGGCACGTTACTGGCGTGATGGTGGCCCCTGGGGCTGGCTGAATGCCATGGCGGTCAGTGTCTCGCTGGTACTGGTGCTGGGGCTGATCAGCCTGCTGGTGGTGGGCTCGCTCAGTCACTTCTGGCCCTCACGGCTGGTCGAGGTCGAACTCACCACCCAGCCGGGGCAGAGCGTCACGGCGCTCAAGACCCCCCGTGGCGAGCCGGCGGCGGACAACCGTCACCTGCTGGGCGAATTGATGCATGAGGAGCTGCGTCCCTCGGCAGCGGACACCGGTGATCAGCAACGTGAGCGACAGTCGCAGCGCTGGTGGCTGCTGCAGACCTCCTCTCAGGATGGGGCCTCGGCGAGCTGGCAGTGGCTGCCGGATACCCTGATGGAGAATATCCGCTTTCCTCGCCAGGCACTGATGCTGGAAATGCGCGACGGGCGAGTGCTGTATGGCATGGCCAGAGCGCTGAGTGATCCGCTCACTGGTGAGCTGGATCATTCTCCGCAGCTCTCCTCCGACAGTACGGTCCCGGGGGCACCGACTCCTTCACTGCACCAGAATGCCGAGGCACTGCATGCGCGGTTGGCGGCGCTTGAGGGGCAGCGCCGTCAGCTGGCGGCACTGCGCGCTGACAGCGAGGCCTTGAGCGCGCGCCTGCTGGCCTTGCAGCAGCAACTGTCCGCTCGACAAGGGCCTGTCACGACGCAGGACGAGGCGGATGCCTCCTTGATCGCGGAGCTCGAGACGACACGCGAGGCACTGATCACCCGTGAGGGGCAACTGCTGGCCCTCCGGGGAGCCCTGGACGCCGGCCAGCTGCTGCTCGGGGGCAATGGCGGTCATGAGGGGCGCATCGCGCTGAATGACATCCGTCATGTCTGGCAGCCGAATGCCATGGGCTTTGGCGGACGACTGTTGCTGACGCTGGAGCGCTTTCGCGACTTCGTCTCCGGCTCGCCCAATGAAGGCAGTGGCGGCATCTGGCCCGCCATCTTCGGTACCGTGCTGATGGTGGTGTTGATGGCGATTCTGGTGATGCCCTTCGGCGTGATGGCGGCCCTCTATCTGCACGAGGTCGCGCATCAGGGGCGTCTCACGCGACTGACCCGCATCGCGCTGCGCAATCTCGCCGGCGTGCCTTCCATCGTCTATGGGGTCTTCGGGCTGGGGTTCTTCGTCTACGGGCTGGGGGCCGGCCTGGATGAACTGTTCTTTTCCGAGCGTCTGCCGACCCCCACCTTCGGCACCGGTGGATTGCTGTGGGCATCGCTGACGCTGGCGCTGCTGACGCTGCCGGTGGTGATCGTGGCCACGGAGGAGGGGCTGGCGCGGGTGCCGCATCGCCTGCGCGAAGGCGCGCTTGCACTGGGTGCCACGCGCTTCGAGACCCTCAGGCGCGTGGTGATACCCGCGGCATCTCCGGCCTTGATGACCGGGCTGATTCTGGCGGTGGCGCGTGCGGCAGGCGAGGTCGCGCCCTTGATGCTGGTCGGCGTGGTCAAGCTGGCGCCGGACCTGCCGCTGGATGACAGCTTCCCGTGGCTGCATCTGGATCGCAAGTTCATGCACCTCGGCCATCAGGTCTATGATCTGGCTTTCCAGAGCAGCGATGCCTTCAGCAGTCGCCCGCTGGTCTATGCGACCGCACTGGTGCTGGTGGTCGTGATCCTGTGCCTCAATCTGAGTGCCATTCGCCTGCGTCACATGCTGGCACAACGTTACAAGGGAGCCACCGAATGAAGCGTGACTCTGCACGTGAGAGCGTCCAGTCGAGCTCGCAGCACCCCGAGGTCGTCAATCCGCAGGACACGTGCCTGGAAACCCGCCACCTGTGCCTCGATTATCAGGCGCAGGTGGGCAAGGAGCGTCACCGACGGCGTGCGCTTGACGACATCAGCCTGCGCATCGCGCGCAAGCGCGTGACGGCTTTCATCGGCCCCTCGGGATGTGGCAAGTCGAGCCTGCTGCGCACCTTCAATCGCATGACCGATCTCGATGAGCAGTCACGCCTGAGCGGCAAGGTCTGGTTGGAAGGCGAGGACATCCATGCCCGGGGCGTGGATGTCCCCATGCTGCGCCGGCGCGTCGGCATGGTGTTCCAGACGCCCAACCCCTTTCCGATGTCGGTCTACGAGAACGTGGCCTTCGGGCTGCGGCTGGTCGGCGAGAATGACAAGCGCCATCTGGATGACAAGGTCGAATCCTGTCTGCGGGCCGCGGCGCTGTGGGAGGAAGTGAAGGACCGGCTGTTCGACAGCGCGCTGGGGCTTTCCGGTGGCCAGCAGCAGCGCCTGGTGATCGCGCGCACGCTGGCGGTGGAGCCGGAAGTCCTGCTGCTGGATGAGCCAGCCTCGGCGCTGGACCCGATCTCGACGCTCAAGATCGAGGAGCTGATCCGCTCGCTGCGCTCACGCCTGACGTTGGTCATCGTCACCCACAACATGCAGCAGGCAGCACGTGTCTCGGATGCCACGGCCTTTCTGCATGAAGGGCAGCTGGTGGAATATGCCCCGACCGATCAGCTGTTCACCAACCCGCGTCGTCGCCAGACCGAGGACTACATCACCGGCCGTTTCGGGTGAGATCACCGAAGCGGCACTGCAGGTGGCTGACACGTGTCTCGCGCGGGACGTTGGCGGATGGGCCATCGCGTCGTGGATATTTCAGCGCGGCGCGAGATTCGATTGGCGTCCCAGCGCTCGAGTGAAATATAACTGCAATCAAGAGGCGTCATGCTAGGAGGGAGCCGCCTGCGCCAGACCCTGCTGCAGCGCTTCTACATCAATGCCACATGTCAGAGACCGCCTGCCTCGGCGGATGACTTCCCGGGAGAGGGTAATGGATATCACCAGCGATTCGCACGGCAAGCACATATCCCAGCAGTTCAATCACGAGCTGGATGCGCTGAAGACACACCTGCTGGCCATGGGCGGTCTGGTGGAGAAGCAGCTGCAGGATGCCGTCACGGCCCTGCTGGAGGGTGACAGCGAGACGGCGACACGCGTGCGTGACAATGACAAGGGCGTCAACGACATGCAGCTGAAGATCGACGACGAGTGCACCCGCGTGCTGGCGCGCCGTCAGCCGGCGGCCTCTGACCTGCGTCTGGTGCTGGCCGTGATTCGCGCCACCTCCGATCTGGAGCGCATCGGTGACGAGTCCAGCAAGATCGCGCGCAATGCCATCTCGCTGGTCGAGAACGGCCAGAGCCCGCGTGGCATGGTCGAGGTGCGTCACCTCAGTCAGCATGTGCGCAGCATGGTGCGTGACTCGCTGACCGCCTTCGCCCGCTTCGACACGGATCTGGCGCTCAAGGTACTGCGTGAGGATGCCTCGGTGGATCTGGAATACCAGAGCGCGATGCGTTCGCTGATGACCTTCATGATGGAAGACGCGCGCCAGATCACCCCGGTGCTCAACGTGATGTGGATTCTACGTGCGCTGGAGCGTATCGGGGATCACGCCGACAACCTCGCCGAGTACGTCATCTTCCTGGTCAAGGGCGTGGACGTGCGTCACACCGACACCCATGACCTCCAGCCGCAGGATCTCGACAAGCCCTGACGTGCAGGCCCCTTCCCCGGGGCCTGACGCCTGTCTGCCGATGACGCCCCGCCTCTGTCCCGCCGACGGAGTGCGGGGCGTCTGCCATTCGATGCGCCGACAGCTGCGTGGGACGGGTGGTAGTGCTAGGGTGTGGCTCCGGCCGCCCGAGGGCAGCCGCCTTTCACGAGATGACGAGGACGTCGCATGATTGATGCCGTATCGGCGCTGGTCCGCGGGACCCGCATGGTCTATACCCCCGGGCTACGCCGTTTCGTGTTCGTACCACTGGCGATCAACCTGGTGCTCTACAGTGCCACGCTGTGGCTGTTGTTCAGCCAGTTCGAGGGCTGGATCGATTACTGGATGCTCAAGGTGCCCAGCTGGCTGGAATGGCTGAGCTGGTTGATCTGGCCGGTGCTGGTGCTGAGTCTGTTGCTGGCGGTGTTCTTCACCTTCAGCCTGGTGACCAATCTGATCGCGGCGCCGTTCTACGGCATTCTGGCCGAGAAGGTCGAGCATCGTCTGGATGGCACCCTGATCGAAGATGAGCGTGGCCTGGTGAAGATCGGGATCGACTCGCTGGGGCGCGAGATGGCCAAACTGGGTTACTTCATTCCCCGCATGATCGCGCTGTTCATTCTCGGCTTCATTCCGGGCCTGAATCTGCTCTCACCGCTGCTGTGGGGGCTGTTCTCGGCCTGGAGCATGGCGATCCAGTATCTGGACTATCCGATGGACAACCATCAGGTCAGCTTCGGTGACATGAAGCAGCGTCTCAAGGCGCGCTGGTGGCCGTCACTGACCTTCGGTGGTGCCGTGTTCGTGCTGACGCTGGTGCCCTTGGCCAACCTGCTGTTCATTCCCGGGGCCGTGGCGGGTGCCGTCCTGATGTGGCAGAGCCACTACCGACAGCTGCCTGCCCCGCGCCGCTGAGCCAGGCTTTATCGCGAGCGTTGACGAACGCAGATACCACGACGCCCCGCCGTGACCTCATGCAGAGGGCGCGGCGGGGCGTTCGTGTCAGTGGGGCTGCAACCGTCAGGCAGTCGTCGCGCAGCGGCGTTCCACCGGGAAATGACAACGGAAGCGTGCGCCCTCGCCGGGCAGGCTGTCGATCTCCAGGCGGCCCTGATGGCGGATCAGCACATGCTTGACGATGGCCAGCCCCAGCCCGGTGCCACCAGTGGCGGTGCTGCGTCCCTTGTCGATGCGATAGAAGCGCTCCGTCAGGCGCGGTAGATGCACGGGATCAATGCCGTCACCGTCATCCTCCACCTCGACCATCACGCCCTCGCTGGTGCTCTGGCAGCGCAGCGTGATGTGGCAGTCTTCCGGCGTGTAACGCACCGCATTGAAGACCAGATTCGAGATCGCGCTTCTCAGCTCCTGCTCCTCACCCATCAGGGCCAGTCCGGGCTCGACCTCCACCGTGATGACATGCCGCTCCTTCGAGAGGCCTTCGGCATCTTCCCGGATACGTGTCAGCAGCTGTGCCATGTCGATGCGACGTCCTTCGCCCGACAGCTCGTCGGTCTCCAGGCGCGACAGGGTCAGCAGATCCTCGACGAGGTGCTGCATGCGGTCGGTCTGACTCTGCATCTGTCCCAGGCCACGCTGCCAGCGCGGGGGCAGGTCATCGGCATAGTCGGAATAGGTCTCGAGGTAGCCGGCCAGTACCGTCAGCGGCGTGCGCAGCTCATGGGAGACATTGGCCACGAAATCGCGGCGCATTTCCTCGAGACGGTAGAGACGGGTGACATCGCGCACCATCACCAGGCGCTCGTTGTCACCGAACAGGGTGATGGAGATCTGCAGGGTCAGGTTGTCGGAGAGCGGCGATTGCAGGGTCAGCGGCTCACGATAGGCCAGCCGATTGAAGTAATCGATGAACACGGGGTCACGCAGATAGTTGGTGACGTGCTGGCCGCGGTCGTGACTGGCCTTGAGGCCGATCAACTGCTCGGCAGCGCTGTTCCACCACTCCATGTCGCCGTGATTGTCGAGCATCACCAGGCCATCGCGCATCGCTTCCGAGGATTCCTGGATGCGGTTGAGGATACTGCGCAGTCGCTCCTGCGCCTGACGCTGACCCTTCTGGTAGCGATACAGACGATCGAGCAGATCCCCCCAGACGCCATCGCCGGGCGGCGGCTCTTCATGGGGGTTGGTGATCAGCCAGGTGTAGAGGCTCTTGAGGTGCTTGAGATGGACGAACAGGTACAGCGCCAGCCCCAGCGCCAGGCCCCAGCCCAGCAGGCCGAGCAGTCCGCCGACCAGCCCGAAGCCGCCCGCCAGATAGCCCAGCCGCCATAGCTCGTTCGTCCAGTAGCGCATCCGCGTCTCAGGCCTGGGCGCTGAAGCGATAACCGGTACCGCGGACGGTCTGGATCAAGTGCTGATGCCCCTCGCCCAGCGCCTTGCGCAGACGACGAATGTGCACGTCCACGGTACGTTCCTCGACATAGACATTGCCGCCCCAGACCTGATCCAGCAGCTGGCTGCGGGTGTAGGCGCGCTCCTGATGGGTCATGAAGAACTGCAGCAGGCGGTATTCGGTGGGGCCGACCTCCAGGGAGTTGCCGTGTGCGGTCACGCGGTGGCTGGCGGGGTCGAGCATCAGACCCTCGACTTCCACCGACTCCTCGACGCCCTTGGGCGTGGTGCGGCGCAGCACGGCCTTGAGGCGTGCCACCAGCTCGCGTGGCGAGAAGGGCTTGGTGATGTAATCGTCCGCCCCGGCCTCGAGCCCCTGGATCTTGTTGTCTTCCTCGCCCTTGGCGGTGAGCAGGATGATCGGCAGCTCCGCGGTGGTCTCGTCACGCTTGAGGCGGCGCGCCAGTTCCAGCCCGCTGGTGCCGGGCATCATCCAGTCCAGCAACAGCAGATCGGGCTTTTCATCGACGACGATGGCGTGGGCGTCCTGGGCATTGTCGGCCTCCAGCACGCGGTAATCCGCCATTTCCAGGGCGACGGCGATCATCTCGCGTATCGAGGATTCGTCGTCGACAATCAGTACGGTCTTGGAGCTCATCGCTAGATCCCATGCAGCAGTCGGCGCACGCGCCAGAATGACAAGTCGATGACGATTACAACCTGCTTATATGACAGTGAGATGACAATCGCCAGCTTGGCAGCTTGCCGCCCGGCTTGCCAGCGAGTCCCTCAACTCTCTCAAGGCGTGAATGCCACGCCTCGCCGCATGAGGAAGATCGCTGGCAGATCGGATGAGGACTCGGGCCCATTGGCCGGAAAGAGGGGTCAGGCAGCTGGCCAGGTCGCCAGCGCGATGCCCGCGAAGATCAGCAGGCCGGACCAGTGGTTGTTGAGAAATGCCTGGAAGCAGGGGCCACGCTCCCGCTCGCGAATCAGGCGCTGCTGCCAGACGAAGGTCACGGCCGCCGCGGCCAGCCCCAGCCAGTAGAAGATGCCCAGTGCCAGGTGCAGGCCGATGCCGATCAACACCGCCAGCATGCCCAGCTGCAGCAGACCGATCATCAGCGTGTCGGCGCGGCCGAACAGCACGGCGGTGGACTTGATGCCGACCTTGAGGTCGTCATTGCGATCGACCATCGCATAGGCGGTGTCGTAGGCCACCGTCCACATCAGATTGGCCGCGAACAGCCACCAGCCATAGGTCGGCACCTCCTCAAGCGTCGCCGCGAAGGCCATCGGAATCGCCCAGCCGAAGGCGGCACCCAGCACCACCT
Organism: Cobetia sp. BL01; assembly: GCF_056493605.1. Taxonomy (NCBI): domain Bacteria; kingdom Pseudomonadati; phylum Pseudomonadota; class Gammaproteobacteria; order Oceanospirillales; family Halomonadaceae; genus Cobetia; species Cobetia sp. BL01. Next base: position 88,235 of record NZ_JBVBEE010000005.1, on the reverse strand, counting down.
GCGGCAGATGATGGAAGCGCTTCATGAACGGATAGCTGGCCGCCAGCAGCACGGCGACGATCGACAGCAGCACCGTGGTCAGGTTGGTGAAGCACACCAGCACGAAGGCGGCCGCGACCAGCACACCGAACAGGGTCAGCGCCTCGCGCTCCGTGATGCGTCCTGAGGTCAGCGGGCGATCGCGGGTGCGTTCGACATGCTTGTCCCAGTGGCGATCCGCGTAGTCGTTGATCACGCAGCCGGCGGCACGCATCAGATAGACACCAGCCACGAAGATCAGCAGCGTATCGCGGTCCGGTAGCCCATCGGCCGCCAGCCACAGGGCCCAGAGGGTCGGCCACATCAGCAGCCAGGTGCCGATGGGGCGGTCCAGACGAGTCAGGGCGAGGTAATCGGCCAGTTTGGACGGGCGGGAAGCGGATGACGCTGACATCAAGACTCCTGATCGAACGGCAGTGGGGAATCAGAGTTCCAGAGCGTGCTGGAACCGAGGGGTGAAACCTTCCTGGACCAGTACCCGGAAGCGACCGTGCGAGAACATCGAGCGGCGCATCCACAGGCTGGCGGTGCGTGCCAGCGGCTGCGTGCTGGCAAGCCTCAGTGGCGCCCGGCTGACATCGATGGCGCTGCGGGTCAGGTCGGGCTGGCGGAACAGCCAATGGCCCAGCGAGCCTTCTCCGAGCGTCGAAAGACGGTGGCCATGGGCCAGGTCCAGCGCCGCCAGCGAGCGCGCGATCACCCAGGGCTCATCGCCATGACACAGGGCCACTTCGCGCCGCCAGACATGGCGTCGTGGCGCGATACCCAGCATCCGCGCCTCATCACGCCGGGCAGGGCCGGTGTCCTGCAGCAGCAGGCGCACGCGCAGCCCCTGACCATCGAGCATGCGCATGGCGTGATCGAGACGCTGGGTCAGCGAGTCGCTGGAGGACAGCCATGGCCACCAGCCGGCCGGCATGACGCCTTGCAGGCTCGCGGCGGGCTGCCAGTGGCGGCGGACCGCCGAGTCCATCGCTCTCTGGTGAGCGCAGGGAGTGCTGAGTTCCGAGCGAGACATGGCCCGGATGGCGATCTTGCCGGCAAACGCTGCCGAGTGGGAGTGACAGACCACGATGAATTCCCTGTCAGGATGACAAGTGGCGAGTCTAGCACGCCCGAACCGCAAGGCCTGCAGCGTGAGCATGCCCGCGCCAGTGGCAGGCTGGTATGCTGGGGCCCGACTACCCTCTTTTCCTCTCGGATCGATCTCAGGAGATGGCGCCATGCGCGACCCTCGTACCCTTGTCATCATCGGCACCGGCATGGCCGGCATTGGCCTGGCGCGTGCCCTGCGTTCGCGTGACAAGGACAGTCGACTGATCCTGGTCAGTCAGGACAGTGGCCACGATTACGCCAAGCCTCTGCTGTCCACCGCCTTTGCCAAGGGCATGAGCGCCCGGGCATTGGCACGGCAGACCTCCGTGGCCCTGGTGGATGAACTGGACGCCGAGCTGCGCACCCATCAGCGAGTGACGAGCATCGATACCCACGCGCGACAGGTCTGGCTGGGCGAGGAATGCCTGGCCTATGACGAGCTGGTGCTGGCACTCGGTGCCGCGCCGCGGCGACCCTTCCCCATCGATGACTCGGTCGGCTCGCGCGTGATGAGCATCAATGATCTCGATGACTATGCCGCCTTCAGCGCCACGCTGACGGCAGCGCGTGAGGCGGGGGAGAGTGGCCGTGTCGTGATCGTCGGTGCCGGTCTGGTGGGGTGTGAATACGCCAATGACCTGAAAGCCGCAGGACATGAGGTCACCCTGGTCGCGGCGGAAGACACTCCGCTGGATGGCTTGCTTCCCCAGGCGCTCGGCCAGCGACTTGGCAAGGCCTTCGATGCCATCGGCGTGCGTCGGCTGCAAGGCGAGATGGTCGAGACCATCACCGCCGGCAAGGCAACGCAGGCGCCCGTCAGCGTGGTGCTGCAGAGTGGTCATGCGGTGGAGGGCTCGCTGGTGCTGCTGGCCACGGGGCTCGCGCCACGCATCAAGCTGGCACAGGGCGCGGGGTTGAGTGCTGGTGGGGACGGCATCCGCGTCGATCGTCACCTTGCCACCTCCCGGCCGCATGTCTGGGCGCTGGGAGACTGCGCCAGTGTCGAAGGGGTCAATGCCATGTACGTGCAGCCCCTGCAGGCCGCGGCTCGGGTGCTGGCCGCCAATCTGTGCGGCGAGGCGGTCGAGCTCGACTGGAAGGCCTGGCCCGTGCTGGTCAAGACACCGGCGCTGCCCATCGTGGCCTACCCGCCTCGGACGGCCGTGGCGCGCTGGGACATCACGGGCGAGGGAGATGATCTCGATGCACGCGCTCTCGATGCGAACGAACGCTTGATTGGATATGCGTTGACAGGCGCCTCCGTTCGCAGGAAAGTCGAGCTGGCGCGGCAGGCACCGCCGTTGCTAGGCTAGGCGATGCCATGGCCGATGGTCGCAGACCCCTTGAAGCCAGCGTAGTCAGGCACGATAGTGAAGTTTCCGTCACAGAGCGTCAGGCGAGAATCAGGGACGACGTGTTACCGGTGACGTTCACCCCGTGAAAGGGGGACCCGGTATCGCATCGCCCAAGCGCCATGCAATGCCAGCAAGTGCAGCAACATCCGTGCAAGAACAACATTCGTGCAAGAACAACAATGAATCGGCGGCTGAGCCGCCCGTGCAGAATGCCAAACCAGGAGGGCTTTTCATGCGCAAGCCAGAACTCGCTGCGGCCATCGCCGAGCGTGCGGATCTGTCCAAGGACAAGGCTAGTCAGGTGTTGAACGTGATTCTCGACGAGATCACCCACACGGTCGCCAAGGGCAACGATGTTTCATTGATTGGTTTTGGCTCCTTCACGGTGCGTCAGCGTGCAGCGCGTACCGGCAAGAACCCCCAGACAGGCAAACCCCTGACCATCCCGGCCAGCAAGACAGTGGCCTTCAAGCCGGGCAAGTCATTGAAGGATGCGGTGACCAAGTAAGTCTGGTCCACGCCGCCGCGCCCCTGCTGGCGTGGCGGCCCGCCATGCTTGCCCGATGTCAGTATCGATGCCACCGGCTCCGCCACTCGGGCCCGGTGGCATTTTGTCATGGACGGTATCGATGGCTGTTCGCGGCTGACCGCTTGACCGTGCCGCCTCTCAAGGAAGGAATGACGCCATGAAGCTCAAGTTGCTGTTGTGGGTACTGGGCCTGCTGCTCAAGCGTGCCTTCCGGCGCGACCCCGAATTTCGCGCTCAGCTCGAGACGCGTTCGCTGGATTGGGGCGTTGCCACGGAGGATCTGAGCATCGCGCGTCATTATCGGATGTCTCGGGAAGGTGTGACCTCCGGCACCGGTCTGCCGGTGGATACGGAGCTTGAGCTGCGCTTCGCGGAGGCTGAGAGTGCGGTGGCCTTCCTGCTCAAGCCGTCTCCCAAGGCCTTCTTGAATGGCATGATGGAGCAGCGCGTGCGTCTGGTCGGGGATTCCGCCCAGCTCAATCGTCTGCAGTCATTGCTCAAGCGGATTCGCTGAACCGACGGCCATGCCGTAGTGACCCAAAAAAACGCCCCGCTGATCTGCTCAGCGGGGCGTTTTTCGTGAGGGCACGCAAGGTGTCACAGCAGATGCTTGAGGCCCGGGATGCCCTCGATGACCTGGTCGACCACACCATCGCCGGCTTGCTCGCGCGCATAGCTCAGCGTCTCATCGGCCACGCCACGTGCCTGATCCATGTTCAGGTCCAGTCCCATCAGCTTCTGGCCCAGCTCCAGTGCTCCCCCTCCGCTGCCTCCGGTGAATGCACTGACCGCCCCCATCAGGCCGCCCATGAGGCCACCGCCCCCGGACTCGGCGGCTTCCTCGCCAGCGCTGCCGATCAACCCTTCGGCGCCCGGAATGGCCCCCAGCAGTGATGCCGCCGGCCCATCCGGGCCCTGTTCACGCACGAACTTGAGAATGAGGCCGACCGCCTGTTCGGCAATCTCTGGTGACAGCCCGAGGGCGCCAGTGACACGTTCGATGAGTGGGTGCATCGGTATTCTCCATGAAATCCGGGGTAGGCATGAGTGGGTAGCATGAGTGGGTAGAGTGGCACGGACGGAGAGTTTGGCGCCTGAAGCGCTTGCCAACGCTTGTGTGAGCCGGAGCTATCGGACACGGCAGAACAGGGTGGTATGCTAGCGGCATAAATCTAAAGTCTAATGCGCTGCTCGCGCCCTGGTCACGGAACACTTCATGACACGCTCCCTGCAACACTCGCTCATCCACTCCCTGCGTCGACTGTGGACGCTGGATGCCTTCAGCTATTCGCTGCGCATGCTCATCGCGCTTGGCGGTGTGATGGCGGTAGGGTTCTGGCTGGACGAGATGGCGCTGGTGATCCCGCTGTTTCTCGGCGTGATTGCCTCGGGACTGGCGGAAACGGATGACCATTGGCGCGGGCGACTGCGCGCGCTGGGCATGACACTGGCCTGTTTCAGCATCGCCGCCGTCTCGGTGGAGCTGCTGTTCGGCATGCCGTTGCCCTTCGTGATCGGCCTGGCGCTGGCCACCTTCACCTTGCCGATGCTGGCGGCGATCGATGCCCGCTACGGGGCCATCGCCCGCGCCTCGCTGATTCTGGCCGTGTACACCATGATCAGTCTCGAGCAGCAGCATGGAGATGGGCAGATCGCGCTGCTGGAGCGCAGCCTGCCCGAGTGGCTGCGTGAGCCGGGACTGGGCATCAATCTGGTCCAGCCGTTGCTGCTGGTGATCGGCGCGACCTGGTACGGACTGCTGTCGGTATTGTGGTGCGCGCTGTTCTCGCGTCAGCCGCTCAAGCACAGCATGGCGACCCTCTACCGTGAACTGGGCCGCTATCTGATTCTCAAGGCTCAGCTGTTCGAGCCACTGCGCAACGTGGATCGCTCGGCGCGTCGTCTGGCGCTGGCGGAGCAGAATGGTCGTGTGGTCGTGGCGCTCAACCAGACCAAGGAGATGGTCTTCCGGCGTCTCGCCGGGCGGCGCGACACCAGCAAGCTGGATCGCTACCTGCGGCTCTACTTCATCGCCCAGGACCTTCATGAGCGGGCCAGTTCGAGCCATTACCCCTATGGCCAGCTCAGTGATGCCTTCTTCCATCACGATATCCTGTTCCGCTGTCAGCGCCTGCTGGAGCAGCAGGGCGGCGCCTGCAAGGGACTGGGCCGGGCGCTGCTGATGCGTCAGCCCTTCGAGGCCAGTGACAGCCAGCAGGCGCTGGAAGACCTCAACGCCTCGCTCGAGTATCTCAAGCAGCAGCATCGGCCTGAATGGCGTCATCTGATGCAGGCGCTGGAGGCGCTGGCGGGCAACCTGCGGTTGATCGAAGGGCAGATCGAGCGACTCGGCGATCTGGAAGCCAGCAGCAGTGAAAGCGACAACAGCCTGCTGGATCGCTCGCCTCACGGCACGCGGGACATGCTCGAGCGCATTCGCAGCCATCTGACCCCGCGCTCACCGATCTTCCGTCATTCACTGCGCCTGACCGCGACCCTGGTGGCCGGCTATGGCGTGCTGCTGGCGGTCCACCCGACCCAGGGCTACTGGATTCTGCTGACGGGGCTGTTCGTCTGCCGGCCCAGCTTCGGCGATACCCGGCGCACCCTGGCTCAGCGCATCGTCGGTACCTTGATCGGTCTGCTGGCCGGCTGGGCGCTGATCAGCCTGTTCCCGGCCCCCACCCTCCAGGCCGGCATCGCCGTGGTCGCGGGGGTGCTGTTCTTCGCCACGCGCGGGTCACGCTACACCCTGGCGACGGCGGCCATCACCCTGATGGTGCTGGCCTGCTTCAACCAGGTCGGTGATGGCTTCGATCTCATCTGGCCGCGACTGTTCGATACGCTGGTCGGTGGCCTGCTGGCGGGGCTTTCCGTGGTGTTGATCCTGCCGGACTGGCAGGGCCGCAAGCTCTATCGTCAGGCCGGTGTCAGCCTCAAGACCAGCGGGCGCTATCTGGGGGAGGTGCTGTCCCAGTATCGCCACGGCAAGCGCGATGACCTGGCCTATCGCCTGGCGCGGCGCAATGCCCACAATGCCGACGCCGCCTTCTCGAGCCTGCTGGCGACGGCGCGCAAGGAGCCGGGCCATTTCCGGCGTGACGTGGAGCCGGGCTTCGGCTTCTTGCTCCATGCCCATACCGCGCTGGGGTATCTGTCGGCATTGGCGGCGCATCGTGGTGAACTGGAATCCACCTCGTCCGCCAGCAGCGGCATCGAGACGCTGTTGCGCCATGGCGAGCGCCTGAGCCAGCAGCTGACGGCATTGGGTGAGCAGCTGGAGGCGGGCGGCGAGATCACCCTCACGCTGGAAAGCGATCATGAGATCGCGGCGCTGGAGGCCGAGATCGAGCAGGTCGAGTCCACCACCGGGCGCCTGGCGCTGTCACAGCTGATTCTGGTGCTGCGGCTGTTGCAGCCGCTGGAAAGTGCCGGCACCCAGCTGATCAAGGCCAGCCGCGCCAGCTGAGGGCTGGCGCGGCTGGCAAGTGGCCAGATGAACGAGTGACCAGGTGAACGAGTGCGTTGGGGGGCAGGTGGGCAGGGCGCTCAGACGGCGCCGTATTGGCCAGCCGCCTCCCCCAGCCAGCGGCGGATCAGGGGCTCCGCGGCCTGGGGGGCCTCAGTGAGAATGGCGTCGGCCAGGGTGGTGGTCGGGGCGATCAGGTCGCTGTCACGCTCGAGATCGGCGATCTTCATCCCCGCCAGTCCCGTCTGACGCGTGCCCAGCACTTCGCCGGGCCCGCGCAGCTCCAGGTCCTTCTCGGCGATCTTGAAGCCGTCGGTGGTCTCGCGCATCACCGCCAGGCGTTGCCTGGAGTGCTGAGAGAGCGGCGGATGATAGAGCAGCACGCAGAAGCTCTCGGTACTGCCACGCCCGACACGCCCGCGTAGCTGGTGCAGCTGCGACAGGCCGAGACGCTCGGGGTTGTCGATCACCATCAGGCTGGCATTCGGCACATCGACCCCGACCTCGATCACCGTGGTGGCCACCAGCAGGTCATGTTCGCCTTCCTTGAACGCCGCCATCACCTCGGCCTTCTCGGCCGCCTTCATGCGGCCGTGCACCAGACCGATGGACAGCTCCGGCAACGCCTCGGTCAGCTCGTCACGCGTCACCTCGGCGGCCTGACAGGTCATCACCTCGGATTCCTCGATCAGCGTGCATACCCAATAGGCCTGACGACCCTCGGCGCAGGCGGCGCGAATGCGCTCGACCACCTCGGGACGCCGCGGGTCGGCCACTGCCACGGTCTGTACCGGGGTACGCCCCGGGGGAAGCTCGTCGATCACCGAGAGATCGAGATCCGCGTAGGCGCTCATCGCCAGAGTGCGCGGGATCGGCGTGGCGGTCATGATCAGCTGATGGGGGGTCAGGCCGCCGGCCTCGCCCTTCTCGCGCAAGGCGAGACGCTGATGCACGCCGAAGCGATGCTGCTCATCGACGATCGCCAGCCCCAGGCGCTGGAAGGTCACGTCGGCCTGGAACAGTGCGTGAGTCCCGACCACCATGCGTGCCCGGCCATCGGCGATGGCCGCCTTGGCATCCAGCCGCGCCTTGCCCTTGAGCTTGCCGGCCAGCCACGCGACCTCGATGCCCAGCGGCTCCAGCCATTCGCGGAAGTTGCGATAGTGCTGCTCGGCGAGGATCTCGGTGGGGGCCATCAAGGCGGCCTGACAGCCGCCACCGATGGCGATCAGGGCCGCCATTGCCGCCACCACCGTCTTGCCCGAGCCCACGTCGCCCTGCACCAGGCGCAGCATCGGCACTTCGCGCGCCAGGTCACGGCGTACCTCATCCAGCACACGGCGCTGGGCGCCGGTCAGCGAGAAGGGCAACTGGGCAAGAAAGCGGGTGCTCAGGCCACCGCTGGCGCTCAACGAGGGGGCGCCATCCTGCTGGATGCGCGCTCGCACCTGCCGCAGGCTCAGCTGATGGGCGAGCAGCTCTTCCTGGGCGAGACGCCGCTGACTGGGATGCACGCCGTCGCTCATCTGATCGACGGGCGCATCCGGCGGCGGCTCATGCAGGAAACGCAGGCACTCGATCACCCCGGGCAGGCGAAAGCGTGCGCGCAGGGCCTCGGGGATCAGGTCCGGCAGCTCATGGGGCGTCTCCTCGAGCTGCTTGAGGGCCTGGCCGATCAAGCCGCGCAGGCGCGCCTGATTGAGTCCTTCGGTGGCCGGATAGATGGGGGTGAGGTGGTCTTCCACCGGGGCCGCGCCCTGACCGAGCAGACGGTATTCCGGATGATAGATTTCGAGACCGGTGGCCCCGGCACGCGCCTCGCCGAAGCAGCGCACGCTGTGGCCACGCTGGAACTGCTGTTGCTGGGCGGGAGAGAAGTGGAAGAAGCGCAGACTGAGGATGCCGCTGCCATCGCGCAGGCGCACCAGCAGGCTGCGCCGGCGACCCTTGACGATGTCGCAGGCCGTCACCTCGCCTTCCACCACGGCCTCCATGCCGCTCTTGAGCGTGCCGATGGGGGTGACGCGAGTCCTGTCCTGATAACGCAGCGGCAGGTGGAAGAGCAGGTCCGCCACGCGCTCCAGTCCCAGCCGCGACAGCTTCTCGCTCAGCGCGGGGCCGACCCCGCTCAGGCTGTCCAGCGGTTGCGCCAGCGCGCCGGTGGCAAAGACACCGGCGCTGGCGGGCCCGGCAGATGAGGCGTCCGTGCCCGCCCTGCTCATGCCGGTTCGTGGCTCTGGGAAGCGGAACCCTGCATGCCGTTCTCGTTGCTCTGGCGGGCGCGGGTCGAGCACTCGGCGATCGCCTGGCTGATCACGTCAATCGCCTTGGGGCGCGGGAAGCTGGCACGCCATGCCAGGGCCACGCTGCGGCTGGGGGCGGGGTCCTTGAAGGGACGTGTCTCGAGCACGCCGCTCTCGTAATGGCCGGTACCGGTGGCCGAGTAGGGCAGCACGGTGATACCGAGGCCTGAGGCGACCATGTGACGAATGGTCTCCAGCGAGCCCCCCTCGGCGATCAGGGTGTTCTCGGGATTGTTGATCTGATGGCCGATGGCCGGACACGCCTCGAGAATCTGATCACGGAAGCAGTGGCCCTCGCCCAGCATCAGCAGACGCTCATTGATCAATTGCTCCTTGGCGATGCTGTCCTGTTCGAGCAGCGCGTGACCCGATGGCAACAGCACCTCGAAGGGTTCTTCGTAGAGCGTCTTGGTCAGCACGTCGGTCTCGGTGAAGGGCAGCGCCACGATGATGATGTCCAGCTCACCGTTTCTGAGCTTGCGGCGCAGATCGCCGGTCATGCCTTCCTCGATGTAGAGCGGCATCTTCGGCGCACGCCGCGTCAGTTCCGGCACCAGATGCGGAAACAGGTAAGGTCCAATGGTATAGATGGCGCCGATGCGCAACGGGCTGGAGAGCTGATCCTTGCCGGCATTGGCCAGCTCCTTGATCACGCTGGACTGTTCCAGCACGCGCTGGGCCTGCTGAACGATCTTCTCGCCGAGCGGTGTGACCTGTACGGTGGACTTGGAACGCTCGAACAGTGCGACTCCCAGCTCCTCTTCCAGCTTCTTGACGGCCACCGACAGGGTCGGCTGCGAGACGAAGCAGCGCTCTGCGGCGCGTCCGAAATGACGCTCCTGGGCCAAGGTTACGATGTAGCGGAGTTCTGTTAGAGTCATGATTCCTGCCCGGAACTGGCATCCTGGGATGCGGTGGGTACCGATTCGTTTTACCAAGGAGCACGGCAAAGGTGAAGAAGACGAGTCTCATCCTCGGTTGTGGCGACGTTGGCAGCGCGCTGGCGCGCGAGCTGCTCAAGGCCGATCAGCACGTCATCGGTGTCAGACGCGATGTGTCCAGGCTGGCGGATCTCGGTATCGAGACGCTGGCACTGGACATCACCGCGGAAGGTGCTCTGGCCAGCTTGCCAGATGCCGACACCGTGGTACACGTGCTGAGCGCTGACCACTTCGACGAAGACGCCTATCGGGCTGCCTACGTCGATGGCATTCGTGCGCTGGTCGCGGAGCTGGAATCGCGTGCCAACCCGCCGACACGCGTATTCTTCGTGTCCTCGACCTCCGTCTACGCCCAGAAGGAAGGCGAAGAGGTCGACGAGCAGTCCCCCACCGACGCCACCAGCTTCTCGGGGCAGCTGATGCGGGAAGGCGAGCAGGTCCTGCTCGACTCCTCGCTCAATGGCACCGTGGTGCGCTTCTCCGGTATCTACGGGCCGGGTCGCGACATGCTGATCCGTCAGGCGCGCGATGGGCGCATCGCCGCCAGCAATCCGCCACTCTACTCCAACCGCATCCATCGTGACGACTGCGCGGGGGTGCTGGCGCACCTGATCGCACTGAGTCTCGAGGGCAAGCCGGTCGAGCCGATCTACCTGGCCACCGACTGTGATGGTGCACCGCTGCACGAGGTGATGGCGTGGTTGGCACGTCAGCTCAAGGTCGAATCCACCGAGGTGATCCAGTCGCCGCTGCGGCGTCGCTCCAGCAAGCGCTGCGGCAATGCGCTGCTGCTCGAGAGTGGCTATCGCTTCCGTTACCCGACCTTCCGCGAGGGCTATGCCGAGGTGCTCAAGGAGCATGGCGTGACGGTACCGGAGAGCGAGCTTTCCGGACGCTGAGCGCCGCACGGCGATTGACTTGTCCACAGGAGGTCGCGCGTGACGCATCCTGACCGGCTGTGGACAAGTCGAGGCGCCGGGAGCCAAGGCTGCCTGGCCCGATAACTGACAGTGCCCGCCCCGGGTTTCCGGGGCGGGCACTGTCGTTTCAGCAGACCACGTTTCAGCAGGTCAGGCATTTCGGCAGATCAGGCGGCAAGATCCACCGTGATCAGTCGCCGATGACCATCACGCCTTCGGCTTCGAAGGCCACGCCCTTGGGCAGTGCCTTGACGCCGACGGCGGCACGCGCCGGGAAGGGCGCGCTGAAGAACTCTTCCATCACCGCGTTGACGCGAGCGAAGTCATCGAGGTCCGTCAGGTAGAGGTTGAGCTTGACGATGTCGCCCAGGCTGCCGGCGGCCTCTTCACACACGGCGCTCAGGTTGGTGAACACCTGACGCGCCTGCGCCTCGATACCGCCTTCGACGACTTCCATCGTCTGCGGGTCCAGCGGAATCTGGCCGGAGAGATAAACGGTGTTGCCCGCCTTGATGGCCTGGGAGTACGGCCCGATGGCAGCGGGTGCCTTGTCGGTGTTGATGATCGCGCGATTGCTCATGTTGTGCTCCTTGTGACTGTCTTTCCTACTGGTCTTGTGCCAGTTGCCTTGTGACAGTGAATTGCGATTGTGTTTGTGAGTGCGCTGCTCGCCTGTCTCGGCGAGGTGTCGGGCAGAGGCCCGTCGTGTCCATGGACGACCTTGCGGAAGTCCCAAAAACGAAAACCGCGCCGCCCGCCGGTGGCGAACGACGCGGCCTTGAATCCGATCAACTGATGACGCGGGTAATGCGCTCCACGTGCAACAGGTTGCGCATGCGCTTGATGATGCGTGCCAGATGAATGCGATCACGTACCGCCAGGGTCAGATTGACGATGGCCAGGTGAGCGTCGCGCTCCTCGATACCGATGCGTTCGATATTGGCTTCCGCGTCGGTGACGAGTTCGGCCAGCTCGGCGATCAGCCCGCGCTGGGTCTGGGCTTCGATGCGCAGGGCGACGGTGAAGTCGCCTTCGATCTGCTCGGCCCAGGTCAGCGGGAAGACACGCTCCGGATCGCTGGCCAGCTCGGTCAGATTGCTGCATTCCTGACGATGGACCACCAGGCCCTTGCCGGCTGACAGGTGGCCCATGATGGGCTCTCCTGGCAGCGGGTGGCAGCAGCGTGCATAGCTGGTGACCATGCTGTCGCCGCCACTGACCTGCATCGGCCCGATGCCACTGTCCTCCGGCTGGACGTTGCCATCCTTGGCCGAGAACTTGGGCTGCTGTGCCGCGGGACTCATCCTGTCGTTCAGCAGGCTCTGCGCCACGCTGTAGGCGGCGCGGGTACCGAGACCGATGGACTCGAGCAGATCATCACGCCCGCCTTCCAGCTCAAGCTCCGCCGCCAGGGTATCCAGGCGCTGGGGCGGCAGCTGTTCGAGGGTGATGTCCAGGCCGGCGAGTGCCTTGATCAGCAGGCGCTGGCCCAATGCCACGGACTCGCTGCGCTGCTGATGCTTGAGGTAGTGGCGAATGGCGGAACGCGCCTTGGCGGTGGTGACGAAGTTGAGCCACGCCAGGTTGGGCTTGGCACCCGGTGCGGTGATGACCTCGACGGTCTGGCCGCTCTCCAGTGGCGAGGATAGCGGCGCCAGATGACGATCGATGCGACAGGCGATGCAGCTGTTGCCGACATCGGTGTGCACCGCATAGGCGAAATCGACCGCCGTCGCACCGCGCGGCAGCTCCATGATGTCGCCCTTGGGGGTGAACACGTAGATATCATCGGGGAACAGGTCGTTCTTGACGTGCTCGATGAATTCCAGCGAGTTGCCGGCATGGCGCTGCATCTCGAGCAGGCCGCGTACCCACTCGCGGGCACGTGCGTGGCTGCCGGCGCCGATGGGACGGTCGGTCTGCCCGGCCTTGTACAGCCAGTGGGCCGCGATGCCGTTGTTGGCCATCGCTTCCATCTCGCGGGTGCGGATCTGCACCTCGATGGGCATGCCGTTCATGCCGAACAGCGTGGTGTGCAGACTCTGGTAGCCATTGGCCTTGGGGATCGCGATGTAATCCTTGAAGCGTCCCGGTACCGGCTTGTAGAGATTGTGCACCACGCCGAGGATGCGATAGCAGCTGTCCACGTCATCAGTGATGATGCGGAAGCCGAACACGTCCATCAGTTCATTGAAGGGCTTCTGCTGGTCACGCATCTTGCGGTAGATGGACAGCAGATGCTTCTGACGGCCGATCACCGAGCCGGGCAGCTGATCGCGCTCCAGCGCGTTCTGCAGGCTGGCCTGGATCTCGCGCATCAGGGTACGACGATTGCCTCGCGCGGCGGTGACGGCACGCTTGATGCGTTCGGAGCGCATCGGGTGCAGCGCCTGGAAGGACAGATCTTCCAGTTCGACACGGATGGTGTTGATACCGAGGCGGTTGGCGACGCGGGCGTAGATCTCGAGCGTCTCACGGGCGATGCGCCGCTTCTTCTCGGGGCGCAGGGCACCGAGGGTACGCATGTTGTGGAGACGGTCGGCCAGTTTGACGATGATGACGCGGATGTCCTGGGACATCGCCAGCACCATCTTCTGGAAGTTCTCGGCCTGAGCGACGGCCTTGTCCTCGAAGGTGATCTGGGTCAGCTTCGAGACGCCATCGACCAGCAAGGCCACCGGCTCGCCGAACTGGCCGGCCAGTGCCTCGAAGGTCACGCTGGTGTCTTCGATGACATCGTGCAGCATGGCCGCCATCAGGCTCTGATGGTCCATGTGCATGTTGGCGAGAATGTTCGCCACCGCCAGCGGGTGGGTCACATAGGGTTCACCGGAACGCCTGCGCTGGCCATCGTGGGCCTGCTCGGCGTAATAGAAGGCGCGCCTAACCTGACGGATCTCTTCCTCGGGAAGATAACCGCCCAGGCGGTCTGCCAGGTCATCGATCGTGAACATTCAGCGGCCTTGGCTCAAGGTGGTTCCGGGCCCGCACCCCGCGTGATGGCCATGATGGCGCGACGTTGGAGGTGCGGATCAGCACACGTACAGGAGAGGGAGAGCCGGGGCTCAGTCCTCGATCTGCGGCAGTACCGGCTTGCGCTGGATCGGAGCTTCGACCGGCTCATTCAGGATGTCGCGGTTGACCAGACCCGCCGCCACTTCGCGCAGGGCCAGCACGGTCGGCTTGTCGTTTTCCCACGGCAGTTGGGCGTTGCGGCTGCCACGTGACAGCTGACGGGCACGACGAGTGGAGATCATCACCAGCTGGAAGCGGTTGTCGACGTTCTCGAGGCAATCTTCTACGGTTACGCGGGCCATGGCAGTGCACCTTCAATAGCGGGATATTCGGGGGTTCGCTGTCGGCGTGTAATCAGCGCAGAGTGCCGCGACCGCTAGGGGCCGCATACCCTGATCATCTGACAGTATCTCGCACACGACGCAAGCACAATGCCGCTGCGCCAGCCCGCCAGGGGCGAGACAGCGCAGCGGCCAATGATTCTGAAAGGGAATCGAGTCTACTCGACGCCCTTGTGGCGTGACAAGTAGGGCGCTATCCGGTGGCGCGACATGGCGCGCTCTCGGCGGCGTAAGCGACCAGAGCGCGCATGATCAGCACCGTAGGCCGCAACAAGTCCTTGTCATGCCTGGACTTCGTGCACGGGCGTCATCCGGCGAGCAGGGAGTCCAGCAATGCGGCATGGCGCGCCTGGACGCGCGGGCGGCGTGCGCGCTCGGCGGTGATCAGACTGCACAGCTCGTCCAATGCCTGAGTAAAATCATCGTTGATGACGATCAGGTCGTACTCGTCGTAGTGGGACATCTCGCTGACGGCGTCACGCATGCGCCGGGCGATGACGTCTTCCCCATCGGTACCGCGGCCGGACAGACGCTCGAGCAGCGCTTCACGCGACGGCGGCAGGATGAAGATGGAGACGGCTTCCGGCACCTGGGCGCGTACCTGCTGGGCACCCTGCCAGTCGATCTCGAGGATGACGTCCTCGCCCTTGCTCAGGCGAGCTTCGACCGCCGGACGCGAGGTGCCATAGAAGTTGTCGAAGACCTGGGCGTGCTCGAAGAAGTCGCCCTGCTCGATCATCGTCTTGAAGTGATCGACATCCACGAAGTGGTAGTTGACGGCATCCTGCTCGCCCGGGCGCTGGCCGCGGGTGGTGTGCGAGACGGATACGCCGATGCCGTCCATGCGCTCCAGCAATGCCTTGACCAGTGTGGTCTTGCCGGCGCCGGAGGGCGCGGAAATGATGTAGAGAGTGCCACGGGCGTTGCTGGCGGCAGTGGAGGGTGCTGATGATGTCGAAGACATGGAAGGGATCCGCTTGCTGTCGCTGAATCGGCGCATTATCGCACACTCACCCCTGCTTGGGCTGCAGGCAGACATGACGGTGTCATGTACCGATGTTGCACTTCCGGCACCACAGTTGTCGTGATGAATCGGTTGGGCCGGCGTGGCGTTATCTGCAACAATGGTCGTATATTTCATTGATCGCTCAAGCATCGGCCAGCCCGCGAGTCGGCTCGGCCCCATGAGGGATCGCACGGTTTGCTGACGCCTCGCCCAAGGCAACTTGAGGAGGGTTGCCGCAATACCGTTTGCCAGACGATAGAGCAGCGCCATGACGTGCAGCAGGCGTCCAAGAGAGACGCCACGCACGAGCGCATCACCTGTTACCTGTCCCGCGCGCCATTCATTCCCGCCTTCCTGGCAGATGATGAATGGCGCGCGGTCTTTTGCCTTGCGTAGCGCCAGCCATGCGCAGGCAATGCCATCCGTGGCCTGCACCTGTCAGCGGTGCTGCGGATGAGCACGGACACGGGTGATATCCCCTTTCAAGTTTCAGGAGACCCGGACATGTCTGCCTCCCCCGTTGCGCGCCATCCGCGCATCGCCGAACTGGCGCTGGCACTCGGTGCCTTTGCCATCGGCACTACCGAATTCGTGATCATGGGGCTGATGCCCAACATCGCCGCGGACTTTCAGGTGTCATCCCAGCAGGTCGGCTATGCCATCAGCGCCTATGCGATGGGGGTGGTGGTCGGTGCTCCGCTGATCTCGGCGCTTGGCGCACGCCTGCCGCGGCGCGGCTTGTTGATCGGCCTGATGCTGCTGTTCGCGCTCAGCAACGTGGCCAGCCTGATGGCCCCCTCACTGACCAGCTTCGCCGCGCTGCGCTTCATCGCGGGGCTGCCGCATGGCGTCTATCTGGGGGTGGCCGCACTGGTGGCGGCGGATGCTGCTCCCGCCGGCGAGCGTGGCCGTGCCGTCGGGCGCGTGATGATGGGGCTGACGGTGGCGATTCTCATCGGGGCGCCAGCGGCGACCTGGTTCGGCAGTCTGTTCGGTTGGCATTCCGCGTTCCTCCTCGTCGGCCTGCTGGCGCTGGCGACGGCCGTGCTGGTGCGTGGTTTCGTGCCCTATCAGGCAGGCAATCAGAACGCGACGCCGCTGACCGAGCTGGCCGCGCTGATCAAGCCGCGGGTGCTCTATACCCTCGGCATCGCCTGCATCGGTTTCGGCGGCATGTTCAGTGTCTACAGCTATGCGGTGGAGACGCTCAACGTCCAGGCCGGACTGTCCCAGAACCTGGTGCCGATGGTGCTGGCCGTCTTCGGGGTGGGCACCATCATCGGCAACCTGATCGGTAGCCGTGCTGCGGACATCGACCTGATGCGCACCATTCCTGCCGTGCTGATCTGGAGCGCGCTGGTACAGGGTGGCTTCTACTTCGCCGCCGACGGTGTCTGGAGCGGTATCCTGTTCGTCGGACTGGTTGGCACGGGCATCGGCCTGGCACCGGCACTGCAGATGCGCCTGATGGATGTGGCGGAAGACGCCCAGACCATGGCGGCGACCCTCAATCACGCGGCCTTCAACATCGCCAATGCGCTGGGTGCCTGGTGTGGCGGCCTGGCCTTCGCGTATGGCCCGTCCCACTCCTCCATCGGCCTGGTCGGGGTGGCCATGGCCATCGCCGGCTTGATCGTCTTCCTGCTCGGGCAGCGCCATGAGCGCCGCGAGCTGCAGACGGCTTCCGCCTGATGTGGGCATGAAGCGAGGCCGTGAAAGCCCCGTGAGCACAAGACGTCGCAACGCAGAACGCCGCCCTTCGGGGCGGCGTTCTGCGTTTCTGGGGCTCATCAGTGGCAAGGGACTGTCAGCATCTCTGGCGAGCGCGCGTCGGTGACATGCCGAAGTAATCCCGAAAGCAGTGACTGAAATGTGTGGTGCTGACGAAGCCGCAGGCCACGGTGACATCGGTGATGCTGGCATTGCCCTGGGTCAGCAGCTGGCGGGCGCGTGTCAGGCGCATCTCCAGATAATGGCGAGATGGCGTGGTATCCAGATGTCGCGTGAAAAGCCGCTCTATCTGGCGCCGCGACAGGGAGACGCAGTGCGAGATGTCGGTCATGCTCAGCGGCTCCTCGAGGTTGCTGCTCATCAACTCGAGAATGGAGCGCAGTGCCTCGGGAAGGTGACTGTCCGGTGCGGGCAGCGTCTGCTCGACATGCCACGGACTGGGCGTGGCCGGGCGCTCGCAGGCCAGAATCTCCTCGACGCTGCGCGCCAGATCCTCTCCGTGACGCTGACGCATGCCTTCCAGCATCATGTCCAGCGCACTGGCGGCGCTGGCACTGCTGAGACGCGCTTCCTCGACGACCAGCGGGGCTCGGGACAGCTCGAGCGCGGGGAAGGTCTCGCTGAACAGCGCCGCGTTCTCGGGGTGAATGGTGCAACGATGGCCCTCCATCACCCCGGCCGAGGCCAGGAAGTAGCTGCCGTTCCACAGACTGCCCAAGCGACAGCCCTGCTGGGCGGCACGGCGCAGCAGGTCGTTGAGCCTCGGAATCTCTTCCAGCATCACGCGATAGCCTCCGCACACGATCAGCAGATCGCACTGGACGGGGTCCAGCTCGGCAAGCGTCAGGCCGGGCATGATGTCGATGCCCAGATCGCTGCGTACGCTGCCATCGTTCAGGCCACAGGTGTGCAGGCGATAGAAGGGATCGTCACGGAGCAGATTGGCAGTCACCAGCGCATCCAGCCCGGAGGTGAAGGCGGGGAGGGAGAAGTGCTCCAGCAGCACGAAGGCCACATCGAGCGGCGCGCTCCGGGAGCAGGTCACGTCCTGAAGCAGGCGCTGGTTGCGCAGTTTCATCGAGGGGGTGAAATCACGGCGGCGAGGCGATGTCATGGTATCGAGGGAGCACTATCGCGGATGAAGGAGGGGGCGGGGCAGGCAATGCCTCACGTGTCAGCTTCATCCTCTCAGGAGTTGGCAGGCACGGCGAGTGGCAATCCGGTGTCCTTGTGTTGGGCAGAATGTAATGCCGCTGTGGGCTTGGTGATACTTCGCGTAACACAGCAGTAAAATCATGGACTTGTCACAGCGATGCCAAGGGTGTGGCTGATAGACTGCCCGGCTAATCAGACCATGCCCAGAGGCAGATAAATGACGGATACCACCCGGACCCTTTCGTCCGGCGCCGCAACTTCAGCAGCCCCTACCCCTTCCCGCGCTTCCTCCCGGGGCCTCGACTGGCCCGTCTTCCTCCTCAGCGGTGGCGTGATGGCGGTGTTCGTGATCGCCGCACTGGTCAATCTCGAGGGCGTCTCGTCGCTCATCCAGCATGCCTTCGATCTCTCGACCGCCTACTTCGGTGCCTATTGGCAGGCGCTGATGATCGCCACCTTCCTTGTCGCCATCGGCATGACGTTCGGTCGCACGGGACGGGTGGTGCTGGGTGGCCTGGACACGCCGGACATTTCCACGCCGCGCTGGATGGCGACCATCCTGTGCACATTGCTGGCGGGGGGTGGCGTCTTCTGGGCAGCGGCGGAGCCGATCGCCCACTTCACCTCGCCGCCACCGGTGTTCGGCTCGGACGCCGCCGTGGGCAATCTCGATGCTGCCTACAACGCGCTGGCGCAGAGCTTCATGCACTGGGGATTTCTCGGCTGGGCAGTTCTGGGCAGCCTGACCGGCGTGGTCTTCATGCATCTCCACTATGAAAAGGGCCTGCCGCTCAAGCCGCGCACGCTGCTCTATCCGCTGTTCGGCGACCGGGTGATGCGTGGACCTGCGGGAGCGCTGGTGGATGCCTGCTGCGTGCTGGCGGTCATCGCGGGCACCGTGGGGCCAGTGGGCTTTCTCGGCATCCAGCTCAGCTTCGGGCTCAACGCGCTGTTCGGCATTCCCGACACCTACACGACGCAACTGGTGCTGTTGGCCATGTTGACCGCCGTCTACACCCTGTCAGCGGTGAGTGGTGTCATGCGCGGCATTCAATTCCTGAGCAGCGCCAATGTGCTGATCGGCGGCGCGATGTTGCTGTTCATCCTGATCATGGGACCGACGGAATTCCTGCTCAAGGCCTTCCCGCTGGGCATGGTGGACTACCTGAAACACATCGCGCCGATGGCGGTCTTTCGCGCGGACACTGGGTGGCTGAACAGCTGGACGCTGTTCTTCTGGGGCTGGTTCATCGGTTTCGGACCCCTGATGGCGATGCTGGTCGCGCGTATCTCGCGGGGCCGCACGCTGCGCCAGATGGTGTGGTTGATCACTCTCCTGTCGCCGCTGGCGACCTGCGTGTGGTTCACCATTCTCGGTGGCAGCGGTCTGGCCTTCGAGCTGGCCGATCCCGGCAGCGTGTCCGGCCCGTTCACCGGCTTCAACCTGTCGGCGGCCTTGATCGCCATCACCCAGCAGCTGCCGTTCGGTTTCATCATGTCCGTGATGTTCCTGATTCTGTCGGCATTGTTCGTGGCCACCACTGGCGACTCGATGACGTATGCCATCTCGATGGTGATGAGTGGGCATGACGACCCGCCACGCAGCGTGCGCGTGTTCTGGAGCCTGATCATGGGCGTGGTGGCAGCCTTGCTGATCTCGATGGGCGATGGTGGCATCAATGCGCTGCAATCCTTCATCGTCGTCACCGCCGTGCCGGTCTCGCTGATCCTGTTGCCGAGCCTGTGGAATGCGCCCGGCATCGCGCGCAGGATGGCCCGCGAGCAAGGACTCTGATTCATCCTCATGACTCATCCGACATGACTTTGGCCGGCATGATTCGTCCGGCATGATTCGTCCGGCAGGATGGGCAGGGCCATGTCATCCGATGACGAGAAAGAAGACGCCGCCCTCCAGGGCGGCGTCTTCATGAGGAGAGGGACTGAGGGCACAAGCGGCGCGAAGGGGCACGACTCGAAGGATGCGTCTTGTTACGGCGCGCCAAGAATGTAAAACGGCTGTAGGCTTGATGATACGTCGCGTTACATAGGTGTAAAAACAACCGCTTATCGCCTATTTCCTCCTGTCTCGACTGATACACTGCACCGTCACTCAGATCATGCCCAGAGGCTGACTAATGACGGATTCTTCCCGGACTGTTTCGTCCGGCTCCGCCACACCGGTAACTCCCCCCGCTGATTCCGCACACTCCCCGCAAGGTATCGACTGGCCTGTCTTCATCATCAGTGGTGGCGTGCTGGCGCTGTTCGCCATCGCCGCACTGGTCGATCTCGACGGTGTCTCCGCGCTCATCCAGAGTGCCTTCGGTGTCTCGACCCACTACTTCGGTGCCTACTGGCAAGCGCTGATGCTGGCGACCTTCGTCATCGCCATCGTGCTGACCATCGGCCGCACCGGACGGGTGCGCATGGGCGGACTCGCCGTGCCGGATATCTCGACGCTGCGCTGGATGGCCATCATCCTGTGCACGCTGCTGGCGGGCGGTGGTGTCTTCTGGGCAGCGGCCGAGCCGATCGCTCACTTCACCTCGCCGCCGCCGGTGTTCGGCGCCGATGCCCCGACGGGCAACGCCGATGCCGCCTACAACGCGCTGGCGCAGAGCTTCATGCACTGGGGCTTCCTGGCCTGGGCGATGCTCGGCAGCCTGACCGGCATCATCTTCATGTACCTGCACTACGAGAAGGGCCTGCCGCTCAAGCCGCGCACGCTGCTCTACCCGCTGTTCGGCGACCGCGTCATGCGTGGCCCCATCGGCGCACTGGTGGATGCCTGCTGCGTGCTGGCGGTGGTCGCCGGCACCGTCGGCCCCATCGGCTTCCTCGGCCTGCAGGTCAGCTATGGCCTCAATGCGCTGTTCGGCATCCCCGATACCTACGCGACCCAGCTCACCCTGCTGCTCGTGCTGACCGTCATCTACACCCTGTCAGCGGTGAGCGGCGTGACCCGTGGCATCCAGTTCTTGAGCAGCACCAATGTCCTGCTCGGCGGCGCGCTGTTGCTGTTCATCCTGATCATGGGCCCGACCGGCTTCCTGCTGGATGCCTTCCCGCAAGGGCTGGTGCGCTACGTCGGCGACTTCGTCTCCATGTCCACCTTCCGTGCTGACGATGGCTGGCTGAATGGCTGGACGCTGTTCTTCTGGGGCTGGTTCATCGGCTATGGTCCGCTGATGGCGATGTTCGTCGCGCGCATCTCGCGTGGCCGTACCCTGCGTCAGATGGTGCTGTTGATCGCGGTCATCTCGCCGCTGGTCACCTGCCTGTGGTTCACCATCATCGGTGGCAGCGGTCTCGCCTTCGAGCTGAGCAACCCGGGCAGCGTCTCCGGCCCGTTCACCGGCTTCAACCTGCCGGCAGCGCTGATCGCCATCACCCAGCAGCTGCCGTTCGGCTTCACCATCTCGGTGCTGTTCCTGGTGCTGACCACGCTGTTCGTCGCCACCACCGGTGACTCGATGACCTACGCCGTCTCGATGGTGATGAGCGGTCACGACAATCCGCCGCGTGGCGTGCGCGTGTTCTGGAGCCTGATGATGGGCGTGGTCGCGGCGCTGCTGATCTCGATGGGCGATGGCGGCATCAATGCGCTGCAATCCTTCATCGTCGTCACCGCCGTGCCGGTGTCACTGATTCTGCTGCCCAGCCTGTGGAACGCTCCGCTGATTGCCCGCCGCATGGCGCGTGAGCAGGGCGTCTGATCGGCTCGCACGCTCGAGAGCAATGAGCGTGTCGCACCATCAAAAACGCCGCCCCGAGGGGCGGCGTTTTCGTGTCTGGCGATCAGACGTCAGTCATCAGACGCTGACGTTCAGCGTCACATCGATATTGCCACGCGTCGCGTTGGAGTAAGGGCACACCTGGTGCGCCTTCTCGACCAGCGCATCCGCCTCGGCCTTGTCCATGCCCGGCAGGCTGATATCCAGCGCCACCTCGATACCGAAACCGGCCGGAATCTGGCCGATACCCACCTTGCCGGTGATCTCCAGGCCTTCCGGCAGCGTCACGCCGTCAGTGCTGGCCACGTGCTTCATGGCACCGATGAAGCAGGCAGAATACCCCGCCGCGAACAGCTGCTCCGGGTTGGTGCCTTCACCGCCACCACCGCCCAGCTCCTTCGGCGTGCTCAGGGTGACATCCAGCGCTCCATCGGAAGAACGCGACTTGCCCTCACGCCCCCCAGTGGTAGTGGCTTCTGCACGGTACAGCACTTGTTCGATAGACATGCCTGACTCCTTGAGCGGAAATGCCCTCAGCTGAGGGATGCAGACAAGATGGCGCCTGTCGGGCAGAGTTTCAATTGCTGAGGGAAGAGGAATGTACAGGATCCGACATTGTCTAACTCAAAAAGTATACATTAGATAAATTTTCTTGATCAAATGTATGATAGATATTGAAAATAAATTCAGTCAGTGCAATATTGTTAATGTAGGTTAGTGCTAATAAAATATTTCACATGTAGTCGACAAGAATAGGGTGGTGTAATGAGCAATCTACTAAATGAACCGGATCCTTCACGATTGATACATGGGCTTAGAGATACTGGCTATGATTTTTACACTGCTGCCGCAGATATTATAGATAATTCAATAGCTGCCGATGCTAGTAATATAAACATACGAATAGAGTTGACTTGCGATGGTAAAAAATACGTTTATTTTGGCGATGATGGCGAAGGCATGGATGCAGATGGCCTCCATAATGCCATGAGGTATGGTGCAAATATACGAGCAAACCTTGCTTCACTAGGTAAATTTGGGCTAGGGCTTAAAACTGCATCAAGCTCAGTTTGTTTGAAATATTCATTAGTTTCCAGAAGAGCACATACAGAGAAGCTCGAAAAGCTTACTTGGGATTTAGAGCATGTCGCTAGCGCAAATCGCTGGGAGATGATAAATGAACCTGTTACGGAAGACGAGGAAGAATTATTTGAGGAATTATGTGGAGAGTCCGGAACATTAGTCATATGGGCTAAGTGCGATAGACTTTTGAGTAAGATTTATGAGCAGCCTGGTGGAACGAAAGAGCAAAATGCTATCAAATACAGAGCTGCTAAACTAACAGAGCACTGTGCACTGATATTCCATAAGTACTTAAATCCCAGTGATCATGAGTATAAAACAGTGTCTTTAACTATCAACGACAATAAAGTGAAGTATTGGAATCCATTTTATCCGGAGCGTTCAGAACAGTTACTAGCCGATAAAATGACTGTTTTGCCTATAGAGATTAGTAGTGGTGATGTATATAGCGCTACAATAAAGGCATGGGTGTTACCACATGCCAAAGATATGACCCCAGAAGAAAATAAGGAGTTCGCTAAAATTTCCAATAGAGGTCAGGGGTTTTATATTCATAGAGAAGGAAGAGTAATTCATAGTGGTGGATATTTAGGTATCTGGAGAGCAGACGACCCTCATTGGTCATTGCTTAGAATCGAATTTGACTTTGGTTATCAGCTAGATGAAGCATTTAGTGTTGATGTAAAAAAAAGCAGGATTATACTCGATCCGGCACTTGAAGATGCATTAAAAGAGCGCCTAGCACCTGCATATCAGGAAGCGAACCAACGGTATAGAAGGAAACAAGCAGCTAAAATAAATGGCGGCATATCGCATGGAGATTCTAACAAAACTATTTCGGAGACAAAAAACACATCAAAAGTAACCGCGGCATCGGTCGATGTAAATACAGATGAAGCAATCGTAAATAATAATCAGGGGGAAGGGGTTAAAATACATACGCCGGTAGAAAGTTATGTTAAACCAGAGAATCTATATGTTAGTGCTGTAGAGAATATACCTAGTGGTGCTTTATGGCAGCCATGCCTGAGCAGTAAAGACGATAAGTATCACACCACAGGTGTTAGGTTGAATAAATATCATGACTTCTACACTAAAATTTACAGTCAAGCAGGTAACAGCTTGGCTTCAGAAGGGTTAGATTTATTGTTATGGGCACTTGCCGCCGCTGAACATAAAAATACAGATCAAGAACTTTCGTATATGTGGGAAGACATTAGAGATGAAGTTTCATCAAATTTAAAGAAGCTATTAAGATCAATGGATATGCCTACTGAAACTGATTGAGTATATTAGTAATGAATGAGTATATGGTTGATCAAGTGTCAGATATTATTTTATCTTTACTAAAGATCCAGTTACATGGAGAGACTAGGAAGGAAAATGGGCGCACAGGCTTGTTATACTGGTTTGATGGCTATACTAGGTCCAATGGGCCAGTATTTAAGATAAGGCCTGCTGGACTAAATAGACATATAGTATCCGTTGAGTTCGGTCCTTATGCTTCTGAATGCATTAGTCATATTAAGGCTAGAGGTCCATTGCGTGACCCAATATTAGAAAACGCGCTTATAGAGCAGCTCGATAATGATCCTGAAATTATTGAAGTAAAACCAAGCAAGCCGAGTGACTGGAAGATTTCATCTTGTTTCAAAGTGTACGTGGTAAGAAAGGTTGTTGATGTGCATTCTAAGGAGAAAATAACAGATTCTATAATTAATGCAATGGCTCCACTGATAGCTATTTTTAGTGAGATGATTGGTTATACAACAGAAGAACTCCCACTTGACACTGATTATGCTGGTTTGGAAGGCGATGATTTTTATATCTTGACAAAGAAGAGGGAAAGAGACCCAAGAAATCGCTATCTATGCCTTGCTATACATGGCTATGTATGTGGTGTTTGTGGATTTGAGCCACAAATTACTAACGGTGTAGATTTTAGAACAATTATTGAAGTGCATCATATAGAACCATTGTCAGAAATAGATATGGCAAAGCCTTATAATCCTAAATGTGACTTAATACCATTATGCCCGAACTGTCATAGGTCTATTCATAAGAGAAAGCCAGCCTATACTCCAAAAGAATTAATGGAGATTATGTGTTTATGAGCTTATCTTTATGTTCATTGGACCCCAATTATGAAAAAATCGATTTTGACTCACTAGAATTACGAGTATCTAATAGGCTGCTAAATCCTAGTTTTTATATAACTAAAAAAGATGCTAGATATGTACTTAGATTAGGTGCTTTTGTTAAAAGAGGAGGAAGTAAGACGTTCTACCCTTGTATTAGTACGCTCCACAATTGGCTTTTTGTAGAAGACCGGATACGACTTCTACCATGTGATATTACAAATGTAATAGATAAGGAAATAAAAAAATATAATGTCGATGATATAAGCTTCGCTTCAATTATCAGCCTGAATAAGCTTGGGTTGGCGGGGGTTGATGTTGTCGTAGATAATGCTATTATGGAAAGTGCTAACTCTAAATCTAATAATATCCCACTTATCGACCCAAGCAAAGACCTAAAAGCGACTCTTTACCCTTATCAATTGAGAGGGGTATCATGGCTAAATGATTCATTAGCTATAACCGGCGGGGCAATATTAGCTGATGAAATGGGGTTAGGAAAGACCTTACAAGTTATTGCTGTTATGTTGAATCTTAAGTTGGATATAAAGAGCCCTATACTTATTGTGTGCCCTACTACTTTAATAGCCAACTGGTGTCGCGAGATTCGTCGTTTTTCACCGAAGCTTACTTATTTGGTACACCAAGGTAGTGAGCGTACTGGTTACTATAAAAATTTAATGCGATCAAATGTGGTTATAAGTACCTATGATACTGTAGTTAACGACAGTGTATTGTTTGAAAGTATAGATTGGGTATGTCTTGTGTGTGACGAAGCTCAAGCTGCGAAAAATCCGCACTCTAAACGACGTATTGCTCTTTCAAGAATACCTAGGAGTAATGCTATTATTGTTACTGGGACTCCAGTAGAAAATTCTCTTTTAGATTTATGGTCTTTATCTGATTTGGCGATACCAGGTATACTAGGTAGTGAAGAAGATTTTTTGGCAAATTTCCCTGATAGCGAGGAATCGGCACAGGAAATCAACAAGATTGCTAATACATTCGTATTGAAGCGTAAGGTAGAGGATGTTGCAGGTGACTTACCAGAACGTACAGATATAGATATACCTTTGAACCTCGATAGCGCAGGGGTTATTGAGTACAATAAAATAAAAGAATCAGTAATAGATAAGTATGGCCCCGTGGGAAACTTAGTAGCAGTGGGTCAATTGTCTATTTATTGCGCTCATCCGTGGCTTAGATCCTCTTCTGACGATGAGGTGCATGTTGATACTACTTCAAGTCATTTGCTAATGTCACCCAAGATGCGAGTTTGTGTTGAGTTGTTGAGAGAAGCATCAATAAGCAACAAGAAAGTTTTAGTTTTTGTTAACTTTAACGAGTGCGGAGATATATTGCAACAGGCCGTAAGTAATAATGGGATTGACTTTAGTTATTGGGGGGCTATTAATGGTAGTACGATGCAGCAATATAGGCAGACCATCGTAGATGATTTTACCCATGTTGATGGTCCTGCTGTATTAGTGCTGAATCCAAAAGCAGCTGGAACAGGATTAAATATTACTGCAGCAACGATAGTGATCCATTATACATTGGGCTGGAATCCTGCTTTAGAAATGCAAGCTTCCGCTAGAGCTCATCGTCGGGGACAAAATCAACCTGTAACTATATATAGACTATTTTATTTAGGGACTGTAGAAGAGACTATGTTAGGAAGAAGTGAGTGGAAGAGGGCTCTAGGTCATCATGCCCTGCCTATCTCACAGCGTGAAAAGCAAGATTTAAATAATGCATTAAATTTAAGTCCTAGCGAGGGTAACAATGGTCGAGTCTTATGAGAAAGTGCTGACTAAAAATGATGTAGGTATGACTGGAACTCACCAAGCAGGCATTACGGTACCTAAAGGAAATCCAAGCCTATTGGGTTTTTTTCCTCTATTGGACTATAAAAAATTCAATCCAGACTTTGAGATTAGCTGTATTGATCCTAAGGGTACTCGCTGGATCATGCGTTATGTATATTATAATGGAAAAACATTCTCGCCGATTAAAAGCACCAGAAATGAGTATAGGATTACTCATATGACTAAATTTTTCACCAAATGGGAGGCTGAGCCAGGAGATACGGTGCAGTTCACCAGCACTGAAGTTAAAAACGAATACAATATTCAAATAAACAAGAGCAGTGGTAAGGTTAAACCTGACGATAAGGAGGCTGCTGAAAAGCCAGTTGTGCTTCGGGGGTGGAAAGCAGTATATTAGATGCAAGCTTGTGGATGATTAGCCAGCCCGTTTAGTGGTATTCTAGGGCTGGCGCTTTGATTTTATTTTTCTTGTTTAGTGCTTTTAATAATCATTTTGGCTTCTTGTATTCTTTCTTTTAAAAGAAAGCCAACAGCCTCGAAAACAGGTACAACTACGGAATTTCCGAATTGGCGATAAGCTTGTGTATCTGACACAGGTATTATGAAATTACTTTCATTAACCCTATCGAAACCCATTAAGCGCGCACATTCCTGTGGGGTTAGTCGCCTTGGGCGTTTGGCCATATTACTCTCTGACATAAAGGGTTCTGAATAGTCGAGTCCGCGGTCAACTAGAATCTCGGAACCATCTTTATGGTAGCGTGCAGATAAAGTGCGGGCAATATCATTGGGACGTGTTAGTCCGAAACCGAAGCCATTACCTTTTTCGCGATGTTTTTGTGCATATCGATAGAGGTACTCCCATAGTTTGGGTGTAAGTATGTATTTGTCTGGAACATCTTTGCTTAAAATGTCTCCAAAACTAGGCTTGTTCTCTGGATATAGTTTCTCGATATCACGAAGAGTAAAGCCTTCATTAATTTTAAGGTCTCGACGGAACCCGACAAGTACAATACGCTCACGATGCTGAGGTATAAAATGCTTTGCATCGATGACTTTTGGGTCTTTACCCTTCGGCGCGTTCACATCTGCGACATCATAACCTAGTTCGTCTAGGGCTTCACAAATTACTTTAAAGGTTTTGCCCTTATCGTGACTCTTAAGATTTTTTACATTTTCTAGCACGAAGGCAGGTGGGCGTTTTGCTGCAATAATACGAGCTACATCAAAGAATAATGTACCTTGGGCATCACATTCGAATCCATGCTTACGCCCCAAAGAGTTTTTCTTGGAGACGCCTGCCAGCGAAAAAGGCTGACATGGAAAACCTGCTAGCAAAACATCGTGATCAGGAATTTTTTGAATAATATTTTTATATGCTGTTTCTTCATCTATATCTAAGTTTCCGGATAAAGTAATGTCTCTGATGTCATGATTGAACCGATGTGTGATCGGGTCGCAGTAATGGTTAGCTTTATAGGTGCGCACGGCAAATTTGTCCCACTCAGATGTGAAAACACATTCCCCGCCAACAGCATCAAACCCTTTGCGTATACCACCTATGCCAGCAAATAAATCTATGAACGTGAAATCTGCATTACCATAGTGGTTAGGCTTCTTGGGAAGCATACCAATTAATGCTAATCGCTCGCCAGTTGTAAACCTTGGGTTTTTTTTACTCTTTATTTTTCGGTTAAGAGTTTCCCGACACCAATGATCTTCAACTTTATGCAATGTATCTGCAATTGTTCCTTGATCATATATCTCTAATGCTTTTTCAAGAAGTTCGAGGTCCTTGATTTCGTAATATGTGCAGGACTCGTTTTGGTCTAATGTCTGCTCTGTTGATCGTTGGGGTAAAGGCACGGGGCTTCCTCTGGGTGAAAACTGTGACGAAATGCCACTATTGTATTCCGATTTATGTCGCGGCGCCAGACTTGACTGGTTATTTATCCAGTATAGTGGGACAGCTAGTTTTCACCCGTTTTGCTATTACTCGATATTCTGAATCTGCTCGCGCATCTGCTCGATCAGCACCTTGAGCTCGACGGCGCAGCGGGTGGTGTCGGCGACGACGGATTTGGAGGAGAGGGTGTTGGCTTCGCGGTTGAGTTCCTGCATCAGGAAGTCGAGGCGACGGCCGATGGGGCCCTTCTGGGTGAGCTGACGACGGACTTCGCCGACGTGGGTGTCGAGGCGGTCGAGCTCTTCGTCGACGTCGGCCTTCTGGGCCATCAGGGTCAGTTCGGCTTCTAGGCGTTGCGAGTCGAGGGTGGCGCGGACTTCTTCGAGGCGGGCGAGCAGGGTTTCGCGCTGACGGGCGAGGATGTCCGGCATCAGGCGGCGGACTTCGGCGACGTGGGTGTCGACGCTGTCGAGGCGAGCGGTGATGAGTTCAGCGAGGCGTTCGCCTTCGCGGGCGCGGCCTTCGATGTGCTCGTCCAGCGCGCGCTTGAACAGACTCAAGGCATCGGCCTTGATGCGCTCCTGGTCAGCGCCTTCGCGTACCAGTACACCGGGATAGTCGAGCAGGGCGAGGCGTGAGGGCTGCGGGGCGTCCGGGCAGTGCTGGCCGACTTCGGCGAGCACGCGACTGAGTTCGCCAAGGCGTCTGGCATCGACGGCGAGGCTGTCGGCACCGGCTTCGGCGTCAAAGCGCAGCGAGAGTTCGACCTTGCCGCGATTGAGGCGCTTGCGCAGGCCTTCGCGGAAGGCGCTTTCGAGTTCGCGCAGGCTGTCGGGCAGGCGGAAGTGCGGTTCCAGATAACGCTGGTTCACCGAGCGCAGTTCCAGTGTCAGGGTGCCGTAGTCGGCTTCATGGGTCTGGCGGCTGAAGGCGGTCATGCTGTGGACCATGACGTGCTCCTTGTCGGTTGGCAGTCGGGAAGAAGGGGCGGAGCATGAAGCGTCCGTGATGATTGTCTTGAAGTGTACGCTCGCCGCTCTTGAGCGCCCAGTGCTCTCGGGCGGGCGGCCCGGTGTGCGGTGAAGGTCGTCGCCCGTGGGCGTGGCGTGTAGACTCTGGCCTCCCGAAGACTGCAACAAAGGAATCCCCATGAGCGAAGCCAACGTGATCCGCCCCAGTGGCCGCACCCCGGAGCAGCCGCGCGAGATCCGCCTGACCCGTGAGTTCACTCGTCACGCCGAGGGCTCGGTGCTGGTGGAGTTCGGGGATACCCGCGTACTGTGCACCGCCTCTGTCGTGGCGGGCGTGCCGCGCTGGCTGCGCGGTTCCGGCAAGGGCTGGCTGACCGCCGAATATGGCATGCTGCCGCGGGCGACCCACACCCGCAGTGATCGTGAGGCGGCGCGTGGCAAGCAGGGTGGTCGTACGGTGGAGATCCAGCGTCTGATCGGCCGTGCGCTGCGCGCTGCGGTGGATCTCAAGAAGCTGGGCGAATACACCATCACCATCGACTGCGATGTGCTGCAGGCTGATGGCGGCACGCGTACCGCGGCGATCACCGGTGGCTGTGTGGCGCTGGTCGATGCGCTGCAGGGCCTGCAGCGTGAGCGCAAGATCAAGACCGACCCGCTGGTGAGTCTGGTCAGCGCCGTGTCCGTCGGTATCTACAAGGGCGTGCCGGTCACGGATCTCGACTATCCGGAAGACAGCAAGGCCGATACCGACATGAACGTGGTGATGGCGGAAGGCAAGGGGCTGATCGAGGTGCAGGGCACGGCCGAAGGCGCAGCCTTTGATCGCGCCGAGCTCAACGCGCTGCTGGATCTCGCCGAGCGGACCGGAGCGGAGCTGTTCGCGGCGCAGCGTGCGGCGCTGGGCATGCCCGCCGAGGCCTGATTCCTCTTCGGGACCCGACGGAAAACGCCCCCATCGCTTGCGCGGTGGGGGCGTTTTCGTCAGTGCCGGATGGCACATCATGCGACTGGCAGGGTGGCCCGAGGCCGAGCGCTCAAGGCGAGACGCGGCGGATCACAGTTCGAGGTCGTACTCGACGATCACCGGTGCGAATTCGCTGAAGGTCGCGTCGGTATCGATCCATGCGTTCTTGATGTGACGACGCAGGTTCGGGTCGATGACCTGATAGTCCAGGCGCCAGCCTTCCTGACGGGCGCGCGGCTGGTCACTGTCCAGCGCCGGCCACCAGGAGTACTGGTGAGCCTCGCGATTGACCTCACGGAAGGCATCGATGAAGCCGATCGGGCCGAAGACCTGATCCATCCAGGCGCGCTCTTCCGGCTTGAAGCCGGGCGTCATCTGGTTGTCGGACCAGTTGGCGAGATCGACGGTCTTGTGGGCCACATGCCAGGTGCCGCAGATCATGTAATCACGACGCTTGCGGCGCAGCTTGCTGAGGTATTCCTGATACTGCTCCATGAAGGCGCCCTTGGCGTCCGGATCACTGCCGTCAGGCATCAGGAAGGAGCAGATGCTGAAGCGGTCGTAATCGGCCTGCAGGTAGCGGCCTTCGTTGTCGCACTGCTCGAAGCCCAGTCCATACATGATGGCCTTGGGAATCTGGCGGCAGTAGAGGCCTACGCCCGAGAAGCCGTCTTTCTCGGCGTCAAGGAAGTAGCCTTCATACCCTTCCGGGTAGAGGATGCTGTCGTCGAGCTCGAAGCTCTTGGCCTTGAGGTTCTGGATGCAGACGACGTCGGCGTCCTGACTGGCAAGCCAGTCGAGGAAGCCGCGGCTGACCGCTTCTCGAATACCATTGACGTTAACTGTAGCGATTTTCATACGTGGTCCCTGGTTCGTCGCGCCTGTATGATACCCGAGCTTTAGACGATTTGGTAAATGGCTAACGAATTCAAAGGTGATATCGGATGCAGGACTACCAGCGGGAGTTCATTGAGTTTGCCATCGAGCAGGACGTGCTGCGGTTTGGCGAGTTTACGCTCAAGTCCGGGCGGGTGAGCCCCTACTTCTTCAATGCTGGCCTGTTCCGCTCCGGTCAGGCGTTGGCGCGCCTGGGCCGTTTCTACGCCCGCGCCATCGTCGACTCGGGTCTGGAGGCCGACGTGCTGTTCGGCCCTGCCTACAAGGGCATCCCGCTGGGTGCCGTGACGGCCGTCGCGCTGGCCGACCACCATCAGCGCGACATGCCGTTTACCTTCAATCGCAAGGAAGCCAAGACGCATGGTGAAGGCGGCTCGCTGGTCGGCGCGCCCCTGGAAGGCCGCGTGATGATCATCGATGACGTCATCACCGCCGGTACCGCCATCGGCGAAGTGATGGAGATCATCCACGCCGAGCGTGCCAAGGCGGCGGGGGTCGTGATCGCTCTGGACCGTCAGGAGCGTGCTCCGGATGGACAGGGTGGCCTGAAAGCGAACAGTGCCATCCAGGAAGTGGAAGCACGTTTCTCCATGCCCGTGGTCAGTATCGTGACGCTCGACCAGGTGCTGGAGTATCTTGAGCAATACGCACAGCAGGAACTGTCTGGGTACGCGGCAGCTATCCGCGACTATCGTGCGCAGTACGGTCTCCAGAGCGCCTGAGAGCGCTCATGACCCGCGCACACCACATTTCCCAGTCACGTAGAGAGACATTCACATGACAGCTTACCGTAACATTCTCGGCCTTTCGGCAGCTATCCTTGCCGCTAGCCTGTCCGCCCCGGCACTCGCCGGCAACGCCGATCTCAACCTCAACAGTGAAGCCGTCCAGGGCGAGCTGAACGGCGAGATCAGCAACGGTGTCCAGCTCGGCGGCGGTATCCTGTCCAGCGATGACCACGATGATGTCACCGCCGGTCACGTCCAGCTGCTGGGCACCGAGCGCACCAGCGAATACGACGTGGGCCTCGGCGCACGCTGGAGCCAGTACGACACCGACCACGGTGACGGCGGCGGTCTGGGCCTGGGCGGCTATGGCTACTACTACCTGCCGGGCGCGCCGCGCGTCTCGCTGGGTGGCTATGGCTACGTCACCCCGAACGTCGTGACCAGCGACGAGCTGGAGCACAGCTACGAATACGGTCTGCGCGCCCGCTACCAGGTCATCGACAACGTCGAAGGCTATGTCGGCTACCGCAAGGTGAAGGCGGACTTCGACAACCGTGACGAGCGCACGCTGGATTCCGGCCCGCTGGTCGGCATGCGTCTGCAGTTCTGATTCCCGCCCTGCGCGACGGATGCGCATTGCGGTAAGATGGCGGGCCCTTCGGGGCCCGCTTTGCGTTGTCCTGACGGGCGGTGCTGCCATGAGGGGAATGCTGGCCTGCCAACGCCCTGTTTCGTCATCTGCCGCGAGTTCGCTCATGCTCGATATCGTGCTCTATCAGCCCGAGATTCCGCCCAATACCGGCAACATCATCCGCCTGTGCGCCAATACCGGCTTTCGCCTGCATCTGATCGAGCCGCTCGGGTTCGAGCTGGAGGACAAGCGCCTGCGGCGTGCCGGACTCGATTATCATGAGTGGGCACGTGTGCAGCGTCATGCCTGCCTCGATGACTTCGTCGCGAGCGTGAAGCCTGCGCGTATCTTCGCGCTCTCGACGCGGGGCCGCACCGCGCCGCATGAGGCCAGCTTTCAGGCCGAGGATGCGCTGGTGTTCGGCCCGGAGACGCGCGGCCTGCCACAGGCGATGCTCGACAGTCTCCCCCGCGAGCAGGTATTGCGCCTGCCGATGCTGGCCGACAGCCGCAGCATGAATCTGTCGAATGCCGTCGCCGTCGTCGTCTACGAAAGCTGGCGTCAGCTCGACTTTGCCGGGGCCGTGCAGCTTGATTGAGTGCGCTGCCCGGTCGTGCCCGGCACCACCAGAGATGTTTCTTCGATTGATTTCCTCGCCCAGCAGGACACCGTGATGACCGAGATCCGTGATCGCCTCGCCAAGCTCAATCCCCGCCAGCAGGAAGCCGTGCGCGCCATCGATGGCCCCTGTCTGGTACTGGCAGGGGCCGGTTCCGGCAAGACCAGCGTGATCACGACCAAGATCGCCTATCTGGTGCAGGAATGCGGCATGAAGGCACGCAACATCGCCGCCGTGACCTTCACCAACAAGGCGGCGCGCGAGATGAAGGAGCGAGTCGGCAAGATGCTCAAGGGCCGCGAGGGCCACGGGCTGATCGTCTCGACCTTCCACACCCTCGGCCTGACCATCATCCGCGGCGAGCTGAAGACACTGGGCTACAAGCCGGGCTTCTCGCTGTTCGACACCGATGACGCCAAGGTGTTGATCAAGGAACTGATGCACAAGGAAGCCGACACCGACGCCGAGCAGATCAATGCGGTGCAGAGTCAGATTTCCACCTGGAAGAATGACCTCATCCTGCCCGGGGCGGCGCTGTCGCATGCCGAGGATGAAGACGCCCAGTACGCCGCAGTGATCTACGAGGCCTACAACCGGCATCTCAAGGCCTACAACGCGGTGGACTTCGATGACCTGATCCTGCTGCCGGTGGTGCTGTTCCGTGACCACCCCGAGGTGCTGGCACGCTGGCAACGGCGCATCCACTACATGCTGGTCGATGAGTATCAGGACACCAACATCAGTCAGTACCT
Organism: Cobetia sp. BL01; assembly: GCF_056493605.1. Lineage (NCBI taxonomy): Bacteria > Pseudomonadati > Pseudomonadota > Gammaproteobacteria > Oceanospirillales > Halomonadaceae > Cobetia > Cobetia sp. BL01. The sequence continues at coordinate 54,081 of NZ_JBVBEE010000005.1, read as the reverse complement.
GCTGGTGAAGATGCTGATGCAGGAGCGTCAGACCTTCACCGTGGTGGGGGACGATGATCAGTCGATCTACGCCTGGCGTGGCGCGCGCCCCGAGAACCTCGTCACCCTCGGCGAGGATTTCCCGCGCCTCAATCTGATCAAGCTGGAGCAGAACTATCGCTCCACCGGCATCATCCTGCGCGCGGCGAACACCCTGATCGCCAATAACCCGCACGTCTACGACAAGACGCTGTGGTCGCAGATGGGCGATGGCGACCCGATCCGCATCATCATGAATCGCAACGAAGAGGCCGAGGCCGAGCGCGTGGCGGGGGAGATCCTGACGCGGCGCATCAAGGAAGGCGCCGAGTGGCGTGATTTCGCGGTGCTCTATCGTGGCAACTTCCAGGCGCGCCTGCTGGAGCTGAAGCTGCAGCACTATCAGATTCCCTACAAGCTCTCCGGCGGCACCTCCTTCTTCGGGCGCAACGAGATCAAGGATGCGATGGCCTATCTGCGTCTGTTGATCAACCCGGCGGACGACAATGCCTTCCTGCGCATCGTCAACGTGCCGCGACGCGAAGTCGGGCCGGGCACGCTGGAGAAGCTGGCCAACTACGCCACCGGACGTGGCGTGTCACTCTACGCCGCCTGCAGCGAGATGGGCTTGCGTGAGCAGCTCAGCGAGCGCGCCCTGGACCGCCTCGGCCGCTTCACCCACACGCTGGACCGCGTGCGTCGCGAGATGGACGCCGGTCAGTCGATCAGCGCGATCCGCGAGCTGTTTCATGAAGTGGATTACGAGGGCTGGCTGTATCAGAACGCCAGTGCCCCCAAGATCGCCGAGCGGCGCATGGCCAACGTCTGGATCCTGATCGACCAGCTGGAGAAGTCGATCAGTGGCAATCCCCAGGAGGAGGTGGAAGAGCTTGAGGGCAGCGAGGCGATGGTCGGTGACACCGAGACCGGTGATGTCGCGGCGGCCATCTCACGTCTGGTGCTGCGCGACATTCTCGAGCAGCAGGCCGAGGAGGACGATTCGGACCGTGTGCAGCTTTTGACGCTGCATGCCTCCAAGGGCCTGGAATTCCCGCACGTCTACGTGATGGGGCTGGAGGAAGACCTGTTGCCGCACCGCAACTCCATCGAGATGGAGACGGTGGAGGAGGAGCGTCGCCTCGCCTATGTCGGCATCACGCGGGCACGGCGCACGCTGGTGCTGACACTGGCCCGGCAGCGCAAGACCTACGGCGAGATGATGGACTGTGTGCCGAGTCGCTTCCTGGACGAGCTGCCCCCCGAGGATCTCGAGTGGGAAGGGCGTGCCGACAAGCCGCAGGATCAGGAGAAGAAGGTGGCCCGCGGACGGGATGCCATCGCGGGCCTGCGTTCCCTGCTCGGTTAGTCGCGCTCGAGGGTCAGCGCACGGAGTCGAGCAGATAGTCCACGGCGGCCTTCACTTCCTCATCGGACAGCGCCGGGTTGCCGCCCTTGGCCGGCATGGCATTGAAGCCTTCGATGGCATGGGTGTAGAGCGTCTCGTCGCCCTTGGCGAGACGCGCTTCCCAGTCGCCGACCTCTCCCAGACGCGGTGCGCCGGCCGCGCCCGTGGTATGGCAGGCCATGCAGATACCGCCGTAGACCTTCTCGCCGTCGATCGCGCTGGCAGCGCTGGCGGAGTCGGTCTCCGCCGCCGCAGACGGCTGTTGGCCCGCTCCGGCCATGTCACCTGCGCAACTCTCACCTTTCAGGCATAGCTCACCCACCGGCTTGAGGCGCTCGGCGATGGCGTCATGCGAATTGTCCGCGGCGAGCGCCTGTGAACTGACAAGCACGCTGAACAGCATCGCGCTCAGGGAAACCGGCAGGGATGAGTGCGTGAGGAATGACGCGGATGGCTGGCGAGCTTGCATGAGGAGCACCTTTTGAAGGCTGTGTATCGAGCCAGTATAGCGCTGGCCGAGGGGGCGGCAACCGTGTGACGGGCGTGATATCTCGACAACGTAGAATCAAGACGTTACCATAAGCGCGCCTTGGTTCTCCGCAACCATGGCATGCGCGCCCATAGCTCAGCTGGATAGAGTACTGCCCTCCGAAGGCAGGGGTCGCAGGTTCAAATCCTGCTGGGCGCGCCAACGAATTCCGTCATCGGCCGCTCGGCAAGATGACATCCGAGAAGCCCTCGCACCTCACGGTGCGGGGGCTTCTTGCATTCTGGCTTGCGTGGATTGTCGTGCAGACTTTCTTTGACGCCATCAAACGAGTGTTCTAAAACGGAGTGAGCCACGACGACGTCTGTCATTCTCGACAGCTCCCACCGGATACGCTCATGACGCCTGCTTCCCCTGAAGACCCCCGTGCTGTTGACGACCTGCCTGCCACCTCCGACGCTGCGACTGCCTCATCAGACCACGAGGGAGAGGCCGAGATGGCTCGCATGCGTGAGTTGCTGGACGCTCAGCGAGCAGCCTTCGCCCACGCGCCGATGCCGAGTGCCGAGGAGCGGCGTGGCTGGCTGGCAGCGCTGCGTGATGCGCTCAAGGCGCACGAGGAGGCCTTGGTCGCGGCCATCAGCCGAGATTTCGGTCATCGCAGTGCTCACGAGACACGCCTGGCGGAACTGGTACCGAGCTACGAGGGCATTCGCCATGCACGCCGTCACCTGAAGGGCTGGATGAAGCCCTCGAAGCGCCACGTCAGCGCCGCCTTCCAGCCAGCCAGTGCAAGTGTCGTCTACCAGCCACTTGGTGTGGTCGGCATCATCGTGCCGTGGAACTATCCGCTGTATCTGGCGATCGGCCCCTTGATCAGCGCGCTGAGCGCCGGCAATCGGGTGATGATCAAGATGAGCGAATTCACGCCGGAAACCGCCGAGGCGCTGCGCGGCATGCTCGCGGATGCCTTCGAGGAAGTGCAGGTCGCGGTGGTGACCGGCGAGGCCGAGGTCGCGGCGGCCTTCTCGGCACTGCCCTTCGACCACCTGCTGTTCACCGGCAGCACGGCGGTGGGCCGGCATGTGATGCGCGCCGCGGCGGAGAATCTGACCCCCGTCACGCTGGAGCTGGGCGGCAAGTCGCCGGTGATCATGTCGCGCCAATTGATGGCGGACGACGCGCAGCGCCGCGAGGCGGCCTCACGTCTTGCCTTCGGCAAGGGCATGAATGCCGGCCAGACCTGTGTCGCTCCGGATTACGTGCTGTGTGCGGAAGATCAGATCGAGTCGCTGGTTCAGGCGTTGGGGGAGTGCTTCCAGCGCTTCTATCCGCGCTTCGCCGAGACGCAGGATTACTCGCGCATCATCAATCAGCGTCAATACCAGCGCGTGAGGGAAGTGCTCGAGGATGCACTGGCCAAGGGTGCGACGCTCAGGCCACTGCTCGACACCGCTGACTGGGATGACCCGGCGCTGGTCGAGAAGCGTCTGATGCCGCCGCTGGCACTGCTTGAGGTGACGGATGAGATGCGGGTGATGCAGGAGGAGATCTTCGGGCCGCTGCTGCCGATTGTCGCGCTGCCGGACGCGGCGGTGGATGAGCTGTCCGCTGCGATGGCCTACGTGAATGCGCGCCCACGCCCGCTGGCGCTTTACTACTTCGGCCACGACAAGCACGAACAGCAGCGGGTCACCGAGGGCACGCATGCAGGTGGAATGTGTCTGAACGACACCTTGCTGCATGTGGCGCAGGATGACATGCCGTTCGGCGGCATCGGGCCATCCGGCATGGGGCATTACCACGGGCGGGAAGGATTTCAGACGCTGAGCAAGGCCAAGGGCGTCTTTGCCAAGGGGCGCATGAATGGCGCGAAGCTGATGTATCCGCCCTATGCCGACGGGCCGGCAGCACGCGCCATCCATGGTCTGATCCGCCGCCTGCTGATGCGCTAGGCGCTGTCAGCGATGCAGATCGCCCGCGCTTTCCGGCTGGTAGTGGAGCGCCTCGATGCGTACCTCGTGCAGGCTGCCATCCGGCAGCTGCCACTCGATGAGGCTACCGACCCGCAGCCCCAGCAGAGCGGCTCCCAGAGGCGCCAGTACTGACAGGCCATCCTGCTGGTCTGACAGGGCGTGTGGATAGACCAACGTGCGTATCAGGGTCTGCTGGCGGGTCAGATCCGTGAACTCCACGCGGCTGTTCATGCTGACGATATCGGCGGGCACCTCGTGAGGCTCGACGATATCGCCGCGCTCCAGTTCGTCCTCAAGCTGTTCCGCCACCTGGCGGTCGGCAGCCGAGACGCGATCAATCAGGCGCTCGAGGCGTTCGGCATCCAGACGATTGATGATGATCGAGGGAAGTGTGGCCATGTGACCTCCTGTCAGGTGTGGTATCCGCGCCTTGCTGACAAGGCCTGGCGAGTTACCAAAAAAACAGCCCTCCGCCGGGTAGGCGAAGGACTGTGTGCAGAAGTCATCATATAAACTTCACTCAGCGCTGGATAGTCCTGCAAGCCATCGTTTCAGGCGCTGGAGCTGACGAACAACCAGTCGCTGATCTCGGCATGATTCAACACCACCAATTGCTGCGCACGGGGCGACTCATCCAGATAATCCGGATTGATGCCCAGCTCACGCAGCACATACTGGACGAGGGCGCCGCGAGTCGGGAGGTGAAGCTCGCCGTCGACCATGCCGTGGTCCTGTTCGATCAGGCCACGCTCATCTGGCGTCAGGCGAGGGTCTGCCCCCAGGCGCAGGGTGACCCGGGTTTCCCAGCCGTCATCGAATTCACGTTGACTGCCTTCAAGGGCCTCGCCGAACAGCTCAGGGACATCGCGGAATCGAGACAGCACGAAGTCGCGAAAAGCCCGGTTCTTCTCACAGAAGGCCCGCACATGCCAGCGACCTGCGGCATAGACCAGCGTATGTGGACACAGGATACGCTCTTCCCCCTGAGGGGAGTTCAAAGAGGTGTAGGTGACCTCCAGGCGTGCTCCCTGGCTGGCCGCTTCAATCAATGTCCGGACCACGGGCGGGCTGGCGCTGCGGGACGGCAAGCGGAGCGCCTCGGTGTTGGCCTGACCGAGTCCGAGTCCGGTGAAGTGGGGATTCAGATTGTCATGATTGCCGAGCAGCTGCAGATATTCATCCACCTCACCCCGCGTCAGCATCGGGTGAAAATTGGCGGAGGGGCGGTAGCCCTTGATCACGGGATCATATTCAAGATTGTGTTCGGCGACGGTCTCGCGATAGGTCTTCATGACGCGTGACGCCTGCTGGCGTGCTATCCCGAAGGCGTTGCCCAGATGACGTGACGTGACGCGGCCTTCCCACAGGGCGATGATCTCGATCAGACGGTAGCGTGCCAGCGTGTCCCAGGGCAGGGTTTCCAGGCGTTCCTTGATGCTCATTGATGAATCCTTTCATACGGGTCTTCTATGGCGCCGAAATGCGAGATTGCTGGAGAGGGCCCTGGCAATGGCAGCGCGTGGCAGGCGTCATTGATGATCGGGAAGATGACCCGGTTCCGGGCTTCCTGTGATGGCTGAGGACTTCTTAAATGCTGGGTAGGCATGAAAAAAGCTCCGGCAGAAGATACCTGTTCGGATGCGTTGACCCCAGTGTCCGCGAAAGGCGCGACTTCATTGCGTCGCATGAAAGTGACGCATTGAAATAATCTGTTGCCATATAAACAGGTTCCAGTTTTCTATTGCGGCTTCTGGCCATTACGGGCAACAAGTTGGCGCATCCGAAAACCACTATCGCCGGGTGGAAGAGAGCAGCACTGCGATATGCGCAACAACAGAAGCTTGATATGACTCACATTTAAGAGGTTAGAACGCGTTAGGCCAAGGAACGGACGTTTGAGGGGGGAAACTGCCGGCCCTAATGGCGACGCACTATCTGCAATGACATGCTCGAGTATTAGGGAAGTGGCGTTGTTCAAGCCTGAAACGCAAAAGACCCGCCGGGAGGCGGGTCTTTTGCGTTTCAGGCTTGCCCTCCACTTGGGGTGGAGGGCTGCACGGGCAGCGTCTTACTTGCTGGCGCGCTTGCGCTCGTTCTCTTTCAGGTACTTCTTGCGGATACGGATGTGCAGCGGAGTGACTTCCACCAGCTCATCGGAATCCAGGAACTCGATCGCCTGTTCCAGAGTGAAGCGGATCGGCGGCGTCAGCACGATGTTCTCGTCGTTGCCGGTGGAGCGCATGTTATCCAGCTTCTTGGCCTTGGTCGGGTTGACGACCAGGTCGTTGGCACGGTTGTGGATACCCACCAGCATGCCTTCATAGACTTCGGTACCGTGACCGATGATCAGCTTGCCGCGCTCCTGCAGAGTGTACAGGGCGTAGGACAGTGCCTTGCCCGGCACCATGGAGATCATGACACCGTTGCGACGCTCGACGCCTGCGCCTTCCTTCAGGTCACCGTAGTGATCGAAGCGGCTGGTCAGGATGCCGGTACCGGAGGTCAGGGTCAGGAACTGGCCACGGAAGCCGATCAGACCACGTGACGGGATGATGAAGTCCAGACGCACACGACCCTTGCCATCCGGGTTCATGTTGGTCAGCTCACCCTTGCGGTAGCCCAGCTCTTCCATGATGGAGCCCTGGTGCTGCTCTTCACAGTCGATGATGACTTCTTCGTACGGCTCCTGCTTCTTGCCGTCGATTTCCTTGATGATGACTTCCGGGCGGCCCACGGCCAGCTCGAAGCCTTCACGACGCATGGATTCGATCAGCACGGAGAGGTGCAGCTCACCACGGCCGGAAACGACGAATTTCTCCGGCGTCTCACCCTGTTCGACGCGCAGGGCGACGTTGTGGATCAGTTCCTGATCCAGACGCTCACGGATGTTGCGGCTGGTGACGAACTTGCCGTCCTGACCGGCGAACGGAGAGTCATTGACCTGGAAGGTCATGGAGACGGTCGGCTCATCGACGGTCAGCGGCGGCAGCGCTTCGACGGTCGCGGTGTCGCAGATGGTGTCGGAGATCGCGAGGTTCTCGATACCGGTGATGCAGACGATGTCGCCGGCGGTCGCCTTGTCGGTCTGCACGCGGTCCAGACCCATGTGGGTCATGACCTGGCCGATCTTGCCCTTGCGGACAGCGCCTTCCTTGGTGACGATGGAAACCTGCTGACCCGGGCTGACAGAACCGCGCTTGATGCGGCCCAGACCGATGACGCCGACGTAGCTGTTGTAGTCCAGTGCGGAGATCTGCATCTGGAACGGACCGTCCAGCTCGACCTTCGGCGGCTCGACGATGTCGACGATGGACTGGAACATCGGGTCCATGGTGTCTTGCAGGTCTTCCGGATCCATGCCGGCAATGCCGTTGAGGGCAGAGCAGTAGATGATCGGGAAGTCGAGCTGCTCGTCGGTCGCGCCCAGGTTGTCGAACAGATCGAAGATCTGGTCGACGACCCAGTCAGGACGAGAGCCCGGACGGTCGATCTTGTTGACGACGACGATCGGCTTCAGACCCTGGGCGAAAGCCTTCTGGGTCACGAAGCGAGTCTGCGGCATCGGGCCATCGACAGCATCGACCAGCAGCAGCACGGAATCGACCATGGACATCACGCGCTCGACTTCGCCACCGAAGTCAGCGTGCCCAGGGGTATCCACGATGTTGATGTGGTAATCGTTCCACTGGATCGCGGTGTTCTTCGCGAGAATGGTGATGCCGCGCTCTTTTTCCTGGTCGTTGGAATCCATGATGCGTTCCTGACCCTCGGCCTTGCGGTCCAGGGTGCCAGACTGACTCAGGAGCTTGTCGACTAGGGTAGTTTTACCGTGGTCAACGTGGGCGATGATGGCTATGTTGCGAAGTTTCTCGATCACGACGGGAACCTGTGCGGAAAATGGGCGCTCGCGTACCGGGCGCTTGTGATTTGGGGCGCATTATAGGGGGCATGGCATGCCTCCTGCCAGCATCGTGCATTCACGAGGCGGGTCAGTGAGGGCCATGGATTGGCCTGAAGTGCCCAAATGATTGTCTCTCAAGTCTTTTCCGCGCGCTTGTGACAGATGAAAAAAAACTTGTGGCCAGGGGCTGCCATGACGATCACGAGCGAAAAAGACCGTCATCGACAGCGAGTTCTCTCGAATTGACGCGGCCAGCGTGAGGCTGATGTGACCGGTCAGATCGGCCTGATGGCTCGCTGTGCACCATATTGGTGCCAGGGCATTTTTTGATGCACCAATATGATAATTCGTGCCTGCGCAATCCTCTTTTCTGCACCTTGTGGGGTCATGTTTCTCGCTGCAAAATCCAGCATGTCATCTTTGGGTGCATGTATTTCTTCATTGTTTTCAGTTAGTTATTGTTGTTGATGTTCTGGTGTGCTTCATTCTGGCACGCTCGATGCATTATCAGGTCATCCTCTTCATGGCTGGCATCCATTGGCTGACCATGAGAAAAAAGACAGACAACGAAAGACCTGAACAGACAACGCTGACACCAACTGCAACCGAGCCGCCGGCTCCATCGGAGAATTACCATGGCTGAGAAGACACTTGCCCTGATTGAAGAACACGAAGTCAAGTGGGTTGATCTGCGCTTCACCGACACCAAGGGCAAGGAGCAGCACGTCTCCATCCCGGCGCGCACGGTTGACGAAGAATTCTTCGAGAATGGTCAGATGTTCGATGGTTCTTCTATCGAAGGTTGGAAGGGCATCAACGAGTCCGACATGATCCTGATGCCGGACGACGGCACTGCCTTCCTTGACCCGTTCACCGAAGACACCACTCTGGTGCTGCGCTGTGACGTCATCGAGCCGGCCACCATGCAGGGCTATGAGCGCGACCCGCGTTCCGTCGCCAAGCGTGCCGAGGAATATCTGAAGTCCACCGGTCTGGGCGATACTGCCTTCTTTGGTCCGGAGCCGGAATTCTTCATCTTCGATGAAGTGCACTGGAAGAACGAGATGAACGGCGCGATGTTCAAGATCTCTTCCGAAGAAGGTGCATGGGCGACCGATTCCACGCCGGAAGGCGGCAACCTGGGTCACCGTCCGCGTCTGAAGGGCGGCTACTTCCCGGTCCCGCCGATCGATAGCTTCCACGATATCCGTGCTGCCATGTGCAACACCCTGGAAGCCATCGGTCAGGAAGTCGAAGTTCACCACCACGAAGTGGCGAACGCCGGCCAGAACGAGATCGGTGTCAAGTTCAACACCCTGGTCAAGAAGGCCGATGAGGTTCAGGAACTCAAGTACGTGATCCACAACGTGGCGCACGCTTACGGCAAGTCCGCGACCTTCATGCCCAAGCCGCTGGTCGGTGACAACGGTTCCGGCATGCACGTTCACCAGTCCTTCTGGAAGGATGGCGACAACCAGTTCGCCGGTGACGAGTACGCGGGTCTGTCCGAAATGGCCCTCTACTACATTGGCGGCATCATCAAGCACGCTCGTGCGCTGAACGCCTTCACCAATGCGTCCACCAACTCCTACAAGCGTCTGGTGCCGGGCTTCGAAGCCCCGGTCATGCTGGCCTACTCTGCCCGCAACCGTTCCGCTTCCATCCGTATCCCGTACACCGCCAGCCCGAAAGGCAAGCGTGTCGAGGCTCGCTTCCCGGATCCGACGGCCAACCCGTACCTGGCGTTCTCCGCGATGCTGATGGCCGGTATCGACGGCATCAAGAACAAGATCCACCCGGGCGATGCCATGGACAAGAACCTCTACGACCTGCCGGCCGAAGAAGCCAAGTCCATCCCGACCGTGGCCGAGAGCCTCGAACAGGCACTGACCGCGCTGGACGGCGATCGTGAGTTCCTGACCCAGGGTGGCGTCTTCACCGACGACATGATCGATGCCTACCTCGAGCTGAAGGGCGAAGACATCCAGCGCCTGCGCATGGCGACTCACCCGCTCGAATTCGACATGTACTACAGCGTCTGATCTACCGACGGCGCATGTCGCTCACGGCCCCGCCCGGAGCAGTCTGAGCGCGGGGCATGCGTGAGGCGAGACACACAGGGTCATACCGACAGGTATGGCCCTGTTCTCGTTTCTGAGACATGTGCTCCAAGAGCTGACTCCCGGCTGTCCAGGACCCGCGACCCGTCGCGGAAAGTCGCGTCGCAACAAGCAGGGCTGGTATCAACGCGGGAAGCTTTGTAACTTGGCAGCAGGATATGTCACTTCTGGCACGCTGGTAGCGTTCGAGTGAGTGACACGACTGGCAGGAGCGGATGCGCGCTTCTGGCTTCCCATGACTTCTTCAGGAATTCCCGGATGTGGCCCTTCACTTCTTCTTCGCGTGGCATCGGTTCAGTGGGTGACAGCAGGTCCTTGCCGGTCAAGGGAATGCGGCGGATGGCTCGCCTGCCCGGCATGACGACGCTCGGCCTCTGCCTGTCAGCGGTGCTGGCCCTGGGCAGCGTCTCGGCGGAGCTCGAGGCGGCTCAGGTCTACCGGCACGTGGATGCCAACGGCAACGTGGTGTTCAGTGATCAGCCGGCGGGCGGCAGCAAGGTCAAGCTGACGCCGCTAAGTGTGGTGCCTTCCACCGAGTCTGCTCCCTCGCGCGCGCCTGCTTCGCGTGGCGTGTCATCTTCCCCGTCCGAGACCGCTTCCCGTAGCCGACCCTCCGCGCCTGCCGTGGATGTCAGCTTCCGTGGCTATACCCGCTTCTTCATCCAGAGCCCGAGCAATGAAGAGACGCTGCCCACGGGGCAGGCCGGCAACCTGGCGGTGCGCCTGGCCATCGAGCCGCAGCTGCGTCCCGAGCATAAGGTACGCGTGACCGTGGATGGCGCGCCGTCGCAATCGGCCATGAACAGCAGTGTCTTCATGGTGCCGGGGCTCGAGCGTGGCAAGCATGTCATCCAGGCGGAGCTGCTGGATGCCTCCGGACGAGTGCGCCAGACCACCGAGCCCCGAGTGGTCTACGTGCAACGCGCCAGCGTCAATCTCCCGCGCAATCCCAACAACCCGGCCAATGCCGGGGGTGGCTGAGAGACGGGGGTGACAGCCCTCCTGGCTTGCGAACGACACGTGACTCGCGCGCCAGGTCATCAGGCCACCTTCGGGTGGCCTTTTTTGTCGCCAGGTCTGGCAACGGTATCGCCCGCGATGCAGCAGCACGCCCGCTGATGAGCAGGTCTGCTGCATCGGGTTGGCAGTGCGATCCTTTGGTGCACCATAATGGTGCTTCAAATCGACGCCCGAAAGAGGTGCATCGGCGCGGGTGCCATGCACGCGGCATTTGCACCAGACTGGCGCGGTTATTGCAGAACAGGGAGACGTACTGCGAATGGCGGATAAAGGCATGCATCAACGACTGCTCGAACACCTGAATACTGCCGTGGTGGTGCTGGATGCACAGCTGCGCGTGGTATGGCTGAACCCGGCGGCCGAGACGCTATTGGCGGTCAGCCTGGTGCGCGTCAAGGGCAGCTCCCCTGAACATCTGACCGGGCTGGATGAAGAGCCCATTAAGGTGCTGCGCAAGGCGCTGGAAGAACAGCATCCCTATACCCAGCGTGAGGCCGAGATCGTCAATGCGGCCAACGAGCCGCTGACGGTGGACTTCACCGCGACCCCGGTCAGCGCCAATGAGCTGCTGGTGGAAATCGAGCCGCGTGATCGTCTGATGCAGATCTCCCGCGAGGAGGCGCTGATCGCTCGGCAGGAAGCCGTCAAGGTGCTGACACGCGGGCTGGCGCATGAAGTGAAGAACCCGCTTGGCGGTATCCGGGGCGCGGCCCAGTTGCTGGAGCGCGATCTGCCGGAGCCGCAGATGGTGGAGTTCACGCGCATCATCATCGAGGAGGTGGATCGCCTGCGCGATCTGGTCGATCGCATGCTGGGGCCGAATCGGCCACCGCTGCAGTCGCCGGTCAATATCCACTCGGTGACCGAGCGGGTGCGCTCCCTGCTGGCGGCGGAAGGGCATCACATCAAGCTGACGGCCGACTATGACCCGAGCCTTCCTGAAGTCATCGGCGATGAAGGCCAGTTGATCCAGGCGGTGCTCAACATCGCGCGCAACGCGACCCAGGCCCTCAACGAGCAGCCGCAGCCCGAATCAGCCGATGACAATGAGGCGCCCTGGGAGATCACCCTGCGCACGCGGGCCCGGCGGCAGTTTACGCTGGGTCATGAGCGCCATCGTCTGGTCTGCGAGCTGGCGATCAGCGACAACGGCCCGGGCATCCCCGAGGCGCTGCGCGAGACGCTGTTCTACCCGATGGTCTCGGGGCGCGCCGAAGGCTCAGGGCTCGGGCTTTCCATCGCCCAGGGCATCCTGCACCAGCATCAGGGGTTGATCGAGTGTGACTCGCGCCCCGGCCATACCGAATTCCGACTATTAATCCCGCTTGCCGGCACTTCTGGAGATCCCTCATGAGCGAGACTGCACGCGTCTGTATCGTCGATGATGACCGCGCCATCCGCTGGGTACTGGAGCGCGCTCTGGCCCAGCCTGACCTCGAGGTGGAAAGCTTCGAGCGCCCGGATCAGGCAGAAGCCAGCATCATGCGCCAGTGCCCGGATGTGCTGATCACCGACATCCGCATGCCCGGTATCGATGGCCTCGATCTGATGGCACGAGTCCGCGAGCGTTATCCGGACCTGCCGGTGATCGTGATGACGGCCCATTCCGACCTCGACAGTGCCGTGGCCTCCTATCAGGGCGGTGCCTTCGAGTATCTGCCCAAGCCCTTCGATGTCGATGAGGCGCTGGCGCTGGTGCGGCGCGCCGTGGCGCACGCGCGGGAATCCAAGGCCCCCGCGGTGGTGCCGGAAGGATTGACCAAGGAGATCATCGGGGAAGCGCCAGCGATGCAGGAGGTCTTTCGGGCCATCGGTCGCCTGTCCCAGTCGCACATCACCGTACTGATCAACGGCGAATCCGGGACCGGCAAGGAGCGTGTCGCCCAGGCGCTGCATCAGCATTCGCCCCGCAAGGCCAAGCCGTTCATCGCGCTGAACATGGCGGCGATCCCCAAGGACCTGATGGAGTCAGAGCTCTTCGGCCACGAGAAGGGCGCCTTCACCGGTGCCACCGCTCTGCGTCGCGGACGCTTCGAGCAGGCCGATGGTGGCACCCTGTTCCTGGACGAGATCGGCGACATGCCGGCGGAAACCCAGACACGCCTGTTGCGGGTGCTGGCGGATGGCGAGTTCTACCGCGTGGGGGGCATCACGCCGGTCAAGGTGGATGTGCGTATCATCGCCGCGACCCACCAGCACCTGGAGGCGTTGGTGGAGGATGGTCGTTTCCGCGAGGATCTCTTCCACCGCCTCAACGTGATTCGCGTCCACCTGCCGCGGCTGTCAGAGCGCCGTGAGGACATCCCGCGCCTGATGCAGCACTTCCTCGCTGAAGCCGCACGCGAGCTGGCCACGGACCCCAAGGTGCTCACCGAGGCGGCCGAGAAGCACCTCACGCGCTTCGACTGGCCGGGCAACGTACGTCAGCTGGAGAACACCTGTCGCTGGCTGACGGTGATGGCCTCGGGCCGCGAGGTGATGGTCGAGGATCTGCCGCCGGAACTGCGTGACGTCAGTGGCACCGAGGCCGCGTCCGGGGACTGGCGTGGTGCCTTCCGTGAGTGGGCGGACCGCGCGCTCGCCGCCGGCCATACCCATCTGCTGGAAGAGGCGGTGCCCGACTTCGAGCGCATCCTGATCGAGACGGCGCTCAAGCATACCGGCGGTCGCAAGGGCGAAGCCGCCGAGTTGCTGGGCTGGGGACGCAACACGCTGACGCGCAAGCTCAAGGTGCTGTTGCCGGCACTGGCCGAGGATTGAGCCGCCCCGGCGCCAGGCAGTGTCGAGCACCCTTCTCAGACTGAGCGGGTGATGAACCGCCTGAGCGGGTAGAGAAACCGTCTGGGCGGACAGGAGAACCGCCCAGCGGTCTGGAGAGAAAGAGAACAGGGTGCCACAATCCCTGTTCTCTTTTTTTCTGCCCGTCATTCACCGTTGTCTGCTCGCCGGCGTCGTTTCTCGGGCGCCTGCCAAGGAGTTGCCTGATGTCATCAATGAACTGGGAACGACTGCTGGAGCCGAGTCGCCTGCATGACGCACCGGGCACCGTATCGCGTGAGATGGGCCGTACGCCCTTCCACAAGGATCACGACCGGATCGTGTTCGCGGGCTCCTTCCGACGGCTGGGTCGCAAGACCCAGGTGCATCCGCTGACCGACAACGACCACATCCACACGCGTCTGACCCACTCCCTGGAGGTCGGCTGCGTCGGGCGTTCGCTAGGCATGATGGTCGGCGAGAAGTTGAAGGACCATCTGCCCGAGTGGGTCACGCCCGCCGACCTCGGCGTCATCGTCCAGACCGGCTGTCTGGGACATGACATCGGCAACCCACCCTTCGGGCATGCCGGAGAATATGCCATCCGGGACTGGTTTGCCGCAGAGGCCGCCAGCGACCACGGGCGTCTGTCAGGCTTGAGCGAGGCCGAGCGCGAAGACCTGCTCACCTATGAAGGCAACGCCCAGGGCTTTCGTATCGTCACCCAGATCGAATACAACCAGTTTCATGGCGGCATGCGCCTGACGGCGGCGACGCTGGGCACCCTGCTCAAGTATCCCTGGACGGTGAAGCACGCCACGGCAGGCGGCAAGTTCGGTTGCTACCAGAGTGAGCGTGAACTGCTGGATCAGGTGGCCGAGCGCTGCGGGCTGCTGGCGCGTGACGATGGCCGCTGGTGTCGCCACCCGTTGGCGTGGCTGGTCGAGGCCGCCGATGACATCTGCTATGCGCTGCTCGATCTCGAGGATGGCCTCGAGATGGGCATACTGCAGTTCGAGGAGGTCTACGAGATTCTGACCGGCATCAGTGGTGGCGCGCCGCGGGAGTATGACGACATGGTCGCGCGTGGCACGTCACAGCGGCGCAAGGTGGCGGCCCTCAGGGGCGCGGCGATGGAGCGGGCGGTCAATGACGTGGCCCAGGCCTTCGTGCAGCATGAGGCGGAATTGCTGGCGGGCACCCTCAGTGAGGACCTGCTGGATCTGTGTCATCCCGATCTCGGCTGGGGCGTGCGGGAAGCCAAGAATCTGGCGCGCCAGAAGATCTTTCGCAACGAGCGCAAGGCCAAGCTGGAAATCGGCGCCTACACCACGCTGGGCATCCTGCTTGAAGCCTTCATCGGGGCTGCCCATGAGCTGCACACCACGGGGCGCTCCAGCTTCAAGCATCAGCGCGTGCTGGCGCTGATCGGCGAGAACACCCCGACGCGTGACTGGGATCTCTACCGCAGTTACCGGCGCATGCTCGATTTCATCGGCGGCATGACCGATCACTTCGCCGTGGATCTCGCTCAGGAGATGGGTGGCCGCCTGCGCGGCGACTGAGCCTTCCGCTCGAGGGTGACGACTGCCCGGCAAGCCGTGCCGGGCAGTCGTGGTCTGTCGTGTCATTTCCGCGTTGCCTTGCCGGCCTCCTGCCGGTCACGCGCCCCATCTGTTCCGGCAACTCCTTTCCCGCTTTCCCTCCGTCCCTCTTTTCCTCGATGTCTCCGTCGACGTGATCCTGGCCGGCTGCTGTCTCGCGTGACGTCCTTGCGCTGACAAGCGGTAAATTTTCTTTACGTAGCCTATCGAGTTGTTGTACTAGCTTTGTACGAAGTGTGAACGCGCAGGTCACTTTTCATTCATGATAAGCTATTATCATGCAGGGCAATAACGATAAACGAGGCTTATTTATGAGCAAGAAAACCCCCGGAGGAACCGCTGCCAACGCGGAGAACAAGCCAGAGAAGGCCTTCGACATGATCGACAAGCCGACCTTCTTCGGCTCGATCTTTCTGCTGCTGGCAGTGACGTTGCCATTGGTCATCTTCCCCGAGCAGGGTGCGATGTGGGTATCGGCGGCCAAGAATTTCGTCACCAGCAAGCTGGGTGTGCTCTACCTGATGCTGGGTGTCGGAGCCGGTGGCTTCATGATCTACATCATCTTCAGTGATATCGGGCAGATCAAGCTGGGCGACGCCGAAGAGAAGCCCGAGTTCTCGATCGTGTCGTGGGCGGCCATGCTGTTCTGCGCCGGTATCGGGGCCTCCATCCTCTACTGGTCGATGATCGAGTGGGTCTACTACTACCAGTCGCCGCCGTTCCATGTGGAAGGCCAGACACCGGAGGCCGCGGAATGGGCCGCCGCCTACGGTATCTTCCACTGGGGGCCGCTGGCGTGGGCGATCTATCTGATTCCCGCCGTGCCGATCGCCTACTTCTACTACGTGCGTCACCACAGTGTCCTGAAGATTTCCGAGGCGCTGATGCCGGTGCTCGGCGAAAAGCTGGCGCGTGGCTGGCTGGGCAAGCTGGTCGACATCAGCTTCGTCTTCGGCATGCTGGGTGGCGGGGCGACCACGCTCGGTCTGGCAGCTCCGATGATCAACGAGGGGGTGCATGAGCTGTTCGGCGTACCCAAGTCGCTGATGACCCAGGTCGTCGTGCTGCTGGTGTGTACCGCGCTGTTCGGCTACAGCGCCTACGTGGGGCTCAAGAAGGGCATCAAGCTGCTGTCGGATATCAACTTCTGGCTGGCGGTCGGGTTGCTGCTGTTCATCTTCATCGCAGGTCCGACCCTGTTCATGGCCAATACCGGTCTGGACGCGCTGGGGCGCGTGATGAGCAATCTGATCCACATGGCGACCTGGCTTGAGCCGTTCGCCGAGTTCAAGGGCTTCGAGAACACCCACTTCCCGCAGGACTGGACCATCTTCTACTGGGCCTGGTGGCTGGTGTTCGCGCCCAGCGTGGGGCTGTTCATCGCGCGCATCTCGCGGGGTCGCACCATTCGCGCGATGGTGGCGGGCTCGATGTTCTTCGGCACCATGGGCTGCTTCCTGTTCTTCATGGTGATGGGCAACTACGGCCTGTACCTGCAGCTGTCAGGTGAGCTGGACGTGGTGACCATACTCAACGAGCAGAGCCCGACCGCTGCCATCTTCGCCATGCTGCATACCCTGCCGCTGGACTATGTGGTGATCTTTGCCTTCACGCTGCTGGCACTGATCTTCACGGCCACCACCTTCGACTCCATCTCCTACATCCTGGCGGCCGTGGTCCAGAAGGAAGTGGATGAGGAGCCGATGCGCTGGAACCGTCTCTTCTGGGCCTTCGCGCTGTCGTTCATGCCGATCGTACTGATGTTCGTCGGCGGGCTGGAAACCCTGCAGACGGCCTCGATCATCGGTGGCGTGCCGTTGCTGGCGGTGGCGTTGCTGCTGTGCATCTCCATCGTGCGCGCCGCGCACTATGACCTGCGCTACCAGCCGGATTACACGGTCAAGGAGATCAATATCGAGGAATTCCCGGAAGACGACCCCTGGACGGAAGAGGGCACCTGGGAGATTCCGGACGAGGACGTGCCTGCGGCGGGCAAGCCGCAGCAGGACACGCCCAAGAATCATGTCGAAGGCGACCCGCACAGCCGTCCTTCCCGACTGTGATCCGGCCGGCCTGAAGGATCAGGCCGCCGACAGCAGAAAGCCGCCCCTCGGGGCGGCTTTCTGCTGTCTGGATGACGGGCTGGTGAGTCTCAGGGGCGATGATTCAGGCGGTTTCCTGCAGTGTCTCGCTGCGGGCGCGGCGCGGTGTCAGCACCGGCGGCGTCGGGTCCTTGTCGTCATTGTCGAGGGCCAGATAGCGACTGATGGCGGCACCGATACGCCGTGAACTGTCCTGAATGCCCTGGTTGCCGAACAGACGATTGAACTCGAAGACCATCGGATGGCCATCGACCATCGCGATATCGAAACCGGCGTGGTCGACACTCAGCGCCTCGGCCAGCTGCAGCGCCAGCTCGATGGCGGGCGCCGGGATGTTGTCATAGGCCGTCTCGCCGCCCTGACTGACATTGGAGCGATAGCCGCCCAGCGGCGTGACGCGCCAGTAGGCAGTGATGACTTCGCCACCGACCACCACGATGCGCAGGTCGCGATCGATATCCAGCCGCGGCTGGGCATACAGCACCGGATGCTCGGCTGCGTGGGCTTCCAGCTCGCCACGTGACTGGATCAGCTTCACCCCGGCCCCCATGGAGCTCTTCACTTCCTTGACGATCAGCGGATAGCCGAAGCGTGCCTCGATGTCGTCGATTGCCTGACGGCTGGCACCCCGAATCTCGGTGGGCGGCACATTGTCCGGGCAGATGGCCTGAAAGACGCGCGTCTGCTCGACCTTGTCGTGGCCGATGGCGTAGCTGGGCAGGCTCGGGAAGATGCGTTTTCCCAGGCCATAGACCAAGGTGGTGATCTGCCAGTATTCGGGAAACAGCAGGATGTCGGCGGCGCGGATCTCGTCGAGGTGATCCAGCATGCGTTCCGGCTTGATATAGCGAACGCCGGCGATACCGAGAGTGCGAAATGCGTCGAAGGTGATGAGTTTCATGGGGGATATGTCGCCAGAAGCGCCATCATTGCGACGGCGCGATCAAGGAGCCAGGGCTGGACCGGCGCGTATTTAACGTCGCGCCGGCCCGCTTGGCAAGTCCTTGTGACAGGCGGATGGGAGACCGCCAGTCGTTGGCCTAGGGCGTTTCCATGCGTTCGGCCTGTACCCGCAGCAGAATCGCCTCGTTGATGCGCTGCTTGAGTGCCTCATCCAGCGCCGGGCAGCCATCCTCCGGGGTCATGCAATGGGTGCTGAGCCACTCGGCCAGCCCTTCGCCATTGACGACGTCCGGGTCTCCCTTGCGCTGTTCACCACGCCGGATGATCTGCCAGCCCGGCAGCGCCAGAATGCCGTGTACCGGTACCTCGACACCACACTCGCGCTTGAGCCAGGCGGCAGTCCAGTCACGCGCGACGCGTGTCTCGCGCAGCGGCTTGCGCTCGCGCCCGCCGGGGAAGTGCAGGCGCCCATCCTCCAGCTTGACCTCGTTCTTGATCGCTCCCAGAGCATCCAGCGGACGCGAGCGCGCCTTGGTGCGGATGGCATAGGCACCGAGCGGCGTGAGCACCAGATGGTCGATATGGAAGCCGTCGGCGGGGACGTCATGATAGACCACGCTGCTCAACTGCTCCGGGCGAATGAGCTGATCCAGCTCCTGGCCGATGGACAGCTCGCAGGCCAGTCCCAGCTTCAACTTGCGGATGCGCTGGAAGTGGCGCGTGAGGCGCAGCGCGAAGATCAACACGAACAGCGCGCAGGCCAGTCCATAGCCCGCCCACTCCAGCCAGTTCTGCTCTTCGCCGAACACCATGCGTCCCATGCCATAGATCAGCGGGCTCAGGGTGATGAGCGGTCCCAGTGCGCCATCGAGAAACAATGACTGGAAGGCATCATCGAGGCGGTCTCGCAGGCTCTGGCCCGGCTCGCGCAGCTGGCGGCGGGTCAGGGGTGACTGGATGCGGCGCTCATGCAGGCCGCGCATGCCCAGCACCACCAGCGCGATGGCGCCCAGCGGGGTGAGAAAGAAGACAGGTAACAGGTATTCCAGCCAATCCATCGGGATGTCCTATCTACAGGAGAGGGGAGCGTATTCAGTGGCCCAGCGCACGTGGCAGCGGCACGATCGGCACCTCGACCTCACCCTGCGCTGCGTTGTGGGTAGTGTCCAGTACCGGCACCACGCTGTCATTGATCCAGTACAGCTTGCCGTCACTGCGCACGTCGGCCTGCAGTGCATAGCGATGGCCATCCTTGATGGCATTGCGATCATATTGCAGGCTGACCGGGAAAGGCCCCTGGCGCAGACCGCCGAAGCGGGTGCTGGCGATCAGGTTGGCCGGTGCATCGGCTCTGGAGATATCCACCATGCGGACCTCCAGCAGCGCATCACCCGGTGCCTGGAAGGCCTGCTGTGGCACCACGCGTGCCTCCAGCTGAGCGAAGTCAGGGCCGGTCATGCAGCCCGCCAGCCCCAGCGTGCCGAGCAGCAGTGCGCCGATGGCCAGAGAGCGGGAAGGATGAAGCATGGAGAGTTTCAGCATGGAGGTCCCTTGTGCGGTCGGCGATACGCCGCCAACCGAGATGTCTGATGAGACGGATGCCGGGGCGTGCAGGTTCAGCCGCCGGCCAGCTTGACGGTATAGCCGCGTCGCGTCAGCTCGGTCTTGAGCGTCTCGCGGTGATCGCCCTGGATCTCCACGATACCGTCCTTGAGGCTGCCGCCGGTGCCACACCGCTGCTTGAGAGTCTTGGCAAGCGCCTTGAGTTCCTTCTCCGCCAGCGGAATCCCGCTCACGGTGGTCACGCCCTTGCCCTTGCGGCCGCTGGTCTCGCGGCGGATACGCACCACGCCATCGAGGCTGTCGAGCCGTTCGCGCTCGGCGAGGTCCGCGCACTCGCAGTCGGCTTCGGCGCGGCGGCATTCGGGGCAGGTGGCGCCGTGTTCAGTGGAATAGACAAGCCCGGAAAGTTGATCCTTGAGCGAGGCCATGATGTCTCCTGCGGTACCAGAAAAATGATGCGTTGTTGGCGGTGTCTGAGGAAAGGATACCCGTGCGCGTCGGCAGCGGCACCCTGATGCGTCAAAAAAAGGCGGCCCCTGCGGGCCGCCTTTCGTTCATGCCGTCGTGCGCATGGCCGTCAGATCAGTTGATCTTCGGGTCCAGCTCGCCACGGTGGTAACGCTCGAACATCGCTTCGAGGTTGATCGGGTCGATCTTGCTGCCGTGGCCGGCAGCACCGAAGGCTTCGTAGCGTGCGATGCAGATGTCGCGCATCGCCTTCACGGATTCCTTCAGGTACTTGCGCGGGTCGAATTCAGACGGGTTCTGGGCCATGAAACGACGGATGGAGCCGGTGGAGGCGAGGCGCAGATCGGTATCGACGTTGATCTTGCGCACGCCGTGCTTGATGCCTTCGACGATCTCGTCGACCGGAACCCCGTAGGTTTCCGGAATCTTGCCACCGTATTCGTTGATGATTTCCAGCCAGTCCTGTGGCACGGAGGAAGAGCCGTGCATCACCAGGTGAGTCTCGGGGATACGGGCGTGGATTTCCTTGATGCGCTGGATGGACAGGGTGTCACCCGTCGGCGGCTTGGTGAACTTGTAGGCGCCGTGGGAGGTGCCGATGGCGATGGCCAGGGCATCGACGTGGGTCTTCTTGACGAAGTCGGCGGCTTCTTCGGGGTCGGTCAGCATCTGGTCGTGGTCCAGCTTGCCTTCGGCACCGATGCCGTCTTCTTCACCGGCCATGCCGGTTTCCAGCGAGCCGAGGCAACCCAGCTCGCCTTCGACGGACACGCCACAGGCGTGGGCCATCTCGACGGTGCGACGGGTCACATCGACATTGTATTCGTAGCTTGTCGGGGTCTTGCCATCTTCCCCCAGCGAACCGTCCATCATCACCGAGCTGAAGCCCAGCTGGATGGAGCGCTGGCAGACGGCTGGCGAGGTGCCGTGATCCTGGTGCATGACCACCGGGATATGCGGGAATTCCTCGATCGCGGCCAGAATCAGGTGGCGAAGGAACGGCGCGCCGGCGTATTTGCGAGCGCCTGCAGAGGCCTGGACGATCACCGGAGAGTCGGTGTGGTCGGCGGCTTCCATGATGGCGCGCATCTGCTCGAGGTTGTTGACGTTGAACGCGGGAATGCCGTATCCGTACTCGGCTGCGTGGTCCAACATCTGGCGCATGCTGATCAATGCCATGACATCACCTGTCTTCTTGGGGAATGGAAAAGGGAGTAGCGTCTGGCCACCCTGTGCCGCAGGCAGAGGATGGCCCTGTTACCGTGACCCAGTTACCGGGTACCCCGGGCATGTGGCTGGCTCAGGGTACCGGGACAGTCGATGAGGACCTTGTCGCTGCGCCATTCGAGCGCAGCCCGGGTCAGCTTGCAGCGGCTTCCAATGCCGCCACGGCCGGTAGCGTCTTGCCTTCCACGTACTCGAGGAAGGCACCGCCACCGGTAGAAATGTAGGACACGCGGGACTCGACAGCGTATTTGTCGATGGCCGCCAGGGTGTCCCCGCCGCCAGCGATGGAGAAGGCGTCGCTCTCGGCGATGGCCATGGCCAGCTTCTCGGTACCGTTGGCGAACTGGTCGATCTCGAACACGCCCACCGGGCCGTTCCACAGAATGGTGCCGGCATCCTTGAGCAGCGCCCCGAAGCGCGAGGCGGTGTCCGGGCCGATATCCAGGATCATCTCGTCATCACGCACGTCGGCAACGTCACGCACGATGGCCTCGGCCTTGTCGGAGAACTCGGTGGCCACGACGACGTCGGTGGGCAGCGGGATCTCGACCTTGTCCATCAGCGCGCGAGCGGTCTCCAGCAGGTCAGCCTCGTAGAGCGACTTGCCGACGTTGTAACCGGCGGCGGCGATGAAGGTGTTGGCGATGCCGCCACCGACGATCAGCTGATGGCACTTGTCGGACAGCGCCTTGAGCACGTCCAGCTTGGTGGAGACCTTGGAGCCGCCGACGATGGCGACCATCGGCGCGCGCGGCGCGGCGAGTGCCTTCTCGAGGGCTTCCAGCTCGGCGGCCAGCAGCGGGCCGGCGCAGGCGTCCGGGGCGAAGCGTGCCACGCCATGGGTGGAGGCCTGGGCGCGGTGCGCAGTGCCGAAGGCGTCCATCACGTAGATGTCGCACAGGGCGGCGTAGGCGCGAGACAGCGCTTCATCGTCCTTCTTCTCGCCGGCATTGAAGCGCACGTTTTCCAGCAGCACGACCTCGCCCTCGGCGACGTCCGGTGCCGTGTCGAGATAGTCGGTGATCAGACGCACCGGGCTGCCCAGCAGCTCGCCCAGGTGTGCCGCGACCGGTGCCAGAGAGAACTGCTCTTCCGGCTGCCCTTCGGTGGGACGGCCCAGATGGCTCATCAGCATGACGCGCGCTCCCGCATCGCGGGCCGCCGTGATGGTCGGCAGGCTGGCGCGGATACGCGCGTCGCTGGTCACCTGACCATTGCGAACCGGCACGTTGAGATCTTCGCGGATCAGCACGCGTTTGCCTGACAGGTCGAGGGCGGTCATCGTTTGCACGTTCATGACGGGTTCCTTGGTCGTGAATCGGTGGAGAGAGCTCCCGTCGCCAGAGGCGTTGTCATCTCGCAGGCGTGCCAATGGGTGGCGACGTCCAGCATGCGATTGGCAAAGCCCCATTCGTTGTCGAACCAGCACAGCATCTTGATCAGCCGGCCGCCGGCAACACGGGTCTGGGTCGCATCCACGATACCCGAGCGCGGATCGTGGTTGAAGTCGATGGACGCCGTCGGCTCCTCGCTCAACCCCATCAGGCCCTGCAGGCGTCGTGCGCAGGCCTCGCGCAGCAGGTCATTGACCTCGTCCGCGCTCACGTCGCGCTTCACCTCGATGGACATGTCCATGCAGGACACGTTGATGGTCGGCACCCGCAGGTGCAGACACTCGAAGCGTCCTTCCAGATGCGGCATCAGGCGGTTGATGCCCTTGGCCAGCCCCGTATCCACCGGCACGATCGAACTCATCGCGGAGCGCGTCAGGCGCAGGTCCGTCTGGTGGTAGGCGTCGATCACCGGCTGGTCGTTCATCGCCGAATGCACCGTGGTGGTGACGCCACGCTCCAGCCCGAAGGCCTGCTCCAGCACCGTGAGGATCGGGATCAGGCAATTGGTCGTACACGACGCCGCCGAGACGATGCGCATGCCGCCAGCGTCCTGCCCTGTCCCGGCGGGGGCCAGCGCCGACTGGTTGATGCCGCACACGATGGTGGCATCGACATCGGCGTCGGTATCGCCGGGCTGGGAGAACAGCAGCCGTCCCGCGCCTGCCGACAGATGGCGCTCGGCGGTGGCGCGGTCCTTGAAGCTGCCGGAGCACTCCAGGACCAGGTCAATCCCCAGTGCCCGCCAGGGCAGGCAGTCTGGATTGGCCTCGGACAGGATGCTGATCGCATGGCCGTTGACGACCAGCTGGCCGTCGCGCTGCTCCACCGTGCCGGGGAAGCGGCCATGGGTGGTGTCGTAGCGTGTCAGATAGGTGATGGTGTCCAGGTCTGACAGCTCGTTGATCGCCACCACTTCCAGTGGCAGCGTCTCGCCACGTGCTTCACGTTCCACCAGCGCTCTCAGCACACACTGACCGATGCGTCCGTAGCCATTGATGGCCACTCGCAAGGGGGCGTTCCCCTGGCGAAGGCGCATGCTGGCCTCCTGGGAGGCGTCGGAGGTGGGCAGAGGGGACTGATGGCTCAATGAGGTCTCGTTCCGGGTGTTTTTCAGGGGGTCCATGGTAGCGCATCGCTTTGCTGGGCGGAGGGAGCGAAAGGCGCGCAAGCGCCTGATTTCTGGTTTTTTTCGTCTAAGAACACGTAGTCACACTACCCAACTGGAGGGGTTGTGTAGTCGCCATCCACGCTGTCTGTCGAGGGCTGGATCGCCGGAGAATGACCGTTCATGCAGGATGAATCGTGTCATCAAGCTGTGACTGACATGGAGCGCGTCGACTACAGGCGACAGCCGGTGACGGTGGAGGGCTTCTCGAGTGTCGCACAGACGAAAACGCCGCCGCTCCCAGCGGGAGGCGGCGGCGTCGATCTGCATCCCACTCCGTCATGGACGGGGTGAGTCAGGCGGTGATCAGCCCAGCAGCGTGTTGGCGCGTTCGACCACGTTCTCGACCGTGAAGCCGAAGTGCTTGAACAGGTCGCCAGCCGGCGCGGATTCCCCGAAGGTCTCCATGCCGATGATATCGCCGTTCAGGCCGACATACTTGAACCAGTAGTCACGATGCCCGGCTTCGATCGCCACGCGCGCGGTGACGGAAGACGGCAGCACGGATTCGCGGTATTCCGCGTCCTGGGCATCGAACAGGTCGGTGGCCGGCATGGACACGACACGCACGGCGCGACCGGCGGTTTCCAGCTCGGCGGCGGCATCCATCGCCAGACCGACTTCGGAGCCGGTGGCGATCAGGATCAGTTCCGGCTGGCCGTTGGCGGCGTCCTTCAGCACGTAACCGCCACGGCTGATGTTGGCCAGCTGGGCCTTGTCGCGGTTCTGGTGCGGCAGGTTCTGACGCGACAGGATCAGCGCGGTCGGGCCGGAGTGACGCTTGATGGCCGCATCCCAGGCGGCTGCGGTCTCCACGGCATCCGCCGGACGCCAGGTGGATAGGTTCGGCGTGGTGCGCAGGCTGGTCAGCTGCTCGATCGGCTGGTGCGTCGGGCCATCTTCGCCCAGACCGATGGAGTCGTGGGTGAAGACGTAGACGGCCTGCTGACCCATCAGGGCGGCCATGCGAACGGCGTTGCGCATGTATTCCATGAAGATCAGGAAGGTCGCGCCGTACGGGATGAAGCCGCCGTGCAGACCGGCGCCGTTCATGATCGCGCCCATGCCGAACTCACGCACACCGTAGTGCAGGTAGTTGCCGCTGAAGTCTTCGCGGGTGATCGCCTGGGCGCCCTTCCAGAAGGTCAGGTTGGACGGGGCTAGGTCGGCACTGCCACCGAGCAGTTCCGGCAGCTGCGGGCCGAGCTGGTTCAGGCACTCGAAGGAGGCCTTGCGCGACGCCGGGCTGTCGCCGGCGGCCTGAGCGTCCTCGATCATCTTCTCGCTGCTCAGGGCGTGCGGCAGCTTGCCTTCCAGACGACGGGTGAACTCGGCGGCCAGTTCCGGGTGCGCGTCGGCGTAACGGGCGAAGCGCGCATCCCAGTCACTCTCGAGCTTGGCGCCGCGCTCGCTGGCATCCCAGCCCTGATAGATGTCTTCCGGGATGTGGAAGGGTGCGTGGGTCCAGCCCAGCTTCTCGCGGGTCGCCGCGACTTCGTCATCACCCAGCGGAGCGCCGTGGCAGGACTCGGTGCCTTCCTTGTTCGGGGAGCCGAAGCCGATGACGGTCTTGCAGATGATCAGGCTCGGCTTGTCGTCGTGGCTCTTGGCCAGGGCGATGGCGGCGTTGATCTCTTCCGGCTTGTGGCCGTCGACGTTGGCCACGACGTGCCAGCCATAGGCTTCGAAGCGCTTGGCGGTGTCATCGGTGAACCAGCCTTCGACTTCCCCATCGATGGAGATGCCGTTGTCGTCATACAGGGCGATCAGCTTGCCCAGACCCAGGGTGCCGGCCAGCGAGCCGACCTCGTGGGAGATGCCTTCCATCAGGCAGCCATCGCCCAGGAAGCACCAGGTGGTGTGGTCGACGACGGTGTGGCCCGGACGGTTGAACTGCGCCGCCAGTGTCTTCTCGGCGATCGCCATGCCCACGGCATTGGCCAGCCCCTGGCCCAGCGGGCCGGTGGTGGTCTCGATACCCGGCGCATAACCGTATTCCGGGTGACCGGCGGTCTTGGAATGCAGTTGGCGGAAGTTCTGCAGATCTTCAAGGCTCAGCTGGTAGCCCGTGAGGTGCAGCAGGGAGTAGAGCAGCATGGAGCCGTGGCCGTTGGACAGCACGAAGCGGTCACGGTCGGCCCAGTTCGGGTTGGCCGGGTTGTGCTTGAGGTGGTCGTTCCAGAGCACTTCAGCGATGTCGGCCATGCCCATGGGGGCGCCGGGGTGGCCAGACTTGGCCTTCTGAACGGCGTCCATGGAAAGTGCACGGATGGCGTTGGCCAGGTCAAAACGGGAAGGCATGCAATAGCTCCTCGCCTGCGGGGCGTCAAGAGTGTGGCAATGAATCACGGCGTTCTGCCTGTGGTGCGCAGCGCGCCGGAAAGGACAGTGCGTCGCGTGAACCTTGTGCGTACGAAGCTTCGCCCGTACGCGATCTCCGGGCCAGTATTGTCACCGAGATGACGGGGCGCGGCAAATCGCATCCGGGCCCCGCAGCCGTCCATGCGTCTTGCTGACTTATGCCGGTTGGTGTCCTTCTTGTGGCAAAAAGGTCTCGAAACGGCCGTCGTGCAGTCCGCATGGCGCTAGGCACTCACATAAGTGGCGTGTAAACTCGCCCCCCCGAGGCCGGGCCGTCTGTGTCAGTCCTCAACGTGCGCCGCAAGCGTGTTTCTACTCGGTCTCAAGCAGCCATCTGCCGTCAGTGGCCGAATCATCCCCGCATCCGAAAAGAGGGTCGAGGACCAATGAGCGAATACTCACTCTTCACATCCGAGTCCGTGTCCGAAGGGCACCCGGACAAGATTGCCGACCAGATTTCCGATGCCGTGCTCGATGCCATCATCGCGCGCGACAAGCAGGCACGCGTGGCGTGCGAAACGCTCGTCAAGACAGGCGTGGCCATCGTGGCCGGTGAGATCTCCACCAGCGCGTGGGTCGATCTCGAGGAGCTGGTACGTCGTGTCATCACGGACATCGGCTACACCTCTTCCGATGTCGGTTTCGACGGCGAGACCTGTGGTGTCCTGAACCTGATCGGCAAGCAGAGCGTCGATATCGCCCAGGGCGTCGATCGCACCAAGCCGGAAGATCAGGGCGCGGGCGACCAGGGCCTGATGTTCGGCTATGCCACCAACGAGACCGACTCCTTCATGCCGGCGCCGATCCACTACGCTCACCGTCTGGTGGAGCGTCAGGCGGAACTGCGCAAGAACGGCATGCTGCCGTGGCTGCGCCCGGATGCGAAGAGCCAGGTCACCTTCCGCTACGACGAAGCCGGCAAGCCGGTCGCCGTCGAAGCCGTCGTGCTGTCGACCCAGCATGACCCGGAAGTGTCCCAGGAAGACCTGCGCGCGATGGTCAAGCGCGAGATCATCGAGCAGGTGCTGCCGGCCGAGTGGCTGTCCGAGACCACCGAATACCACATCAACCCGACCGGCAACTTCGTCATCGGTGGCCCGGTGGGTGACTGTGGTCTGACGGGTCGCAAGATCATCGTCGACACCTACGGCGGCATGGCCCGTCACGGTGGTGGTGCCTTCTCCGGCAAGGACCCGTCCAAGGTCGATCGCAGCGCCGCCTATGCCGGTCGTTACGTGGCCAAGAACGTCGTCGCCAGCGGTCTGGCCGACAAGTGCGAGATCCAGGTCTCCTACGCCATCGGTGTCGCCGAGCCGACCTCCGTCTCGATCAACACCTTCGGCACCGGCAAGATCAGCGATGCCAAGATCGTCGAGCTGGTGCGCGAGCACTTCGACCTGCGTCCGTATGCCATCACCACCATGCTGGATCTGGCGCACCCGATGTATCAGCTGACCGCTGCCTACGGCCACTTCGGTCGTGAGCCGTTCGAGCACAGCTACAGCTGGACCGACGTGACCGGCGAGAAGAAGACCGAAACCTTCACCGCCTTCCCGTGGGAAAAGACCGACCGTGCCGCTGGCCTCAAGGCTGCTGCCGGCCTGTAAGGTCGTCAGCTCGACAGGCCTGGCAGGGGAGGGACATCTCGCCCCTGCCGGCTCAGTGTCATGACAGGAAAACCCGCTTCGGCGGGTTTTCCTGTCTCTGCACGACTGACACGCAGGTCTGACCCTTTGTGGGACAGCAACAGGAGAGAGGCCCAGTGGCTGATCTACGCTATCTCAAGGGCTACGGCCCCGAGATCCAACAGCAGGCGAGTGAACTGCTGGCGTCGGGCAAGACGGCAGCCTTCTTTCTCGCTAGATATCCCGAGCCTCATCAGCTGCAGGGGGCCCGTGCGCTGCATGACTACACCATGGCGCTGAAGAATCAGTACCTGCGCAGCTCGGCGCCGATCAGCAAGGTGATCTATGACGACCGGATTCACGTCATCGACAACGCCCTGGGGCTGCACACCTTCGTGTCGCGGGTGCAGGGCAACAAGCTCAAGGCCAAGCACGAGATCCGCATCTCGTCGCTGTTTCGGCGCCTGCCGGAGCCGCTGCTGAACATGATCGTGGTCCATGAGCTGGCGCATCTGCGCGAGAAGGCCCACGACAAGGCGTTCTATCGACTCTGCTGTCACATGCAGCCGGAGTATCATCAACGTGAGTTCGAGCTGCGTCTCTATCTCTGTCACCGTGAACGTCACGGCGATCTCTGGTAGTCACGGCCAGTGCTGGGAATCACGACCCGTTCTGGCAGTCACGATCAGCTCTGCTGGCCACGCGAGTGGCTCACCACACCAGCTCGTATGAAAGACGAATGACAAGGACGTCATGCCCTCCAGGGTATCGGCGCCACTGCAAAGGATCGTTTTCGGATGCTCAATCTCGCTGCACTGTTCATTACCATCACTGCCGTGTGCATGTGGTTCAACCACCGGGTCCTGCGCCTGCCCCCGACCATCGGCGTGATGGCCATCGGTCTGGTGCTGTCACTCGGCGTGATCGGACTGGATCACTTCGCGGTGACCACCGTCGTGGCCGACATCGCGGAAGACTGGCTGGGGCGCATCAACTTCAACAGCCTGCTGATGGACGGCATGCTGTCCTTCCTGCTGTTCGCCGGTGCGCTGCACGTGGATCTCTCGCGTCTGAAGGCCTATCGCCGCTCCATCGGCCTGCTGGCCACGCTGGGCGTGCTGGTCTCGACCCTGGTGATCGGCTCCGCCGCCTGGTGGCTGTTCCAGTGGGCCGGCATCGAGGTGCCCTACCTGTATTGCCTGGTGTTCGGCGCGTTGATCTCGCCCACCGACCCGATCGCCGTGCTCGGCATCATGCGCAGCGCCGGAGCGCCTGCCGACATGGAGATCCGCATCGTCGGCGAGTCACTGTTCAATGATGGCGTGGCGGTGGTGCTGTTCACCGCGCTGTTGAGCGCGGCCTCGGCGGGCAGCGGTGAGGTCGAGCTCGGCCACATGGGGCTCCTGTTCCTCGAGGAAGCCGGCGGCGGGATTCTGCTCGGTCTGGCACTGGGGGCGCTGGTCTATCAGCTGATGCGCAGCATCGACCAGTATCAGGTCGAGGTGATGCTGAGCCTGGCGCTGGTGTTGGGCGGCTACGCGCTGGCCTCGGCGCTGCACGTCTCCGGCCCCATCGCGATGGTGGTGGCGGGGCTGATCATCGGCAACATGGCGCGTGATGGCGCCATGTCCGACAACACCCGCCGCTATCTGGACGGTTTCTGGGAGCTGGTCGACGAGATCCTCAACGCGGTGCTGTTCGTGCTGATCGGTCTCGAGCTGGTGCTGATGCCGATCACCCTGACCTCGATCGGCATCGCCCTGGCGCTGGTGGCGGTCATCCTGCTCTCGCGTCTGGCGCTGATCGGCATTCCGCTGAGCATCTTGCGGCGCTGGTATACCTTCCGGGCCGGCACCACGCGCGTGCTCACCTGGGGGGGACTGCGTGGCGGCATCTCGGTGGCACTGGCCCTGGCGATTCCCGAAGGTGACTTCCGCGAGCCGCTGGTGGTTACCACCTACATCATCGTGCTGTTCTCGATCCTCGTGCAGGGCCTGAGCATCGGCAAGCTGGTGACCGCAGTCGTCGGGGATCGCCGTCATTCGCAGGAGTCGAACGACCAGCATTGAGTCAGGGCCTGCCAAGAGAAACGCCCCCTCACTGACAGCAGTGAGGGGGCGTTTTCGTTGCTGTCGAGAGAGGCAAGCCAAGGGCATCGCAATGGCAGGTCAAAGGGCAGCCAGCCCCCGGGCAAAGACGCCGCTGAGCGGCTTGGCCTCGCCGCCCGGTGCCGCGCGGGTGACGGCGGGCTGGCGCATCAATGTCAGCAGCAGATCCCGTCCCGTCAGTAGCGGGTCGACCACCGGCAGACCGATATCCCGAGCGATGGCGTCGCGCAGCGGCCCCATCGCGGCGCAGCCCAGCACGATGCTGCCGGCACCGCTCGCCCTGGCCTGCTCACAGCTCTCGAGCAGCGCCTGCGGGGGAGTGCGTGCCTCGGACAGCGCCAGTACCGGGACGTCACAGGCCAGCAGCGCCTTGCACAGCGGACGCATCGCATAGCGCTCCAGCAGCTGCTCGGACATCGGCAGCGTGCTGGTCATGCTGGTGACGATGGCAAAGGAGGGTGCCGCCAGCGTGGCCATGTGCATGGCGGCCTGGGCGATGCCGATCACCGGCACGGGGCTCAGTTCGCGGGCGGCCTCAAGGCCGGGGTCACCGAAGCAGGCCAGCAGATAGCCATCGGCGGGGGGCGTGTCCAGCAGGCCTTCCCGGTCCCGGGCGATCAGACTCAGCAGCGCGACCACCGCCATGGCTTCCTCGACGGCCGTCTCGATGCTGGGGGCGCCATGCTCTGCGGTCAGTACCTCGAGTCGGACGTCGTCCGCGAGCTGTCGTTGCAGCGAGTGCGCCATCTGCTGGCTCATCGCCTGGCTGGTGTTGGGATTGATGACCTTGAGACGCAACATGGCGCGTGTCTCCTGTGATGAGGTTCGGCTCGCGGGGATGGGTGAGACGTTCGAGCAGGATGGGCAATACGTGAGCAGCATTCGTGCCAGACGGGCAATCACCGCTTCAGCAACGTTCGTTTCATCGTTGGTGCGCCCTGGTGGTGCATATGGCGAATTCAGGGGGAATCGATGGTGCTTGAGGGGGCAGCGATTTCGGCTTGAGAGGCACTACTGGCAGGAGGTGCAGGCAGAGCGGGGGTTGGGGGAAACGCTGGGAGATTGAAAAGCCGCAACATGTGTTTCATTGGCATGCTTGTTGATAGGGGGATAGGCATGGCGAGGCGTGATGCCTCGTGACCGGCCCACGGACGGAACGTCCACTCGGGCACCAAGCCCCCTCTGGAGACAACAATGACACCCCAGACTCCCCCTGACCTGAGCAACGCCAGCAAGCGGCTCATCAACGACGACCTCGCGCCCTGCGAGCAGAACTGGAACTGGTACAACATCTTCTCGTTCTGGATGTCCGACGTGCACAGCGTCGGTGGCTATGTCTTCGCCGCCAGTCTGTTCACCCTGGGTCTGGCCAGCTGGCAGATTCTGGTCTCGATGCTGGTGGGGATTCTGGTGGTGCAGGTGTTCGCCAATCTGATCTCGCGGCCCAGCCAGCAGACGGGGGTACCGTTTCCGGTGGTCTGCCGCCAGTCCTTCGGCATCTATGGCGCCAATATCCCGGCGATCATCCGCGGGCTGATCGCGGTGGTGTGGTACGGCATCCAGACGTATCTGGCGGCACATGCCTTGATGCTGGTGCTGCTGCGTTATGTGCCGTCGCTGGAGGGGCTGACCGAGGTCCAGTACCTCGGCCTCTCGCAGCTTGGCTGGTACTGCTTCCTGTTCATGTGGGTGCTGCAGGCGCTGGTGTTCTGGTGGGGCATGAACGCGGTGCGCCGTTTCATCGATTTCGCCGGGCCGGCGGTCTATGTGGTGATGTTCGCGCTGGCGGGCTGGATCGTCTGGCAGGCCGGCTGGGACAACATCAGCTTCACGCTGGGCAGCAAGACACTCTCCGGCAGTGATGCCCTGTGGCAGATGGTGATCGCCGCGGCCCTGGTGGCGGGCTACTTCGCGGGTCCGACGCTCAACTTCGGTGACTTCTCGCGTTACTGCGCCACGCCTGGTGACGTGAAGCGTGGCAACTTCTGGGGCCTGCCGGTCAACTTCCTGCTGTTTGCCGTCATCACCGTGGTAGTAGTGTCCGGCACCCAGCCCATCTTCGGCGAGATGCTGCATGACCCGATGGAGACCGTCGCGCGCATCGACAATGGCGTCGCGGCAGCGTTGGGTATCCTGACCCTGGTGCTGGCGACCATCGGCATCAACATCGTGGCCAACTTCGTGTCACCGGCGTTCGATTTCTCCAATGTGGCGCCGTCGCGCATCAGCTGGCGGATGGGTGGCATGCTCGCCGCCGTCGGCTCCATCTTCATCACGCCGTGGAATCTGTTCAACAATCCGGAAATCATCCAGTACACCGTGGGCATTCTCGCTGCGGCCATCGGCCCGGTGTATGGCGTGATCCTGTTCGATCACTACTTGATCCACAAGGGCGGCATCAACACCCGGGCATTGTTCACCGACAGCGCGCAGGGAGAGTATTTCTTCGAGAAGGGCGTCAATGTCGCGGCGGTCAAGGCGTTGCTGGCCTCCTCGGCGGTGACGCTGGTGATCAGCTTCCTGCCGCTGGGTGACGTCACCCACTTCACGCTGTTCATCGGCGGCCTGATGGCGGCAGGGCTGTATGGCATCTTCTCGGGATATTGGCTGGGAGATGCCGCCTCCGCGCGCATCTATGTGCCTGCTGGCTCACGCGGCAAGGTCGTCTGATCGCAGGCGAAAGGCGCGAGTCACGTCGAGACGCTCAGGGCCCGTACCTTCCCGGTATCGGGCCCTGAGTGCATCTCGCCGCCAGGACACGTGGCAGTAGCGTTGGCGGGACGCGAGCCGTCGGGATAGGGGGAGGCTGGCGGCAGGTGTAGCATGAGGCCATGCCCCAGCTTTCCGAGAGGACGTGCCGTGTCGTTCCATGATCACCTCATGCCATGCAGTGAGATGGAGGATGAGGAGTCTCGCCATTATCGGGCGCGACTCAATCATACCTTCGTGCTGTTCGCGATGGCGGGTCTGGCGTGCTTTCTGCTGTTCGATTACTTCCAGGTCCCTGACGCCTGGCCGACCCTGTGGCTCGGGCGCTTCCTGCTTCTCGGTGTCTGTGTGCTGTGTGTAACGCTACTGCGTCGGCAGCCACGTCGGCCCGACGATATCGCATTGCTCGGCGCCGTCTGCGCCAATCTGTATTTCTGCTTCGGCGCGACGATGATCCAGGATGCCATCACGCTATCGCTGTGGAACCTGAGCTTCTCGACCTCCATGCTGATCGCCATGCCGGCGTGGCTGGTGTGGGGCTGGCGGTACCAGCTGGTCAGCAGTCTGCCGTTGATACTGGGCTATCTGCCGCTCTTTCTATGGCTGAGCCCGCTCTCGCTCAAGGACCTTGCCGGCGCGGGAGGTGCCTACATGGTCGCGACGATGATCATGGCGCCGGCGCTGGCGCACGCCCGCAGCTCCACCTTCCTGCGTACCGTCAAGCTGCGCCGGGCACTGGAGGTGCGCAACGCCGAGCTCAGCCACATGAATCAGCAGCTGCTCACGCAGCAGCATGAGCTGGAATACCGTGCCAACCATGACCTGCTGACCAGTCTGCCCAACCGCCGCTGTGGTCTCGAGTTTCTCGACAGGACGTTGGCCGCCAGCCTGCGAGAACGCCGGTGTCTATCCATCCTGTTCGTGGATGTCGATCGCTTGAAGTACGTTAACGACACCTTTGGCCATCCCCAGGGGGACCGGCTGATCCAGTTGGTCGCCGCAGGCGCGGCACAGGCCGCGGGAGAGGAAGGGATGGCCTGCCGTCTGGGCGGAGACGAGTTTCTGGTCGTGCTGCCCGGGGCCTGCGACATGGCCAGTCAGCAGGCGGCGAATCAGCTGATGCATCACCTGGAGGCGCAACGTCTCGAGGAGCAGATCGCCTTTCCGGTCGAGGTGAGCATCGGGCGGGTCACGCATGACTCGGTACTGCAGGGCGAGATCAGCGTGCAGGATCTCATCCACATCGCGGATGATCGCATGTACCGCCAGAAGCGCGCCGGCCGGCATGCGGTGGTAAAGGGGAGCAATCAGCAGGCGTGAGCGGCGGGTTGTCATCGCCCGGTCATGGTCCTGTTATGGAGGCGTCATCGCACGCGGTCACTCTGGTCCGGCAATCCGGGGCGTAGCCATGTCTGTCTGCGCTCGCCGATCCCGAGGTGATTGATCAGAGGTAACTGACATGCCCGTGCCGCACTTCGCTCCCCCGTCTTCTCCGGCGTCTTCTGCAGAGGCGGCGCCACGGCATGCGTCACTCGGCCAGGTGCGGACATTGTTCATCTCGGACGTGCATCTGGGCACGCCGGACTGTCAGGCGGCGCTGCTCGCGAAGCTGCTGCGGCGCGTGCGCCCTGAGCGTCTGTATCTGGTCGGCGATATCGTGGATCTGCTGGCGATGCGCAAGCGTGCGGTGCTCGACAAGGACCAGCAGGCGCTGGTGGCGCGGGTACTGCGCCTGGCACGCAGTGGCTGCGAGGTCATCTACATTCCCGGCAATCACGATGCCGCCTTCCGTCGGCTCTGTGGCCTCAAGCTCCACAACGTGAGCATCGAGCGGCGCGCGATCCACACCACCGGCAGCGGGCGCCGCCTGCTGGTCTCCCACGGCGATGAATTCGATACCCATGTGCGCATCGCGCCGTGGCTGCTCACGCTGGGGGATGGCATGCACGGCTTCATCCTGTCGCTCAATCGCTGGTGCAACCGCGCGCGTGGCATGTTCGGTCTGCCTTACTGGTCGCTGGCCAGCGCGCTCAAGCGCCGCAGTGGCGTCGCCCAGCGCTACGTGGCCCAGTTCGAGGAGGCGGCCATGCGCCAGGCCCGTCTCGAAGGCCTGGATGGCTATGTCGGTGGGCATATCCACCAGGCGGGCTTTCGGGTCGAGGATGGCGTGCTCTACTGCAACGACGGCGACTGGG
This sequence comes from Cobetia sp. BL01, assembly GCF_056493605.1. Lineage (NCBI taxonomy): Bacteria > Pseudomonadati > Pseudomonadota > Gammaproteobacteria > Oceanospirillales > Halomonadaceae > Cobetia > Cobetia sp. BL01. The sequence continues at coordinate 18,973 of NZ_JBVBEE010000005.1, read as the reverse complement.
TAGAGCACTGCACTGCGCTGGCGGAAGATGGCGACGGCGCACTGCATCTGATCGACTGGCAGGGGCAGATTCTCGAAAGCGCCCCGCGTCATGTGATGCCGCGTCAGGCCGTGCCACCCGCCACCGAGGCCGTCACCCCCGAGATGGCCGGGGCCTGAGCCTCACCCCAGCCCGCTGATCGTCAGCATCCATGACAGGTAGAGTGGGATGATCAGCGGGGCCGCCAGGGTAGTCAGCATCACCGCGATCGCGCCCTTGGCCGGCTGGATGTTCAGCTCGATGGCCAGCACGACCACATTGGCGGCCATCGGCACCACCCCCAGCAGCAGCAGGACCTGCGCCAGTACCGGGTCGAGTGCGAACAGGCTGCCCAGCAGCATCACGCTGCCCAGACTCAGCAGCGGCCACATCACGAAACGCAGGGCAGTCGCGGCCAGGATGAAGCGCGGGTCGACCTCGCGCAGGCTTATGCCCCCCAGCGTCATGCCGATGATCATCATGCCCAGCACCGTGTAGCTGTACTTGAAGTAGTCGAGCCCCTCCATGACCGCCCCCGGCACCTGGAGCCCCAGCGTGCCGACCAGCAGTGCGGCCATGAAGGCGTAGATCAGCGGCAGCCGCGCGATCTTCACCAGACTTTGCTGCATCGAGAACTGCCCGCGCGCACTGACGTAGAAGCCCAGCGTGAACTCATACAGGGTGATGCCGAGCAGGCAGAACAGGTACTGGGTCACGCCTTCCGGCGGCAGCAACAGCATCGCGACCGGCAGGCCGAAGTAGCCGGTGTTGCCGGTGCCGGAAGAGAAGGCGAGCAAGGCGGCCTCCTGCGGCGGGAAGAACTTCGCGGCCAGTGGACGCACCAGCAGACAGATGAGGCTCGACAGCGTGAACAGGCCCAGTGTCAGACCCAGATCGCTCAAGGAGGGCTCGCCCAGCACCAGTCCGCGGAAGAAGGTCAGCGGCGCGATCACGTAGATCAGCAAGGTGGCGATGGGGCGTGGGTCGATGGCCAGCTTGCGGGCGCAAAGTGCGCCGATGGCAACGAAGGTGATCAGCATCCAGAGCGGTTGCTGCAGATCCAGGTGATCCATCACGGTTCCTTGTGAAGTGGGGCGGGGCGTGCGAGCCATCATGCCGTGAGTCATGTGCCGACGTCATCTCGAAAACGGCGCCCGCTCAGGCCGCAGGGAGGATGTGGCGCAGCAGGTGAGTCGGGTAAGGCGTTGTGGTTATAAAAAAGCAGATTCTTATATGAATGATATTGATGTTGAGGCGAAAACCTTTCATTGGCCGTGGATCGAGGCGCAGGTCATGATGCATGACATGCACCGTGCGCGTGCTTGTGTCATCAGCGCAGCGCCACACGGCAGCACGCACACCGCGACGTGTGCGGCACAAGAACATCAATGCCGGACACGACCGACCAGGAGGCCGCCCCATGAGCGCCAGCGAACACCCCTCAGGCATCAGTTTCGAGTTCTTTCCACCGAATACCGAGGTGGGACGTGAAAAGCTGATGGGTGTCCGTGACCGCCTGGCCGCGCTGGACCCGGCATTCTTCTCGGTCACCTATGGCGCTGGTGGCTCCACGCGTGAGCGCACCTTCAATACCGTGCAGTCCGTGCGCAGCAGCGGTATCTGCACGGCGCCGCATCTGTCATGTGTCGGCAGCGACCGTGGTGAGCTGCGCGAGATTCTCGGCGAGTATCGCGAGCAGGGCATCAAGCGCCTGGTGGCGCTGCGCGGTGATCTGCCGTCCGGGATGGGCGCGCGCAGTGAACTGCGCCATGCCAATGAGCTGGTGGAGTTCGTGCGTGACGAGACCGGCGATCATTTCGAGATCGCGGTGGCCGCCTACCCGGAGTGTCACCCGCAGGCTGACAACTACCGTATGGATCTGGAGAACTTCGCACGCAAGATGAATGCCGGGGCCGACATCGCCATCACCCAGTACTTCTTCAATGCCGATGCCTACTTCCACTTCGTGGAGCGAGCACGTGATCTGGGCATCCAGCAGCCGATCATCCCGGGCATCATGCCGATCACCAATTACACCAAGCTGGCGCGTTTCTCCGACTCCTGCGGTGCCGAGATTCCGCGCTGGATTCGCAGGCAGCTCGAGAGCTACGCCGATGACAGCGAGAGCCTCCAGGCCTTCGGTACCGAGGTGATCTCGCGGATGAGTCAGCGTCTGCTGGATGGCGGCGCGCCGGGTCTGCATTTCTATACCCTCAACCAGGCCGGGCCGTGTCTCAAGGTGCTGGAAAACCTGGGGATCTCTTCTCGCTGAGGTGTGCTCGCCCGGCGTGCGCGGCAAGTCATTGGCAGAATTGCATTGAATGTGACGTCTCTCGCCCTGAGGTCTGAGGGGTAGCCGCTTGCGACAGCGGCCCGCAAGCCACTCAAGGCGTCGGCAGTGGAGCCGGCCTCAGTGAAGGAGAGATTGCTCATGAATCACGAGACACAGCACACGGCATCCTTTGCGTCATCTACCAGAAAGCCCTTCAAGAGCGCCGCTGCGGTGGCGCTGGGTGCCTGGTTGTTCGGGGGTGTCGCCCAGGCGGCCACCGAGGTGGAAATGCATCGTGTCAGCAGTGACGGGGTGGGCGAGACCGTCGGTAGCATCATGGCCGAGGACACTGCTGATGGTCTGCTGCTGACGCCGAAGATCGAAGGGCTCGAAAGCGGCATCCATGGCTTCCACCTGCATGCCAATGCCAGCTGCGAACCCGCCGAGAAGGACGGTGAGGCCGTGGCCGGTGCCGCGGCAGGTGGCCACTTCGACCCAGAGGAGACCGGCACCCACCAGGGCCCGTATGGCGATGGCCACCTGGGCGATCTTCCGGCGCTGAGCGTCGATGCCGATGGCAAGATCTCGCTGCCGGTGTTGGCTCCGCGCCTCAAGGAGAGCGATCTCGGCGGTCATGCGCTGATGATCCACTCTGGCGGTGACAACTACACCGATACGCCCAAGCTGGGCGGTGGCGGCTCGCGCGTTGCCTGCGGCGTGGTCAAATGAAAGCCGTGCCCTGCTGACGGCCAGTCGAGCTGATACGCAAAAGCCCCGCCATCTGGCGGGGCTTTTTCATGCAGCAAGCATGGATGCCACGGGGGGCTCGCGATATCACATGCGGTCAGTGCCGCTTGCCGGGGTCCAGGATACGCACCGGCTGGACCTCATCACTCGCGGGCTCGTCGCGTGGCGCGTTCACGCGCGTGGACAGCTCCTCGAGGGTGGGCGGTTCCTCGATGGCCTGTTGCTCGAAGAAGTCACAGGACACGCAGTCACGGTAGCGTGTCTCGTTCTGCTCCCAGGTGCGCAGGCGGTCCATTGCTCCGCAGCGTGGGCAGACGGCACCCGCGATGAAGCGCTTGATGGTAGACATGGTGCCTCCAGTCAGGATCTGGTTGTGTCAGGCCGCTCGGCATCGGGCAATGCGAGCGTCAGGCGGACGATGCGCCATATGATACGCCCCCGACCGGCAAAGGTCAGGGGCGCAGGGACAGCGGTGTGTGATCAGGCTTGCGCCGTCATCAAGACCGGCGTCTGGGCGAGGCTCAGGCCGCCTGGGCACCGATACCGGAGTGACGCAGCAGGGCATCGACCTGCGGGTCACGGCCCCGGAAGGCGCGGAACAGCTCGGCGGCATCACGCGAGCCACCCTTGGCCAGTACCTCTTCCCGGAAGCGCTGACCGGTGGCGGTGTCGAAGACCGCGCTTTCCTCGAAGGCGCTGAAGGCATCCGCCGACAGCACTTCGGCCCACTTGTAGCTGTAGTAACCCGCGGCGTAACCGCCGGCGAAGATGTGGCTGAAGCCATTCTGGAAGCGGTTGAACTCGACTGCCGGGACCACGGCGACCTTGCTGCGTACCTCGTCGAGCAGCGTCTGGACATCGCCGGCGGACGGCGTGTCGAGCTCGTGATGCAGGCGGAAGTCGAACAGCGAGAATTCCAGCTGGCGGACCATGGTCATCGCCGCCTGGAAGTTGCGGGCTGCCTGCAGGCGCTCGAGCATGTCGTCGGGCAGACGCTCGCCGGTGTCCACGTGACGCGCGATCAGATCCAGCCCTTCACGCTCGTAGCAGAAGTTCTCCATGAACTGGCTGGGCAGCTCGACGGCGTCCCACGCCACGCCATTGATGCCGGAGACTTCGGCGACTTCCTGACGGGTCAGCATGTGATGCAGACCGTGACCGAACTCGTGGAACAGCGTAACCACTTCATCGTGGGTCAGCAGCGCCGGGCGGCCACCCACCGGGCGGGTGAAGTTGCAGGTCAGATAGGCGACCGGCAACTGCAGGCTGCCATCCTCGCGGCGACGACGCACGCGGCACTCGTCCATCCAGGCGCCGCCACGCTTGCCTTCGCGGGCATAGAGATCGAGATAGAAGCCGGCGATCGGCGTGTCATTCTCGATCACCTCGTAGTAGCTGACGTCGTCGTGCCACACCGGCACTTCACGCTGCTTGAAGGTGATGCCGTAGAGGCGATTGACCACCTCGAACAGCCCGTCGATGGCCTGCGGCGCCGGGAAGTAGGGGCGCAGCTGTTCCTGATTGATCGCGTAGCGTGATTCGCGCAGCTTCTCGCTGGCGTAGCCGACATCCCACGGTTGCAGGTCATCGATGCCGAGGCTTTCGGTGGCGTAGGCCGCCAGCTCGTTGAACTCTTCACGCGCCTGGGGCACTGCGCGGGTCGCGAGGTCCTCGAGGAAGCTGATGACCTGTGCCGGCGAGTCGGCCATCTTGGTCGCCAGTGACAGTGAGGCGTAATCGTCGAAACCGATCAGCCTGGCCAGTTCCTGACGCAGGGCCAGAATCTCCTCGATCACCGGACCGTTGTCGAAATCACCGGCGTTGGGACCCTTTTCCGAGGCGCGGGTGACGAAGGCGGTGTAGACCTCCTCGCGCAGCTCGCGGTTGTCGGCGTAGCTGAGCACCGGGAAGAAGCTCGGGAAGTCCAGGGTGATGCGATAGCCTTCCAGCCCCTTGGCCTCGGCGTTGGCCTTGAGCGCCGCGAGGCCGCTTTCCGGCACGCCCGCCAGCGCCTCTTCCTCGACATCCTTGTGCCAAGCCTGGGTGGCATCCAGCACATGGTTGGAGAAGGTGTTGGAGAGTTCGGACAGGCGCGCCTGGATCTCGCCATAACGCTGCTTCTTGTCCTGGGGCAGATCGACACCGGCGAGACGGAAATCGCGCAGACTGTTGGTGATCGCCTTCTGCTGGGCTTCATCGAGGCTTGCGAATTCGTCGCTGTCCGCAAGGCGCTGATAGGCCGCAGCCAGATCGCTGTTCTGACCCACCCAGGTGGAGTAGGCCGACAGCTTGGCCAGACAGGCCTGATAGGCCTCGCGCAGCTTGGGGGAATTCATGGTCGAGTTGAGGTGCGAGACCGGTGACCAGGCCTGACTCAGGCGGTCGCCCAGCGCTTCCAGCGGCGCGGCGAAGTTGTCCCAGCGCGTGTCGTCGCGGGTGGCCTCGATCAGGCGCTCGATCTCCTGCTGGTTGTGCTCCAGCAGTTCGCTGATCGCGTCTTCGACATGCTCGGCCTTGAGGGTGTCGAAGGGGGGCAGAGTGTTGCGTTCCAGCAGGGGATTGATCGACATCGTGTACCTCGCGTCATTCGGGTGGGCGGCAGCGGTGAACGGTAAAGGAAGACTGGCGCATCGGAGGCGCCACGAGAACGGTGTCACCGTCGCCGCGGGGATACCTAGAATGTGAGGCCTTGGCGCGTGTTATTCAATCTATCGACCCGATAGGAGGCGGCCCGGACCTCTCCGCGTGGGACGCCCGAGCCGAGCCCGCATTGGCCCTGAACGACGCGGCTGCTATCTTGCAGCCCCTGATGAGCCTTCATTGACTATCGATTCTTCACCACGAGAGCAGACATGAGCGAAACCACCGAACGCTGGGGCAGTCGCCGCGCCTTCATCCTGGCCGTCACCGGCGCTGCCGTCGGGTTGGGCAACATCTGGCGCTTCCCGTACATGACGGGCGAGAACGGCGGTTCGGCCTTTCTGCTGCTGTACATCGGCTTCGTGCTGCTGCTGGGCCTGCCGGTGATGATGGCCGAGATCATGATCGGTCGCGCCGGTCGGCGCGGGCCGATGCAGGCGCTCGCCCATCTGGCGACCAGCGCTGGCCGTACGCCGAACTGGCGCTGGCTGGGCTTCTTCGGTGCCATCACCATGTTCTTCATCCTGTCGTTCTATTCGGTGGTGTCGGGCTGGTCGATCGAGTATCTGGTCGATTCACTGAAGGGGGACTTCAGCGGCATGAGCCCGCCGGAGATCGGCGCCTCCTTCGGTGCCTTTCTGGAAGACCCGGTCACCATGACCTTCAACCACACCGTCTTCATGCTGATGACCATGAGCGTGGTGGCCGCCGGCATCTCCTCGGGGCTCGAGCGTCTCAACAACCTGATGATGCCGCTGCTCTACGCGCTGTTGCTGGCATTGGCCGGTTACAGCATCAGCACTCCGGGCTTCGGTCCCGCCATCAGCTGGCTGTTCATGCCCAATCCCGACGCCATCACGCTGGACGTGATACTCAATGCCATGGGGCATGCCTTCTTCACGCTGGCGGTCGGCGCCTGTGCGCTGATGGCCTATGGCGCCTACATGCCGGAGCGCCAGAGTCTGCCGACGGCCGCGATCGCCGTGGCGGCGCTGGACATCGGGGTGGCATTGCTGGCGGGGATCGCCATCTTCGCGGCGGTGTTCAGTCAGGGGCTGGACCCGGCTTCCGGGCCCGGCCTGATGTTCGTCAGCCTGCCCATCGCCTTTGCCAATCTGCCGGGCGGCAGCCTGCTGCTGGCGCTGTTCTTCCTGTTGCTGCTGCTGGCGACCTGGACCAGCTCGATCAACATCGCCGAGCCCATCGTCGAGGTGCTGCAGGGCTGGGGAATGACACGTCGGCGTGCCGCGCTGGCGGTGGGTATCGCGGTCTGGGCGATGGGCCTGTTGTCGGTACTGTCCTTCTCGAGCCTCAAGGAGGTGCACCTGCTGGGCGAGATGAACGCCTTCGATGTGGTGACGACGATTCCGCCGGACTTCTTCCTGCCGATCGGCGGCCTACTGATCGCCATCTTCGCGGGCTGGATCATGCCGCAGAATCTGGCATTGGCGGGGCTGGGGACGTCGCGTCGTTTCTTCCGTCGCTGGCGATGGGTGCTGCGCTGGATCTCGATTCCGCTGGTGCTGGTCGTGCTGGGGTGGAGCTTCTTCAAGTAGGCCGTCAAGGGTTACGTGAGCAGGGCGTTTAGTCCTCGGGAGGGGCGGTGCCGCAAGGCGGGGAAATAAGCGTCGTCGAGCAAACCGCAACGCGATTCAGGCTGCCGCGCTATTGGCATCATGACGATGGGAGCAGTAGGCTGGTGGCCTAATTCAGGAGGCAAGGCATGAGCATTCGATCCTTCAAGGGCCTGACGCCGCGGCTGGGCGAACGGGTTTTCATCGACCCCAGCAGTGTCGTACTGGGCGATGTCGCCCTCGGTGATGACAGCTCGGTATGGCCACTGGCCGTGATCCGCGGCGACATGCACCGTATCCGTATCGGCGCGCGTACCAGCGTGCAGGACGGGGCAGTGCTGCACATCACTCACGCCAGCGACTTCAATCCGGGCGGCCATCCGCTGGAAATCGGTGACGACGTCACCATCGGCCACAAGGCCGTGCTGCACGGCTGCACCATCCATGACCGCGTGCTGGTCGGCATGGGAGCCATCGTGATGGACGGTGTGGTGGTGGAGGATGAGGTCATCATCGCGGCGGGCGCACTGGTGCCGCCTGGCAAGCGTCTCGAAGGCGGGCATGTGTATGCGGGCAATCCCGCGCGTGCGCTGCGTCCCATCAAGGACAGCGAGCGTGAGTTCTTCACCTATTCGGCGGTGAACTACGTCAAGCTGAAGGATCAGCATCTGGCTGAGGATTACGCCGGCTGAACCTCCTTCAAGGAGTTCCCCGAGCGCAGCAATGAGCACTCCCCCGTCGGCCCAGGCTGGCGGGGGAGTGCGCGTTTCGGGGGCTGTATTTCCCGAGCGTTGACGGTGGAGGCAGCATCTGCATTCACAAACCCGGACAAGCCATTGTTTTTCATGAAATGCTTGCGTCATAATCTGGACATATATCCAGTGCCAGCGTGTGGTGACTGGTCCAGTGACATCGTCGAGGGCTCGCGACCCGTATCTCATGGCCAATTTTCGTACCCATATCACCGTGGCAGCCTTTGCCGGCGGTATCGTGGCGGCGGCCGGCTGGCAAGGCGGCCTGTGGTCGCTGGCGGAGGGTGTGCCGCTGGCGAGCCTGACGACCTTCGGTGGCATCCTGCCGGACATCGACTCCGACAACTCGCGCGCCATCCGTATCCTGTTCACGCTGTTTGCGGTGCTGGCGACCATGGCCTGCGTGCTGCTGCTTCAGGACCGCCTGCTGGCGGGGCCGCTGATGATGGCGGGCGGCGCGACCTATCTGGGCGTGCGCTATGTGGCCAGCGCCATCTTCAAGCGTTTCACCGTCCATCGCGGCATCTGGCACTCCCTGCTGGCCTCATTGCTGTGCTCGCTGGGCGTGACGGCCGCCAGTCTGCATCTGCTCGGCCAGAGCGAGGAGCAGGCCTGGTGGCAGGGCGCCGCCCTGTTGTTCGGCGCCATGATCCATCTGTTGCTGGATGAGATGTACAGCGTCGACATGGTCGGAGCGCGTCTCAAGAAGAGTTTCGGCACTGCCTTCAAGCTGTTCGATTACCGCGAGCCGGGCAACTCGCTGGCGATGGTGGCGGTGATCGCCGCGATGACTCCCTGGCTACCGCCGCTGGCGGTGCTGGTGGACATCATGCACCTGCAGGGACCGCTGTCCGTCTTCGGCGCCAGCCTGTCTCGCCTGATGGCCGGTGTCTGACACGACGGCTACCTCTCCCGCAGCCCGCCTTGCGCTTCAGCGCCGGTAGGGTTCGGCACTCAGGCCATGCTTCTTGAGCTTGTCGTAAAGTGTCTTGCGCGGCAGTCCCAGTCGCTCGCAGGCCATCACGACCTGTCCGCGGCACGCGGCCAGCGCGTCACGGATGAGCGCGGCCTCGAAGGCCTCCATGCGTGTCGGCAGTGCCTGCCCTTCGGTTGCCTGGCTGACGCTCTCTTCCAGTGACATCTCCGCCTGCAGGCTGCGTTGTTCGGCGGACGCTCCCGGCGGCTGCCCCTCCGCCATGCTGTCGCCGATATTGCCCTCCAGTCCCCCCAGCAGCACATGACGCTCCGCACAGTTTCTCAGCTCACGCACATTGCCCGGCCAGTCATGGTCGAGCAGCGCCTGCAGCGTACGCGAATCCAGCGGCGGAACCTCCAGACTGGTGCGCTCGCTGGCCAGAATGGCGAAGTGTCGAAACAGCTGCAGGGTATCCTCGCGATGCTCACGCAGTGGCGGTAGATACAGCGTGACGACGTTCAGGCGGTAGTAGAGGTCTTCACGAAAGTCGCCGGCGCTGGCCGCTTCACGCAGGTCACGCTTGGTGGCCGCGATGACGCGGATATCGATGGGGCGCGGTGTATTGCTGCCCAGTCGCTCGATACTGCGCTCCTGAAGGACACGCAACAGCTTGATCTGCAACGACATCGGCATGGACTCGATCTCATCGAGAAACAGGGTGCCGCCGTCGGCGTGTTCCAGCTTGCCGATCCGGCGCTCGCTGGCGCCGGTAAAGGCCCCCTTCTCGTGGCCGAAAAGCTCCGACTCGATCAACGTCTCCGGCATGCCGCCACAATTGAGTGCCACGAAGGGCTTGCTGGCACGGAGACTGCGCTCGTGCAGACAGCGGGCCACGCGATCCTTGCCGGCTCCGGTCTCGCCGTACAGCAGGGTATCGGCATCCACCGCCGCCAGCCGTGAGACCTGGGCATCCAGGCGCTGAATCACCTCGCTGCTGCCGACGAGGCGCGGCCCGGCGCTGTTGCGCTGGGTATCCAGCTGCTCGCGCAGTGAGCGGTTCTCCAGCGCCAGACGTCTGGCGGCCACCGCACGCCGCACCCCGTCCAGCAGCCGCTCACGATCGAAGGGTTTCTCGATGAAGTCCCAGGCGCCGCCCTGCATGGCGGAGACGGCGGTATCGACATCGCCATGCCCTGTCATCACGATCACCGGCAGCTCGTCATCCAGCTCACGGGCGGCGCGCAGCAGGCTCAGACCATCCATGCCCGGCATGCGGATGTCGGTGATCACCACGCCCTCGAAGGGGGCTTCGGTGTTCAGGATCTCAAGCGCTTCCTCGGCACTGGCCAGCGGCCGGGTGAGGTAATCGGCCAGCATCAGGCTCTGGCTCAGGCTGTCGCGTAGATGAGGTTCGTCATCCACGACCAGCACCTGCATGTCAGCATTCGTGACATCACTCATGACGGCTCCTGTGAATTGGCGGCGGCGGATGGGGAAAGGGGCTGTGAGGGCGTGCCCGACGCCGGCAGCGTCAGCCGGAACAGTGCGCCCCCCAGCGGTGAGGGATGCGCCTCGAGGGTGCCGCCGAGATCCGCCACGATACGCGCGCTGATCGACAGCCCCAGCCCCAGTCCCTTGCCATCGGCGCGCTGGGTATAGAAGGGTTCGAAGACTCGCGTCAGCTGGGCTGGCGCAAGCCCCGGGCCGTTGTCATGCACTTCCAGCACCACTTGCGTGCCTTCACTGCCGGCTCGTTCATGCAGGTTCAGCTGGAGGCAGGCTGGCGCTGACGGCCTGTCAGCCAGCGCATCCAGTGCATTACTGAGCAGATTGACCAGTACCTGCTCGAGGCGTACCGGTTCGGCGCGCACCCTGGGCAGGGCGGTGCTCTGCTCACGCGTGATGTCGACTGCCTGGGCATCACTGCGTGGCTGCAGCAGGCGCAGGGCATAGTCGAGACTGGTGGCGAGGTCGACCGCTTCCAGGCGGTCACCACTCTTGCGCGAGAACTGGCGCAGCTGGGCGCTGATCTCGCCCATGCGCTGGGTCAGCTCGGTGATCTGGCGCAGGTTGCTCTCGACCTGAGGTGTCTGGGCACGGGCGAGGAAGGCGCTGGCATTCTCGGCATAGGCGCGGATGGCGGCCAGCGGCTGGTTGAGCTCGTGGTTGATGCCGGCGGCCAGCTCGCCAAGCACTGCCAGCTTGGCGAGCTGGATCAGTTCATCGCGGGTCGCGCGCAGCTCACGCTCGGCGCGGGTGCGTTCCTCGACTTCCGCGCTCAGGCGCGCATTGCTGGCAGCGAGGTCACGGGTGCGCTCGACCACGCGTTGCTCGAAGGCATCGCGTGCCTGGGCGAGAGCCTCGGCCTGGGCGCGCCGCTCGCTGACATCGAAGACCGTCACCAGCCAGCGCGGGCCATTGGGGCTCGGTAGCGGGGCGCAGGACAGCTCCAGCGGCACGGCCACTCCGCTGCGCAGGCCATGCACTTCCAGCGGCCCGATCGGGCGGGGGCGGGTCAGGTGGTCCAGCAGCGCACGCTCGGCCGGCAGGAACAGTTCGCGCAGGTCACGCCCTTCGCGTGCGCTGGGCTGCCGGGGGCTGTCGTCCCGTGAGGCATCGGCGCTCAAGGGCGAACCGAACAGCGCCACGGCGGTAGGATTGAGGTACACCAGGTGAGCACGTTCATCGAGGATACACAGCCCCGCCTGAGTGCGGTCGATGATGCCCCGCACCCGTTGCTGACTGGCGGCGAGCGACTGTCGTTCACGTTCGGCGAACAGACGCCGCTCGCGCAGGATGCGCAGCCGTTGCCAGCCCAGCCCCGCCAGCAGGCACAGCAGTACGTAGCCACCGGCGGCCAGTCCGGCGGCTTGCCAGATGCTGCCGCGCAGCGGGGCCAGTGGCTTGAGCACATGCAGGCGCCAGCCGATGTCCGGCAGCGGGCGTGACAGGCTCAACCAGGCGTGCTGCCAGAGATCGCCCGGCGTCAGTTGCAGCAGCTCGACCGTGGTGACAGCGTCGAGACGCAAGGGCGGCTCGGGCGTCGACAGATCGGACAAGGCTTCACGGTGATAGAGCCGCAGGGGGCGCAGGCGTTGATTGGCATAGCGCTGGGTGTCGAGCAGCCGGTTGCGGGTCTCGTCACTGAGGGGGTCCAGCGTGCGCAGTACCCGGTCGGGCTGACTGGCGATGAAGATTACGCCGTGCGGGTCGGTGACCATGATGTCGGCATTCTGATCCAGCCATGCCGCTTCCAGCGCGGCGATCTGCACCTTGGCCACCACCACGCCGCGCCGCCCGCGGGGACTCACCACGCTGGCGCTGAAGAAGTAGCCACGCTCGCCGGAACTGGTCCCCAGCCCGTAGAAGCGTGCTTCGCCGCCATCGATGGCGTCCTTCCAGTAGGGGCGGAAGCGATAGTTCTGGCCGATGAAGGTGGATGCCGAGCGCCAGTTGCTGGCGGCGATGGTGGTGCCGACGTCGTTGACCAGGTAGAGGTCGGACACCTTCGCGAGCGCGCGCATGCGATCCAGCCGTTGATTGAGTGCCATCTCGGCGCTGGGGTCATCGGGGGCATCAAGGAAAGCGCGCAGCTGATCGTTCTCGGCGACCAGCCGTGGCAGGTAGGCATGCTGACTCAGTTGACCACGCAGGCTGGCGGCGGTCAGGCGCAACTCGTTGTCTGCTTCATGGGTCAGGCGCTCGAGTGACTGGCTGCGCGCGACGGCCACCGCCTGCCAGACGCACAGCATCAGACCGATCGGTAGCACGATCGCCAGCAGCAGACGCCAGTGGTGAGGCAGACGCGTGTCCTTCATCGGCAGGCCTTCCTGGGCAAGGGCTCAAGGGGAAGGGGGGGAGCGGCCACCCTCACTGATCCATCAGCGTTGCACCCTCAGCGCTCCGGCATGGCCTGGGCACGGCGCAGGGCACGCTGTGCACGGGTTTCGGCGCGCTCCAGCTCCAGCAGTGAATCCTCGACGAACACCAGGTGCTCGTGGGCCGCGTTGCGGGCGTCTTCGGCGCGTCCTTCCATGATCGCCTCGAACAGGGTGCGGTGCTGCTGGATCAGGCGCGGACGCGATTCGGGCTTCTCGAACAGGTGGCGCAGGTTGGCCACGATGCTCTTCTCCAGCAACTGGAACAGGCTGCGCATCGAGTGCAGCAGCACCACGTTGTGTGCGGCCTCGGCGATGGCGAGGTGGAAGGCGGCATCCGCGCCGGCTTCCAGTTCCGGATCACGTCCCTCGAAACTCTTCTCCAGCGTCTCGAAGCATTGACGCAGCATCTCCTTGTCGGCCGGGGTGGAGCGCATGGCAGCGTAATAGGCGCTGATGCCTTCCAGGGCGTCGCGAAACTCCAGCAGGTCGAGATTGAACTCGGAGTGCCGACCCAGCAGCGCACTGAGCGGGTCGGACCAGGCGCGCGCCAACTCTTCGGACACGTAGGTGCCGCCACCCTGACGTGAGGTCAAAAGCCCGCGCGCCGCCAGCTTCTGGATGGCTTCCCGTACGGACGGTCGCGAGACCTCGAACTGCTCGGCGAGGGTGCGCTCCGGAGGAAGCCGCTCACCGGGCTTTAGACTGCCCTCGAGAATCATGCTCTCGAGGCGTTCGGTGAGCACATCGGCGATACGGGGTTGGCGGACGGGGGCGTAACGCATGGAAGTGTCCTTGCGGCAGGAGTGAAAGGTGGCGCCGAGTGCTGCAAGCCGGTGTGCGGCATGCAGAAGAGGCGCGACCGAGGATCAGTGTGGCGTGTGGCGACTTCGCGCTACAGCCGACATTGGTCTTACCAATATGTATGACAACCACGCCTCGCGTGGCTGATTGGGATTGCCAACAATTGGTAATACCAATTTTAAAGGGCGATGGTGCTTTGACCAATGTCTAGATATCAGGCAGCTCATGATGTTTGACCGCCATGAGGGCGACGCCTAGATTATGCCGAGGTGCAGCAAGGTAAATTGGTATGACCAATTTATGTGAAGACCTGACCAGAGGGTGCGCCAACCCCGAGTGCTTCACTGCTGTGCCCGACAACAATCACAACAATTCGCCTGCGGAGTTTCCGTCATGTCCGAGCCCCTCCTGGCCTTGCTGGCCTTTGCCCCCATTCTGCTGGCGGGCATCCTGCTCGTCGGCCTGCAATGGCCCGCGCGCCGCGCCATGCCATTGGTCTTCCTCGTCACCGCTGCCATCGGCTATTTCGTGTGGCAGATGTCGCTGACGCGCATTCTGGCCTCCACGCTGCAGGGACTGATGGTCACCGTCTCGGTGCTGTGGATCATCTTCGGCGCCATCTTCCTGCTCAACACCCTCAAGCATTCCGGGGCGATCGCGGTGATCCGTGGTGCCTTCACCACCATCAGCCCGGATCGGCGCGTACAGGCGATCATCATCGCCTGGCTGTTCGGCAGCTTCATCGAGGGCGCTTCCGGCTTCGGGACGCCTGCGGCCATCGCGGCGCCGCTGCTGGTCGCCATCGGCTTCCCGGCGCTGGGGGCGGTGATGGTGGGCATGATGATCCAGTCGACGCCGGTATCGTTCGGTGCGGTGGGCACGCCGATCGTGATCGGCGTGAACGCGGGCCTCGACAAGGCCAGCCTCAGCGAGCAGCTGCTGGCGAATCATTCCAGCTGGGAGGCCTTCCTGCAGCTGATCACCTCGGAAGTCGCCATCGTGCATGGCATCGTCGGCCTGCTGATGCCGCTGTTCATGACCGTGATGATGACGCGCTTCTTCGGCGCGAAGAAACGCTGGAGTGAAGGGCTGTCGATCGCACCGTTCGCGCTGTTCGCCGGGCTGTGCTTCACGCTGCCCTACGTGGCGGCGGGAGTCTTCCTCGGCCCGGAATTCCCGTCACTGATCGGTGCCCTGGTCGGCCTGATCATCGTGGTACCGGCGGCGCGTGTCGGTTTTCTGCTGCCGAAGGACAGCTGGGACTTTCCGCCCGAGGCCGAATGGCCCAGGCATTGGCTGGGCGACCTGACGCTGGAGCGTGATGAGGTCGAGATGGCCGCCGCCGGCAGACGTCCTCTACCACTGTGGCTGGCATGGCTGCCCTATGGCCTGATCGCGCTGCTGCTGGTCGCCTCGCGCGTGTCGGGCGACGTCAAGGCGTGGCTGGTCAGCGTGCAGTTCAGTGCCACGGACCTGCTGGGGGCCAGCGGTGTGTCGGGGTCGATACAACCGCTCTACCTGCCGGGCGGCATCATGGTCTTCGTGGCACTGATCACCCTGATGCTGCATCGCATGCAGACGCGTCAGCTGGTGGCGGCGGCCAGTGAATCCTGGCGCACGCTGGTCGGGGCCGGATTCGTGCTGGTGTTCACCATTCCCATGGTGCGCATCCTGATCAACTCCGGCGTCAATCTGAACGACCTGGCCTCGATGCCGGTAGTGATGGCGGACGTGGTGGCTGACAGTCTTGGTCAGGCGTATCCACTGTTCGCGTCCGGCATCGGCGCGCTGGGGGCCTTCATCGCCGGCTCCAACACGGTCTCGAACATGATGCTGTCCCAGTTCCAGTTCAATGTCGCTGCCCAGCTCGGGCTGTCGGGAGCGCTGATGGTGGCGCTGCAGGCGGTCGGGGCGGCGGCCGGCAACATGATCGCCATCCACAATGTGGTGGCGGCCTCGGCGACCGTCGGCCTGCTGGGGCGTGAGGGACGCACCCTGCGCATGACGGCGATTCCGACGGCTTACTATCTATTGGCTTCTGGCGTGCTTGGCTTGCTGGCGTTCCACTTGCTGGGCCTGAGTGACCCATTGCTCAAGTGACAGAGCCTTTTCGTGATGCCGCCCTGACTGACATCCACACCGTTTTTTCAAAAAGAGATTGGCCATGACTGCTCCTGACGCCATTGCACGAGATGCCTTGAGCGAGACCCCATCGGCGACTGAGCGTGCAGCTGCCTATCTGGCATTGCGCGAGGCGCTGGCATTGCACATTCCCGCTGAGCGCTTGATTCATGACGCGTTGCGGACGCTGGCCTACGGCACGGATGCCAGCTTCTATCGTCTGGTGCCGCAGCTGGTGGTGCGCGTGCATGACGAGCAGGAGCTGGGACATGTGCTGCGCGAGTGTCGGGCGCGCAAGCTGCCGGTAACCTTCCGGGCGGCCGGGACGTCGCTGTCCGGTCAGGCGCTGACGGATTCGGTGCTCATCCAGCTGGGCGGTGAGTGGCGTGGGGCGCAGGTGCTGGAACAGGGCAGTCGCATCCGTCTGCAGCCGGGGGTGATCGGCGCGCGTGCCAATCAATTGCTGGCCCCCTTCGGGCGCAAGATCGGCCCGGACCCGGCCTCCATCAACAGCTGCATGATCGGTGGCATCGCGGCCAACAACGCCTCCGGCATGTGCTGCGGCACGGCACACAACAGTTATCGCACCGTGGAGGACATTCGCGTCATTCTCGCCGATGGCACCTGCCTGGATACGGCGGTGCCGAAGAGCGTACAGGCCTTCCGGGCAAGCCACGCTGGCCTGCTGGCAGCGTTGGAAAGGATGGCCTGCGATGTGCGGGCGGACCCTGAACTGGCGGAGCGCATTCGCCACAAGTACCGCCTCAAGAACACGACCGGCTACAGCCTCAATGCGCTGGTCGACTATGCCGATGGTCTCGAGATCCTCAAGCATCTGATGATCGGCTCGGAAGGCACGCTGGGCTTCATCGCCTCGATCACCTATCGCACGGTGATCGAGGAGTCGCACAAGGCGGCGGCGCTGGTCTACTACCCGAACATCGATGCGGCCTGTCGCGCCACCATGCTGCTCAAGACGGCGCCGGTCGCGGCGGTGGAGCTGATGGACCGCGCGGCGCTGCGCTCCGTCGAGGGCGCGCCGGGCATGCCGGAGGTGCTGCGCACCCTGCCGGAAGCGGCGGTCGCGCTGCTGGTGGATGTGCGCGGCGCGCATCAGCAGGAGCTGGAGGCGCGCATGGCGGAGGTCGCCCGCGTGCTGGAAGGCATCGAGACCTGTGAAGCGTGGGCCTTCACCCAGGATGCGCAGCGCTATGCGTTGTACTGGAAGATCCGCAAGGGGCTGTTTCCGGCGGTCGGTGCGGTGCGTGACCTGGGGACCACCGTGATCATCGAGGATGTCGCCTTCCCCATCGAGCGGCTGGCGGAAGGGGTCGGGGCGCTGACGGAGGTCTTCCAGCGTCATGGCTACTCCCAGGCGATCCTGTTCGGCCACGCGCTGGAAGGCAACCTGCATTTCGTCTTCCCGCAGGGCTTCGAGCGTGAAGGCGAGGTGGAGCGCTATCAGGCATTGATGGATGACGTCGCACGGCTGGTGGGGCAGGAGTACGGTGGTTCGCTCAAGGCCGAGCATGGCACCGGTCGCAACATGGCACCTTATGTAGAGCTTGAGTGGGGCAAGGAGGCCTACGCCCTGATGTGGCGTATCAAGGAGGCTTTCGACCCGGACAATCTGCTCAATCCGGAAGTCATCCTGACGCGCAATTCCCGTCTGCATCTGGAGAACCTCAAGCCTCTCCCGGCAGCAGACCCGCTGGTGGATCGCTGCATCGAGTGCGGATTCTGCGAGTCGGTCTGTCCGTCGAAGAATCTCAGCCTCACTCCACGTCAGCGCATCGTCATCCGGCGTGAGATCGCACGACTCGCCGCCCTCGATATACCGACGGACGAGCAGCGCGCTCAGCTGGCGGCGCTCAAGAAGAATTACGCCTATCAAGGCATGGAGACCTGCGCGGGCGATGGTCTGTGTGCGACCCAGTGTCCGGTCGGCATCAATACCGGGGATCTGATCCGCGGTCTGCGCCACGAGGAGAACGCCGGTGCCGATCATCCGGGCAAGGTGAAGGTGGCGCACTGGGCCGGCGAGCACTTCACCCATGTCACCAGTGGCATGCGCGGTGTCTTGCGCCTGGCAGATGGGCTGCATGGTGTGGTCGGTACGCGCAACATGCGACGGCTGACTCAGGCCGCCCGCAAGGTCTCCGGCGACAGGGTGCAGCAATGGACCCCCAGCATGCCGGCCGCCGCTCCGCGCCCCTATCTCAAACGTCTGGCGCAGCCATTGGGGCGCAACGAGACGCCCAATGGGCATGTCGTCTATTTTCCGTCCTGTGCTACGCGTGTCTTCGGGGTCGCCACTGACGACATCGATCCGCGCAGCGCCACCGAGATGGCGCTGGCCCTGATGGACAAGGCGGGATTCGAAGTCGTTCTGCCCAAGGGAGTGGATGCTCTGTGCTGCGGAATGGCCTTCCAGTCCAAGGGCCAGTTCGAGGCCGGGGATGCCAAGGCCGCCGAGTTGGCAGTCGCGCTGGTGGAAGCGAGCGATGGCGGGCGTCTGCCGATCTTCTGTGATACCAGCCCGTGTCTCGCCCAGGCACAGGCCTACGCACGTGAACATCTCGAGGTATCGCTGACGCTGGTCGAGCCGGTGCAGCTGGTGCTCGACTATCTATTGCCACACCTCTCGATCACACCGCTCAAGGCAAGAGTCGCGGTGCATGTCACCTGCTCCAGTGTTCGCATGGGCTTGGCGGAGCGTTTCGTGGCACTGGCGCGCCAGTGTGCGACCGAGATCGTCGTGCCGGAAGAGATCACCTGCTGTGGTTTCGCGGGAGACAAGGGCTTCGCGACACCGGAGCTCAATGCTTCGGCGCTGAAAGGGCTGAAGGACGTGGTCGCCGACTGTGACTATGGTGTCTCCAACTCGCGCACCTGTGAGATAGGGCTGAGTGAGCACTCAGGGCTCAGTTATCAGTCGATTCTTGGCCTGGTGGAGCGTGCCTCGGCATCAAGGCAAGGATAGAGGGCAAGGATAGGGAGAAGAGGGAGTGTGACGCTCCGTGACAGCGTGATGACAATCTCTTGAAAAAGCCCTTGTGCTCACGCCGAATCGTGCGTAAAGTACGCATCCGCTGCCGGGGACGCATGGCGTTACCAGCGGTGAAAGAGGTTTGCAGGTGGTTGTTTTATTTGATGTTTTTGAAGTCCGCTTCCAAGTCATCGATTGACAATCCCGGGCGATTCGCTAGAATACGCCGCACTCCTTACGGAACAGGTGATCGGGCAACGCC
>NZ_JBVBEE010000004.1:0-478836 GCF_056493605.1 Cobetia sp. BL01 | reverse complement strand
AGCGTTGCCCGATCACCTGTTCCGTAAGGAGTGCGGCGTATTCTAGCGAATCGCCTGGGATTGTCAATCGATGATTTGGAAGCGGACTTCAAAAAAACATCAAACAAAACAATCACCTGCAAACCTCTTTCACCGCTGGTAACGCCATGCGTCGCCGGCAGCGGATGCGTACTTTACGCACGATCCGGGCTGAGCACAAGGGCTTTTTCAAGAGATTGTCATCACGCTGTCACGGACGTGGCCACTCAAGGCGTCATCCTTCCGCCGGCCGGGATACCGGCTGCGCCCGCCATCCGCCACGAGACTGCGACTGCATCTCGGGAGCGGCTTCCAGGCGTGCTTCCGGCAGCTGCATGACGCGCGCCAAGAGTGTCAGCAAGGCCACCTCTTCATCGGCCAGTGTCTGATCGGCATGCACTACCTGAGCAAGCGCCGCGAACCAGCGTTGCTTGTCCATGGGGCGCAAGTGCGCCAGCTGCGTGAGATGACGGCAGCGCAGCGCAGGGTTATCCCCACCCGGCTGCGACTGCGGATACTCCAGCGCCAGACCAAGTTCCGCACTGGCGTCCAGGAAGATGTCCTTGCGCAGTGCTTCATCGTCGATGAGTCCAACCATCAGCACGAGCCAGTGCTGACAGGCCGGCTGGCATTGCTGCAGGGCCAGCGAGTCGCTCTTGCGATCGATCCGCGGGTCCAGTGATTCCAGAAGCAGTTGCCATAGACACCAGACGAACATGTCCTGCGGAGGTGTCTGCGCCTTGAGCATGCGATGCGCGCGCTCATCCGCTTCCCGCCAGCGCGGTATCAACCGGTTGAGCAAGGGGATCCACTCGACCCGCGGCAAGGACTCGAGCCTGCGCCGTGCCTCACGCGCCCGCTTGCCGTCCAGCCAGTCATGCTGACGCTCAAGCTCGGTGAGCCAGACACCGCGTGTGGTCAGCTCCGAGGGGGCGATCATCGCCACCACCAGCTGCGGACAGAGAAACCTCGACAGCGTCAGGCTCTCGAGTTCTCCTCGTGAGCGCGAGAGCTCCCCTATGACCGCCGCGCCGGCGATACCCGCCATGACCCCGCCAAGCACGTCTGCCCCGATGGGGCCCTGCTGCTCGAAGGTATGCACCGGCTGCTGGCGCGCACTCAGATACTGCCGGTCCCAGCGAGGTTCCAGGCGCTTGATGCGTTCATCCAGCGGAGGATGCGAGTCGAACCAGCCTGTCAGCCATGGCGGGCGCGCTTCGACGAAGAAGAGATGGTTGTAGGTCATGGCGCGCGGATGCTGGATACGCCCCTGCCAACCCATGCCACCGATACGCTTGAGGGCCGAGGCGATGCCATCCGGGAAGCGGGTCAGGCGCACCGCACTGGCATCGGCGAGATATTCGCGTGAGCGCGCGACCCCGCGCTGCAATAGTCGCCCTCCCAGCCCGCCGAGACTGCCGAGCAACCACAGCGCCACACCCACCAGCATCAGCTGTGGCATGCCGCCTTTCCTGTCGGAACCGGAGGAGCGCGCCCTGCCCAACACGAAGCCGATGCGCCCTGCCCCCATCAGGAAGCGCCCCGCCTCGGAGAGAAACACCAGGCCGTGGACTGCACTCGCCAGACGCAGGTTGAGACGAATATCGCCATTGGCGATATGGGCGAACTCGTGAGCGACCACGCCCTGCAGCTCGTTGCGATCCAGCTGCTCCAACGCCCCGCGACTCAGCGCGATCACCGCATCATGTGGCCGATAGCCCGCCGCGAAAGCATTGATCATCGCCTCATGCGGCAGCAGGAACAGCTGCGGCGTGGGCAGGTTGGCGGCGATCGCCATCTCTTCCACCACATTCAGTGCCCGCCGCTCGCTCGAGTCCTGCGTCTCGACATCCACCAGCTTGCCACCCAGGCGTGCCGCCACCATCGCACCGCCCTGCTGCAGACGCCGCAGCTCACGCGCCGCGACCAGTGCATTGCACAGGAAGATGATGCTCGCCACCGGCCAGACATATTCAAACGTCGTGGTGGCCGGGCGCCCCAGGAAACTGCTGATCGCGACATGCACCACGGCGCCGGCGGCAAGAGACACCACCAGCGACATGGCCGTGAAGGCCAGCAGCAATAGCCGCGTTCGACGACGCGCACTGTCCTGCTCGTGATAGAAATTCATTCGCGCCCGCCATCTACCGAACCAGAATCACAGCCGGAAAGCCGCTGAGGAGAAAGCATCCGCCGAGCTGCTCACGAAAAGCTGACATCGGGGGCCTGACGAATCTTCACGCTGTCATCGAAGGCCAACAGGCCTGCATCACTGCGGTGACCGAAGGTCGGTGCGAACATCACCTGCGGGAAGCTCTGGCGATAGACGTTGTAGTCGGTGACGGCATCGTTATAGGCCTGACGCGCGAAGGCGACGCGGTTCTCGGTGGCGGTCAGCTCTTCCATCAGGTCGCTCATGGTCTGGTCGGCCTTGAGCTCCGGATAGGCCTCGACCACCACATCCAGCTTGCCCAGACTCGCCGCCAGCCCTTGCTCGGCGCCGGCCAGACTGGCCAGCTTGTCCATGCTGCCGGGGTGCGCCGCTGCGGCATTCAAGGCCGCCATCGCCTTGTTGCGGGCATTGATCACTTCTTCCAGGGTGCCACGCTCATGGCTCAGATAGCCCTTGGCCGTCTCGACCAGATTGGGAATCAGGTCATAGCGCCGCTTGAGCTGAACCTCTATCTGCGCGAAGGCATTCTCGAAGCGCGCCTTCAGACTGACCAGCTTGTTGTAGATCGAGATCACGTAGATGACGATCAGCGCGATTCCGCCCAGCAGCAGAAATGTTTTCATGAATGCGTCCCCTTGTAATGAAGCCTTTGCAATGAAGACTCGGCAGGCGTTGCCCCGCTCTTCGGCGAGTCTTTGCAAGCGCCCCAGTCGATCGCCCTGTGCAATCCGCTTCCAGTTTACCCATACCGGATGACGGCACCAGTCAATTGGATGACTGATTGCCAACGGGACATCATGCGGCTGGCAGCCTCACGGCACCCAATGCGCCATGAACTCGTGCACGGGCAGTGCTTCGAGTCGTTCGCGATCGGCCAGCAACGCCATCAGGGTGTCGCAACGCGAGGGCGGGAAGCAGGTGGCCAGATTGGCCCGACACTTGTCCTTGAGCGGAACGAGCGACGCTTCACGCCGCCGGCGATGTCCCAGCGGGTATTCCACCGTCACCTGCTCGGTGGCACTGCCATCGCAAAAGACCACCCGCAGGGCATTGGCGATCGAGCGCTTGTCGGCTTCCAGATACTCGCGGGTGAAGCGCGCCTCTTCCTTGACGACCATCCTGTCACGCAGCCGGTCGATCTCCGGGTGAGCGGCATGGAAGCCATCTTCATAGTGATCCGCGTTCAACTCCCCGAAGATCAGCGGCACCGCGACCATGTATTGCAGGCAGTGATCGCGGTCCGCCGCATTGGCGAGCGCGCCCTGCTTGGAGATGATGCGGATCGCCGATTCGTGGGTGGTGATCTCGATGCGCTCGATCTCCTCGAGCCGGTCGCGCACCTCAGGATGGAGCTGGATGGCTGCCTCGGCGGCGGTCTGGGCATGGAATTCGGCCGGGAAGGAGACCTTGAAGAGCACGTTCTCCATCACATGGCTGCCCAGAGGGCGCGCCAGCGTCAGACGTCGCTCGCCTTCAGGCTTGAGGGCGAGATCGCGGTTGCCGTGACTGAAGGAGACATCATTGAAGCCCCACTGCGGCGCGCTGAGGGCGCCGGGGACGCCCATCTCGCCACGCAGGGCGATGTCCGCCAGCCGCACGCCGCGTGAGGTGGCGTCTCCCGCCGCCCAGCTCTTGCGCGAGCCCGCGTTGGGCGCATGCCGATAGGTGCGCAGGCTCTGGCCATCGACGAAGGCGTGCGACAGCGCCGACAGCAACTGCTCACGATTCGCCCCCATCAAGCGCGCCGTCACCGCGGTGGTCGCCACCTTGACCAGCATGACATGGTCGAGACCGACGCGATTGAAGCTGTTGTCCAGCGCCAGCACGCCCTGGATCTCGTGCGCCATCACCATGCTCTCCAGCACATCGCGCATCACCAGGGGTGGCTTGCCCTGAACGACACGCTGGCGCGAGAGATGATCCGCCACCGCCAGAATGCCGCCGAGATTGTCCGAGGGATGCCCCCACTCCGCCGCCAGCCAGGTGTCGTTGTAATCCAGCCAGCGGATGGTGCAGCCGATGTCCCACGCCGCCTTGACGGGATCGAGACTGAAGGCGGTGCCGGGCACCCGTGCACCATGCGGCACCAGCGTCTCGGCCACCAGCGGCCCGAGATGCTTGGTGCATTCCGGGAAGCGCAGCGCCAGGATGCCGCAGCCGAGAGTATCCATCAGACACAGACGAGCGGTGTCCATCGCCTCTGCCGAGGGACCTGAGCGCTCGTGCTTGCCGGCCAGACCGTCCACATTCGAATCCACATCCGCAGCCGTATTCGCGACAGGGGGATCGTCGCAATACCCCAGCACATAGTCGGCGATCTGCTGAAGCTCCGGGTCATAGTCCGGGCGCTGATTGGCGCTGGCCTGATTGGTACTGGCCTGAGTGGCGCTGAGACGGCTTTCATCCGTCTGTTCAGAGGATGGCGTGTTCATACATGACCTCCTGTCGTGGATCGTCTTTGCCCGCATGCGACTCCCGTCACACCTGTACTCCCCTCACTGCCTGCACACATACCACAGAGACGCGAAAGCCGACCCTCTGCACATGTGCATGCCAGGCCGGCTTTCATCGAGATGCCGCAGGAGGGATATCAAGAGGGATATATTGACAGTAGACCATCGCCTGCCAATGCCGGCGCTAGCGCATCAAGGTCTCCGCCGGCACCCGCACCCAGCCTTCCATCAGGATACGCGCGCTGCGACTCATCACGGCTTCACTGACGGTCCACTCGCCCTCGCCCTGCTGGCCATCACTGACCTGGCCTGCCTCTGTCTGCCGATGGGCACTCGCGCCGACCCTGAGCGTGCCGGAGGGGTGACCGAAGCACACCGAGTCACGCGCCGCGCCAGCCTGCCCGGCCCCAGACTCAGCCTCGGCTCCGCCACCGGCGGCAAGATTGACCAGCGTGCCGGGTACCGCAGCCGCCGCGGCAATGGCGACAGCCGCGGTGCCCATCATGGCGTGGTGCAGCTTGCCCATCGACACGGCGCGAATCAGCACATCGATCTCGCCTGCCTTGATCTCCCGGCCGCTGGAGACGACGTGATCCACCGGCGGCGCCACGAAGGCGACCTTGGGGGTGTGTTGGCGCGTGGCCGCCTCAGCGAGATCATTGATCAGTCCCATGCGCAGTGCGCCGTGGGCGCGCAATGTCTCGAGGCGCGCAAGCGCCTCGCCGTCCGAGTTGATCGCCTCCTGCAGCTCGGTGCCCTGATAGCCGAGGTCGCGGGCATTGACGAAGATGGTCGGGATGCCGGCGTTGATCAGGGTCGCCTGGATCTGCCCGCCAGCGACCACCGTTTCCGGTACCTCCAGCGCATCGACCACATTGCCGGTGGGGAACATGCTGCCCTCACCCGCGGCGGGGTCGCGGAAAGCGACCGCCACTTCGGCAGCCGGGAAGGTCACGCCATCCAGGGCGAAGTCGCCGGTTTCCTGGACGCGACCCTCGCACATCGGCACCCGCGCGATGATGGTCTTGGCGATGTTGGCCTGCCAGATGCGCACCTCGGCGATGCCGTCACGCGGCAGGCGCTCGGCCGGCACCAGGCCCTTCTCGATGGCGAAGGGCCCGACCGCCGCCGAGAGGTTGCCGCAGTTGCCGCTCCAGTCGACGAAGGGCGAGTCGATGGAGACCTGGCCGAACAAGTAGTCGACGTCATGATCCGGCTGTTCGCTGCGACTGATGATCACCGTCTTGCTGGTGCTGGAGGTCGCGCCCCCCATGCCGTCGATCTGCTTGGCGTAGGGGTCGGGGCTGCCGATCACGCGCAGCAACAGGGCGTCACGCATCGGGCCCGGCACCTGCGCCGCTTCCGGCAGTTCATCGCGCAGGAAGAACACGCCCTTGCTGGTGCCGCCACGCAGATAGGTGGCGGGAATCCTGAGCTGTGCCTGCTGGCTCATGCCGATACCTCCGCCGCCGTCTCGCCCGGTGCCTGTGAGCTGAGGAAGTCTTCAGCGAAGCGCTGCAGCACACCGCCCGCGGAGTAGATGGAGACCTCCTCACGGGTATCGAGGCGACAGGTGACCGGCACGCGTTCGACCTGGCCTGCCTTGTCGCCGGCGGTGCGCTCGATCACCAGCGTGAGCGCTGCCCCCGGGGCCGGTTCGCCCTCGACGGCGTAGATCTCGCTGCCATCCAGCGCCAGCGTCATGCGTGTGGTACCGGCGGCGAACTGCAACGGCATCACGCCCATGCCGACCAGATTGGTGCGGTGGATACGCTCGAAGCCTTCCGCGACGATGGCCTCGACCCCCGCCAGCCGCACGCCCTTGGCCGCCCAGTCACGCGACGAGCCCTGGCCGTAATCCGCACCCGCGATGATGATCAAGGGCTGCTTGCGCTGCATGTAGGTCTCGATGGCCTCCCACATGCGCACTACCTTGCCTTCCGGCTCCAGACGCGTGAGCGAGCCCTGCTTGACCTCGCGCTTGCCGTCTGCCCCTTCCACCACGGCCATCTCGTTGATCAGCTTGGGATTGGCGAAGGTGGCGCGCTGCGCGGTGAGGTGGTCCCCACGGTGAGTAGCGTAGGAATTGAAGTCCTCTTCCGGCAGTCCCATCGCGGCCAGATACTCGCCCGCCGCACTGCTGGCCATGATGGCATTGGAGGGCGACAGGTGATCGGTGGTGATGTTGTCCCCCAGCACCGCCAGTGCCCGCATGCCGGTGAGCGTCGGCGCGCTGGCCAGGCCGCCTTCCCAGTACGGCGGACGACGGATGTAGGTGCTCATCTCGCGCCAGTCATACAGGGGACTGGTGGAGGCATCGCGGTCGTCTCTGGCCTCGAACATCGGGATGTAGACCTGACGGAAGTGGTCCGGCTTGACGCTGGAGCCGACGATGGCGTCGATCTCCTCGTCGCTCGGCCACAGGTCCTTGAGCATGATCGGCGAGCCGTCCGGCGCATGTCCCAGCACGTCCTTCTCGATATCGAAGCGGATGGTGCCGGCGATGGCGTAGGCGACCACCAGCGGCGGCGAGGCCAGGAAGGCCTGCTTGGCGTAGGGATGGATACGGCCATCGAAGTTGCGATTGCCGGACAGCACCGCGGTGGAATAGAGATCGCGCTCGATGATTTCCTGCTGGATCGCCGGGTCCAGGGCACCGCTCATGCCGTTGCAGGTGGTGCAGGCGAAGCCGACGATGCCGAAGCCGAGCTGCTCGAGTTCCGGCAGCAGTTCCGCTTCTTCCAGATACAGCTGCACCGCCTTGGAGCCCGGCGCCAGCGAGGTCTTGACCCACGGCTTGCGCGTCAGTCCCAGCGCATTGGCGCGCCGAGCCAGCAACCCTGCGGCGATGACGTTGCGCGGATTCGAAGTGTTGGTGCAGCTGGTGATGGCGGCGATGATCACCGCGCCATCCGGCATCAGATCACGCCCGTCCTCGTCCTGTTCATGCTCGACCACGCCGGAGATGCCGCGCGCGGCCAGCTCGCTGGTCGGCACGCGACTGTGCGGATTGGAGGGCCCCGCCAGGGTGCGCACCACCGAGGACAGATCGAAGGTCAGCTCGCGCTCATATTCCACCGCGCCCTCGATATGGCCGGTCTCATCTGCCCACAGGCCAGTCTCGCGTGCGTAACGCTCGACCAGCGCGATGTTCTCCGGCTCGCGGCCGGTCAGGGTCAGGTAATCCAGCGTCTGCTGGTCGATGTAGAACATCGCCGCCGTGGCGCCGTACTCCGGCGTCATGTTGGAGATGGTGGCGCGATCACCCAGCGTCAGGCTGGCCGCGCCTTCGCCGAAGAATTCCAGATAGGAGGAGACGACCTTCTCGGCGCGCAGGAATTCGGTCAACGCCAGCACGATATCGGTGGCGGTGATGCCCGGCTGCGGGCGCCCGGTGAGGCGCACGCCGATGATGTCGGGCAGGCGCATGTAGGAGGCACGCCCCAGCATCACGCTCTCGGCCTCCAGCCCACCGACGCCGACGGCGATCACGCCCAGCGCATCGACATGTGGCGTGTGGCTGTCGGTGCCCACCAGGGTATCCGGGAAGGCGACCTGATGGCCCTTTTCATCGGCGCGCGACTCGATCACCGGCGACATCCGCTCCAGATTGATCTGGTGCATGATGCCGTTGCCCGGCGGAATCACGTCGATGTTCTCGAAGGCCTGACGGGTCCAGTCGATGAAGTGGAAGCGGTCCTCGTTGCGACGCTCTTCGATGGCGCGGTTCTTGGCGAAGGCGTCCTTGTCGAAGCCGGCGTGCTCCACCGCCAGCGAGTGGTCGACGATCAACTGGGTCGGCACCACCGGATTGACCTTGGCCGGGTCTCCGCCGCGCTCGGCGATGGCATCACGCAGGCCGGCCAGATCCACCAGCGCGGTCTGACCGAGGATGTCATGACACACGACGCGCGCGGGGTACCACGGGAAATCGAGATCACGCCGACGCTCGATCAATTGCACGAGGCTGTCACGCAGCTGATCCGGCGGGCAGCGGCGCACCAGGTTCTCGGCCAGTACGCGTGAGGTATAGGGCAGACCGGCGTAGGCGCCGGGGGCGATGTCTTCCACGGCGGCACGCGCATCGAAGTAGTCGACCGGGGTACCCGGTGACGCCGTGCCAGGCAGGGGTTTGCGATACTCGGTATTCATGGGCATCCGGACTCATCAGGCGATCAGGAAAACGATCGGCCAGCACGCTGACTGGCCGAGGAAAGGGTCAGTCGCGCTGCTCGATGGGCAGCCAGTCGCAGTGCTCCGGGCCAGTGTAATCGGCGCTCGGGCGGATGATGCGATTGTTGGCGCGTTGCTCGAAGACATGTGCCGCCCAGCCGGTCAGGCGTGAACAGACGAAGATCGGCGTGAACAGCTTGGTGGGAATGCCCATGAAGTGATAGGCGCTGGCGTGGAAGAAGTCGGCGTTGCAGAACAGCTTCTTCTCGCGCCACATCACGGCTTCGACGCGCTCGGAGACGGCGTAGAGCTGCGTATCGCCCACATCGTCCGCCAGCTTGCGAGACCACTCCTTGATGATGGCATTGCGCGGGTCACGCTCACGGTAGATGGCGTGGCCGAAGCCCATGATCTTCTCGCGGCGTTCCAGCATGCCGAGAATCTCGCGCTCGGCCTCCTCCGGTGAGCGCCAGTGCTCGATCATCGCCATCGCCGCCTCGTTGGCACCGCCATGCAGCGGTCCGCGCAGCGAGCCGATGGCTGCCGTCACGCAGGAGTGCAGGTCAGACAGCGTCGAGGCGCAGACACGTGCGGTGAAGGTCGAGGCATTGAATTCGTGTTCGGCATAGAGGATCAGCGAGGTATTCATCACCGCAGCATGCAACTCGCTGGGGGCTTCGCCATGCAATAGGTGCAGGAAGTGCGCGCCGATGGAGTCGTCATCGGTCTCGGTGTCGATGCGCACGCCATCATGACTGAAGCGATACCAGTAATTGATGATCGACGGGAACACGGCCAGCATGCGGTCGGCCTGATCGGACTGCTCATCGAAGCTCTCTTCCGTCTCCAGATTGCCGAGCATCGAACACCCGGTACGCATCACGTCCATCGGGTGAGCGCTGACCGGAATCTGCTCAAGCACCGCCTTCAAGGCGTCCGGCAGACCCCGCAACCCCTTGAGGCGCGCAATGTAGGCATCCAGCTCCGCCTGATTGGGCAACTTGCCCTTGAGGAGCAGATAGGCAACTTCCTCGAAGGCTGCGTGACTGGCGAGGTCTTCCAGGTCGTAACCGCGATAGCGCAGACCGGAACCGGACTTGCCGACGGTGCACAGCGCCGTCTCACCGGCACTCTGGCCGCGTAGACCACTGGGGGCGCTGGTGCTCGAAGTAGCGGTGGTCGGGTTGGCGATGGTATCTGACATGGCGTGATCTCCTTGGCAGTGACGTCATTGAGTTGTTCTTTTTCTTGTAGGGCATAAAGCGTCAAGCCCCTCGCCGGCCAGGCGTCTGCCAGCGAGGGAGAAACGGTCGGGCCGAGAGTGCCGGCCCGTGAAGCCGATGACCTCCAGAAGCAAGACATGGCGTCCGTCTCGAGCGTCTGGCATCAATCCTTGCGGCTTTCGGCCTCGAACAGGGTGTCCAGCTTCTGCTCGAAGGTGTGGTAATCGAGGAAGTCGTAGAGCTCCATGCGGGTCTGCATGTCGTCGACGACATCCTTCTGATCACCCTTGTCGTGGATGTTCTGGTAGACCTTGAGGGCGGCGGCGTTCATGGCGCGGAAGGCAGACAGCGGATAGAGCACCATCCGGCAGCCGACATCGCCCAGCTCGCGCTGGTTGAACAGCGGCGTGGCGCCGAATTCGGTGATGTTGGCCAGGATCGGCGCATCGACGCCCTCACAGAAGGCACGGTAGTCCTCGAGGGTATGCACCGCCTCGGCGAAGATGGCGTCGGCACCGGCTTCGACACAGGCGTTGGCACGTGCGACGGCGGCTTCGAGCCCTTCCTTCTGGAAGGCATCGGTGCGCGCGATCAGATAGAAGCTGTCATCACGACGCGCATCGGCAGCGGCCTTGATGCGATCGACCATCTCCTGGCTGGAGACGATGGCCTTGTTGGGACGGTGTCCACAACGCTTCTGGGCGACCTGGTCCTCCAGGTGCACGGCAGCCACGCCGGCACGCTCCATCTCCTGGATCGTGCGCGCGATGTTGAAGGCGCCACCCCAGCCGGTATCGATGTCCACCAGCAGCGGAAGCTCGCTGGCGGCGGTGATGCGACGCGCATCTTCCAGCACGTCATTCATGCTGGTCATGCCCAGATCCGGCAGACCGTAGGAGGCATTGGCCACGCCACCACCGGACAGGTAGATCGCCTGATGCCCGACGCGCTCGGCCATGATGGCGGTGTAGGCATTGATGGTGCCGACGATGGGCAGCGGACGATTGGCCTCCAGCGCCGCGCGGAAGCGGGCACCGGGGCTTGGCAGGGCGGTGGAACTCAGATGGCGTGACATGACATCTCCCGGGCTGGGCCCATGACGGGGTTGGAATTGTTCGGTCGGTTCAAGTCGTGAGCGGTGCGTCAGCTCACTCTTCGCCCTGCTCCTGCTTGAGCGTGGCGGCATAGCGGCGGGCGACGTTCTCCCGCGAGGCGCTGACGTGGCGGCGCATCAAAAGCTCCGCCAGTTCCTCATCGCCGGACTCGATGGCATCGACGATGCGATGATGCTCGACGAAGGCCTTCTGCGGGCGTGATCCACTGGCGCTGAACTGGGTGCGGTACATGCGCACCAGGTAATAGAGGTCATCACAGAGAATCGTCATCAGCATGTGGTTGTGACTGCCGAGCACGATCTGATAGTGGAAATCGAGGTCGCCTTCCTTCTGGAAATAGGCGGTACCGGTCTTGAGATCCGACTGCTGTTCGTGGGTCTTGAGCACGCTGCGCAGCCGCGCGACCTCTTCCGGTGTCATGTGGCGTGCGGCCAGACGGGCGGCCATGCTTTCCAGTGCCTCACGCACATCGAACAGCTCCAGCAGCTCGGTCATCGAGAGCTTGACCACCCGCGCGCCGACGTGGGGCACGCGCTCGATCAGACGATGGACCTCGAGGCGGCGCATGGCCTCGCGCAGCGGTCCGCGCGAGATCCCGTAGGCCTGAGCCAGGCCGGGCTCGGTGATCTTGCTGCCCGGTGCCAGCTCGCCACGCACGATGGCGTCCTGCAATTGATGGAAGACACGCTCGGCCAGGGTGCGCACCTCGGGGGTCGCTGCCGTCGCGGAAGCGGTGTGACCTGCCTGCTCGGCAGTCGCGCCGCGCGCAAGGCTTCGAGCGGTGGTGGCATTGTGAAAGGCATCGGTGGTCATGGCGGTCAGGCAATCCGGCTGGCAAGGGACAGAGGCAAGGCAATGGCGGCGAGGGACTTTCAGCACCATTGTCGACAATCATTCACTGAATGCCAGACTAGCCAGCGCGCCTGTGTGGGTCAAGATGCAATCCGCCAAATCCTCTACACCTTTGGCGTTAGACACGACTCCCCTGCTGGACAAACTGCTGTCAGAACAAGGCTTAACTGCCCTGAACCTCGCCATGCAAGCCAACCCGCCAGCACCGTCGGGCGGCACGGCAAGGCACGATGAACGGCACGAAAAACGCCCCGCCAGCGCAAGCTGACGGGGCGTTCGACTCTCGGGGACTCGCCCTTTCATCGGCAGGCCTGTCGACAATCCTTCAGATTTAGCCGAAGCTGAGCTCCGCGCCGATACGGCGGGGTTTCTGGAAGGGCAGCGAATGATCGGTGCCGGGGATTTCCAGCGATTGCCAGCCCGGATGACGTTCGGCCAGCAGCGCATGATAGTCACGCAGGGTCGTGGGGCTCTTGCCACCGACCATGCTGCGTACCTCGCCGCCTGCCGCCAGCACGTCAGCCAGCAGAGCCTCGCGGTCAATCTCGCGCACGGCATACGTGACACAGTCCAGGGCATTGGCGAAGCCCAGATGACGATGCGCCAGGCGCGCCACCATCATGCGCTCGGCACGCGGGTTGCGCGTGCGATGCGGGGAAATGAGGTCGAGGAACGCGGTGATCCCCGCCTCGGGGCTTGCCGCCTCGCGCATCGCATGCGCCGCCTCGGCGTAGCCATCGCGCACCTGGATCATGGTGGCGTGGCATTCGCGCTCCAGCAGCGCCGGTTCCAGCAGGCTGATGTCGCCGACCTTCACCTCCGGGCGCTCGGCGCGCAGACGTTGGACGAGACGCATGGCGACCAGCCCGCCAAAGCTGTAGCCGATCAGGTCGAAATGCGTGATGCGCTGCGTCTCGATCAAGGCCATCACATCCTCGACCACCTGCTCGAGGGTGAAGGGAGGTTCACCAGCTTCGGGTGACACCGTCTGCCCCATGCCGCGCAGGTCAGGAATGATCAGCTCGTCATGGGCCGTGAGATGCCCGACCAGCGGCGCCCAGGTCAGCGTGCCGGCCACACCCGCGCCGTGCAGCATCAGCAAGCGACGCCCACCATTTGATTCACGACGCGTCAGACGCTGCCAGAAGATGTTCTGGTCGGGACGTGACAGCAGATGTTGGCCATGTTCGAACTCGGGATGCATGCAGGGCTCCGGTAGGGTGCCAGGGGCTGGGCAAGCGACTGGGCAAGAGGACTGGGCGAACGTCAGCACACGCGTCGGGGCAGTCGTCGATGACGGCGCAGGGCGTTCAGAGGCAGGCACCTTAATCAGCGCACGGGAGAACGGCAAGCCAACAAGGACAGCCCATCATCGGAATCCGCACGCATGGGCGGACAAAACGCGTCTGGATGCCTAGAATGCCCTGTCCGCCAACGGAAGCTGTCATGACCATCTCGCTCGAAATCACTGCCCTGCCCTACGCCCTCGCCGCCGAGGACGAGGCCTCCACACTGTCGCGCTTCGCACGCCTGCGTACGCGCCCCGACGCCGTGCTGCTCGACAGCGGCCAGCCTTCACTGGCCGGCGGTCGCTTCGACATCATCAGCAGCGACCCGCTGGCCGTGCTGGAACAAGGCGCGCACGGCGGCAGGCTCACCGGCCCACTGCCAGAGTCGATGCGTGACCTGAGCCAGTTCAGTGAAGCACTGGAGCGCCTCGCCCGCCTGCCGGTGATCGAGGCCCAGCGCCAGCTGTTGACCCTGCTGCCGCAGACGCTGGCGGGCGAAGAGCTCGCCCAGCATGACCTGACAGCCGAGGACCTGCCGTTCATCGCCGGCCTGCTGGGCTACTGGAGCTATGACTTCGGGCGCGCACTCGAGACGTTGCCCGCCACGGCCGAGGACGACATCGCACTGCCTTGGTCGCGGCTCGGTCTCTACGACTGGGCATTGATCAGTGATCATCAGCGTCAGCAGAGCTGGTTGATCGCCTCGCCTCAACGGCGCAGGCAGGTGCTTGAGTGGCTGGAGCAACCGGCGCCGAGCAGCGCCGACTTCGCCCTCGACACCCCCTTCTCGCCGCTGCTGGATCGCGCGGGCTACGGCGAACGCTTCCGTCAGGTGATGGAGTATCTGCACGCTGGTGACTGCTACCAGATCAACCTGACCCAGCGCTTCTCCGCCGACTGCAGTGGCGACAGCTGGGATGCCTACCTGCGCCTGCGTCAGGCCACGCCGACGCCCTATGCGGGTTATCTGAGCTGGCAGGACGCCAAGGGCGAGGAGATGGCCATCGTCTCCGTCTCGCCGGAGCGCTTCGTCGAGGTCAATCACCGCGCGGTCGAGACCAAGCCGATCAAGGGCACCCGCGCACGTGGCGCGACACCGGAAGAGGACGCCCGACTGGCCGCCGAGCTGCTGGCCAGTCCCAAGGACCGCGCCGAGAACGTGATGATCGTCGACCTGCTGCGCAATGATCTGGGGCGTGTCTCGGCACCGGGCAGCGTCAAGGTGCCATCGCTGTGCGCGCTGGAGAGCTACGCCAACGTGCACCATTCCGTCAGCACCATCACCAGCACGTTGGAGGAAGGGCGCGATGCGCTGGATCTGCTCGGCGCCGCCTTCCCCGGCGGCTCCATCACCGGCGCGCCCAAGATTCGCGCCATGCAGATCATCGAGGAGCTGGAGCCGGTTCGCCGCAGCGCCTATTGCGGCAGCCTTGGCTACCTGGACATCCGCGGGCACATGGATACCTC
Source organism: Cobetia sp. BL01 (assembly GCF_056493605.1). Taxonomy (NCBI): domain Bacteria; kingdom Pseudomonadati; phylum Pseudomonadota; class Gammaproteobacteria; order Oceanospirillales; family Halomonadaceae; genus Cobetia; species Cobetia sp. BL01. The sequence goes on along the minus strand of NZ_JBVBEE010000004.1, from coordinate 464,073 downwards.
CATCGCGATCCGCACGGCGGTGATCGCCGAGGGCCAGGTGCACCTGTGGGGCGGCGGCGGCCTGGTCGCCGATTCCGAGGAAGAGGCCGAATACCGCGAAAGCCTGGCCAAGATCCAGCGACTGATGGAAGCGCTCGGCTGACAGGTGGCGTTATAAAGCGTCATGAGCGCCATAACTCGATGGCATATAACGATCGAACGAATTCGTATTGGGGAAGCAGTGCCCGCCTTTGATAGGGTAGGCGCATTCCTGCACGTCTCCTTGAGCGCTACCCGCCTCTGCTGATGGCCTTTCCTGGCCATTGATCAGCCCTGCGCCCCGCTCCATCGGACGTGCCCTCGTTCTGGAGACTCCTCATGTCCGATACCTTCGATCTCGCCCGCATCAATGCCGAATTCGGCAACGACCCCGAAGCCCTGACTCGCTGGGCCCTGTCGCTGGACAAGCACGCCATCTGCACCACCAACTTCCGCCCCTTCGAGGCGGTGATCCTGCACATGGTGACGCGCTTCCGTCCTGACATCCCCATCGTGTGGATGGACAACGGCTACAACACCGATGCCACCTATCGTTTCGCCGATGAGGTGACGCGCAAGCTGAATCTGAATCGCATCATCTATCTGCCGCAGCGTACCCGCGCGCACCGTGAAGCCGTCGATGGCCTCACGCCGCATATCGATGACCCGCGCCACGAGGCCTTCACCCGTGAAGTGAAGCTCGAGCCCTTCGAGCGTGCCCTGCGTGAGCTGAACCCCGAGATGTGGTTCACCGCCGTGCGCGCCAGTGACACCGTCTTCCGTGCCGGCATGCAGCCGGTCTCGCTGAACGGCGATGGCCTGATCAAGGTCGCACCGGTGCTCCACTGGTCCTCCAAGCAGATGCACGAGTATCTGGTCGCCCACGACCTGCCCAACGAGTTCGACTACGTCGACCCGACCAAGGCGGAAGACAACCGTGAGTGTGGCCTGCACCTGGCGCATTGATCCTGTCGGCCACACGCAAAACGCCCGCCTCTCAGGAGGCGGGCGTTTTCATTTGCGCAATGGCAGGTCAGGCGAGCGGCACTCAGCCCACCGGCACTCAGCGCACCGGCAGCTCGATATCGTGGAAGATCTCGTGCTCATGACGCGGGCCGGCGGCCAGTGCCGCCTCGACACGATCGCGTGTCAGGTGCGGCGCGAAGCGTTCGACGAATTCGAACATGTAGCTGCGCATGAAGGTGCCGCGACGAATGCCGATCTTGGTCGTCGAGCTGTCGAAGAGATGCGTCGCATCCAGCGCCACCAGGTCCTCGTCCGCCACCTCGTCCACCGCCATGTGCGCGACGATGCCGATACCCATGCCCAGGCGCACATAGGTCTTGATGACATCGGCATCCGAGGCGGTCAGCACGACATTGGGTGCCAGGCCATGTGACTTGAAAGCATCATCCAGCTGGCTGCGCCCGGTGAAGCCATAGGTGTAGGTGACCAGCGCATAGCTGGCCAGTGTCTCGAGGGTCAGCTCCTCGCCATTGGCCAGCGGATGATCCTTCGGCACCAGCACGCAGCGATTCCAGCGGTAGCACGGCAGCAGGATGAGGTCGTTGAACAGCTCCAGCGACTCGGTGCAGATGGCGAAATCGGCCTGCCCCTCACTGACCATGTTGGCGATCTGCTTCGGGGTGCCCTGCTGCATGTGCAACGCGACATCCGGGTACTTGCGCGTGAAATCGGCGATCACCGGCGGCAGGGCATAGCGTGCCTGGGTGTGGGTGGTGGCGATCGCCAGACTGCCACGGCGATCATCGCTGTGCTCCTGCGCGACATGCTTGATGTTCTCCACCGTGCGCAGCACCTGGCTTGCCAGCTCGACGATCGACTCACCCGCCGGCGTCACGCGCGTCAGATGCTTGCCACTGCGCGCGAAGATCTCGACGCCCAGCTCATCCTCCAGCAGACGAATCTGCTTGGAGATCCCCGGCTGTGAGGTATAGAGGCTCTGAGCGGTCGCTGACACGTTCAGATTGTGTCGGGTCACTTCCCAGATGTAACGCAACTGCTGGAGTTTCATGCGACTTCACTCTCCTGAGAAGCCCCGTCGACGCGGGAGAGCGCGACAGTGGCCCGGACATGGCCGTTCACCCTGCTAAGATGATCGGGCGATAAAATCATGAACAATGATTCCTTTCGGGAATATACAGTCAAGAGTAGATTGACGGCAGTAACCTGACAAGGGGTAGACAAGGGATGGATGTCACACAGCTGCTGCTATACGTACTGGCAGGCGCCGGAGTGGGCTTTGCGGTCGGTGTCACCGGCGTGGGCGGTGGCTCACTGATGACACCGCTGCTATTGATGTTCGGCTTTCCGCCGCATGTCGCGGTCGGTACCGATCTGCTTTACGCCGCCATCACCAAGGCCGGCGGCGCCTTCGCGCACCATCGCCAGGGGCATGTGGACTGGACCATCACCCGTCGTTTGGCCCTGGGCTCCATCCCCGCCGCGCTGGTGACCATCGGCGTGCTGCATGCCTTCTTCACGGACCCCACCGCCTACGCAGGCCTGATCAAGGGCATGCTGGGCGTGATGTTGATCCTCACCGCCGGCGTGCTGCTGTTCAAGAAACGTCTGTTGGGCCTGATCAGTCCGGAAAGCTTCATCGTGCGGCATGCGGCACCGCTGACCGTGCTGTCGGGCATCGTGCTGGGCGTATGCGTCACCCTGTCCTCCGTCGGCGCCGGTGCCTTCGGGGCGGCCGTGCTGATCATGCTGTTCCCGCTTCTGAGTACCGCACGCATCGTCGGCACCGATATCGCCCACGCCGTGCCACTGACACTGGTCGCAGGCCTGGGGCATCTATGGCTGGGCAATGTCGATTTCCTGCTGCTCGGCGCATTGCTGGTCGGCTCCCTGCCTGCCATCAGCCTTGGCGCACGCCTGACGCGCCACATGCCCGGCAGCCTGTTGCAGGGGCTGCTCACCACCCTGCTGCTGGGGCTTGGCATCCGCTACGCCTTCTTCTGATCCCGTCCTTCCTCTGCTGCTGCACGCGTAATCCAGACCAATGTCGCAGCAGGCAATCGTGATTGCCTGCTGCGTGGCTATTCCCTCCAACCAATAAAACAGCTATAAAAATACCAACGATCATAACCCCGTGCTATTGAGTCGATGGACAATGCCCATTTGTCAGTGATGGAAAGTGGCGCTACCATCGGACGCAGCCTGCATGTCCGGCAATGCCGCAGACAGCGAAACGAATCCCCTGGAGAAACAAGATGTCCAATCACGTCGATGTCACCGGCGCCAACTTCGAACAGGAAGTTCTCAACGCTGAAGCCCCGGTACTGCTGAAGTTCTGGGCGCCCTGGTGTGGCCCGTGCAAGATGATGGCGCCGGTCGTCGAAGAAGTCGCCAACGAGAAGGGCGAAGGCCTGAAGATCGTCAACGTCAATGTCGATGACGCACCGGAAATCGCCGCCGAGCAAGGCGTGCGTGGCGTGCCGACCGTGATCCTGTTCAAGTCCGGCGCCAAGGTCGCCTCGCTGGTCGGTGCCCAGTCCAAGGGACAACTGAGCCAGTTCATCGAGCAGAACCTCTAAACCGGTCCGCTCGAAGGTGGCTGCCCCGGCAGTCACCAGGCACGAGATGAACACCAGAAGGCCCCGTCACGCTCAACGTGACGGGGCCTTCTGCATTCCCTTCTGCATTCAGGGGGCGCGGGCTCATCGAGCCCGCGAAGACACGCCTTGCCGACGCGCTATTCCTCCGCCATGCGTCGGCGACGTCGAATGCGTCTGGCGGAGGGTCCCAGCAGGCGTGCCGCCCAGCGCGTGCCCGGGTGCGAGTCGAAGGCGATCTTGAGCGTCATGGTGATCGGCACCGACAACAGCATCCCCACCGGGCCGAACACCCAGCCCCACACCACCAGTGACAGGAAGGCGGCCAGTGTCGACAGCCCCAGCGTCCGCCCCATCACGCGCGGCTCGATCATGTTGCCGAGAATGAAATTGATCGCCAGGTAGCAGCCGCCCAGCATCAACGCCTTGACCGCCCCACCCTCCGGCATCACCAGCGTCAGCAATACTGCCGGCACCGCGGCCAGCGCCGACCCGATGTTGGGAATGTAGTTGAGGCAGAAGGCCAGCGTGGCCCACAGGAAGGCGAACTCCACATCCAGTGCCAGACAGCTGATGCCGACCAGCGCACCGGTCACCAGACTGATCAACGTCTTGACCGCCAGATAACGTCGCAGCGTCAACGAGAACAGCGTAAAGCGGCGCAGGCTGACATGCGGGCTGCGCAGAGTGGTGATCAGCTTGTCGCGCAGCGACAGGGCTTCGTACAACAGGAAGGTGGCCGTCAGCACGATGATGACACTGGAAGACAGCAGACCGCCCAGCCCGGTGAGCAGGTTGGGCACCCATTGCGTCAGCGATGCCGGATCCACCAGCTCACTGAAGCGCGCCGGCGCGATGGAGACGCCGTGGCCTGCCAGCCATTCCAGCATGCTCTGATACTGCTCCCGCAGACTTTCCTCCAGCTTGGGCATCTCATCGCTGAACAGGGTGAAGCGTGAGACCAGCAAGGCCGCCAGCGAGGAAAACAGGATGCAGACCGTCAGGATGACGATGGGCACCCCGAAACGCTGGCCGATGCCGTGTCGGGCCAGCCAGCGCACCGGCGCATCGCAGACCGCCGCGACAAACACCGCCATCAGCAGGGGGACCACCAGGTCTGCCGCCATCTTGAGGCCACCGATGATCACCACCAGCGCGGCCATGCCGACCAACAGCGGATGGATCTCCAGTGCCTTGCGGACCTTGGGGACATGGCGAGAACGCCCGGAAAGCTCCAGCGCTTCCTGCTGACGCTCGTCTCGCGGCACCTGCATGCGTGCCACGGCCTCCTCGGCGGAAGTGCCCTCGCTGACACCGCTAGGCTCACCCACCATCATGTCATGCGCGTCGTCGCCGCCCTCACTGCTCGGCACTTCGGGCCTCGATGAGGCCTGCTCAGAGCGGGAGGACCGCCCTGACTCCTGCGCGGCCTCTTCAGGGGTATCGTTAGCCTGCATCCTGCGCCACCTATCCTGTCAGTTACTGCAAATTGAGTCCCGCATGTCATCTCCCGCGCACTGGGCGGGACAGGCTGTCACTGCGACTATCTTGGGCGTCTGACCGTCACAAGCCAAGCGCGGGACACAAAGAGAAGAGAATGTTCTGCAGACCGGCGCGACCCCGTGCATGAATGACCCGCCACAAAAAAGGGGAGACCGAAGTCTCCCCGAGAAATCCGAGTCAGAGCGCACTGACTGGAGGCACATGATTGCCTGACAAACAGACCGAATTCAGCGTGTGGACGTGAGATCAGATCTCGAACCCGCTGCCGAAGCCCTCTACCGCAGGTGCCATCAGCGTCTCGCCGCCGGCACGAATCATCGCGGCGTGCCCCTGGGTACGCGGCAGGATGCGCTGGAAGTAGAAGCGTGCGGTATCCAGCTTGGCCTGGTAGAAGGTCGCGTCCCCCGTGCCAGATGCCAGCGCGGCTCTGGCGGTCTCACCGGCACGCGCCCACAGGTAGCCCAGCGTGACGTAACCGGCATACATCAGATAATCGACACTGGCAGCACCGACCGCCTCGCGGTCCTGCATCGCCCCCATGCCGACCGCCATGGTCAGCTCACCCCATTCGCGGTTGAGCTCCGCAAGTGGCGAGGCAAATTCGCTGCCTTCGCTGGCCTGACAGAACTTGTGGATCTCCTTGGTGAAGACCTTGAGCGACTCGCCCTGGCTCATCAGGATCTTGCGTCCCAGCAGGTCCAGCGCCTGGATACCGGTGGTGCCTTCATAGAGCAGCGTGATGCGCGCATCGCGCACGAACTGCTCCATGCCCCACTCCTGGATGAAGCCGTGGCCACCGAACACCTGCACCCCATGGTTGGTCGCCTCGAAGCCGGTCTCGGTCAGGAAGGCCTTGACGATGGGCGTCAGCAGGCCCAACAGCGTGTCGGCACGAGTCTTCTCTTCGCTGTCCGGCGCATTCTCGACAAGATCATTGAGCTGGGCGGCGTACATCACCAGCATGCGTCCGCCCTCGGCGATGGCCTTCTGGGTCAGCAGCATGCGCCGTACGTCCGGGTGCACGATGATCGGGTCGGCTACCTTCTCCGGTGCCTTGGCCCCCGAGAGAGCTCGCATCTGCAGGCGGTCTCGCGCATAGCTCAGCGCATTCTGGAAGCTGGCTTCGGCCAGCGCCACGCCCTGGATGCCCACGCCAAGCCGCGCGGCATTCATCATGGTGAACATGCAGGCCAGCCCCTTGTGCGGCGGGCCGACCAAGAAACCTGTGGCGGAGTCGAAGTTCATCACGCAGGTCGCGTTGCCGTGAATGCCCATCTTGTGCTCGATGGAGCCACAGCTGACACCGTTGCGGTCTCCGGCCTCGCCACTGGCATCCGGCAGGAACTTCGGCACCACGAACAGCGAGATGCCGCGTGAGCCTTCCGGCGCGTCCGGCAACTTGGCCAGCACCAGATGCACGATGTTCTCCGAGAGATCGTGTTCGCCGGCGGAGATGAAGATCTTGGTACCGCTGATGGCGTACCCCTTGCTGCCATCGGCGTCATCCAGTGGCACGGCGCGGGTCTTGATCAGCCCCAGATCCGTGCCACAGTGCGGTTCGGTCAGACACATGGTGCCGGTCCAGCGGCCTTCGACCAGCTTGGTCAGATAGGTCTGCTTGAGCACCTCGCTGCCATGATGCTCAAGGGCGTTCATCGCGCCATGTGACAACCCCGGATACATGCCCCACGAGAGGTTGGCGGAGGCGACCATTTCCGAGAGCACCATCGCCAGAGACGGCGGCAGGCCCTGGCCACCGTGCTCCGGTGAGGCTGCCAGACTCGGCCAACCGCCCTCGACATACTGCTGATAGGCGGCCTTGAAGCCACGCGGCGCCTTCACCTCTCCCCCCTCGAAGGTACAGCCCTCGAGATCGCCCGACTGGTTGAGCGGCGTCAGCACCTCGTTGGCAAAGCGTGCCCCTTCCTCGAGAATCGCGCTGACGATGTCATCACTGGCATCTTCGCCACCCGGCAGGCGGGCGTAATGCGCGGGGTAGTCGAGCAGCTCATTCATCACGAAGCGAATATCGCGCAAGGGCGCCTGATAGTCCGGCATGCTGTACTCCTTGTGCCGTCGCGACGCGGCGGCGATGACCTGACACAGCCACTTCCGAGCATCTTCAAGCGGGAAATGGTGGCTATGCACATGAATGGGGGCGTGGCAGCGGGATCCTTTCGCGGGATCGACCCGACCACTATCAAACATTCGTTTGAAATTAGCGCCACCCCGATCGTCAGTCAAGCGATCGTTTGATCGTGGCCGTGAGACATTGGTGGCACGCGGACACAAAAAAGCCCGACCACTCATGTGGTCGAGCAATATCTCCCCCAGAGATTCCTTGCTTTCAGGTCGTCGTGCGTGATCGCGAGACGGCAGGCTCAGGCCATGCGGATGCTGCCGTCGAGACGGATCACTTCCCCATTGAGCATGCCGTTGGTGATGATGTGTTCGGCCAGGCGAGCGAATTCATCGGGCCGCCCCAGGCGCTTGGGAAACGGAACGGCCTCGCACAGCGCCTCGCGAGCAGGCTCCGGAATGCCTGCCATCATCGGTGTCTCGAACACGCCAGGGGCAATCGCCATCACACGAATGCCGTGACGCGCCAGTTCGCGTGCCATCGGCAGGGTCATGCCTGCCACCCCGGCCTTGGAAGCACTGTAGGCACATTGCCCTATCTGGCCATCGAAGGCCGCGACCGAAGCGGTGTTGAGAATGATGCCGCGCTCTCCGTCTTCCCCCTCGGCCACATTGCGCGCCATGCGGGCCGCCGCGAGACGCGCCACGTTGAAGGTACCGCTCAGATTGATGGCCAGGGTCTTCTCGAACCCTTCCAGCGGCGCCGGTGCCCCCTCGCGATCCACCAGCTTGGCGACGCTCACCACGCCCGCGCAGTGGATTACGCCATGAAGGGCTCCGAAGCTCTGCTCGGCGACATCCAGCGCCGCGCTCACGCTCTCGGAATCGGTGATATCGCAATGACAGAAGCGTGCCGACGCACCGAGTGCCGCGGCATGCTCGCGTGCGGCCTCGGAGATGTCAGCCAGTACGACGCGTCCACCGGCGGCCACCAGACGGTCCGCTGTGGCAGCCCCCAGGCCGGAGGCGGCACCCGTGATCAGGAAGCAGTGCTCGGCAATCTTCATGCATGACTCTCCAGATGGCACCCGGCGCATCCGCTGCCGGGTCGTTCAATGACGATCATCCTGCGGCAGCCCGCAAGAGGCGTAGCGGCAGCCGCGGGTCTCACTCCTCTCGAGCTTCGGCGCGCAGCAGGAATCGCTGGATCTTGCCCGAGGGTGTCTTGGGCAGGCTGTCCACGAAGCTGATCTCGCGGGGATAGCTGTGGCCTGATAGCCGCTGGCGCACTTCGCTGCGTATTGCCTCGGCGAGGGCTTCATCCCCGACATGTCCGTCGCGCAGCACCACGTAGGCCTTGATGATCTCGCCGCGCAGGTCATCCGGCTTGCCGACCGCCGCGGACTCCGCGACGGCGGGATGGGCAAGGATGGCGTTCTCGACATCCGCCGGGCCGACTCGATAACCCGAAGTGGTGATGATGTCGTCGTCACGGCCGGCGAAGGTGAAGCGACCATCAGGCTCCGCGACGACTACATCCCCGGTCAGGTAATAGCCTCCGACACAGGGCTGTTTCTCCTGCCAGGTATAGCCGGAGAAGAAATAGGCAGGGGAATTGGCGATATCCACCGCCAGCACGCCCGGTTCACCGGGCGCAAGCTCCCGATATTCGGCGTCCAGCACGGCCAGGCGATAGCCGGGCAAGGGGAAGCCGACGCTGCCGATGACCACCTCATGCGCCAGAGCATGATGATTGCAGCAGACCATGCCGACTTCGGTCTGACCGTAGTGATCCATCACCGTGCAGCCAAGCTCACGGGCGACCCAGCCCACCACCTCGGTATTGAGCGGCTCGCCGGCCGAGCTCGCCACGCGCAGCGTCAGGCGCTCGAAGGCCCCCTCCCCGAGCCCGGAGGCCTTGAGCATCCGATAGGCCGTGGGCGCCGCCGCGAAGTTGTCGATGGCGTGGCGCTGCAGGAAGTCCAGCCCGCCCTGCGCGCTGAAGGGAGCTTGCATGAAGTAGGTGGTGGCACCCAGCAACAGAGGTGCCGTGATCCCGTAGTAAAGCCCGTAGGCCCAGCCGGGGTCGGCCATGTTCCAGAAGCGCTCGCCGGGGCGCAGATCCACTGCCAGCCGCTGATAGAGCCAGAAGGCCGGCAGCGCATTCAGTGCCACCGCCACCCCCTTGGGCTTGCCGACCGTGCCGGAGGTGAACATCTGCAGGAAGGGCGCATCACTCGGCAATTGTACGGGCGGTTGCGCCAGGGGCTCGCTTTGCATCAGAGCCTGCCAGTCCAGATCCCCCTCATCCAGTGCCTCCCCTTCCCCGCGCACGCAGATGATCGGTGGATGGCTCGCAAGCGCCCTGAACTTGGCACGCTGACCGGACTCGGTGATCACGACACTGGTCTCGGCGCGTGACAGACGGTAGGCGAGCGCATCCGTTCCGAAGGCCGTGAACAGCGGCTGATAGATGGCGCCCAGCCGCCAGGTGGCGGCCAGCGCGATCAGAAGCTCAGGCGTACGCGACAGCATGCAGGCCACGCGCTCGCCGGGTCCGACGCCCTGCGCAGCCAGCGCCGTGGCCATCCGAGCACTCTCGAGATCCAGTTCGGCGTAGCTGAGCGTGCGTACCTTGCCATGCTCATCCTCGTGGACCAGAGCGATGCGCTCGCCCTGCCCGGCGCGCAGGTGCCGACCGATGCAGGCGTCAAAGGCATTGCCCATGTGCCCTTGCCCGGAGGACGTCAGGAGTTCATCGCGCAACGCATCGATGTCGAAATGCTCCAGATACTCGCTCAGCGTCTGGCTGGCAGCGGGTTGCATGGCGGATGAATTCGCAGGTTCGTCAGATGTAGCGGCAGATGTAGCGACATATGCAGCAGAGGCGGCGCGTGACGTGCGGTTTGTTGTTGTATCGCTTGGCGTCATGGCGTGACTGGCTCCTGAGTGGCGCTCCGGGGCGGATCGAGATGGCTGGGCGCCAGCCATCTACAGTTAACGTAAACGTCAAGTTAGCGACAAGCCTGTCGTGCGGCAAGCATTGTGGCGCTCGACTGGCCGAAAGTTGCAGACGCTGTGTAGCAGACGCCGTGTAACGGACGCTGTGTAGCAGACGCCGTGTAGCAGACGCTCGCTCAGGGAAGACGACACAGGCTGTCGACCAGCGCCTCGGCCAGCTCATCCGGGGAACGCTCACCCTCGGGACGGTACCAGCGTACGCTCCAGTTGAGCGCCCCCAGCATGAACTGGCGCAGAAGCAGAGCGTCTCCCTTGAGCAGTCCCGCGGCGACGGCCACCTCGATGGCGTCGCGCCACAGGGCTTCATACTCGTCACGCAGATGCACGAGATGCTCCCGCGAGGCTTGCTCGAGGCGACGCCATTCGTAGAGCGCCACGACATGCGCATTGCGGTCCGTCAGCAGGGTTTCCAGATGCGCCCGCGCCAATGCCAGCAAGCGCTCTCGCGCCTGCTGATGCCGTGACGCGGGGGCTGAGCCGGCTTCCAGCCGCGCGAGATGCTCACGCGCGATGGCCAGTGCGCTGAACATGCCCTCCTCGATCACCGCGCACAGGATTTCCTGCTTGTCAGCGAAGTGATGGAACAGGCTGCCGGACTTGATGCCCATTTCCTGGGCCAACATGCGAACGGTGGTGCGATCGAAGCCCTCCTCCACGAACAGACGGGCGGCGATGCGGACCAGCTCCTTGCGACGGGGTGAGGCGGTGGCTACATTCATCGTATAACTAGCGCTTGCTTGGTTTATGGGATTGAATGGATCAAAGCACAGCCACGCAGTGATCACAACGCCGAACGCCACAGGTGATCTTCCAATAACAAGACACTGGAGACCGTCATGACGACCGCTTCCCGCACCACGCCAAGCCCCACCACCACCGCTGACGACATCGTGATCCTGTCCGGGGCGCGCACGCCGATGGGCGGATTGCAGGGCTCGCTTTCCAGCCTCAGCGCACCGCAGCTCGCCGCCGTGGCCATCAAGGCTGTCATCGAACGCTCAGGCCTGACACCCGCCGATATCGATGAGGGCATCTTCGGCTGCGTACTGCCGGCAGGCGTCAAGCAAGGCCCGGCACGTCAGGCCATGCGCCAGGCCGGAGTCCCGGACAGCATCGGCGCGACCACCATCAACAAGCTGTGCGGTTCCGGCATGAAAGCTACCATGCTCGCGCACGACCTGATCCGTGCCGGCACCAACCGCATCATGCTGGCGGGTGGCATGGAATCGATGTCCAATGCCCCGCACCTGCTCACCCAGGCACGCGGCGGCTATCGCCTCGGACATGGAGAACTGAAGGACCACATGTTCTTCGATGGCCTGGAAGACGCCGAGACCGGCAAGCTGATGGGCGTGTTCGCCCAGGAAGTGGCCGATGCGCGTGGCTACGATCGTCAGCGCATGGATGACTTCGCCATCGAATCACTCAAGCGCGCCATGGCCGCCACCGAGGCCGGCGACATCGCCCCGGAAATCGCGCCGGTGACGGTCAAGAGTCGCAAGGGCGAGAGTCTCGTCGAGCAGGATGAACAACCCTTCCAGGCCAACCTCGACAAGATTCCCACTCTGCGTCCGGTATTTGCCAAGGACGGCACCATCACTGCCGCCAATGCCAGCTCCATCTCTGACGGTGCCTCGGCCCTGGTGCTGACCCGACGTGATGAGGCCGAGCGTCGTGGCCTGGCCGTCAAGGCCCGTATCCTCGGTCACAGCACCCACTCCCAGCACCCCAGCGAATTCACGCTGGCCCCCATCGGGGCCATCGATTCGCTGATGAAGCGACTGGAGTGGACCACCGAGGATGTCGATCTGTTCGAGATCAACGAGGCCTTCGCCGTGGTGACACTGCTGGCGATGGATGCCCACGACATCCCGCACGACAAGGTCAATGTCTTCGGGGGTGCCTGCGCCCAGGGTCACCCGGTGGGCTCCACCGGATCACGCATCATCGTCACCCTGATCAATGCGCTGGAACGCCGCGGCAAGAAGCGCGGCATCGCGGCACTGTGCATCGGCGGCGGTGAGGCCACCGCGATCGCCGTCGAACTGGAAGGCTGAGCCGGGTACGGGGGCTGAGCCAACCTCGCGTTCCAGCACGTCTGACATGACAAGCGCCAGACACGACAGAAGGCCCGGATCATGGATCCGGGCCTTCTGCCATCTTCGGGAACCATTCGCGCCGAGATGGCGCCAGTCCTCAGCCGTAGCGACCGGTGATGTAGTCCTCGGCCTTCTTGGTGTGCGGATTGGAGAACATCGTCTTGGTGTCGTTGTACTCGATCAGCTCGCCCATGTGGAAGAAGGCGGTGTAATCGGCGACACGCGCCGCCTGCTGCATGTTGTGGGTCACGGTCACGATGGAGAACTGGGTCTTCAGCTTGTCCATCAGGTCTTCGATGGTCGCGGTGGAAATCGGGTCCAGCGCCGAGGTCGGCTCATCCATCAGGATGACGTCCGGCTTGACCGCGATCGCACGCGCGATGCACAGGCGCTGCTGCTGACCACCGGACAGCGAGGTACCCGGCTGATCCAGAATGTCCTTCACCTCTTCCCACAGGCCGGCATCACGCAGCGCGCTCTCGACCAGATCGTCCTTGTCGGCACGACGGCTGACCAGGTCGTGCATGGTCGGCGCATAGGCGATGTTGTCATAGATGGACTTGGGGAACGGGTTCGGCTTCTGGAACACCATGCCGACACGGCGACGCAGTGCCACTTCATCCATGTTGCGGGCATTGACGTCACGCCCATCCATCTCGACCAGACCCTCGATGCGCACGCTGCGGATCAGGTCATTCATGCGATTCAGGCAGCGCAGGAAGGTCGACTTGCCGCACCCGGACGGCCCGATCAACGCGGTGACATTCTTCTGGAAGATGTCGATGTTGATGTTCTTCAGCGCCTGCTTCTCGCCGTACCACAGGTTGAGGTCTTCCACACGGATGGCCAGCTCATGATTGGCCTCTTCGTTGGTCACGATCGGTGTGCCGGGGCGTGCCATGGCGACAGGCTTGGCGGGGGTGGCGACGGTGCTGTTCATGTCTCGTATTCCTTGTTCAGTCGTGGGTCTGGTCATGTCGTGCGTCCCGCCTCGGCGGGACGTGATCCACCGACCTACCAGCGACGCTCGAATTTCTTGCGCAGCATGACGGCTGCGGCGTTGAGGAAGATCAGCACTGACAGCAGCACCAGGATGCCCGCCGCAGTCCGCTCGACGTAGGCCTGTTCCGGCTCACCTGCCCAGGTGAAGATCTGGGCCGGCAGCACGGTGGCCGCCTGGGTGATGGAGGTCGGTGCATCCGGAATGAAGGCCACCATGCCGACGATGATCAAGGGAGCGGTTTCCCCCATCGCCTGCGCCAGACCGATGATGGAACCCGTCAGGATACCCGGCAATGACAGCGGCAGAACGTGATCCCGCACGACCTGCCAGCGCGAGCAGCCAACGCCGAAGGCTGCCTGACGAATGGTGTCCGGCACGCTGCGCAACGCGGAGCGGGTGGTGATGATGATCACCGGCAGCGTCATCAGCCCCAGCGTCAGACCACCGACCAGCGGGGACGAGCGCGGCATGCCGAAGAAGTTGATGAAGATCGCCAGGCCCAGCAGACCGAACAGGATCGACGGCACCGCCGCCAGATTGTTGATGTTGATCTCGATTGCCTGGGTGAGGCGATTGTCCGGCGCGAACTCCTCTAGGTAGACCGCGGTCAGCACGCCGACCGGGAAGGCGAAGGCCAGAGTGACCAGCAACGTCAGGATCGTGCCCATCGCCGCCGACCAGATACCGGCATATTCCGGCATCTTGGAATCACCGGTGGTGAAGAAGTTGATGTTGAACTTGAGCTCGGCCGTGCCGTTCTCGACCATGCGATCCAGTACGGCGATCTGCTTGGGCTTGAGATGCGCCTTGTGGCCCTTGAGGTACTGATCCACCCGGTCGTCCGCGATCACCCAGGTCTCGAGGGTCTGGCCCAGCAGCTCCGGGTTGGCCTTCATCTCGCGTGGCAGCTGACGCAGCCAGCCGCGGCTGACCAGCTCACGCACATCCTCTTCCACCGCCGCGAGCGGAATCTCGCGTGACTGCTCGCTGTAGGTGACCGGTACCTTGAGCTCCGCCTGCTGGAAGGCCGGATAGCCGCGCATCAGCATGTCGCCGATGAACACCACCAGGAAGGTTGCCGCCAGGGCCAGCGCCGCCATGGACATGTACTTCAGGCGCTGAGTGCGGCGATGACGGCCCTTGAGCTGGGCCGAGATATCGTCGAAGGAATGGCTCATGTCTTGTCTCGGCCTCACAGATTATTGGCGCTGTACTTCTCACGGAAGCGGCGGATGAGAACCACCGAGACCATGTTCAGCAGCAAGGTGACGACGAACAGCACCAGACCCAGCGCGAAGGCGGACAATGTCTCGGCACTCGCGAATTCCTGGTCTCCCGTCAGCGCGGCAACGATACGCACCGTCACGGTGGTCATGTCTTCCAGCGGGTTGGCGGTCAGATTCGGACGCATGCCCGCCGCCATCACCACGATCATCGTCTCGCCCAGCGCACGCGACATGGCCAGCAGTGACGCCGAGATGATGCCCGGCAGCGCGGCCGGCAGGATGACATTGCGGATGGTCTCGCCCTGGGTCATGCCCAGCGCCAGAGACCCCTGACGCATGGTGTCCGGCACGGAGGTGATGACGTCATCCGACAGTGAGGAGATGAAGGGAATGATCATGATGCCCATGACCAGCCCCGGTGCCAGAGCATTGTTATAGGACGCCTCGATACCCAGCGGCGAGAAGATGTCGACGATCAGCGGTGCCACGGTGATGGCGGCGAAGAAGCCATAGACGACGGTCGGGATGCCGGCGAGCACTTCCAGCACCGGCTTGGCCACGGTACGCACGCGCTCCGGGGCGAATTCCGACATGTAGACCGCCGCCAGCAGGCCGATGGGAATGGCCACCAGCATGGCGATCAGGGTGATCATGAAGGTACCGGCGAACAGCGGAACCGCCCCGAAGTTGGCGGTGCTCTCGACGCCCTCGCCACGACCGGCTGCCAGCTGGAAGCTGTTGCCCGGGTCCCAGGTGGTGCCGGTGATGAAGGTCCAGAAGCTTTCCATCTGGAAGAAGCGGATGGCTTCGAAGATGATGGAAGCCAGAATGCCGAACGTCGTGACGATGGAGATCATCGCCGCCCCGATCAGCACATAACGAATCAATGTCTCGATCGCATTGCGCGCGTGAAAATCAGGCTTCACCAGCGCCAGACCGATGAGCATGCCGACACCTGCGACGACGAGGCTGGCAGCCAGCAGCTCGGCGCCCTCGATGGATACCCCGGCCGTGGCGATCGCCAGTACGGCGGCCAGTCCGACCAGCAGTGCCGGGCCGGCACAGGAGATGGCGGTGAACCAACCGTATTGATCCGGCTGGGCGTACATCTCTGCCCCGCTGGCACGCACCTTCTGCGCCTTGCCTCGGCCGACGAAGAAGGCAATCAGGCCAGACAGCGCCACGATGCCAATGAAGAAGAGAAAGATCTGCTGAGTCTGCATCTTTCGAGTCCCGGAGTCGCGTTATCCGCAAAGTGAAGGCAACTTGCCTGTCCGATATCCCTGCGGACCGTCATGCAAACGGGCCGGCTGCCAATGGCAACCGGCCGCGTCGTGGGTCAGCTGCGTCAGTTACTTCTTGAGGTCAGCCAGGGTCAGCTTGGTGCGGTTCTTCACCTGCTCACGCAGGGCTTCACGCTCATCCTTGGGCAAGGGAATCAGGCCGATGCCCTTCAGGTAGCCCAGCTCACCGATCATCTTCTCGCTCATGAACAGGTCGTTGTAGGCCTGCTGCGCCGGCACGTCATCCTTGTGCTGGTTCTTCACGTAGTAGAACAGCGAGCGGGACACCGGGTACTCACCGGAGGAGATGGCATCGGCTTCCGGCAGGACGCCATCGATGGAGGCACCGACGACCTTGTCGGCGTTCTCTTCCAGGAAGGAGTAGCCGAAGATACCGAAGGCATCGGTGTTCTCGACCAGTTTCTGGATGATCAGGTTGTCGTTCTCACCCGCCGCGATGTAGTGGCCGTCCTGACGGATGTTGGTGTAACCCTCACCGCCGTAGCCTTCCATCTCTTCGGTGGAGACTTCCATCACCAGCTCTTCGAAGGCATCACGCGTACCGGACGTGGAAGGCGGACCATAGACGGTGATCTTGCGATCCGGCAGGGAGGAGTCGATCTCGGACCACTTGGTGTAGGGGTTGTCGACCAGCTTGCCATCGACCGGCACCTGAGCGGCGACCGCCAAGGTGATCTGCTCACGCGTCAGGTTGATGTCGCCATCACCGACCGCCTGAGCGAAGGCGATGCCATCGAAGCCGATCATCGCTTCGGTGATGTCGGTCACGCCATTCTCTTCACAGCGCTCGAACTCGGACGTCTTCATGCGGCGGGAAGCGTTGGTGATGTCCGGCGTGCTGTCCCCGACCCCTTCACAGAACAGCTTCATGCCGCCACCGGAACCGGTGGACTCGATGACCGGCGTCGGGAAGTCGCTGGTGGCACCCAGCTCTTCCGCCACATAGCTGGAGAACGGATAGACCGTGGAAGAGCCGACGATGCGCAGCTGTTCACGGGCTTCTGCTGCACCGACGGATGCGGCGAGAACAGCGACTGCGAGACCTGACTTGAGGAACGCCTTCATGCCTGAAACTCCTTGCGAAAAGAATGAGCCTTGAGGTTGGCTTCTTGTCTACGAGGAGCACTTTGCCAAGCATTCATGACAACCGTGTGACAGTCATCGCGAGTCGCCGTGTGATCAATGACCCTCAGTCCGAGGGGGCGGCATGACGCGCCAGGGCGCGACGCCCCGCCAACACGCGCAGCAGGATATTGCTGACCAGCGCCGTGCCCAGCATGCCGAGGATCATCGGCCACAGGCTGTCCATCGCCAGCCCTGCGATCAGCATGCCGATCAAGGCGCCACTGGCGAATTGCAGGCTGCCGATCAGGGCGTTGGCGGTGGCACTGATACGGGGGAAGTACTCGAGCGCGGAAGAAATCGCATTGGGAGCGACCATGCCGTTGGCCCCGACGAAGAGCATCAGCAAGGGTGCCATCAGCGCCAGATGATCCAGCCCCAGCGCCAATGCCAGCACCAGCAGACAGGCCGCGAGCAGCTGGATACCGATCCCGATGCGCAGCAGCCGTGGTGGCGACATGCGTGACAGCAGGCGCACGTTGAGGCGATTGGCGGTGAACATGAACAGGATGTTGGCCCCGAACAGCGCCGGGTACCAGGAGGCGGTGACACCGAAGTGCTCCATGTAGACATACGGGGAGGCGGTGATGAAGGCGAACATGCCACCGAAGCCCATCGCCTGGGTAATGGCATAGCCCATCGCCGGGCCATGGCGCATCACGCTGACGTAATCGCGAGCGACCTGCGCGATGCTGGCCGGAGGCTCATCCGCTTCGCGATGGCGGCGTGTCTCCGGCAGCCGGAAAGGCAGCACGACCAGCAGGAAGGCGGCATAGGCGGCCAGGAAGGCGAAGATCAGCCACCAGCCCGCCAAGCCCAGCAGCAGACTGCCGATCGCCGGGGCGATCAGCGGTGCCAGCATCATGATCACCGCGACGGTCGAGAGCACCTTGGCCGCCTCGCGCCCGCTGAAGCAGTCACGCACGATCGCCGAGGAATTCACCACCGAGGCCCCGCCGCCCAGCGCCTGCACGAATCGCAACGCATAGAGGCCTTCGAGACTGTCGACCTGGGTGATCGCCAGACTCGCCAGCAGGAAGACGAAGATCCCGGAGAGCAACACCGGCTTGCGGCCGATGCGGTCCGACAGCGGCCCGAAGATCAATTGCCCCAGCGAGAAGCCGAGCAGGAAGATCGACAGCGACAGCTCCGTATGATGGACGCTGGTGTCGAGCGCTTCCGCCATGGCCGGCAATGCCGGCAGATAGGCATCGATGGCCAAGGGGGCCAGTGCGGTGTTGGCAGCGACCAGCAAGGCCAGCTGACGGGTTTGACGCTTGTCCACATCCCCTCCCGAGAGTTTCACGATAACGGCGCGATCATGCGCCTGCTGAAGAATCCTTCACGATGCGGCACGTCATGGACCCAGGTGCCGGCATCGGCCCGCTCACCGGCTCCCTTACCGTCCTTGGGTCCCCGACACCTCGGTGCCAGCCTGTCGCAGGCATGAGCGGACACGTCTGCCGGTAGACCGCGACAGTGGGCGCGCCGCCATACAATTGATACAGTTGAGGTAACGAACGTGAAGAAGTTGTCACATCCATGTGATCATGTTCACACCGACAGCGACGACATCCCCGCGGTACGGCCGATGGAGTATCATCGTCGAGGCTCTGGCCATGTCGTTCCCGCTTCGTAGCCCAGACCTTCACGTCTTCCCTTTTCATGAAGGTCGTCATCGGACGACCCGCGCTCAGTACAGGAAACTCTTGCATGGCACAGGACAAGCTCTCCCAACTCAAGGACATGACCACCGTTGTCGCCGACACCGGTGACCTCGAGGCGATTCGTCGCTTCGCGCCCACAGATGCTACCACCAACCCGTCGCTGATCCTGCAGGCCGCCCAGGACCCGTCGCGTCGCGAGCGCCTGACCGAGGTCGCGCGCAAGGCCACCGACATCGACGATGCCGTGGACGCCGTGGCCGTGGATATCGGCACCGAGATCGCCGGTCTGGTACCGGGCTATGTCTCCACCGAAGTCAGCGCCCGCCTGTCCTTCGATGCCGACGAGACCATCCGTCGCGCGCATCGCATCATCGAGCGCTACGCCGCCAATGGCGTCGGTCAGGAGCGCATCCTGATCAAGACCGCCTCCACCTGGGAAGGCATTCGCGCCGCCGAGAAGCTCGAGCGTGAAGGCATCCGTACCAATCTGACGCTGCTGTTCAGCTTCGCCCAGGCCCAGGCCTGCGCCGATGCCGGCGTGACGCTGATATCGCCCTTCGTCGGCCGTATCCTCGACTGGCACAAGGCCAACCAGCCGGATGCCGATTTCAGCGGCGACAACGACCCGGGCGTGAAGTCCGTCAAGGCCATCTACGAGCACTACAAGGGTCACGGCTACAAGACCATCGTGATGGGCGCCAGCTTCCGCAACACTGGGGAAATCGAAGCCCTGGCCGGTTGCGACCGCCTGACCATCTCTCCGGCGCTGCTGGGTGAGCTGGCCGAAAGCACGGGCCCGCTGGCGCGTCGCCTGCAGGCCGCCGATGCCGAGCGCAACGTGCCGGAAGTGCTGACCGAGTCCAACTTCCGCTGGGACATGAACGAAGATGCCATGGCCACCGAGAAGCTGGGCGAAGGCATCCGCAAGTTCATGGCGGATCAGCGCAAGCTCGAGTCACTGCTAGCCGAACTGCGCAGCCACTGAGCATGACGTCGAGAACACGCCCTTGTCGAGCAAGGGCGTGTTTCTGGCGCAGCAACGAAGAGCGCCTGCCGTGAATCACGGCAGGCGCTCTTGCGTTCAGGCGATACCCCGCATCGTCAATGCGGCTGGCGCTGCTCCTCGCTCTCCAGAAGCTCGATCAAGGGCTGGAACTGCAGGCGATTGTGGCCATTGAGACACATCAACAGACGATGCGCCTCGAGAATACGGCCGCGCAGTGCCTGCTCCTGACTCGCCGAGGCCTCTGCCCCACCCTCGACCGGCACCTCCGCCGTGGCGTCATCACAGCCCGAGCTGTCCAGCTCGGCCTGCTCCGCCTCCGCCAGCTGACTGGCATCCACGACACTGGCCACCTCATCGAACCCCATGACCTTGAGCATGGTCATCACATCAGGGTGAGCCGCTACCACCTGGGCCGGCAGGATCAGACGATCCCGCACGGCCAGTGCCAGCTTGGCCAGAAAGCCCAGTGCAGTGGAGTCAATGTTGGTGGCTTCGCGCAGATCGATGATCACGCTTTCCAGACCATCGACCGCTGCCACGCGTTGAACCTGCTGGTCCAGCGTGGCACACAGTGTCAGGCGTACGTCACCCGACAGCTTGAGCACGAACAGGCCGTCATCGAACACGGCCTGGATACGTCCTTCATCCATCATGGAATCCTGTCAGCGTCATCAGGGTAAGGTCATCCGGCAGCTCACCATCCAGTGCCAGACCGCGGCGCAATCCCTGCACATCCTCACTGCTCAGTATCCGTTGATGCAGTGCTTGAGTTCGTTCCTCCAGCGCCTCGCCCGGCAGGCACTCCAGCACACCATCACTGGCCAGCCACAGGCGGAAACGCGCGGGAAGCGCCACACGATACGCCGGATAGCGGGTGCCTGGGAAGAGGCCTACCGGGCGCCCGCTGCCTTCCAGTACCTGAATCCCACCCTCCGGAGTCACCAGGACCGGCATCGGCAGCTGGGCCCCCAGGGTGTAATGCAGCGTGGCCGCTTCACGGTCAATCACGCCGCACAGCACGGTCGCGTGCTTGCCGATGCCACTGTCCAGCAGCTCACGGTTGAGCAACGCCAGCCATTCAGGACCGAAGGTTTCCGGCGTATGTTCCTCCCAGTGGCGAATCGCACGCGCGAACAATAGCTTGAGCAGCACCGTCACGAAGGCCGAAGACGCCCCATGCCCGGAGACATCGGCGAAATAGAACAGACTGAAACGCTCATCGATCGCCTGATACTCGAGAAAATCTCCCGACAGATACAACGAGGGCGACAGGCAGTAGTCATAGCGGATGCCGTTGATTCTCTGCCCACTTTCCGGCAACAAGCGTTGCTGGATCTGCCCACCGGCCAGCTGGTCCTGACGCAGCATCGCCAGATGCGTCTCGAGATGCTCGTTGAGCTCCTCGAGGCGCGCGCGGGCCTTGGCGTGTTCATGCGCGAGCTGGTGATGCTCCGCCGCCCGCTTGAGCAGACTGCGCAACACCGAGCCATGCTCACGCGGGGCGATCAGATAATCCACCAGCCCCGCCTCCACCGCGGGCAACAGGCATTCATCGCCGCGACTCTCGGCCACGACCACCGTGGGCAGGCACTCGGCGAGACGCGCCCACTCCTGACTGGCCACGGCCTCGACATGCGCCACCACCACCGCGACCCCACTGGGCAGCGTTGCAATGCTGTCACAGGCCGCCACTGCACAACGCTCATCCGTCAACAGCGTCGCCAGCGCATCACGCCGCGAACCGACCAGATCGATCAGACCGATCAACAGACGCTTGCCTTGCTCATCCGCCATGCCAACCTCTCATGCCCGTCCCGTGCCGCAATCCACTGCCAGACCCTGGCGCCTCGCCATCGCGCTATCCGCGTGCCTCGACGTGCCGCCAGGACACTCGGCAGCCCTTACTGGCTGTCATCTTCCGGTGCAAAGGCACCATCGAGATCCGCATCATCGAAACTGTCGCTGGCGAAGGGATCATCCCCGAGCTTGCCATCGTTGATCTCGAAGTTGCGACGCTGCAGATAGGCATCGCGGATGAAGCTGTAGCGATCTCCCTGAATCAACTTCTCCTGCTCGAGCAGACCGGCACGGGTATCGACGAGATCCAGTGCTTTCAGGCCATAGCGCACCTTGTCTTCCTCGAGGTAGTTGATCGGATCATTGAAGTAATCCACCGGCATGCCGGCAGTGTCACGCAGCGTGCTCGGACCGAACAGCGGCAACATGAGGTAAGGCCCCTGGCCGGCGCCCCACACGGCAAGTGTCTGACCGAAATCTTCCTCGTCGACCGTCCAGCCAAGCTCGCTGGCCGGATCGAACAGCCCGCCGATACCGACGGTGGAATTGAGCAGCAGGCGCCCCGTGGAAATCCCGGCATTCGCCCACTTCCACTGCAGCACCGAGTTGAACATGGTGCGCACTTCCCCGAGGTTGGAGAAGAAGTTGCCCACGCCATCCTGAACCAGCTCCGGCGTCACGTAATCGTAGCCCTGAGCCACCGGCTTGAGCGCATAGCGATCCAGGGTGTCATTGAAGGTGTAGACGTTGCGGTTGAAGCCCTCCCACGGGTCCTGGGGATTCGGCTCGCTGTCACCTGTACTGGCACAACCGGCCAGCAGAGACATGGCCAGCAGTGCCGGCAGGGAAGTCTTGATCATGTGCATCGCATCACCTGTAAGTCTGTTGGAATCCTGCAGCGGTCCTTGCCACATCCATGGCTGTCAGGTCCGGTCTTCTTTATACGTTCCGCTCACGCCAGGAGCCAGTGCGCCATCCGCTCAAGCACGCCATCAGCGCGAATCAGCCACAGCGTTTCAGCAGCACGCTTCCCGCACTGTAGCCGGCCCCGAAGGAGCAAAGCACACCCAGGCTGCCAGCGGGCAGATCCGCATGATGCAGATGGAAGGCGATCACCGACCCCGCCGAGCTGGTATTGGCATAGCGGTCGAGAATGATCGGCGCTTCCTCGCTCGACGGATCACGCCCCAGCACGCGACGAGCGATCATGTCGTTCATGTGGCGATTGGCCTGGTGCAGCCACATGCGATCAAGATCACCGCCATCGGCCTCGAGCTCGCCCAGATGCGTGGTGATCAGCTCGGCCACCATCGGGCAGACTTCGCGGAACACGCGCCGACCTTCCTGGATGAACAGCTTGTCATCGGCCTGTTCACGGTGCGTGGCGCTGTCCAGCGTCGTGGCAGATGCCACATCATCCTCACGCACCGCGGTGCGATTGAGGAAGCCGAAATTGTTGCGTATCGCGTTGGAAAAACGGGTCACCAGTCGCGTACCGAGCACCTCGAAGCCATCGGTGCGCGTGGCGACATCCGCCGCTTCCAGCACCACGGCCGTGCAGGCATCGCCGAAGATGAAGTGACTGTCGCGATCACGGAAATTCAGATGCGCACTGCAGATCTCGGGATTGACCATCAACACCCGCTGCGCGCTGCCACTGCGGATGGCGTTGGCCGCGGTCTCGATCCCGAAGGTGGCGGAGCTGCACGCCACGTTCATGTCAAAGGCATAGCCACCGGCCTCGAGCGCCGCCTGCAGCTCCACTGCCACGGCCGGATAGGGGCGCTCGAGATTGGAGCAGGCCACGATGACCAGATCAAGTTCCTCGGCCTTCACGCCCGCCGCGGCCAGCGCCTCACGCGCGGCCGCCACGCCCATCTCGCACTGCACAGAGGGTTGATCATTGTCGCGCGCAGGCAGCCGCGGGCGCATGCGCTCAGGGTCGAGAATGCCCTCGGCATCCAGCACGTAGCGGCTGTGGATACCCGAGGCCTTGACGATGAATTCAGCGCTGGACTCGGTACGCGGCTCGCGCTCGCCCCGAGCGATGGCCTCGGCATTGGCGGCGTTGTCCGCCGCCACCCAGGCATTGAAGGAGGCGACCAGCGCCTCGTTGCTGACGGCATGTTCCGGCGTGTAGAGGCCGGTGCCGGTGATCAGCACGCGGTGATTGCCAGTGGCGTCCAGCTGGCGCTCCGCCGTGGTGGCGCGAGGGTCGGCAGCGTGCTGATTGTCGTTGTTGGGCATGCATCCACTCCTGACAGTAGCCTCTCGTCGGAGACCACCGATTGATCGGGTGACGTCGCGGCTGACATCCCATGCGGCGAATGCCGAGCCTCCAGGTCCGCGCCGGCAGCGAGACAGCGTCACCCCCTTGTCTTCAGTGTACGCTGTCTCGCGCCAGGCGGACGCCTGAACCTGGCATCCGTCCCGTGATAACAGCCGTCTCTTAAACAGCTTTCTCTGTATGCAGCTTGAGCCATACGCGAGCATCACGCCTCCACGCAGCAGTCACGCAAGCGGATGGCGGCTCGACTCAGCGCCGCGCCATCAATTCCTGCCAGCGCTTCTCCAGCCGCTTGGGGGAGACGGTCTCCAGCGTGCCGAGCTGCTGGGCGAACAATGAGACGCGCAGCTCCTGCAGCCACCAACCGAACTCCTCCAGCTCCGCATCGGGCAGGCCCTGCTCGCGGGCCTTGCTCAGGCGGGCATCAAGGCGTGTCTCGAAGCTCTTGACCGCCTCCATGTCACGTTGATCACGCATGCGCTCACGCGGGGCCTTGTCGAGGCGGATCAGCATCGCCTCCACATAGCGTGGCAGCTGATGCAGCCAGGCACCCGCCTCCTGGAGGAAGCCCGGGTGCACCAGGCGGGCCTGCTGGGCCTTGAGGTCTGCCACCACCAGCGCCATCGAGAAGTCGATCTTGCCCTTGAGGCGCTTGGAAAGCTCAAGATGCTGCGTGAGCGCGGCCTCCAACGGCTTGATCAGTGCTTCGGCGTGGGGCACCAGCTCGGCCCGCTTGTCATCCAGGCGCGCCTGCAACTCACCGCGCGAACGCGGCAGCGGCTCGACGGCCATCACCTGCTCGAAGACGCTGTAGAGGAAGTCATCCGCCAGCTGGCGACGCGTGCCGACCTTGGCGAACAGCAGCGCGCAGCGCTCCAGTGCCTTGAACTCCCGGTCCAGATAGCGCACCTGGTCCGGCAGGCGCGCCATCGCCAGACGCGTGATGCCATCACGATGCGCGGCGGCGGCCTTGGCCGGATGATCGAACAGCTCCACGCTCAGCTGCTGCTCGCTTGAGGCGGCAGCATTCGCGGGCGAGTGACTTGACGGTGCACTGTTTCTGCCGGTCTTGCGTGCCAGCTTGCGTTCCTTGGCACTCATGCCGCCCTCGGCGGGCGCCGCCGCCTTCACCACCAGCGCCGGATAGGCCTCGACCCGAATGCCTGCCTGGGTGGTGCTGTGGGAGGTCGCGATCGGCGCCTCCGGCAGGTCTTCCAGCACTTCACTGTCGGCATCGCGGCTGCGACTGGCCATGGCGCGTGCCGCGGCGGCCGCCGAGTCCTTGAAACGCGCCTCGAGCACTTCAAGATCACGCCCCTCCCCCAGCACCTTGCCGTCCTGATCGACGATGCGCAGGTTCATGTTCAGGTGCGGCTCCAGCGTCTCCGGCGCCCAGGCATCCGACGGCAGGCGCAGGCCAGTCTTGACGCGCATGAACTCGGCCAGCGCGTCGGTCAACGGCACGTCATCCGGGGTCAACGCCTCAAGCGCGGCATCGACCCAGTTGGGAATCGGCACCACCTGCTTGCGATACTGCTTGGGCAGCGATTTCATCAGGCCGATGGCCTTGTCCCGCAGCAGCCCCGGCACCAGCCACTCGATGCGATAGCGCGGCAGCTGGGAGAGCATCGCCGCCGGGACCGTCATGGTCACGCCGTCATCCACCGCGCCGGGCGCGAAGTGATAGCTCAGCGGGTAGGCGACGCCATTGTGATGCAGCTGCTCGGGATAGCGTGCAGCGGTGACTTCCTCGGCATCGCGCGCCATCAGGTCATCGAGATCCAGATGCAGGACATTCGGATTGTCGCGCTCGGCATCCTTGCGCCACTTGTCGAAGCCGCGCCCGTTGTAGATGCCTTCCGGAATCCGCTCGGCATAGAAGGCGAACAGCGTCTCCTCATCGACGAGAATGTCACGCCGGCGCGCACGATCCTCAAGCTCCCCGACTTCCTCCATCAGGCCACGATTGTGGGCGAAGAATGGCGCGCGGGTCTGGAATTCACCCTCGACCAGCGCCCGGCGGATGAACAGCTCGCGGGATTCCTGTGGCGCCAGCGGGCCGTAATGCACCTTGCGCGCGGTGACGATGGGCAGGCCGAACAGCGTGACCTGCTCACTGGCGACCACCTGGGCACGCTTCATCTCCCAGTGCGGCTCGCTGTAGCTGCGCTTGACCAGATGCTCGGCCAGCGGCTCGACCCACTCGGGCTTGATCGCCGCGACCTGTCGCGCGTATAGCCTGGTGGTCTCGACCATCTCGGCCGCCATCACCCACTTGGGCGACTTCTTGGCCACACCGGAGCCCGGATGCACGAAGAAGCGTCGGTTGCGCGCCCCGAGATACTCGCGATTTTCCTGCTTGAGGCCGAGATTGGAGAGCAGCCCGGTCAACAGCGCACGATGCAGGGCTTCATGATCAATGGCCACCGACGGACGACGGCCCTGGCCCGGAGACGCCAGTACCCGCGCGGTGACCTCGGCCTGTGCCTCGGCGTCGCGCTCGTGCTGGCTGCTGGTCATCTCCAGCCCGAGATCCCGCGTCAGCTGCTTGAGCTGACGGAAGGTGTCATGCCACTCGCGCAGACGCAGATAGTTGAGGAAGCGCGCCTTGCACCAGCGACGCAGCGGGTTGGCCCCCAAGGCGTCACGCGCCAGCTCGAAGCCTTCCCACAGATTCAGCCAGCTGACGAAGTCGGAGCTGTCATCGTCCCACTCGTGGTGAATCTGATCCGCCTGCTGGCGCTTGTCGGCGGGACGCTCGCGCGGGTCCTGGATCGACAGTGCACTGACGATGATCAGCACTTCACGCAGACAGCCGCGCGAGGCGCCTTCCAGCACCATGCGCGCCAGACGCGGGTCGATGGGCAGACGTGCCAGGGTGCGACCATCACGACTCAGACGGTTGTGCTCATCCACCGCGCCCAGTTCGCGCAGCAGGCGGAAACCATCGGTGACGAAGCGCGAATCCGGGGCATCGACGAAGGGGAACTTCTCGATGTCGCCCAGCTTGAGCGACAGCATCGAGAGGATGACCGAGGCCAGATTGGTGCGCTGGATTTCCGGCTCGGTGTATTCCGGGCGCGCGAGGAAATCCTCCTCGCTGTAGAGACGGATGCACAGGCCTTCGGCGATACGCCCGCAGCGGCCCTTGCGCTGATTGGCGCTGGCCTGACTGATCGGTTCCACCGGCAGTCGCTGGATCTTGGAGCGATAGCTGTAACGACTGATGCGCACCAGACCCGGGTCGATCACGTAGCGGATGCCCGGCACGGTCAGCGAGGTCTCGGCGACGTTGGTGGCCAGCACGATGCGCCGGCCACGATGCGGCTGGAAGACGCGATTCTGCTCTTCGTTCGAGAGCCGCGCGTACAGCGGCAATACCTCGGTATCGCGCAGCTGGGCGCGACGCAGGGTATCCGCGGTGGCGCGGATCTCGCGCTCGCCGGGCAGGAAGATCAGCACGTCACGCGGGCCCTGCATCCAGCCCTTCTCGCGCTCGATCAGCGACAGCTCTTCCACCGCGCGCAGGATACCTTCCTGCAGGCTGAGGTCTTCCTCATCCTCGGCATCACGCACCAGCGGCAGGTATTGGGTCTCGACCGGGAAGTTGCGCCCGCTGACCGAGACGATGGGTGCCGGCGTGCCATCCTGGGCCGCGAAGTGCTGACTGAAGCGCTCCACGTCGATGGTCGCCGAGGTGATGATGATCTTGAGATCCGGACGGCGCGCGGTGAGGCGCTTGAGATAGCCGAGCAGGAAGTCGATGTTCAGACTGCGCTCGTGGGCCTCATCGATGATGATCGCCTCGTAGCGGCTCAGGTCCGGATCATGCTGGGTTTCCGCCAGCAGGATACCGTCGGTCATCAGCTTGATCAGCGTCGACGGGCCAGTGGTGTCGTTGAAGCGCACCTGATAGCCGACCGTCTCGCCGAGGGTCGTCTCGAGCTCCTCGGCCAGACGCGCCGCCACCGAGCGCGCCGCCAGCCGGCGTGGCTGGGTGTGGCCGATCAGACCATTGCGCCCCAGTCCCATCTCCAGACACAGCTTGGGCAGCTGGGTGGTCTTGCCCGAGCCGGTCTCACCGGCGACCACCACGATCTGATGCTCGGCGAGCGCGGCGAGGATGTCCTCGCGACGCTCCACCACCGGCAGCTCCGGCGGATAGTTGAGTGCGGCCGGTGTCTGCCAGCGCGCCAGCGCCGTCTCGCGCGCGGCACGCTGGGCGATGCTCGCCTCGAGGCGGCTCTCGATATCGTTGATGGCACGATCGACCGGCTTGCCTTCCTTGAGACGCCGACGCAGGCCAGCCAGGCGCTTGCCCAGCTCGCGCTGATCACGGCTCAGGGCGCGTTCGAGGCGAGCCGCAAGGGCTTCAAGACGCGCATGTTCGGACGGTGCGGTAGCGGTGTCGCTCAAGGACTGCCTCTTCTCAACCAGCGACCACACGCCACGCGCGCAGCCGGATACTCTCGGGAACTCAGCCTCTCGCCCGACTGCACAGGGCAGCGAGCCACGAGACCTGAATGACGAAACGGCCCGCCAACGAGTGACGGGCCGTCCATTGTAGCCCCGCGCGTAGCCACGCCCAACCTTGATGGCCGCCCGCTCATGCCGGCGGCCCGTCTCAACGCCGGGTTTCAGGTCTCGCGCACCGGGGTATTGCCTCCTTCGTCGTCGCTGTCACGCAGTTCACGGCGCAGCACCTTGCCCACGTTGGTCTTGGGCAGCTCATCGCGGAATTCGACGAAACGCGGCACCTTGTAGCCGGTCAGCTGCTCCTTGCACCAGCTGCGCAGGCTGTCGCGGTCGAGATCCGGGTTGCTGGACACGACGAACAGCTTGATCGCCTCACCGCTCTGCTCGTCCGGCACGCCGACCGCCGCGGCCTCGACGATATCCGGATGCCCGCTGACCACGTCCTCGATCTCGTTGGGGAACACATTGAAGCCGGAGACGATGATCATGTCCTTCTTGCGATCGACGATGCGCACGAAGCCATCCGGCTGGATGACCGCGATATCGCCGGTGCGGATGAAGCCCTCGTCATCCATCGCCTCACGCGTGGCGTCATCACGCTGCCAATAGCCCTTCATCACCTGGGGACCGCGCACGCACAGCTCACCCGGCGCGTCACGCCCCAGCGTCACGCCCTCGGCATCCACCACCTTGAGTTCGGTGCCGGGCACCGGCTTGCCGATGGTCCCCAGCTGCAGCTCACGCGGGGGGTTGAAGCTGACGATGGGCGAAGTCTCGGTCATGCCGTAGCCCTCGGCGATCGGGCAGCCGGTGACGGCTTCCCAGCGTTCAGCCGCGCTGCGCGTCAGGGCCATGCCACCGGAGATGGTCAGCTTGAGGCTCGAGAAGTCCAGCGCCTTGAAATCATCGCGCTGGCACAGCGCCGAGAACAGCGTATTGAGGCCGACGAAGGCGGTGAACGGTGTCCTGGCCAGCGTCTTGATGAAGCCATCGATGTCACGGGGATTGGTGATCAGCACGCTGTGGTTGCCGCTCTCCATGCTGTAGAGGCAATTCACCGTGAAGGTATAGATGTGATAGACCGGCAGCGGCGCGATCAGCACCTCCTGGCCTTCATTGAGCACATCACTGATCACACCGCGCGCCTGCAGCATGTTGGCCACCAGATTGCGATGGGTCAGCATGGTGCCCTTGGCGACCCCGGTGGTCCCGCCGGTGTACTGGAGTGCCGCGATGTCGTCGGCCTCTCGCGTGACACGCGTGTGCGAGAGCCCCGCGCCGCGCTTGAGCACGCTGCGCAGCGAGTGGGCGTCGGGCAGATGGTACTTCGGCACCATCTTCTTGACGTAGCGTACGGCCAGGTTGATCAACGGGCGCTTGGGGAAATCATGCAGGTCACCGATCTCGGTGATGATGACCTCCTCGATGGACGTGCGCTTGAGCACCTTCTCGAGCTTGTCCGCCATGTTGGCCAGAATCACGATGGCGCGTGCGCCGGAGTCATGGAACTGGTGCTGCATCTCGCGCTCGGTATAGAGCGGGTTGGTGTTGACCACCACCAGACCGGCGCGCAGCGCCCCGAACACGGCCACCGGAAACTGCAGCAGGTTCGGCAGCTGAATGGCGATGCGATCCCCGGGCTCAAGGCCGGTCTCATGCTCAAGCCAGGCGGCGAAGTCGCGCGACAGGCGATCCACATCGGCGTAGCTCAGCGTCTTGTCCATGCAGCTGAAGGCCGGACGCTCGGCATAGTTGGCGCAGCTGGCCTCGAAGACCTCCAGAATCGAGGGGTACTCCTCGAGACCGGACAACGGCTCACCGCTGAGAATCAGGGAATCGGCGGCCTCTGCCGGGCCTGACTGGTGCGGATCATGGGCTGCCGCAGGGGCGGCAGGATTGGCATCACGCATGGCACTTGGCTCCATGGCATCGTTCGTCTGGTGCATTCCCCGAGAGGCGGTGGAGACCGCTGGCGGCTGCTTGACGACAGCCCTCGCGAGTGATCGCAACACTTGTTGTTATCGGGACGTGGTGTCCGCAGCTGGACGGACACGCAGGAAATGACGGGGGATGCCGAGATGGCACTCCACCCCACCCTCTCATGCTGTCAGGCTACCTTAACCAGCCGTCTCGAGATTGTAAAACGATCGATTGAAACCATCGTTCACATTACGGGAATCGACTGCTGTCGGCCATGACGGCATGCATCACATGGGGCCCTGACGACGCTGACATGTCGTTATGCTCTCAAGGCCTTTGAATCGCGACGCGCTACCTCTTACTCTGAAGCCCATCCACACAGAACGCCAGTGGCAGCCGCATGCCCGGCGTCTGTTTCTCGTCACTCATGTCACTGTTCATCGATCAGAGAGATTTCCCCATGGCAAAGATCTACCAGGACAACTCACAGGCCATCGGCAATACACCGCTGGTCAAGATCAACCGCCTCAGCCGCCACCCGCGCCTGTACGCCAAGGTGGAAGCCCGCAACCCGGCCTTCTCCGTCAAATGCCGGATCGGTGCCAGCATGGTGTGGGATGCGGAAGCGCGCGGTGAGCTCAAGCCGGGCATGGAGATCGTCGAGCCGACCTCCGGCAATACCGGTATCGCGCTGGCCTTCGTCGGTGCGGCGCGTGGCTACCCCGTCACCCTGACCATGCCGTCCTCCATGAGCATGGAGCGCCGCAAGGTGCTGAAGTCACTGGGTGCCAATCTGGTGCTGACCGACCCCGCCAAGGGCATGCAGGGCGCCATCGACAAGGCCTGCGAACTCAAGAAGGCCGAGCCGGAGCGCTACTTCCTGCCGCAGCAGTTCTCCAATCCGGCCAACCCGCGCATCCATGAGGAAACCACCGGCCCTGAGCTCTGGGATGCGCTGGACGGCGACATGGACGTGCTGGTCGCGGGGGTCGGCACCGGCGGTACCATCAGCGGTATCGCACGCTACTTCAAGACGGTGCGTGGCCAGACGCTGGAAGCCGTGGCGGTAGAGCCGGCGGAATCGGCCATCATTGCCCAGCGCCTCAAGGGCGAGCCCATCACCCCGGCACCACACAAGATCCAGGGGATCGGTGCCAACTTCATCCCCGATAACCTGGATCTGACGCTGATCGATCGCGTCGAGTCGGTGGTCAGCGAAGACGCCATGGCCATGGCACGTCGCATCATGCAGGAAGAAGGCATCATGTGCGGCATCTCCTGTGGTGCGGCAATGACCGCGGCACTGCGCCTGGCCGAAGACCCGGCCTACGCCGACAAGTCCATCGTCGTCATCCTGCCGGACAGTGGCGAACGCTACCTGTCCTCGCCGATGTTCGCCGGCATGTTCGATGATGTCGAAGGCTGAATCTGATGCCTGCCGCTGACCGCAAACGTCAGTGAAGACCGGGAAGCCAGACACACGAAGGGCCGCGATTGCGGCCCTTCGTGTGTCTGGCGATCGAACGACTTTTCTAGCGCTCAGGCATCAGCAACTCAGGTCCGAGGCCAGCCAGTCCGGCTTGCGACGCGCGGTGGCGGTGCGATCGACCGCCCCGCTCTCGGCCTGCCCCTGCTCTTCCTGACTCAGCGGCAACTCACCGCCAAGACTGGCGACCAGCTCACCTTCCCGGAACACGACCAGCTGCCCGGGCAGCAGCCGCTGCCATTGCTCGTTGTCGGTCAGCGGGTCGGTGGCGATCACCGACACCACATCGGCATCGGTGGTGTGTTGCTGGAAGTCGACGCTCATCTCGAAATCGGTGAGGCTCGCCTGCCCGAAGGGCGCTCGGCGCGTGATGTGCGCAAGCTTGGTGGAGCAGTAGGCGTAGAGATGCACGCCATCGGAGAGCAGCAGATTGAAGACCCCCAGCGCGCGCAGGCGCTCGCACTGGGCATGCAGGTGACGCCACAGGTCCTCACAGCGAGAGGGCGGTTCCGGGAAGGCACGGCGGATCTCGCCGAGCAGGAAACAGGCAGCATGCTCGCTGTCCGTGCTGCCCACGGGGCGATAGTACGGCAAGGGAAGCGTCTGCCAGTCCGCCAGCTGCCCATTGTGGGCATAGCACCACTGGCGCCCCCACAACTCCCGCGTGAACGGGTGGGTATTGGCCAACGTCACCTGGCCGACATTGGCCTGGCGGATATGACTGATCACCATCTGTGACTTGATGGGATAGTCGAGAATCATCCGCGCGATGGGCGAATCCACTGAAGGGTGCGGATCGCGGAATTCGCGATAGCCACCCTCTTCATAGAAGGCGATACCCCAGCCATCGCGGTGCGGACCGGTGCCACCCCCGCGTTGCAGAAAGCCCGCGAAGCTGAAGCAGATATCGGTCGGAACATTGGCACTCATGCCAAGCAGCTCACACATGGGGTTCCTCCCGTCGGGTCGGTTTGCGTGTCATGCGGCGCACCAGCAGGATCAGCATCAGCAGGCCGAATGCGCCGGCCACGGCATAGGCGATCATGCGGCTCCGGGCAGAGCCGGCTTCCTGGCGCGCGAAGTCGGAAGCGCCCTCGAACCACTGGCCGATCAATGCCGGTACCTTGTCGATGGGCAGACGGCCCTTCATCAACAGGGCGTTGAGGTCTTCCGGCGCATCTTCCCCGGCCTGATCCAGCCCCTCGATCTCACCGAAGCGCTCCCCCTCGATGGGTGTGCGATCCAGATTGGCCGCCCGACGCGCCGCGTCCGCATTGAGGGTATAGGGCGCGAGGTCCAGCACCGGCGGAGCTCCGTCGAGCGCGAGACGCGCGCTGATCTGCACATCCGCCTGGACATCCGAGTCCAGGGGCGGCAGGTCGATGCGCCATTGCCGCTCGCCATCCTCCGCCACGCTCAGGGCCTCCCCATGCAGCGTCGCGACCAGACGCGTGTTGGCGGTATTGAGCAGCGGATGACGCGCACTGACTTCCAGCGCGTCAGGCGACTTGCCGGTACGCGGGTCAGCGCCGACGGGCTCGACCAGCAGCGGGTCCACCACGCTGGTACGCTGACTGAGCTGGCGCGCGAAGGAGGCATTGTCGCGATAGCCCATCACGGTCAGGGTCAGGCGGGCGCCACCGAGCTGGTCGGGGGCCGGCATGTCGACATGGAAGTCGGCGCCGTCACGCTCAAGGCCTCGCTGCTGTGCGGTGGTGACATCCTCCGCCGCGCCTTCTCCCTCCTGCACGTCCTGCTCCGGCACCAGACGTGCATTGCCATCCAGCGTCGCCAGGAAGTCCTCATCATTGACGGCGCGCGCGCCATCGACCAGCGATGCGGTCAGCGAGTAGTCGAAACCCCGATAGAGCGTGGCAGGCAGGGGCCGTGAGACCAATGCCAGTTCCGAGACGATGGTGATGCGGCTATCGGCCCCCACCTCACCCTCGAGCTGCCACTTGCCGGTCTGGGGATCCGTCACGGTGATCAGGTCATAACGCGGCTGGTGCTCCCAGCGCACCCCTTCCGGCAGTGACGCCTGGTCGGCGAGACGGTAACGCTGCCCCTGCGGCGAAATCAGCACCGGCGAGCGATCATCGGGGCCGTGGAAGACCAGGGCGGTGAATTCCTGCACGCTGTCATCGATCACGAAGCGCTTGTCGTTCAGCGGTACCTGCTCACCGGGCACGATGCGATCCAGCGCCGCGAGGAAGGCACGCAACAGGTCTTCCGGGCTCTCGGCGACCGTTGCCAGGCCGCCGGTACCGTCCGCGATCTGCTGAAGCAGATCCACATCGGCATTGCGCGACAGCGCCACCGTATGCACCGTGATGTCGTGGGCGGCAAGCTGCGGCGTCAGCTCATCCGTGATGCGCTGACGCGAGGCGCTGTCCGCGGCGGCCTTGCGGGTGCTCGGCTCACGCAGGTCGACCATGCCATCGGAGAGCAGGATGATCTGACGCGGTGCATCACCACCCACGCCGGCATCATTTCCCTGAGCAGCGGCGCGCAGGCCCGCCTCCAGATCCGTGTACTGCTCGTAGTCGTCGAGACGGCTCTCGAGTCCGCGGGCAGACCGCTTCCAGCCGGCATCCACCGCCCCCAGCGCCAGCAGTGACTGCACCTGCTCACCGAAGCCCCATACCCCGGCATGCGAGCGCTCCGGCAACAGCGTCACCAGCAGATCCAGCGCACTGGCGCGCAGATTGGCCGGGTCGTTGTGCTTCATGCTGCCCGAGACATCGATGGCCATGCGCAGATCCGGTGTCTTGCCCGGCGCTGTCGCCTCGCTGGGCGACACTTCGCTGGGTGACACCTCGCTGGGCGACACCTCGCTGGGCGACATCTCTGCGCCTTCCTGTCTCCCGCTCGCTGAAGCCGCGACCTTGGGGGCAGAGGCTGCCTCTTCGGCCCATGCCGCGGTGGCCCCCAGCCCTGAGAAAGCGCTCAGCAGCGAGATGGTCAGACCGGCCAGCCCCCGGCGCCACGCGCGGGGATCTGACGGGCGCCGGCGGGCGCGCCGAACGACGGGACGAGCGAGAGACGACGAGGCATTCACATCACGAGCCATTGCAGATCCTTGTTCCACCCATGGGCAAGCCCGGGCAGCGTTGATCAGAGAGAAGGTTCCTGACGATCCCGCGCGGCGCGCGAGCGTGTGGCGCCACCGGCGGACGTGTCACGACGCTCGGCACGCAGGCCCTCCCCGTGCAGGTCGTCGTTCTCTTCTTCGTCGGCACTTGACGCGCGACGCTGACGCGAGCGGGCCGTTTCACGCCGACGCTGCTCACGGCCACGTCCCAGCCACCAGATGCCGAGACCGGCCGCGACGCCCGCTCCGATGCCCAGTACCAGCATGGCAAAGGCCGAGGCCATGCCGCTGCCATCCTTCTGGATCAGGCTCACCGCGAAGGCCACGATGGCTGGCGCCGTACCACCATAGGAATCTTCCGGCACGCTGGCCGTCACGTGGAAACCGGTCGGCACCGCGATCATGCCGGCCACCGCTCCCACCACGATCCAGCGTATGAAGCGCGGCAAGGCGCGAACCGCCAGATAACCGGTCACCAACACCACTGCCGCCAGGCCAAGATAGATCAGCCACATCTGCGGCAGAGAATCCGAAATCAACATGCCCTTCACTCCTGTCAGAACTTCCTGGCGAGACCTGTGTCAGGTCTTCGATATAAGGCCAGCCATCACATCCTCCCCACTCAGGGGGGCCGCTCACCGCATGACGTCAGGCGCGGCTCATCGCCAACCAGGGACGCGACATGCCGCTCGCGGCAAGGGCTTGCGAACGCTGTGGGACAGGCTCAATGTTACACTCCAAGCCCGCCCGACACACTCGGGCACACGACATTCAAGAGGTAGCCATGTCCGACAGCCCCGTCCAGCGTCATTATCGTGCCGAAGACCCCCACTGGCACTGGCTTGAAGCGCGCGACACACCAGAGGTAAAGGCCTTTCTCGAGGCTGCCAATGCCGAGAGCGATACCTGGTTCACGCCACTCGAGTCACTGACTGACGCCCTCTACACCGGACATCTGGCCCGTCGCGAACTCGCCGTTTCCAGTCTGCCGGAAGCCCTCGACCATCACGTCTACTGGAGCGAGACCGCCGCTGACGCGGAGTATCCCGTCTGGTGGCGCCATCCGCTGGAGGCGGACCCCACGGATCGCTCGCGCCATGAATGTCTGCTGGACCTGCAGGCCCTGTCGCGCCATCACGATTTCGTCGAACTGGGCGACATGGCCATTTCGCCCGATGAGCAACGACTGGCATGGACTCTGGACACCAGCGGCGACGAGGTGTTCAGCCTGCGGCTTGCAACACTGAGCGCGGCTGACCGCGACGCGCGCACGCCAGTGCGTGGCGAGTCCCGGCCTGGCGAGGCCCGGCCTGCAGGGCAGGACGATGAATGTCTGCTGGAGGATATCGGGCCGGACCTGGTGTGGGCCGAGGACGGTCAGCACCTGCTGTTCACGCGCTATGACAGCACCCAGCGCCCCTTCGAGATCTGGTGTCTGGACATCGAGAGCCGTGCCGAGACGCTGCTCTACCGTGAGGAAGACAGCGAATTCTGGGTCGGCATGGGCAAGACCCGTTCACGGGACTGGCTGGTACTGGAAACCGCGTCCAAGGACACCAGTGAATCCTGGCTGCTGCCGGCCGCGGCACCACTGGGCGAGATGACGCTGGTGCGCGCACGCGAGACCGGCGTCGAATATGGCATCGATCACCGCCCCGGCCACTTCTATGTGCTGCACAACAAGGAGGCGCCGCATTTCCAGCTGGATATCGCCGCCGAGCATGCCCCCGGCGACTGGCAGCCGCTGATCACCACTCGCGACGACGTGACGCTGGAAGGCGTGGAGGCGTTTTCCTGGGGCCTGATGGTCGATGAACGCGATCACCGTCAGGCCCAGGCCTGGCTGCGCGTGATCGAATTCGAGGGCACGGCGCTTACGCAAACGATCTGCCGCGACGAACGCCTGGCGATGCCAGAGCAACCGCTGAGCCAGGGGCTGGGCGACTGCCCGCACTTCGACGCTCGCCGCCTGCGCATCCGTGAGGAAAGCTTCACCACGCCGCCGAGCTGGATCGAGCTGGATCTTGACACGGGTGAGCGCACCTTGCTCAAGCGCCAGACCGTGCATGGCAATCTCGCGCCAGAGCAGTTGATCAGCCGTCGTCTGTGGGCCACCTCCGACGATGGCGAGCAGGTGCCCGTCTCGGTGGTGATGCGCCGTGACCTGTGTGATGGCGAGGGTCGCCCCCACGCCCCGCTGCCGGTACTGCTCTATGGCTATGGTGCCTACGGCGAGACACTGGACCCCTGGTTCTCCATCGCGCGGCTGGAGCTTCTCAGCCGTGGCGTCGCCTTTGCCGTCGCCCACGTGCGCGGCGGTGGGGATCGTGGCGAGCCCTGGTATCTGGCCGGCAAGCTGGAGCACAAGGAAAACAGCTTCAATGACTTCCTCGCCGCGCGGGATGCGCTGGTCGAGCAAGGCGTCGGGGCCGCGGAGCGCATTGCCGCCTACGGCGCCAGCGCCGGTGGCCTGCTGGTCGGGGCCAGCCTCAACAAGCGCCCCGAGGCCTTCTGCGCCGCGGTGCTCGATGTGCCCTTCGTGGACGTGCTGCGCACCATGGAAAATCCGGAGCTGCCGCTGACCACCGCGGAATACACCGAATGGGGCAACCCGCACGAGAGCGAGGCGCGGCGTCGCATCCGCGCCTATTCCCCGCTGGACAACCTGAGCGCCGCCCCCTACCCGCCGCTGTTCCTGCAGGGCAGCTGGCACGATACCCGCGTGCCCTACTGGGAACCGGCCAAGCTGTATGCCCGCCTGCGCCAGATGGACTGCACGCCGCATCCGGTGCTGCTGCGCACCGACATGAGTTCCGGTCATGGCGGTGCCTCGGGTCGCTTCAAGGCCTGGCGTGACAACGCCCGGCAGGATGCCTTCCTGCTGTGGGCACTGGGCGTGTGCGAGAAAGCAGGCAGCGAAACGACCGCCCGCAGCAACGGCTGACGCTCGCACGGCGCTCTGCGACTCGCCTACGACAAGGCCCCCGCCGGGTAACCGGCGGGGGCCTTGAGGTTTTCGTCAGTTCAAAGGGTCATGACTGACCTGACGAAGGGTGCAACATGACTGACTCAGCGCGGATCGAGTCTGGCCAGCTTGGTCGCGACACGCTCGCCGTAGTCGGCATCCGCCTGGCGGAAGTGCGCGATCATCTTGTCCTGCACGACGTGGCTGACACCCACCATGGTGCCGGCGATGACGTCCGTGATGCGCGACTTCTGACCTTCATCGAACAGGCGGTAGAGATTGCCGGCCTGGCTGTAGTTATCCTCATCGCTGTTGTCGTGATAGCCCATCCAGGCGTTCTGCTCCAGCGGCATCGGCGGCTCGGCAACAGTGGCGTCCGGCACCGGGGCGCCGTGATCGGCACGCTCGTTGGGGTAGAAGTTGGTGCGCGAGTACTGGCCACCTTCCTTCGTCTCTCCCGGCACGCCCTGGCCGACCTGGCCGCCCAGCGGACCGCCACCGTGACCGGTGACCGGGCACATGCCCGCCATCACGCCATCACGCTGGTAGTGGTTGACCGGGCAGACCGGACGGTTGACCGGCAGCTGCTCGGCGTTGGCACCGACGCGATAGCGGTGTGCATCGGCGTAGGCCCACAGACGTGCCTGCAGCACGCGGTCCGGGGAGGCGCCGATACCCGGCACGAAGTTGGACGGTGAGAAGACGGACTGCTCGACCTCCGCGAAGTAGTTCTCCGGGTTGCGATTGAGTTCCATCTTGCCGACTTCCATCAGCGGGAAGTCACCGTGCGGCCACACCTTGGTCAGATCGAAGGGGTTGATGTGGTAGTCGCGCGCCTGCTGCTCAGTCATCACCTGGAGGTTGACGGTCCAGCTCGGACGCTCGCCACGCTCGAGGCGGGTGAACATGTCGTGCTGGTGGAAGTCCGGTGCGACCTGTGCCGCTTCGTCATCGGTCAGTGTCTCGTGGCCCTGGTCGGTCTTGAAGTGCCACTTGACCCAGACACGCTCGCCCTTGTCGTTCCACAGGCTCAGCGTATGCGAGCTGTAGCCGTTCATGGTGGTCAACGACTTCGGGATACCGCGGTCGGACATCAGGATGGTGACCTGATGCAGCGCCTGCGGATGGTTGGCCCAGAACTCCCAGCGGTTCTGCCAGTCGACCATGTTGGTGCGCGGGTCTTTCTTCTGGGTGTGGATGAAGTCAGGGAACTTGGATGGCTCGCGGATGAAGAACACCGGCGTGTTGTTGCCGACCATGTCCCAGTTGCCTTCCTCGGTGTAGAACTTCAGGGAGAAGCCGCGCACGTCACGAGTGTTGTCGCCGCTGTCCTGACCACCGGCCACGGTGGAGAAACGTGCCAGCATCGGGGTCTGCTTGCCGACGCCCTGCAGGAAGCGGGCAATGGTCAGGTCAGACAGGTCACGGGTCAGGGTGAAGGTGCCGTAGGCGGCAACGCCGCGGGCGTGGACGACACGCTCCGGAATGCGCTCACGGTTGAAGTGCGCCAGCTTCTCGAAAAGACGCCAGTTGTCGAAGGTCAGTGAGCCATTCGGGCCCGCTGTCTGGCTGATGTCATCGTGAGGCACCGGGGCGCCGTTACCAGTGGTATAGCGTGGAGTCTGGGACATGTTGACGTTCTCCTGTCAGGTAGAAAAAAGCGCTATCAAACTCGACTGGCAAGGCCAGATGCTGCTGATGTCACATTTTCATGCGCTGCTTGATGTGAAAGCCTGCAGCCCATTGTCGAATCGGGTCGGGGCCGATGCCTGCCCGGCATGTGCTGGCTTGTGGCCCCTTGATGCCTGCTTACCTTACGCACCTGGTGCTTCTAGCGATAATCAATTACCAGCATGCCTTCGATAATCAGCCCCTATCACCGAGCCTATCAGCCACTCTCAGCGGCGTGAACCGCAGGACGGCACTCAACCTGGCGGCATCACCAACCTTGTTTACACCTTTCACCGCCACCCCATCTTCACGCCCACAAATGACCGCATCATGACCATGAAAAAGCCCCCTGACCTTCAAAGGTCAGGGGGCTTGGTGGGTCACATCATGCCTTGTGGGGCGTCAGCGCCTCATGCTGGCATCTGATTGGCACGCGCATCACGCGACCACACACGGTGAGCCAACAGGGCATCACGCAGTGGCAGGCTGGCGGCGAGCACATCATCCACCAGGATGACGCCCTCCTCGACCGGCACGCGCGCGGCGGCCAGCAATTCCTTGCCTTCACTGATCGCCACGATGGGCTTGAGGTGCTTGTAAGCCTCCTGCACGTAGTAGAGGCCGAGCCCTGATGCGGCCAACGCCTTGACGCTGCCCTCGCCACCGGCCACGACGACGGCATCCACCGCCACGGACGGCAGACCATTGAGCATCGCGTCCGGCGCCAGCATGCTGCCATCGCTGGCCTTGATCGGTGCCATGCTCGGCGCGATCAGCAGCCCTTCGGCGCCTTCATCGCTGAGCTGCTTCTGGATGGAGCGCACATCTTCCATCGTCACGCCATCGGCCGCCAGAATCGCCACCTTGCGGGTCGCGATGCTGTCGGGCATGCGCGCCATCAGGCTCAGCGCCGGGTCGCTCTCGACCTGACTGGTGCCCAGCTCCCCTTTCGGCGCCGGCTGGGTGGTGGGCGCCTCGATACCGTGGTTCTCACCGACACGACGCGCCAGCTCCAGATCGATGTTGGGCAGGATCTCGGTGATCACCCGCTCTCGGATCCACGTGCGTTCGACCTTGGAGAGCTCGAAGGTGTAGGCCGCGATGATGTGCTCCTTCTCCACCTCGGTCTGGCTGTTCCAGAACAGGGTGGCCTGGGAGTAGTGATCCCCGAAGGAGGCACTGCGCGCACGCACCTTGTGCGCCTCGATGCGCTCATGATGTGGCTCGTAGCCGCCATGTTCATCCGCAGGCGGCGTCTCGGAGGGCCAGCCACCATCGATGGAGTTCGGCTCGTAGGACGCCTGCCCGGTGTTGATGGTCTGACGATGCTGGGCATCGCGCTGGTTGTTGTGGAACGGACACACCGGCTGATTGATGGGGATCTCGTGGAAGTTCGGCCCACCAAGACGCAGCATCTGGGTATCCAGATAGGAGAACAGACGCCCCTGCAGCAGCGGGTCATTGGAGAAGTCGATACCCGGCACGATGTTGGCCGGATTGAAGGCCACCTGCTCGGTCTCGGCGAAGTAGTTGTCCGGATTGCGATCCAGCACCATCTTGCCGATCGGCACCACCGGCACCAGCGATTCGGGGATCAGCTTGGTCGGGTCGAGGATGTCGAAATCGAAGCTGTGTTCATCCTTCTCTTCCACCACCTGGATGCCCAGTTCCCACTCCAGCGGCGCACCGTTCTTGATGTCGTCCCACATCATGCGGCGATTGAAGTCCGGGTCACGTCCCCACAGCTTCTGGGCTTCATCCCAGATCAGCGAGCAGGTACCCGCCACCGGCTTCCAGTGGAACTTGACGAAGCGCGACACGCCTTCACGGTCGATCAGACGGAAGGTATGCACGCCGAAGCCTTCCATGTTGCGGTAATGGCGCGGGAAGGCACGATCCGACATGGTCCACAGCACGGTGTGGGTGGTTTCCGGCATCAGCGACACGAAATCCCAGAAGGTGTCGTGGGCCGACTGCCCCTGGGGAATCTCGTTGTGCGGCTCCGGTTTCACCGCGTGCACGAAGTCCGGAAACTTCATGGCATCCTGGATGAAGAACACCGGGATGTCGTTGCCGACCAGATCCCAGTTGCCTTCATCGGTATAGAACTTGGTCGCGAAGCCGCGCACGTCACGGACGGTGTCATTGGAGCCGCGCGAGCCCTGTACGGTGGAGAAACGCACGAACACCGGTGTCTTCCTGGACGGATCACGGAACACGCCGGCCTTGGAGTACCTGGCAGCATTGTCGTACGCCTGAAAATACCCGTGCGCGGCCGCGCCACGCGCGTGGACGATACGCTCCGGAATACGCTCGTTGTCGAAGTGGTTCATCTTCTCGCGGAAGATGAAATCTTCCATCAGGGTCGGACCGCGTTCCCCCGCCTTCAGCGAGTTGTGGTTGTCCGCGATGCGCAATCCCTGGTTGGTACGCAGGTCATGCCCCTCGGCATCCGCGCGATAGGTCTCCAGCGCCTCGTCCTTGGCCTTGCCATCCCCGGCATTGGGTTGGGTGTCATGTGGCCCGTTGCGATTGGGATGGGTATAGGGGTTCTCCGCGTCTGCCGAGCGGTTCTGGCCCTCGTGGTACGGGCACTTGGCGCTGTCGGCATTTGACTGGGGGGAGGATGCTGAATCGTGCTCATTGCTCGCCATGCTCAAACGCTCCTGTTTTCGCTAGATCTGCAACGCGCCATTCGGGATGGCGTCGAAGTTGATTCGGCCTTGCGGTGTCCTGTCAGGCTGCCTTGTCACGGTCACGAGGACCGTCTGGCTGTCAGGGGCAACCGATGACAGGCGACTTCCATGCGGCGGATGTCTCGAATGAATCCCTTAGGACACCCACGTGGGACTTGATGCACCTGCGACCTGAACTGCTGTGGAACGCCTGACGATGTTCGCCGGCGCCGCGTCGTCAGGCCTTGGACTTGACCTTCGAGACGATCCACAGCAATACCACCGCCCCCACGATCGAGACGACCAGCGAGCCGATGATGCCGGTGGAGGCCAGCCCCAGCAGCTTGAAGATGACGCTGCCCAGCAGGCCACCGACCACACCGACGACGATGTTGCCGAGAATGCCGAAGCTGCCGCCACGCATGATGTTGCCTGCGATCCAGCCAGCCAGACCACCGATGATCAATCCAAGAATGATACCCATCTGCTGTCTCCTTTCTTGCGGATGAAGTGGCGCTGTGCGCCCGATGAACATGTCTTGGAGACGATCTCGCGAAATTAAAAGGGTCAGATTTCCCGATTGTCAGAACGAGGAGCCGGGCTGGCGAAGAAATGCCTCCTCCTGTGGCGTGGAAACACGGCCGAGAATCGCGTTGCGGTGCGGGTAACGGCCGAATCTACGCACGATGTCCGCATGCCGTCGCTCGAAGCGCAGCGTGTCCTCGAGCCCTGGGCGTGCAAACAGCGCTTCAGCGTGTTCATGGACACGCAACGACTCGCTGTGCATCCACGGCATGATGACGAAGGGTTGCCAGGCCAGCGGGAGGCGTTCGAGATCCCCCAGCGCCACGGCCTGCTGGGAGAGCGCGAGTGCCAGGCTGTCGCCACTGAAGGCACGCGGCGTATCGCGATGGATGTTGCGCGCGAACTGGTCCAGCACCAGGATTTCCGCCAGCCGACCACCGGGAGTGGTGCGCCACTCCCACAGTTCACAGACCAGTGCCTGCTCGAGAAGCTCCGCGAACCGTTCACGCAGCTGAGCATCGAGGGCCTCGCTCTTGCGAAACCAGTCCTTGGGCGTCAGTCGAGTGAACCAATGTGCGAGCACCGGCCGTGCCTGGGGATGGCTATCCGCGATCAGCCTGTCGGCATCCGATGGCGCGGGGGTGGACGATGAAGGTGTCGGGTTGGAGGGGCGTGAGGGACTCATGAAAGGTGTCCTGATCCGAGAGTGGCAAGAAGTGACAGCAAGTCGCAAAGGGAAGAGGTAAACAGAGAAAGAGAGCGAGAAAGCGAGCGAGAAAGAGAGAGAGAGCGGCCACAAGGCAAAGAGAACCCGCAACACCGCAACACCGCAACACCGCAAGGAGGCTCTGACGGCCGGACGTCGCGCTGCCGGTTCACGGGACTGCATGGCGATCATGGTTCTGACACCTGATCGTCATCTTGAGCATGGAAAGTAGCCTCTCCCGTGAGCCCTGTCAGCCACCGCGGCACCTTTGCCGCCGCTGCCATCCTGATGCCAGACCGTAACAAGGAAGCCCTTCATGTCCCGCCGTCTGTCTGATCTGCTACCTTCCCGCTCCTCGCGCACGATACCTGCCTCGCCCACCTCGCAGGACGACGCGAACGCGAACCCCGGTGACTCGCATGTCGCACGCGCCGGCGCACCTTCGCGAATGGACCGCCGACGCCTGCTGAGCCGTGGCCTTCAGGGTGCCGGCGTGGGCCTGCTGGCAAGCTCAGGCCTGCTGGGCGCCCCGGCCATCGTGATGGCCGAGGGCCGTCGCCCGGGCATGCCCTCTGGCGTCATGAGCGGCGACGTGACCGCCAGCCGCGCCATGCTGTGGAGTCAGACCGACAAGCCTGCCCGCATGCTGATCGAGCTGGCCGACAACATCGAGATGCGTGGCGCCTTCCAGATGCGCGGCCCCGTGGCCTTGCCGGCCGACGGCCTGACCAGCAAGCTGGATCTGACCCGCATCAACACCCGCGCCAATGCCAGCGGTGAAGTCTTCTACCGGGTACGCTATGCGGCACTGGATGACCACCGCGCCATCAGTGAGGCGACCACCGGGCGTCTGGTATTGCCGCCCGGCGTTCAGAAACCACGTGCGCTGCGTTTCGTGTGGTCCGGTGACACCGTCGGCCAGGGCTGGGGGATCAACCCGGATTTCGGTGGCCTGCGCCTCTACGAGACGATGCGTCAGGTCAAGCCGGACTTCTTCCTGCATTCCGGCGACACCATCTACGCCGATGGCCCGCTCGAGGAGAGCGTCACTCAGCACGATGGCAGCCTGTGGCGCAATATCGTCACGCCGGCCAAGTCCAAGGTCGCCGAGACCCTGGACGAGTATCGTGGTCAGTACGCCTACAACCTGATGGATGAGAACCTGCGTCGCTTCAATGCCGAGGTACCGATGTTCGCCCAGTGGGATGACCACGAGACCACCAACAACTGGTATCCGGGCGAGATTCTCGAGGACGATCGCTACACCGAGAAGAATCTCGACGTGCTGTCCGCCAATGCGCGTCGTGCCTTCCTCGAGAACATGCCGCTGCGGACCGGTCCAGCCGCGCCGGAACGCATCCACCGCAACTTCAGCTTCGGCCCGGGGCTCGAGATGTTCATGCTCGACATGCGCAGCTTCCGCGGCCCCAAT
The DNA here is from genome assembly GCF_056493605.1 of Cobetia sp. BL01. NCBI lineage: Bacteria > Pseudomonadati > Pseudomonadota > Gammaproteobacteria > Oceanospirillales > Halomonadaceae > Cobetia > Cobetia sp. BL01. The sequence goes on along the minus strand of NZ_JBVBEE010000004.1, from coordinate 419,413 downwards.
TCCGCCAATCGCCAGTCCGGGCGTGGCCCCGAGACCGACTTCCTGGGGCGCAATCAGCTGGCATGGCTCAAGCAGTCGCTCAAGGCCAGCACCGCCACCTGGAAGATCATCGCCTCCGACATGCCCATCGGCCTGCTGGTGCGTGACGGCGACAATTTCGAGAACGGTGCCAATGGCGATGGTGAGGCGCTGGGACGCGAACAGGAAGTCGCGGAGCTGCTGAAGTTCGTGCGCGATCACGACATCCAGAACCTGGTGTGGCTGACGGCGGATGTCCATTACACCGCCGCGCACCACTACTCGCCCGAGCGCGCCGTCTTCAAGGAGTTCACGCCGTTCTGGGAATTCGTCAGCGGGCCGATCCATGCCGGCACCTACGGCCTTGGCGAGCTGGACAATACCTTCGGGCCAAGGCTGGAATTCGTGAAGGCACCGCCAGAAGGCCGTGCCAACATGTCGCCCAGCGAAGGGTTCCAGTTCTTCGGTCAGGTGGATCTCGATCCCGAGAGCGAAGCACTGACCGTCACGCTCAAGGATATCCACGGCGCCTCGCTCTATCAGAAGGTGCTGACGCCTGAGTCGCGAATGGGCTGATCTTCCCGCGACACACGCGGTTCACGCCCTACCCCGAATGCCCCGTGCACGACAGGATCCCGAGGGCGGATTCTCGAGTGCACGGGGCATTCGTCTGTCTGGGCCGCCTGTCGGGTGCCGCCTTCCCCAGAGCCACTCGAGAAGACCGCTGCGCCGGAAGAGGACATCCGGCCACGCTGCTATGTCTGCACGAATCAGACAATTGCAGAAAAATGTCAGACAAATTATCAATGGTGAGGGTCAGGCATTTCTTTGACACTGATCGGCACGCTAGATGTCGGTCGCTGACAGCGTGTCTCGTGGTACCGAGCGCCAACGGTGAGGCATGTTCTGCAGACGATGGGCAGCTGAGCAGGCAGGCCTCCGAGCCCTGTTGTTCAACAAGGATAATGCCATGAACGCCCTCACCCTGAGCTCCTTCGTGTTCTTCACGGGGCTGGTCGCCGTGATCACCTGGTGGCTGACCCGTCGTGACGACCATCAACATTCCACCGGCTACTTTCTTGCCGGGCGCAGTCTGACCTTCCCGATCATCGCAGGCTCCCTGCTGATGACCAATCTTTCCACCGAGCAGATGGTGGGCCTCAACGGCGCCGCCTTCACCGACGGCCTCTCCGTGATGGCCTGGGAAGTGGTGGCCGTGGTCTCGCTGGTCGCGATGGCCATGTTCTTCCTGCCACGCTTCCTCAAGAGCGGTATCACCACCCTGCCGGAATTGCTGGCGCTGCGCTTCGATCGTACCACCCAGCTGCTGGCCAACCTGATCTTCATGCTGGCCTACGCCATCATCCTGCTGCCCAGCATTCTCTACTCCGGCGCCCTCGGCCTGATGGGCGTGCTCGACCTGCGTGCCCTGACCGGCATCGACTCGCAGATGGTACTGCTGACCGGCACCGTGATCGCCGTCGGTATCGCCGGCGCCATCTATGCCCTCTTCGGTGGCCTGCGCTCCATCGCCATCTCCGACACCCTGAACGGCATCGGTCTGCTGATCGGCGGCATGATCATCGTCTACTACGGGCTGGACCGTGTCGGTGACGGCAATGGCATTCTCGCCGGCTGGGAGACGCTCAAGGAGACCCACCCGGAGAAGCTCAATTCGCTGGGCGGGGATGACCAGTCAGTACCGGTCTCGACCCTGTTCACCGGGGTGCTGCTGCTCAACATGTTCTACTGGTGCACCAACCAGCAGATCATCCAGCGTACCTTCGCCGCCAAGACATTGGCCGAGGGCCAGAAGGGCGTGCTGCTGACCGGTGCTCTCAAGCTGCTGGGCCCGCTGTATCTGGTGCTGCCGGGCATCATCGCCTTCCAGCTCTACGCCGGTGATGGCATCAAGGCCGACGCCGCCTATGGCCGGCTGGTTTTCGATGTGCTGCCCGCACCGCTGACCGGCTTCTTCGCCGCGGCGATGGTCGGCGCGATCCTGTCGTCCTTCAACTCGGCGCTCAACTCCACCGCCACCCTGTTCAGCCTCGATGTCTACAAGGCACGCCTCAAGCCGCAAGCCAGCGATGAAGAGGTGGTCAAGGCGTCCAAGTGGGCCGGTTGGATCATGGCCGCCGCCGCGATGGCCATCGCGCCGCTGCTGGCGACCCAGGAAAGCCTGTTCGTCTACGTGCAGAAGGTGAACTCCATCTACTACATCCCGCTGCTGTCGGTGATCGTGGTAGGACTGATCTCCAAGCGCGTGCCTGCCATTGCCGCCAACCTGGCGCTGGTACTGGGCTGCGCGATCATCGGCCTGTTCTACTTCGTACCGGCACTCTCCGAGCTGGTCGATCGGGTGCACAACTTCCACTTCATCGCCATCGTGCTGGTGGTGTTGATCGTCATGATGCTGGTGATCGGCAAGCTGTCACCGCGCGCCGAACCCTGGATCCAGCAGGACGTCGGTGCCATCGACATGACGCCCTGGGCCGGCACGCGCATCGCCAGCATCATTCTTCTCATACTGGTGATGATCATCTATCTGGCCTTCGCCGGCTGAGCACTGCATGACCTGACGGTGTCCCCCTGGCCGCCTGCGCCCCGTTCTCCTCGCCGAGACGGGGCGCTTGCGTTGCGCGGCGCGGCGGGTCTCGCGTCACGGGTCTTACAAGGCGGGGCTCACAAGGCGGCCTTACAAGGCGGGCCTGACACACGTTTCCCCTGCCCGCCATCACGCCGACAGGGGCGAGCCAAGCCCCGAAACCAACGTATGTTCTACAAATGGCGGATAGCAGGAACTCGGGAGATACCTACACTGTCGCCAGACTTGCCGCGAATGTTACCGGTGAGTCTCGTCACGGACGATGACACAGCTCGCTGTGTGCATTGCATCGATACTGCTGGACTGATCGCCGAATCGCCGCGCGGACCGAGTGCCCGTGAGCCAGACGTCGCGCCAGCCAGCATCAAGGAACCCTCCTCCCATGCACGCCCTTACCCTTGTTTCTTTCGTGTTCTTTACCGGCCTGGTCGCCGCCTTGACCTGGTGGTGGACACATCGCGATGACACCTCGCATTCCACCGGCTATTTTCTCGCCGGACGCAGTCTGACCTTCCCGCTGATCGCGGGCTCGCTGCTGATGACCAACCTGTCCACCGAACAGATGGTCGGTCTGAATGGCGCCGCCTTCACCGATGGTCTGTCGGTGATGGCCTGGGAGGTCATGGCGGTGCTGGCGATGGTGGTGATGGCGCTGTTCTTCCTGCCACGCTTCCTCAAGAGCGGCATCACCACCCTGCCGGAACTGCTGGCGCTGCGTTACGGGCGCAGCACCGAGCTGATCACCAACCTCATCTTCCTGTTCGCCTATGCGGTGATCCTGCTGCCGATCATCCTGTACTCCGGTGCCATCGGCCTGCAGGGCATGCTGGATCTGCCCTCTCTTACCGGCATCAGCTCACCCAATGCACTGCTGTGGATGACCATCTGGGTGGTCGGCATCATCGGCGCCATCTATGCGCTGTTCGGTGGCATGCGCTCCATCGCCATCTCCGACACCCTGAACGGCGTGGGACTGTTGATCGGCGGCATGCTGATCGTCTGGTTCGGTCTCGATGCCGTGAGCGACGGCCAGGGCGTGATGGCTGGCTGGGACACGCTGACCGCCGCCAATCCCGAGAAATTCAATTCCATGGGCAGTGAAGACCAGTCGGTGCCCTTCTCGACCCTGTTCACCGGCGTGATGATCATCAACTTCTTCTACTGGTGTACCAATCAGCAGATCATCCAGCGCACCTTCGCCGCCAAGACCCTCGCCGAGGGCCAGAAAGGCGTGCTGCTGACCGGCGCGCTCAAGCTGCTGGGCCCGCTGTATCTGGTGATTCCCGGCATCATCGCCTATCACCTCTACGCCTCTTCCGGCGTCAAGGCCGACAGCGCCTACGGCCAGCTGGTGTTCGACGTGCTGCCCGCACCGCTGACCGGCTTCTTCGCCGCCGCGATGGTCGGGGCGATCCTGTCATCCTTCAACTCGGCGCTGAACGCCACCACCACGCTGTTCTCCACCGGCATCTACAAGGCGCACCTGCGCCGTGATGCCAGCGACGAGGAAGTGGTCAAGGTCTCCAAGGGCTTCGGCTGGGTGCTGGCGATCGCTTCCATGACCCTCGCGCCGCTGCTGGCCGGTCAGGAGAGCCTGTTCGGTTACCTGCAGAAGATGAATGCCATCTACTTCATCCCGATCTTCGCCGTGGTGCTGATGGGGCTGCTGACGCGTCGCGTGCCGACCATCGCCGCCAACCTGGCACTGCTGATCGGTTGCAGCGTGATCGGGGTGGTCTACTTCGTGCCGGCCTTCTCCGGCGTGCTGGACGTGATCCACGAGTTCCACTTCGTCGGTCTGGTGTTCGTGCTGCTGATCGCGATGATGCTGATCATCGGCAAGCTGGCGCCGCGTGATGAGCCGTGGATCCAGCAGGATGTCGGCGCCATCGACATGACCCCCTGGAAAGGTGCCAAGGTCTGTGCGCTGCTGCTGGTCGTGCTGGTGATCGCCATCTATCTGGCCTTCATCTGACCCGCGCCGTTTGCTGACTCGCCCCGCGAGCAGCACATCCGCCATGACACGAATGCCCCGCCCTGTCTCCCCGGACAGCCGGGGCATTCGTGCATTTGTGCATTTGCTGCACCGCTTTCAGGCATGCTGGACGAGTCGCTCATCACCGAGGTCTCCCATGTCCCGCTGTCGCCTGCGTAGCCGTCGTCCGCGCCTCAAGGTGCTGTCACTGTCGATCTCCCTGCTCGTCTCACTGATATCGGTGCCTGTCAGCCAGGCCGCCGAGCGCTGGCAGCGCGCCGATGTACTGACGGATAGCTTCGTGGACGTGGCGCTCAAGCGGGAGTATCAGCCCGGCCACCCTGCCTTGCTCACCCGCTGGCAGGTGCCGATCACGGTCTGGCTCGATTCGCAGCTGGGTGACGCCCGCCTGCAACGCCAATTGAGCCAGGTCCAGTTTCGTCATCTCTCCGCCATCACCGGCCAGCCGCTGAGTTTCGTGTCCTCCGCCAGAGAGGCCAACCTGCGCATCGCCTTCATCACCCGGGACCACGTGACTCGCGAGGCCGCCGCCTACGTCGGCAAGCAGCAGGCCGCCACCCCGGGCATGCGCAAGGCACTGCGGGAAGGCGTATGCCTGACACTGTTCAAGACCGGGGCCGACCAGGCCATCGCCAGTGGGCTGATCCTGATTCCGGTCGACTACGCCCGCCAGAAGGGACGTCTGGTGGATTGCATCATCGAGGAGAGCGCCCAGCTGATGGGGCTGCCCAATGATTCGGACGCGGTGTTTCCCTCCATCTTCAGCGACGTCACGGTGGATCATTGGCTGAGCCCGCTGGATTACGTGCTGCTCAAGATGCTCTATGCCCCTGAGCTCTCCCCCGGCATGTCAGCCGATGAGGTCCGCGCCGCGCTGCCTGCGGTCATCCAGCGACTTGCCGAGCAGGGCGAGCTGTCACACGCTGTCCGTCGGGTGCGCAAGGGTAGCCTGCGGGAATGGGCGGGAGAGTAGGCATGCAAGTCATCACGCGCCCCGCCCCGGACTCCTCGACGCCTGACGGAGAATTGGAACGCCTGAGCGGAGCACAGGCATAATCAGGACAGGCGCACCAGGCGCCGCAATCCGTCGGAGCTGCGTCATCATGTCATCCTCATCCTCCACTGCCGGTCGGGCCCGCCTGCCGCTGGCCGTCACGCTGTTGTCGCTGTGCCAGGCCTTGCAGGTCAGCGGCAACATCCTGTTGATCGCGGTCTCGCCGCTGATCGGTGCCCAGCTTGCCTCGAGCAGCTGGTCGACCGCGCCGGTCGCGACCCAATGGCTGGGCCTGATGTGCGCCACCATCCCTGCCTCGCTGATCACCGCACGCCTCGGACGACGCCGCGGCTTCGTGCTCGGCAATCTGTGCGGGCTGGCAGGCGCGGGGCTGGCCGTGCTGGCGCTGCATCTGCAGCATTTCGGGCTGTTCCTGTTCTCCACCTGGCTGGTGGGCATCGGGATCGGCTTCGGCCAGCTGTATCGCTTCGCCGCCATGGAAGCCGCGCCCCCGGAGCAGCGGGAGCGCGCCATCGGGCTGGTGATGGGTGGTGGCGTGCTGGCAGCCTTCTTCGGCCCCTGGCTTGCCCGCACCAGTCATGCACTGGCCGACACGCCCTTCCTGGGCAGCTTTCTCGGGCTGGGGGCGCTGTATCTGGTGGCGTTGCTGCTGTTGGCCTTCATTCGGCTGCCCAGCGAAGGCAGCGCCCAGTCGGACGGCGATGATGAACCCGAACCCGCGCGCCCGTTGGGCGTGATCCTGCGCCAACCGACCTTCCTGCTGGCCGTGCTCAGCGCGATGGTCGGCTATGGGGTGATGAACCTGGCGATGACGGCCACGCCACTGGCCATGGCCCATGCCGGACACGACTTCGATCACGTCGCCACCACCATCCAATGGCACGTGGTGGCGATGTTCCTGCCCTCCTTCTTCACCGGACGCCTGACCGCACGTTTCGGTACCGGCACCATGATCATCACCGGCTGCGCCTTCCTGCTGGCAAGCCTTGGCACCGCGCAGCTGCTGGCCGCCGGCTATCTGACCGGCACTCAGGGCTTCTTCCTCGGCCTCATCCTGCTCGGCATCGGCTGGAACTTCACCTTCCTGCCCGCCACCACGCTGCTGACCCGCTGTCATCGCCCCAACGAGAAGGCCCGCACCCAGGCCGCCAACGAGTTCCTCGTCTTCACCACCGGGGCAGTGACGGCACTGCTGGCCGGACCACTGGTCAGCACGCTGGGCTGGGCGTTGCTCAACCTGCTGTTGATCCCCGCCTGCCTGCTGCCCGTGGCACTGCTGGCATGGCGACAGCTTGCCTTGCGTACCGATCGCCCGCAGATACAGCACTGACGGCGAGCATCACGGCGCACGACGTCGGCCATTGGCCATTGCCGGATTCGCGTTCACCATCACCTGCCGATCTGCCGTCACGTCGTGTCGCCGCCTCGCCCCCACTGACAGGGAATGCCTGATGTTCAACACCATGACCCGCAACGCCCGCCAGCTTGCCCGCGAGGTGGGCCGCGAAGCCCATGACCTGCTGGAGCGCGGCCTCGATCGTCAGCTGCGTCTTGCCGTCACCGGTCTGTCCGGTGCCGGCAAGACGGCCTTTCTCGTCTCGCTGATCGAGCAGCTGCGCCACGCAGGACTCGGCGCGCGTCTGGAGCTGTTGCCTGCCGCCCGCGATGGCCGTCTGCTCGGGGCAGAGCGTGTCAGTCAGCCGGATCTTTCCATCCCGCGCTTTCCGCTGGAAGCCGGCTTGCGCTCGCTGTCCGGCCAGCATTCGCCCCATGGCCCCGAATGGCCGACGCCGACCCGCAGCATCAGCGAGCTGCGTCTCAAGATCGGCTTTCGCCCCACCTCACGCGCCGCGCGCATGCTCGACAGCCAGCGCGCCACCCTGACACTGGACCTGATCGACTATCCCGGCGAATGGCTGCTGGACCTGCCGATGCTGGAGCAGGACTTCACCGCTTGGAGCAGCGAATGCGAGACGCAGCTGGCCGATGGGCGCGGCGACTGGGCGCATGACTGGATGGGCGCCATCGCGGGCCTGACGCCGGACAGCGAAGTGGATGAAGACCGCCTCGCCGAGATCGCGAGCCTGTATACCGACTATCTGCACGCCGCACGCCGCAAGGGGGGCTTCGTCGACCTGACACCGGGCCGCTTCCTGCTGCCCGGCGAGCTGGATGAAGCGCCGGTGCTGCAGTTCTTCCCGCTGCCGGGGCTCGGCGACTGGACAGCCGACGCCTTGGCCGCCTTGCCGGAAACCAGCCTGTACCGCACCCTGGCGCGGCGCTTCGATCACTACCGCCGCCGCGTGGTACGTCCCTTCTATCACGACCACTTCCGGCGCTTTGACCGCCAGATCGTGCTGATCGACGTGCTGGGTGCGCTGAATGCCGGCCCGGCACCCTTCCGCGACCTGAGCCGCGCGCTGGACAAGCTGTTCGACAGCTTCGCCTATGGCCGCCGTCACCTGCTGGCGCGCCTGATGGACCGTCGCATCGACCGCCTGGCCATCGCCGCCACCAAGGCCGACCACGTCACCCCCGAGCAGCATGGTGCGATGCGCGACCTGCTCGAGCAGCTACTGGCGGGCCCGCTCAAACGCCTGCGCTATCGCGACGTGCCGCTCAAGGCCTTCACCATCGCCGCCATCCGCGCCAGCGAGGCGCGCGAGGTGGTCGAGAATGGTCAGCGTCATCCGGCGCTGGCGGGACACCTGCTCGGTGAGCACGAAGGGTCGAGCGACTCAGGCACGCAAGGCGCTGGCCGCGAGTCCGTGCTGCTGTTCCCGGGCGAGGTGCCCTCACGGTTGCCCGACCCGAATTTCTGGGCCGAAAGCCGCTTCGACTTCCCCCACTTCGCGCCGCCGCAGGTCGACGGCAAGGCACCACCTCACATTCGCATGGACGCCGTGCTCGACTGGCTGCTGGGAGACCACCTGAAATGACCACCGAATCCCGCCACCCGCGCCCGGGCAAACGCTTCACGAGTCCCGATCCTGCCGGCTCGGCGCGGGCCGATGCCACCTCGACGGCTTACGCCGAGCGCCCCACCGAGAGCGCGGCAGAGGCTCTGCGCGGCGCGCGCCACTTCTCGCCGGAGATGGAAAGCCAGCCACTGGCCACGGCCGAACCGGCACCCGCCACACCGGGACTCGATGCAACGCTGAGCGCCAGGCCACGCCATCGTGGCCTCAAATGGCTGCTGCTCGGCACCCTGACACTCGGTGGTGTCGAGGCCGGCCATGCGCTGTATCAGGCGGCCATGGGCGGTGACCTGATCGCCGGGGCCTGGGGCCTGCTGGGGCTTGGTGCCATCGGGCTCGGCGCCCGCGCGCTGGGCAAGGAGCTCTTCCGACTGCGTCATCTGCGCAAGCATGTCGCGCTGCGTGCCGAGCTGGAAGAACATCAGCAGGGTGATTTTGGCCAGGAGCGCTTTGGTCAAGGAGGCTTTGGCCAGAAAAGCTTTGGCCAGCGCGGTGATGCGCCGTCCACGCCTGACGAGGGCTCGAACAAGGCAGGCGGCAAGGCCGACAGCCAGCAGGAAGACCTGCTTGAGCAGCTGCGCCGTCAGATGAAGCTGGGCGAGGATGATGCCGGCGTGCGCGCCTGGCGCGCTGCCTGCGAAGCGCATCACTCCCCGTCGGAGCGCCGCGAGCTGTTCGCCTTCCATGTGCTGGGGCCGCGGGACCGTGAGGCGCGGCGTCTGATCTCGCGCATGAGCGGCGAGACGGCGGTGATGGTGGCGGTCTCGCCATTGACCTGGGTCGACATGAGCCTGGTGGCCTGGCGCGGACTGCGCATGATGGAGCGCCTGTCGCGCCTCTACGGACTGGAGCTGGGCTACGCCAGCCGTATGCGCCTGTTCAAGGAGGTGCTGGCGTCGATGGCCTTCGCCGGCGCCAGTGAACTGGCCGCCGAGGCCAGCATGGATCTGCTGTCGATGAATCTGGCCGGCCGCCTCTCCACCAAGGCCGGACAGGGGCTGGGCAGTGGCCTGATGAACGCACGCCTGGGCCTGCGTGCCATGCGCCTGCTGCGCCCCATCCCCTTCCATGCCGAGGAGGTACCGCGCATCGGCGAGCTGCGCGCGGAGCTGTTCTCGCGCATGCGCAAGGCCGACAAGGGCGAGGACGACGCCAACGCCTGAGCGCATCGCGGCCTGATCCTTGTCACTCTCTTGAAAGCAGAACGCGCGCCCCGAGCCATCGGGGCGCGCGTTTTCGTGAGTCATCTCACCGCCAACAGCCTCAGCCTTCGCTGGCGATCCCCGCTTCCAGCCATTTCATCACGCGCAGTGCCTCGTCGGCGGGCGTCGGGTTGGCACTTCCGGAACGGATGCAGTCGCGCAGCCGCGCATACCAGGCGGGGTAGTCGCCATCGCGGCCCTGGTGGATACCGGCGACCAGCACCTGCTCCCCATCGCCGGCCTCCCTTGCCGTCTCCAGCACCGTGAGCATGCCCGGGCGCGGGTCGCGCCCCCATTGCTGCGCAAGCCGCTCGGCCTCGTCACGGGCCGGGAAGCTGCCGGCCTTGAGACATGCCTCCTGAGGATCGAGACCGAACGTCACGTAACTGCCGCGCGTGCCGTGGACGGCGAAACGTGCCGTCGGTGCGGCCGCCAAGGCACTGGCGTGCAGCTCGACCACCAGCGAGGGATAGATGGCATGTGAGGCATAGCTCAATACGGCATGGAAGAAATCATCGGTGACGGCTCCCTCGCGCTGGGTGCGACGTGTCAGCTGGATGCTGGCAGGCTCGCCGAACAGGCACAGCGCCTGATCCAGCAGGTGTGGCCCGAGGTCGTACCACAGGCCGCTGCCGGGCAGGGCCTGCTCACGCCAGCGGTCCGGCACGCTGGGGCGGAAGCGGTCGAAATGGGACTCCATGTGGGCGATGCGCCCCAGGGTACCGCCCTCGATCAGCTCGACCAGCGTCAGAAAATCGGCATCGAAGCGACGATTGTGGAACACCGCCAGCACCCGCTCTGCCTGCTCCGCCTCTCGGGCCAGCGCCTCACCCTCGGCCAGCGTGACGGTGAAGGGCTTGTCGACCACCACATGCTTGCCGGCCGCCAGCGCCGCACTCGCCAGGGGGTAGTGGGTCTCGTTGGGCGTGGCGATGATGACGAGATCGATGTCCTGACGCGCCAGCAGTGCCTCGGGAGTGGCTTCCACCTCGAGCTCGGGACGTTCGGCCTTGACCACCTCGGGACGCGAGGTCGAGAGCGCGACCAGCGCCAGGCCTTGCGTCGCCTCGATCAGTGGCGCATGGAAGGTACGTACCGCCATGCCATAACCGATCAGGCCGACGCGAATGGCGTTGCCTTGTGTCTGGGAGGGCGCGGCATCGGAATTCATCGTGGCGCTCATCGGACGTCCTTGTCTTTCATGCTGTCGTGGAGACCGAGAGCCGTGGGCTCTCGGGTGTTGTAGCGCCATCCTAGCAGGCTGCACGTCACGGCATAGCCCCGGCATGCGCCTTTAATACCGCAGTATTTATAAGCTAAGACTCATGTAGGTGTGTCGGCGCTCACATCAGTCATGCGCGGCTTGCGAGTGCCGGCCTCGCGTGCGTGTGATCGGCTCTGTCCACTCCCCCCATCACATCTCTCATGGCCTGACCTCCTGTCAGGCTCCCGACGGCAGGACCACTTGAAGTTCACTCCGGCCGACCGCAGGAAAGACGGTATCCCGCCGAGTCATCGCTTGGGGATCGCTCTCTCGAGATGATGGCTCGGCCTGCTGCATTCGTTCCCCCGAACAAGGAGTCGCCAACATGCGCAAGACGCTCATCATCGGTGCCAATGGCAAGATCGGTCGTCAACTCTGCGAGAAGGCCCAGGCCGCCGGCGAACCCATCGTCGCCATGATCCGCTCGACGGACCAGCAGGGCTGGTTCCATGAACGCGGCATTCCGACCGTCATCGGAGACCTGGAAGGCGAGATGCGCCAGGCGTTCTATGGCTGTGACCAGGCAGTGTTCGTCGCGGGGTCCGGCCCGCATACCGGCCCTGACAAGACATTGACCATCGACCTGCACGGTGCCATGCGCACTGCGGAACTGGCCGCGGAATTCGGCCTCTCGCGGGTGATCCAGGTCAGCTCGATCCGCTCCGAGACCCCGCTGGCAGGCCCGGCGGCCATGCGCCCCTACTTCGCGGCCAAGAAGGCGGCGGATCTCTGCCTGGCCGAGAGCGGACTGCGCCACGTCATCGTCAAGCCGGGCCGCCTCACCGAGGAAGCCGGCAACGGCAAGCTGACCCAGGACGCGGAGAAGTCCGACGAGATGCAGGTCTCACGCGCCAACGTGGCGGAATTCCTGCTGGGCGTGATGCAGGCGCGTGAGATCGGAGGTCGCCATCGCAAGGCACCGGTCTTCACGCTGTTCGATGGTGATCAATCGGTCTCCAGCCTGCTGCAGGACGCTGCTGCCACGGTCTGAAGCCGCATCTGGCGCAAGCGACGCACCGCCACCGGCGGCGTCATCGCCACTCGTTCGGCCAGCTGCCGACGCCCGCACGCAGCCCGTGCGGGCGTCGGAGTCTCTGGCCGCTTTCCCCCCATGCGTCATGTCCGTATAGTGAGCCACTGACCCCGCCAACAGAACTTCCGAAATGCTGCAGAACAATTCGCTGCTGGCGCAGCTGAAAGATCAAATCCGCCAGGAAATTCCCCGTGTCACGGGGGTGATCAAAGGCACCGACAAGGGCTTCGGCTTCCTCGAGTGCGAGGATGGCGAGTCGTATTTCGTGCCGCCGCCCGCCATGAAGCAGGTGCTGCACGGTGATACCGTCGAAGCGACCGTCAAGGTCGAAGGCGAGAAGAAATCCGTACAGCCGGAAGTGCTGATCGAGACGGGTGTCGACCGCTTCGTCGCTCGTGTCGGCAAGCGTGACGGTCGCCTCAACGTGATGCCGGATCACCCGTCCATCAACACGCGCATGAAAGCGCGCGTGAAGCGCGGCATCAATGAGGAAAGCCTCAATGATGGCGACTGGGTCGTGGCTCGTCTGCTGCGTCACCCGATGCGCAAGGATGACCGCAGCTTCTTCGCCCAGATCGAGGAAGTCATCGCCGAGGTGGACAACCCGCGCGTGCCGTGGCGTGTCACCCTGGCGCGTCACGCGCTGGAACAGGCCTCTCCGGAGGGCGGCAACGACTGGCCGCTGCTGGAGGAAGGTCTGACCCGCGAAGACATGACTCACGTACCCTTCTTCACCATCGATGGTGAGAAGACCCGTGACATGGATGACGCCCTGCACATCGTCGAGCGCCCGGAAGGCGGCTGGACCCTGAGCATCGCCATCGCTGACCCGACCGCCTATGTGCCGGAAGGCAGCCGCGTGGACGAAGAGGCGCGCACGCGCTCCTTCACCGTCTACCTGCCGAGCCAGAACGTCACCATGCTGCCGGAAATCCTGGCCGATGACCTGTGCTCGCTGAAGGAAGGTGAAGACCGTCCGACGCTGATGTGCATCGTCGACATCGACACCGACGGCGTGATCGGTGAGCCGAAGTTCTTCGCGGCCACCATGCGCTCGCATCACCGCCTGACCTACGACAACGTCTCTGACTGGATCGAAGGCCAGGAAGGCAGCTGGAAGCCGGAAACCGAGGAGCTGGCCGAAGGCCTGCGTCAGCTGGAAGCCTTCACTCAGGCGCGTATCGCCTGGCGTGCACGCAACTCCCAGATCTTCCGCGAGCGTCCGGACTTCGAATTCGAGCTGGATGAGGAAGGCAACGTGCTCAACGTGCGTGCCGACCATCGCCGCATCAGCAATCGCATGATCGAAGAATCCATGATCACCGCGAACCTGAGCTGCGCCCGTCTGCTCTCCAAGCACATCGGTCACGGCATCTTCAACGTGCACCAGGGCTTTGCACCGGAGAAGTACGACGACACCATCGAATTCCTGGCCACCCAGGAGATCACCGCGACGCCGGAACAGCTGGGCAGCCTGGAAGGCTATCGCCTGCTGCGCCAGGAGCTGGACAGCCGCGAGGATACCTGGCTGGACGTGCGCATGCGTCGCTTCCAGGGCTACACCGTGATGTCTGCCCAGCCGGGCCCGCATTTCGGTCTGGGTCTCGAGGCCTATGCCACCTGGACTTCCCCGATCCGCAAGTACGGCGACATGGTCAACCATCGCCTGATCAAGCGCGTGATTCTGGGTCAGGATGCTCCGGCCGAAGCCACCGAGCAGCTGACCGAACACCTCAGTGAACGTCGTCGTCTCAACCGCATGGCTGAGCGCGACGTCAAGGACTGGCTCTACGTGCGTTACCTGACCAAGGCCGCCGAAGAGCAGCAGGTCTTCACTGGCGAGATCATCGACATCCGTCGCGGTGGCATGCGTGTGCGCCTGGAAGAGAATGGCGCCAGCGTCTTCATTCCAGCACCGCTGATCCACACTGATCGCAAGAAGGTCGCGATCGATGACAAGGAAGGCCGTGTGCGCATCGAAGACGAGCTGCGTTACTCACTGGGCGACATCATCAAGGTCTCCTTGACCGAAGCCCGTGAAGAACGTCGTTCACTGGTGGGTCGTCCGGCCGAATAAGCCGCGACCTGCTCACCGCCGTCTGACAGGATGGCGGTACCCCACGCCCCGGAGCGCTCTGCGCCCGGGGCGTTTTCGTTGCTGCAACGTAACGTATTCATAGCGTGATCGAATCGTGATAAATTGTAATTTTATGAAACAGAAAATCACGTTACACTCATTTCATCGAGACACGAGGCATCCACACTCCTCGCGCCAACGTTGATTGAGTCAAGTACCGAGTCAGTCATTGCCATCTGTCCATGCTGCCACTTGCCGTGAGAGGACCTCCCATGAAATTCCATCGCTCGCCTGCTGCCTCACAGCGTCATGCTGCAGAACACGCCGCCATCGTGCGCCAGCCGGCCATGGTCCTGGCACGTGTTACCGATCAGCCGTCAGATGGCCACTCGCGTGACGCGGTCACGCCACAGCGACAGCGTGAGATCCAGCAGGAGGCGATGGAGCATGTGGCCATGCTGCTGGAGCGGGACCGCCGCCGGACACGCAATCGCCTGCTGCTCGCAGCCGGCATGCTGCTGAGCCTCGTGTTGCTCGCCAGTCAACGTCCCGCCGAGCCCGAAGCCGCCTTCTCCCAAGAGCTGGGCCAGACGATGTCCTTCCTGTCCGCTCAATCGTTCTCATGAGTCCTGAGGCACTCCCAGGCGTAGTCCGCGTCTGAGAAGGCCTCGGGAATCCATCCGCGTATCCCCTGAATTCCTGTAGTGCACGCAACTTTCCCATCCGGCTGCCCGGGTGGGATTTTTTTGCCGTGACATGGCCAGGTGTCCCGTCGCTTCTCCCTTTTTCACTCTCTCCCTTTTTCACTCTCTCCCTTGATCACTTTCTTCCAGTATCACGTCCTTCCCGCATCAGTCCCCTGAGTCCCCTACCCGCATCACTCCCCTGAATCACTCCCCCCGCATCACGTTCTGTCTGCACCGCGGCTCACCAACGCCGCAACCGTGTTGTGCCCGCGAACGCATTCGCTGCTGGAGTGCCAGCATGACGCCTCCTCGGCTGGCATCGCACAAAATCCTCCGGCCGCTGTCACATGGGTCACGCCATCCGTGGCGTAGGGTTGGCGTGTCACTCTTGAGTGCAGGGGGTAGCCAGCGACCGGAAAGCAGAGCCAGTTGCGCAACATGACTTCCGCGTTCCCAAAAGCCTACTTGAAGCCCACCCCTCTCCCCCCCAGATCAATAGCAGACTCAGACTGGGCACAAGAATTGACCTTTCGGCGCTGTCTGCCAGAAAACACAACGGAATCTAATAGATGCTCCACGTTGCAGACATGACGATGTTTCATGCGCCGTCCAGCGGCGGCGTGAGAACCTATCTGGAAGCCAAGCGACGACGCCTACGAAGCCGACCAGGCATTCGTCACAGCCTGCTGGTTCCCGGAGAGTCCTCCAGTGTCAGCGATGACCTCTATCACGTCCCGGCACCCCCGATACCCTTCGGCAATGGCTACCGCTTCCCGCTGAGGCGTGGAGGCTGGGTCAGCACCCTGCTGGCACTGCAGCCGGACGTGATCGAGGCAGGTGACCCCTACGTCACCGCCTGGGCGGCATTGGATGCAGGCCGCAAGCTGGATGTCCCGGTGATCGGCTTCTATCACTCGGATCTGCCACGTCTGATCACCAACCGTCTCGGCGAGTGGTCGGGGGCCAATGTCGATCGCTATGTGCAGCGCCTCTATCGCCATTTCGATCGCGTGCTGGCACCCAGTGACGTGATGGCGAGGCGACTGGATCGACTCGGGGTACGCAATGTCCACATCCAGCCACTGGGCGTCGATCTGAACACATTCCACCCCGATTGCCGGGATCAGGACCTGCGACGTGAACTTGGCCTGGCGGATCACGTGCGACTGCTGGCCTTCGCCGGCCGCGGTTCACGCGAGAAGAATCTCGACGAGCTGCTGGAAGTCGCCCGTCTGCTTGGCCCGAATTACCATCTGCTGTTGATCGGCTCCGGGATGCCTCGCCACCTGCCGGACAATGTCAGTGTTACCGGCCATTTCTGCAGCAGCGCGGAGGTGGCACGACTGGTCGCCTCCGTCGATGTGCTGTTGCATGCCGGCACACAGGAGACCTTCGGTCTGGTCGTGCTGGAAGCCATGGCCTGCGGCACGCCAGTGGTGGCCGCTCGCGCCGGTGCGCTGGCGGAAAATGTTCCGCTGGGCTGTGGCCAACTGTGTGATCCTCATGCACCGCATGCCATGGCGCGTGCCGTTCAGGACATCTTCGCCAATGACCCGGCGGCCCTGGGTCGCCAGGCGCGTCGTCATGTGGAGAAGCACCATGACTGGGACCGCGTGGTGGATGGACTGCTCGATCACTATCGCGCCGTCACCGGCACTCAGCTGCAACCGATACTGGAAGAGGTGACACATGGGTGAGTCTCCAGCCGCCAGAAAGCATTTCCTGCTGGTCCTCCACGACATCGCTCCCGAGACCTGGCAGGACTATCGCGACTTCGTCAATCAGATGGATGAGCTGTGTCAGGAGCGACTTGGCCATCCCTGCCCGATCACCTGGCTGGTGGTGCCGGACTTCCACCATCGCAACCCTCTCGAGAGTGCTCCCGAGTTCATTGCCCTGCTGGAGGCCCGCAGACAGCAGGGCGATGAGCTGGCGCTGCATGGTTTTCATCATTGCGATGATGCGCCGCCGCCCCGCACGCCACGTGACTACGTGATGCGCCGCGTACTGACCTGGGAAGGCGAGTTCTACCCCCTCGATGAGAGCGAAGCCAGACGGCGTCTTCAGGAAGGCGCTGCCCTGTTCAAGCGGCTCGGCTGGCCGCTGTCGGGCTTCGTGGCACCGGCCTGGTTGATGAGTGACGGCACACGGCGCGCCCTGCAGGCATTGGACTTCCAATACACCAGCGACCCTCAGCACCTCTATCGCCTGCCGGACTTCACCCCCATCGATGCTCCGGGACTGGTGTGGAGCGCGCGCTCCGCGCCGCGGCGCGCCATGTCCCGCTGGGTCACGGAACGCAAGATGGCGCGTGAGCGTGACGCCGATGTCCTGCGCCTCGGACTGCATCCGGTCGACATGCGCCACACGGGCTCGCGAGACTACTGGGCACGACTTGTCACACGGTTGCTGGATGATGGCTACCTGCCGATGACCAAGCTCGATTGGCTGACACACAAGGGGCTGCTCACCGCCGATCGACGGAATGCCGACAGTGCTGCCTGAGTTCCCGCAGCATGCCCTGGGCACCATGCCCTTCCACCCATCGCCTGAACACGAGAATCCACCATGAATCGCGCCCTGTGGATGCTGGGAGCCGGCCTGGTGCTGGTCATCGCCGTGCCGCTGGTGCTGGGCGGCAGTGGGCTGGGGAGCCAGCTGCGCCAGTTCCCCCTCGAGACCTTCGCGCTGATGCTGGGCATGATCGTGATGTGCTGGAACCTGAATGCCGGACGCCTGCGCCTGCTGCTGGCCGGGCGTGGCGGCCACCTCGGACAGCGGCGTGCACTGGGCATGGTGATGGCCACCGAGTTCGCCATCAGCGCCACGCCGGGTGGCAGTGGCGGCCCGCTTACTCTCATGGGGCTGCTGGCACGTCAGGGGGTACGCCCGGCACACGCCTCGGCGGTGTTTGCCGTCGACCAGATGACCGACATGCTGTTCTTTCTCTCGGCGCTCGCCAGCATCGGGCTCTACGCACTGTCGCATACCATCGATCTACGCCTGGGCTGGATGCTGGCCGTGCCGGCGCTGCTGCTGATCATCGGCTTCGGCCTGCTGGCGGCGCTCGGCAAGCATCATCGACGATTGATCAAGGCCAGTGGCCGCCTGCTGCGCTGGCTCAAGGTACGCCATCGTTCGCGCCTCAGACTGGCGCGTGCCTTGATCCATTTCCGCCATGCACTGATCGAGACGCTCGCCCTGCCTCGCCTGACGTTGAGCCTGATCTTTCTGCTGTGCTGCGCCCATTGGCTCTTGCGCTATTCCATCCTCTATCTGGCCGTCGCGGGACTTGGGCGCGACATCGACTGGAGCTGGACCTTCATCGTGCAGATGCTCTCGCTCGCCGCCGGGCAACTGACGCTGCTGCCCGGTGGTGCAGGCGGTGCCGAACTCTCGTCCACGGCACTGCTGGGGCCTGTCATCGGTGCCTCCACCGCCGCTGCCGCCGTCGTCATCTGGCGCGCCGTCACCTTCTATTTCTACCTGATCGCCGGTGCCCCGGTGTTCTTCGTGATGGCGGGACGCGGCATGCTGGCCCGCCTGCTCAATCGTCGCTCGCCCTCGGCCTGACCCCCAGCGACCCGCCTCTGCCGGACAGCTCCAGCGCATCATCATTCATTTCCATTGCTCATCGCCATTTGGATAAGTGTTTGTTATGGTAATGATTCGATGTTGAACGTCCATACAATAACCACATCCAAGGTGATCCCACATGTCCGGCTCCCCTCATTTCCTGACTCACCGCTCACTCACGCGTCTTGGCGTGATGGGCGCATTGCTTGTGACCACGGCCTCCACTGCCCTCGCCGATGACGCGACGCTGCGCAGCATCGACCCCGGCCATGGCACCGACAAGGTCGTCGTGGCTCACCGTGGTGCCTCGGGCTACCTGCCCGAGCACACGCTGGCCGCCAAGTCGATGGCCTATGCCCAAGGTGCCGACTTCCTTGAGCAGGACGTGGTGATGAGCAAGGATGATCAGCTGGTGGTGCTGCATGATCGCTTTCTGGATCGCGTGACCAATGTCGCCGATGTCTTCCCGGACCGCGCTCGTGAGGATGGCCGCTACTATGCCATCGACTTCACCCTGGATGAGCTGCGCAAGCTGGCCTTCAGCGAGGGCTTCACCGTCAAGGATGGCGAGCGTGTCACGGATTACCCCGAGCGCTTCCCGCTGGGCAAGTCCCACTTCGGTCTGCATACGCTGAGCGAGGAGATCGAGATGATTCAGGGCCTGAATCACTCCACGGGCCGTGATGTCGGCCTGTATGTCGAGATCAAGGCCCCCTGGTTCCATCAGTCCGAGGGCAAGGAAATCTCCAGAGCCGTCCTCGAGACGCTCAAGCAGTACGGCTATGTGGACCATGACGACAATGCCATCGTGCAGGTCTTTGATCCCAATGGACTCGAACGCATCCACGACACGCTGCAGCCCGAGCTGGGCATGGACCTGCGACTGGTGCAGCTGATGGGCGAGACCAGCTGGGACATGACCTTCCAGCCGGGCTCGGATGGCAAGCTCGAGCCCTACAGCTATGACTGGATGTATCAGGATGGGGCCATGCAGCGGATTGCCGGCTATGCCGATGGCATCGGGCCGTGGAAGCCGATGGTGATCGAGGACAGCTCGACCCGGGACGACATCAAGGTCACGCCGCTGGTCAAGGAAGCGCATGCGGCAGGCCTGATCGTGATGCCCTATACCTTCCGGCTTGATGAGGGTCGCATCCCTGACTGGGCCAGCGATTATGATGACATGCTGCGCGTGTTCTTCGTCGACGCCGATGTCGATGGCGTCTTCACGGACTACCCGGACCGCGCGGTACAGTGGCTCAAGCACAACGGCGAAGCCCTGTAGGACTCACGGCAGGACGGCTTGCAGAAAAGCGAGCGGTGACACATGAAAAAGCCGGACTCCTCAGGGAGTCCGGCTTTTTTCGTCCTGCGCGATGTCAGAAACGGATGTCAGAAACGGATGTCAGTGTCTGATGTCAGTGCTCGTGTCAGTGTCGTCCAGACTGGGTGGATCAGCGCTGAAACGTGGCGTCTTCACGTCTCATTGCCCCGCTGCCTCGGCCGCCAGGCCCTTGAGCAGCCCACCGATCTTGTCCAGCGGCAGCTTGCAGTCATCCAGATCATGACGATTGGCCAGATACTGCGGATCATTCCACTCGATCACGCTGCCCCCTTCCACGGCACGGATCAGCATCTTCTGCGGGAGATCCAGCGCAGCCGAACCATTGCACTGCATCAACAGGGTACCGACCTTGGGGTTGCCGAAGATGACGGTATGCGTGGCAGGAAGTTCCATCCCCACCTTCTCGGCACCCGCCTCATGCTCGATGACGCTGAACAGCGTCAGCCCCTTGGCCTCGAGCGCCTTCTCCAGACGCGCCTGGACGGTGGCGACATCCTCACGACTGGTCACGGACTCGATGCCCTTGGCAGGCACCTGCATGCTCGCTGAGGCTTCAGGAGCGGACGCTGCCGCGGCGCCGGAATCTGCACTGGCCATCAGCGGAATGCCGGTAACCAACGGCAGAGACAGCAGCGCCAGCAGGCGGGCGGAACGCGTGACAGCGGGGAAGGTCTTGAGCATGGAACATCCTTATCAGTGAGTCGTGTTTCGCCGTGGGGCATCTGCACGTGTCGCTTGGTCAGGTGCCAATGAACCTCATCAGATTAGCAATTGCTTGATCCAAACGCACCTGCCGTCTGGGGTGGCGAAGGCGATGTGATGCGCATTTGCATGAGCTATCGCTCCCGACAATGACTCCCTCACCGAATGACAGACATGAAAAAAGGGCAGACCCGGTGGGTCTGCCCTTTCGGTGACATGCAATCAGCGTTGCCGCCGAGCGCTGTCAGGAGATCACAGGCTTACCAGCCAGTGACTTCCTTGATGGCATCGCCGATCTCTGCGAGTGAACGCACAGTCTTGACGCCAGCTTCTTCCAGAGCCGCGAACTTCTCGTCGGCAGTACCCTTGCCGCCGGAGATGATGGCGCCTGCATGGCCCATGCGCTTGCCCGGAGGCGCAGTCACACCAGCGATGTAGGAGACGACCGGCTTGGTGACGTTCGCCTTGATGTAGGCAGCCGCTTCTTCTTCAGCGGAACCGCCGATCTCGCCGATCATGACGATGGCTTCGGTCTTCGGGTCCTTCTCGAACAGCTCGAGGATGTCGATGAAGTTGGAACCCGGGATCGGGTCGCCACCGATACCGACACAGCTGGACTGACCGAAACCGTGGTCAGTGGTCTGCTTGACGGCTTCATAGGTCAGGGTGCCTGAACGAGACACGATACCGACCTTGCCCGGCTGGTGGATGTGACCCGGCATGATGCCGATCTTGCACTCACCCGGAGTGATGACACCCGGGCAGTTCGGACCGATCAGACGCGCGCCCAGCTCGTCGCACTTGACCTTGACTTCCAGCATGTCGAGAGTCGGCACGCCTTCGGTGATGCAGACGATCAGCTTGATACCTGCATTGGCCGCTTCAAGGATGGAATCCTTGCAGAACGGTGCCGGCACGTAGATGACGGACGCTTCAGCGCCAGTCTCGGCAACGGCTTCCGCGACGGTGTTGAACACCGGCAGGCCCAGGTGAGTCTGACCACCCTTGCCCGGCGTCACGCCACCGACCATCTTGGTGCCGTAGGCGATGGCTTGTTCAGAGTGGAAGGTACCCTGGCCGCCAGTGAAGCCCTGGCAGATCACCTTGGTGTTCTTGTCGATCAAAATGCTCATTACTTGCCCTCCGCAGCTTTGACAACCTGCTGCGCCGCGTCAGTCAGGCTGGTAGCAGCGATGATGTTCAGACCGCTTTCGGCCAGCTTCTTGGCGCCGAGTTCAGCGTTGTTGCCTTCCAGACGCACCACGACCGGCACGTTGACACCGACCTGCTCGACGGCACCGATGATGCCTTCGGCGATCATGTCACAACGCACGATGCCGCCGAAGATGTTCACCAGAACAGCCTTGACGTTGTCGTCGGACAGGATGATCTTGAACGCTTCTGCAACGCGTTCCTTGGTAGCACCGCCACCCACGTCGAGGAAGTTGGCCGGCTTGCCGCCAGACAGGTTGACGATGTCCATGGTGCCCATCGCCAGGCCTGCGCCGTTGACCATGCAGCCGATGTTGCCGTCGAGGGCAACGTAGTTCAGTTCGAACTTGGCAGCATGCGCTTCACGCTCGTCTTCCTGAGACGGATCGTGCATCGCCTGCAGGTCCGGGTGACGGTAGACGGCGTTGGCATCGATGTTGATCTTGCCGTCGAGGCAGTGGAGGTTGCCTTCGTCGGTGATGACCAGCGGGTTGATTTCCAGCAGCGCGAAATCCTTGTCGGCGAACATCTTCGCCAGACCCAGGAAGATCTTGGTGAACTGCTTGATCTGGGTCGGGTTCAGACCCAGCTTGAAGGCCAGTTCACGCGCCTGGTACGGCTGAGCGCCGACCAGCGGATCGATCTCGGCTTTCAGGATCTTTTCCGGTGTCTCTTCGGCAACCTTCTCGATTTCCACGCCGCCTTCGGTGGAAGCCATGAAGACGATGCGACGAGTGGTACGGTCGACGACGGCACCCAGGTACAGTTCTTCGGCGATGTCGGTGCAGTTCTCGACGAGAATCTTGGTGACCGGCTGACCATTCGCGTCAGTCTGGTAGGTCACCAGGTTCTTGCCCAGCCACTGGGAAGCGAAGTCGGAAGCGGCTTGTGCGCTCTCGACCAGCTTGACGCCGCCGGCCTTGCCGCGGCCACCTGCGTGGACCTGTGCCTTGACGACCCACTTGTCGCCGCCAATCTTCTTGCACGCTTCAGCAGCGTCTTCCGGGGTGTCAACGGCGAAGCCCTTGGACACCGGCAGGCCATAGTCGGCAAACAGTTGTTTTGCCTGATACTCGTGAAGGTTCATCGTGTCATGCCATTGGTTGCATTAGACTCGAACGGCAGTCGCGAGATGCGGCTGCCACCGTTCGCCCCGGCCTGGCCGGGGCGACGCGCCTCTTGTTCGGAAGGACGCTTACTTGCGCTTCTTGCGGTTTGCGATGTGAATCGCATGCCCGTCAACGGCCAGCGCGGCTTCGTGTACGGCTTCCGACAGTGTCGGGTGAGCCGTGCAGATCAGCGCGAGGTCTTCGGCGCTGGCGCCGAACTCGAGGGCCGTCACGCCTTGAGCGATCAGCTCACCGGCATGCTGGCCGATGATGTGAACACCCAGGACGCGATCAGTCTCAGCGTCGGCAATGATCTTGGCCAGACCTTCAGTGGCATTGTTGGCCATGGCACGACCGCTTGCCGCGAACGGGAAGCTGCCGGTCTTGACTTCAATGCCTTCGGCCTTGGCCTGCTGCTCGGTCTTGCCGACCCAAGCAACTTCCGGGAAGGTGTAGATGATGCTCGGGATGGCGTCGTAGTTCATCTCGGCCTTGTGGCCGGCGATGATGTCGGCAACCATCACGCCCTCTTCGGAGGCCTTGTGGGCCAGCATCGGGCCACGTACCACGTCACCGATGGCGTAGACACCCGGCACGCTGGTCGCGCACTGGTCATCGACGTGGATGAAGCCACGCTCGTCCAGATTGATGCCGACATCGCTGTCGAGCAGGCTCTGGGTGTACGGACGACGGCCGACCGCGACGATGACCTTGTCGAAGGTCTGTTCCTGCTCGCCGTTGGCGTCGGTGTACTTGACGACGACTTCGCTGTCCTTGATGTCGGAACCGGTCACGCGGGCGCCGAGCTTGATGTCCAGACCCTGCTTCTTGAGCAGCTTCTGGGCTTCCTTGGCGACAGCGGCATCGACCATCGGCAGGAAGCTGTCAACCGCTTCCAGCACGGTGACTTCAGAACCGCAACGGCTCCACACGCTACCCAGCTCGAGACCGATGACACCGGCACCGATGACGCCCAGACGCTTCGGCGTCTCGGTGAATTCGAGCGCGCCGGTGGAATCGACGATCAGACCTTCGGTCAGCGGCGTCGGCGGAATCTCGACCGGCACGGAACCGGACGCGATGACGATGTTCTCGGCGTCGTAGGTCGCCTTCTCGCCGTCGTGACCGGTGACTTCGACCTGCTTGTTGGGCAGCACCTTGCCGGTACCTTCCAGCGCGGTCACGCCATTGGCCTTGAACAGACCGGAAATGCCGCCGGTCAGGTTCTTCACGATCTGCGCCTTGCGCTCGATCATCTTGGCCACGTCGATCTCGACGCCATCGGCCTTGATGCCCAGCTCGGCGAACTCGTCACGTGCCTCGACGAACTTGTGAGAGGTTTCCAGCAGCGCCTTGGACGGGATGCAGCCGACGTTCAGGCAGGTGCCGCCGTGGACGGTCTTGCCTTCCTTGTTGACCCACTTCTCGACGCAGGCAGTCTTCAGACCCAGCTGAGCCGCGCGGATGGCAGCCACATAGCCACCGGGGCCCGCGCCAATGACGATTACATCAAATTTATCGGCCATGTCTCTTCCTGTTGGTGCAGTTCGATTCGGATTGGCATCCCGATGGGCAACCTGTCACCCATCGGGGCCGCACACGCCCGGGGAAGCCCCGGGCGTGAGGCGTTGCAGTCTCAGACGTCGAGCAGGAAACGAGCCGGATCTTCCAGCAGGTCCTTGATGGCGACGAGGAACTGGACTGCATCCTTGCCGTCGATCATGCGGTGGTCGTAGGACAGCGCCAGATACATCATCGGACGGATGACGACCTGACCGTTCACGGCCATCGGGCGCTCCTGGATCTTGTGCATGCCCAGGATGGCGGTCTGCGGCGGATTCAGGATCGGCGTGGACATCAGGGAACCGAAGATGCCGCCGTTGGTGATGGTGAAGGTGCCGCCCTGCATCTCATCGATGCCCAGCTTGCCGGCGCGCGCGCGCTGACCGAAGTCGACGATGGTCTTTTCGACATCGGCAAGCTTCATGCTGTCGGTGTCACGCAGGACCGGCACGACCAGACCACGATCGGACGACACGGCAACGCCGATGTCCTGGTAACCGTGGTAGACGATGTCGGTGCCGTCGATGGAGGCATTGACGTCCGGGAAGCGCTTGAGCGCTTCGGTGGCCGCCTTGACGAAGAAGCCCATGAAGCCGAGCTTGGTGTCGTGCACCTTCTGGAAGGTGTCCTTGTACTGCTTGCGCAGCTCCATCACCGCACTCATGTCCACTTCGTTGTACGTGGTGAGCATGGCGGCGGTCTGCTGGGCATTGACCAGGCGCTTGGCGATGGTCTGACGCATGCGGCTCATCGGCACGCGCTTCTCGGGACGCTCGCCCTCGAAGGCTGGAGCGGCCTTCGGTGCAGCGGCCTTCGGTGCGGCAGCAGGCTTGGCAGCGGACTTGGCTGCGGTGCCTTCCTTGACGGCCTTGGCCACGTCTTCCTTCAGCACGCGACCGCCCTTGCCGGTACCGACCAGCTTGCTGACGTCCAGATCGTGCTCGGCCACCATCTTGCGAGCGGCCGGCGCGAGAATCTTGTCACCGACTTTCTCGTCCTGACCTTCGTCGGACTTGCTGTCGCTTTCCTCAGCGGCCGGAGCAGCGGCACCGGAAGCGCCAGCGCTGAACAGTGCCAGCACGGCTTCGGTCTCGCAGGTCTCGCCTTCCTGAACCTTGATCTCGCTCAGGGCGCCATCTGCCGGAGCCACGACTTCCAGCACGACCTTGTCAGTCTCGATCTCGACGATCAGCTCATCACGCTCACAGGCGTCACCAACCTTCTTGTGCCAGGTGGCGACAGTGCCTTCCGCGACGGATTCCGGGAAGCTCGGCGCCTTGACTTCCAGCGTCTCGCCTTCGCCACCGGCGGCCGGCTTGCTCTCGGCCTTGGCGTCGTCCTTGCCTTCAGCGGGCGCCTGCTTCTTCTCGTCGGAAGATGCGGCGTCTGCGTCACCGATGGTACCCAGTACCTGCTCGGACTCGCAGGTCTCGCCTTCCTGGACCTTGATCTCGCCCAGGGTGCCGTTCTGCGGTGCCACCACTTCCAGCACCACCTTGTCAGTCTCGATCTCGACGATCAGCTCGTCGCGCTCGACGCTGTCACCGGGCTGCTTGTGCCAGGTCGCCACTGTGCCTTCGGCGACGGATTCCGGAAAAGACGGCGCTTTGATATCGATAGCCATTGGAGTTCCTTAACTCGATTCTCTCTCGGTGCCCTTGCGGGTCGCGGGCCTTTACTTGTTGAAGGCGTCGTCGACCAGCTGGCGCTGCTGTTCGTTATGAACGGACATGTAGCCCGCGGCAGGCGCCGCAGAGGCCGGGCGTCCGGCGAAGGCCAGGCTCATGCCGAGGCCCTGACGATGCTGGTCAGCGACCTGACGCATGTGGTGCTGACTCTGATACCAGGCACCCTGGTTGAGCGGCTCTTCCTGGCACCACATCACCTGCTCGAGATTCTCGTAGTCGGCGATGGCGGCCTGGAGCTCTTCCTTCGGGAAGGGATAGAGCTGCTCGACACGGATGATGGCAACGTCTTCACGGCCCTGCTCGGCGCGATAGCCTGCCAGGTCGTAATAGACCTTGCCGGCACACAGCACGACGCGCTTGACCTTGGAAGCTTCAAGATTGCCCTTGTCGGCCAGCACCATCTCGAAGCGGCCATCGGCCAGCTCGTCGAGGGTGGAAGTCGCTTCCTTGTGACGCAGCAGTGACTTGGGCGACAACACGACCAGCGGCTTGCGCAGCGAGCGGATGACCTGACGACGCAGCAGATGATAGATCTGCGCCGGCGTGGTCGGCATGCACACCTGCATGTTGTGCTCGGCACACAGCTGGAGATAGCGCTCGAGGCGCGCGGAGCTGTGCTCCGGCCCCTGACCTTCGTAACCGTGCGGCAGCAGCATGGTCAGACCGCACAGGCGGCCCCACTTGCTCTCGCCGGAGGAGATGAACTGATCCATCACCACCTGGGCACCGTTGGCGAAGTCACCGAACTGGGCTTCCCACACCACCAATGCCGTCGGCATGGTCGTGGCGTAGCCGTATTCAAAGGCCAGCACCGCTTCCTCGGAGAGGTAGGAGTCATGGATGGTGAAGGTCGCCTGACCATCCTTGATGTGCTGCAGCGGCACGTAGGTATTGCCATCATTCTGGTTGTGCACCACCGCGTGACGGTGGGAGAAGGTGCCACGACCCACGTCCTGGCCAGTGATGCGTACCGGATGGTCGGCATCCACCAGGGTGGCGTAGGCCAGCGTCTCGGCGAAGCCCCAGTTCAGCGGCATGCCGCCGGCGGCCATCTTGCGACGGTCTTCGTAGATCTTGTTGACCTGACGCTGGACCGAGACGCCGTCCGGCACTTCGCACATCTTGTTGGCGAGCGCCTGCAGCTGCTTCATGTCCATCGAGGTATCGGCATCGCCGGTCCACTCGTGGCCCAGGTACGGCGTCCAATCGACGAACAGACCGGTATTCGGCTGCTTCACGAGGGCATTGGCGACGTGATTGCCGGCATCGAGATCCGCGCGGTACTGATCCACCAGCTGCCGGGTCTCTTCCTCGCTGAGCACGCCTTCCTCGACCAGACGCTGCGCATACTTCTCGCGAGCGGTCTTCTGGGACTTGATCTTGGCGTACATCAGCGGCTGGGTGCCGGACGGCTCGTCCGCCTCGTTGTGACCGCGCTTGCGGTAGCACACGAGGTCGATCACCACGTCACGCTTGAACTGCTGGCGATAGTCGATGGCGACCTGGGCGGCGTGCAGCACGGCGTCCGGGTCGTCACCATTGACGTGGATGATCGGCGCCTGAACCATCTTGGCGATGTCGGTGCAGTATTCGGTGGAACGCGCGTCATCGGCACGCGAGGTGGTGAAGCCCACCTGGTTGTTGATGACGACGTGAACGGTACCACCCGTCTTGTAGGCACGGGTCTGCGACATCTGGAAGGTTTCCATCACCACGCCCTGACCGGCGAATGCCGCGTCACCGTGGATGGAAATCGGCAGTACGCTGTCACCCTCGGCGTCTTCACGACGATCCTGACGGGCACGCACCGAGCCCTCGACCACCGGAGAGACGATCTCCAGGTGCGACGGGTTGAACGCCAGTGCCAGGTGGACTTCGCCGCCCGGTGTCATGACATTCGAGCTGAAGCCCTGGTGGTACTTCACGTCACCGGAGCCCTTGGCGATCTGCTTCTTGCCGTCGAATTCCTCGATCAGCTCGGACGGGCTCTTGCCCAGCAGATTGACCAGCAGGTTGAGGCGGCCACGGTGAGCCATGCCGATCACGACTTCCTTGGTACCGTACTTGCCGCTGCGCTGGATCAGCTCATCCATCATCGGAATGAAGGATTCGCCGCCTTCCAGACCAAAGCGCTTGGTCCCCGGGTACTTGCTGGCGAGGTAGCTCTCGAGACCTTCGGCGGCGGTCAGACGTTCCAGCACGTGATGGCGGACATCGCGTGAGAAGTTCGGCTTGGAACGCACGGACTCGAAACGCTGCTGCAGCCAGCGCTTCTCTTCCGTATTGACGATGTGCATGAACTCGGCGCCGATGCTGCGGCAGTAGGTCTGCTCCAGCGCGGCGTGAATTTCCTTCAGCGGTGCAACGTCCTTGCCGAGGAACAGCGAGCCGGTCTGGAACTCGACGTCCATGTCAGCGGAGGACAGCTGGTGGAAGGAAAGCTCAAGATCAGGAATCGGTGCCGGCTTGCGCAGACCGAGGGGATCGATGTCCGCCTTCTGGTGGCCACGGAAGCGATAGGCGTTGATCAGCTGAAGAACACGAACCTGCTTCTTGTTCTCGCTGCTCTCGCCCGCCGAGACAGCCACCGAGCGGCGACTGTTGCGACCCATCTCGTAGAACTGCTCACGGATCGGGGTCAGCGGAACATCCTGGGAGGGGCTGCCGTCATGACGCGGCAGAGTATCAAAGTAGTTGCGCCACTCGTCGGGAACCTCGTTCGGGTCGACAAGATAACGCTCGTAGAGATCTTCTACGTAGTGGACATTCCCGCCGCTCATATGGGAAGTGCGCCACATCAACTCCATTGTGCCTTCTTGCATCTCTCGGTCACCCTGACTGATGGGGTGGGGTAGGCGCCGGACAAGCGCTGTCGGCGTCACTCGATTATGCCCTGTATGGCGAAACCATGGAGGCCTTCACCATCTGAGTCTTCTTTTATCGTCAAAAGCCGGTGCACAAGGCACCGGCTCCAGCAAGCTGTGCGCTGCGACAAGGTGTGACACCCTGCCGCAGCTGACGTGCAATCATAACAAGCTAGCGCTCGGCTTTTAAGTGGCGTTTGCCAGCAAAAGCTCACGAATCTTGCCGATGGCACGTGTCGGGTTCAGACCTTTCGGGCAAACCGCGACACAATTCATGATTCCGCGACAGCGGAATACGGAGAACGGGTCGTCCAGTTCGCTCAGACGCTCCTTGGTGGCCGTGTCACGCGAGTCGGCCAGGAAGCGATAGGCCTGCAGCAGACCACTCGGACCGACGAACTTGTCCGGGTTCCACCAGAAGGACGGGCAGGCCGTCGAGCAGCAGGCACACAGGATGCATTCATAGAGACCGTCGAGCTTGTCGCGGTCTTCCGGCGACTGCAGACGCTCGATGGCCGGGGCCGGCGTGTCGTTGAGCAGGTACGGCTGGATGCGCTCGTACTGCTTGTAGAACAGGCTCATGTCGACGACCAGGTCACGCACGACCGGCAGGCCCGGCAACGGACGCAGCACCAGCTTGTTGTCCTTGACGACTTCGGACAGCGCGGTGACACAGGTCAGGCCGTTCTTGCCGTTCATGTTCATGCCGTCGGAACCACAGACACCTTCGCGGCAGCTGCGACGATAGGCCAGCGAGCTGTCCTGTTCCTTGAGCATTTCCATCACGTTCAACACCATCAGGTCACGGCCCTGGGTGTCGACCTGAAACTCCTGCATGTACGGCGCAGTATCGGTTTCAGGGTTGTAGCGGTATATGGATACCTGAAGCATGGTTTCCCCTCCGGGCAAACGGGTCAGGTGCGTGCGATGCCCTGCACGCACCTGGATCACGGCGAACTCAAGCGAGCGTGAACTCGAGCGAGTGCGAACTGGTGCTTGTCAGACTCAGTAGGTACGAATCTTCGGCTCGAAACGCTCGACGGTCTTCGGCGCGAAGTTCACGTCACGCTTGCCGACACGCTTCTCGTTCGGGAAGAACAGAGAGTGCTTGAGCCAGTTCTCGTCATCACGATCCGGGAAGTCGTAACGGGAGTGGGCACCACGGCTTTCCTTGCGGGTCAGGGCCGCAATGGCGGTGGCTTCCGCCACTTCCATCAGGTTGTCCAGCTCAAGGGCTTCGATACGCGCGGTATTGAAGACCTGGGACTTGTCAGCCAGACCCGCCTTGGCGATACGCTCACGCAGCTCGGACAGCTGCTTGACGCCTTCTTCCATCTTGTCTTCCTGACGGAAGACGCCGAAGGAGTTCTGCATGATCTGCTGCAGTTCGCGCTTGAGTTCCGGCACGGACTCGCCGCTTTCAGACTCGTTCCAGCGATTCAGACGCACCAGGGCAGAATCGATGTCGCTCTGGGTCGGCTCGAGGTACTCGATGCCTTCGTTGAGCGCGCTCTCGATGTACTTGCCTGCCGCGCGGCCGAAGACGACCAGATCCAGCAGCGAGTTGCCGCCCAGACGGTTGGCACCGTGAACGGAGACGCAGGCCACTTCACCCACGGCATAGAGGCCGTTGACGATGCGGTCGGTGCCGTCTTCGTTCTGCGCGATGGCCTGACCGTGCACGTTGGTGGCGATACCACCCATCATGTAGTGACAGGTCGGCACGACCGGGATCGGCGCGTTGGTCGGATCGACGTGCGCGAAGGTCTTGGACAGCTCGGAGATACCCGGCAGGCGCTTGTTGAGCACTTCCTCACCGAGGTGATCCAGCTTCAGGAAGACGTGATCGCCATTCTCGCCACAACCACGACCTTCGAGGATCTCCATGACCATGGAGCGCGCGACGACGTCACGGCCCGCGAGGTCCTTGGCATTCGGCGCGTAACGCTCCATGAAGCGCTCGCCGTCCTTGTTGACCAGGTAGCCACCTTCACCACGGCAGCCTTCCGTGACCAGCACGCCCGCACCGTGGATACCGGTCGGGTGGAACTGCCACATTTCCATGTCCTGGACCGGCAGGCCGGCACGCAGTGCCATGCCGATACCGTCACCGGTGTTGATCAGGGCATTGGTGGTGGAGGCGTAGATACGGCCCGCGCCACCGGTGGCCAGAACGGTGGCCTTGGACTTGACGACGACGGTCTCGCCAGTCTCGATGCACAGGGCAATCACGCCGACGATGTCGCCGTTGGCATTCTTGACCAGATCGATGGCGTACCACTCGTCGAGGAAGACGGTGCCGTTTTTCAGGTTGGCCTGATACAGCGTGTGCAGCAGCGCGTGGCCGGTACGGTCAGCCGCGGCGCACGTACGTGCTGCCTGGCCACCCTTGCCGAAGTCCTTGGACTGGCCACCGAACGGACGCTGATAGATGCGGCCATTGTCGAAGCGAGAGAACGGCAGACCCATGTGCTCCAGCTCGAAGACCGCCTTCGGGCCTTCGGTACACATGTATTCAGCCGCGTCCTGGTCAGCGATGTAATCGCCGCCCTTGACGGTGTCATACATGTGCCAGCGCCAATCGTCGTTCGGATCAGCAGAGGCGATGGCACAGGTGATACCGCCCTGGGCAGAGACAGTGTGCGAGCGGGTCGGGAAGACCTTGGACAGCACGGCAGTCTTCTTGCCGGACTGGGACAGTTCGAGACCGGCACGCAGGCCAGCGCCGCCGCCGCCGATGATGATCGCGTCGAATGTCAGGCTACGCATGGTGGACATGTATCAGGCTCCCCACAGGACTTGAACGCCCCAGACCAAGAAGATGAACAACGCAAGGATGACGAAGACCTGGAAACCGAAGCGCAGCGCGGTCGGCTTCATGTAATCGGTCGCCACGGTCCACAGACCGATCCAGGCGTGTGCGGCAATCGCGATGAATGCCATCAGAGAGAAGATGCGCATTGCCGTGTTCTCGAACAGACCACTCCAGGTGGCGTAATCGAGGTTCGGGTGCAGCAGGAGATAGCCGACCATGAACACGGAATAGGCTGCCAGAACCACGGCAGACACACGCTGCAGCACCCAGTCAGACAGACCACTGCGACTGAAATTGGTGATGTTGTTTACCATACCCAGACTCCCGCCAGGACCACGAGAACGGCACTGATCACGACAGTGACCTGCGCCTTGCGATTCGCACTTTCAAGTTCGACACCAATATCCATGTCCATCAGCAGGTGCTTGATACCTGCCACGAAATGGAAACCGAGGGCAGACAGCAGGCCCCAGGCCACGATCTTGGCAAGGAAATTGGTTGCCAGGGTGTCACGCACTGCCTCGAACCCTTCCGGGGAGGACAGCGAGGCATCGAGTGCCCACAACGCGAACACCAGGCCCACGAACAGAATCACGCCGGTAATACGGTGAGTGATTGAAGTAAGGGCAGGGAGAGGGAATTTGATCGTCGTCAGATCGAGATTTACGGGTCGTTTGCTATTCACGGCTCTTACACACTCTCTTGGCCCAACACGGACGCAAGCCCGCAGGGGCGGTGGTTTGAGGAAGGGTCTCGGGCGCAGGCCATCCACGGTACCGAGCCGAATTTCCCGCCAGTCGCGCGACGGAGGATTATAGGGGTTGGCCATTAGCATGACAAATGACACGACGTCGCATAGCCGCAACCACGAATTGCACAAAATGCGGCGATCAGGACGCAACCTGAAGGGCATGGAACGACAAACGTCGGGAAACTGACGCACAGCGCAGCATCGCACGTCTCTACGCCGAGTGGCGAATTGACAATCTTTGGCGGGCTTCTATAGTGGGCGGGATTGATGCAAGCCCGGCATGGCAAGCAAGTCAAAGAGTTACGCGAATAATGAGGAGGTCGGCATGACTGACAAGAAAGCGACACTGACGGTAGACGGTATCGACAAGACCATCGAATTTCCGGTCTATTCCGGCACGCTCGGCCAGGACGTCATCGATGTCCGCGGCCTGACCGCCGAAGGCATGTTCACCTACGACCCGGGCTTCGTCTCCACCGCCGCCTGCGAATCTTCCATCACCTTCATCGATGGCCAGAAAGGCGTCCTGCTGCATCGCGGCTACCCCATCGACCAGCTGGCCAAGAGCTCCAACTATATAGAGCTGTGCTACCTGCTGCTGTTCGGGGAGCTGCCGAACAAGGAAGAGTACGACAAGTTCGCGCAACTGATCGGCAACCACACCATGGTGCACGAGCAGATCGTCAACTTCTTCAAGGGCTTCCGTCGTGATGCCCACCCGATGGCGATCCTGTGTGGCGTCGTCGGTGGCCTGGCCGCCTTCTACCACGACAACCTGAACATCAACAACGAGAAGGAACGCTACGTCAGTGCGGTGCGCCTGATCGCCAAGATGCCGACCCTTGCGGCCATGTGCCACAAGTACAACATCGGCCAGCCGTTCATGTACCCGCGCAATGACCTCTCCTACGGCGAGAACTTCCTGTACATGATGTTCGGCAATCCGTGTGAGGAGTACAAGATCAACCCGGTGTTCGCCAAGGCGATGGACACCATCTTCATGCTCCACGCCGACCACGAGCAAAATGCCTCGACCTCCACCGTGCGTCTGGCAGGCTCCACCGGCGCCAATCCGTTCGCTTGCATCAGCGCCGGCATCGCGGCACTCTGGGGCCCGGCACACGGCGGCGCCAACGAGGCCGTGCTCAACATGCTCGATGAGATCGGCGAGGATTCCGAGGAGAACATCCAGCGCTTCATCGACAAGGCCAAGGACAAGGATGACCCGTTCAAGCTGATGGGCTTCGGACACCGCGTCTATCGCAACTTCGATCCGCGCGCCAAGGTCATGAAGGAGACCTGTGACGAGGTGCTGGAGCAGCTGGGCATGGCCGACGATCCGCAGCTCAAGATCGCCAAGCGTCTGGAGCAGATCGCACTGGAAGACGAGTACTTCATCGAGCGCAAGCTGTACCCGAATGTCGACTTCTACTCCGGCATCATCCTCAAGGCGATCGGCATCCCGACCAACATGTTCACGGTCATCTTCGCCATGTCACGTACCATCGGCTGGATCTCCCACTGGAACGAGATGATCGCCGGTGGCCATCGTATCGGCCGCCCGCGCCAGCTCTACACCGGCCACCCGCAGCGCGACTACCCGGCCAAGTAAGCCACGTCGCACCCCCGGCAGCCGACCGAAACCGCCTCTCAGGAGGCGGTTTTTTCGTTTCTGACGCCCCTGCCCTGCTCGCCTGCCTCACGCCCCTGTCACCCCTCTGCACATGCCATCAGTCATATACAGTCCCTCGCCCCACGCCAGACGTGCTAGCGTAATGTCACGCGGTACCGACACCGCCGTCATGCCCAGCAAGTCCGCCTTTCGCTGATAGATGACCAGGAGCCCTTCGCATGTCAGAGACACACGCAACGCCACGCATTGCCGCCTTCATCGGACTCGGCGTCATGGGTCACCCCATGGCCGGCCACCTGACACGCGCAGGATGGGAAGTGCGCGTCTACAACCGGACCCGCTCGCGCGCCGAACAGTGGTGCGAGGAGTACGGCGGCACCCATCACGCCACGCCGCGAGAAGCCGCGGAAGGCGCTGAAATCGTGCTGATTTGCGTCGGCAATGATGATGACGTGCGCAGCGTCACCTACGGCGCCGATGGCGTACTGGCCGGTCTGCCGGAGGGAGGACTGCTGGTGGATCACACCACGGCCAGCGCTGATCTGGCGCGAGAGCTTTACGTGGCGGCGCGCGAGCATTCGGTCGGCTTCGTGGACGCCCCCGTGTCTGGCGGCCAGCAGGGGGCCATCAATGGCGCGCTGACCATCATGTGCGGCGGTGACCCGCAAGATTACGAGCGCGCAGCACCGGTACTGGCGCATTACGGGCGCATGGTGAAGCGTATCGGGGAGACCGGCGCCGGCCAGACCACCAAGATGGTCAACCAGATCTGCATCGCCGGACTGGTTCAGGCGCTCTCCGAGGGACTGCACTTCGCCGAGCAGGCGGGACTGGATCGTGAGGCGGTGATCGAGGTGATCTCCAAGGGCGCAGCGGGCTCGTGGCAGATGGAGAACCGACACGCCACCATGATCCGCGATGAGTACGAGCACGGCTTCGCCGTCGACTGGATGCGCAAGGACCTCGACATCTGTCTGGCGGAGGCACGCCGCATCGAGGCAAGCCTGCCGGTGACGGCGCTGGTCGATCAGTTCTATGCCGACGTCCAGAGCATGGGGGGCGGCCGCTGGGACACCTCCTCGCTGCTCAAGCGCCTGGCCAGATGAGGCGAGCCCTCCCCTCTCGAAGCGGCCTCGCCCGCGTCATCGCGCAGCGAATCAGGCACTGAACGAATGACGTCCTGCTAGCCGTGCAAGCCGCCCGATGAAAAGCGCCGATTCCAGCGTCAGCGAGACGTTGGAATCGGCGCTTTCTTGATGCCGCATTGCAACAACCCTGTCACCGTCACGCTGCGCTGCCTTTTTCCACACTATCTGTGGATAACCTCGTTGATAACCCTTAGACAAGCGCTTCCAACCTGCATGACAGCGGGCTTACCAACAGATTGCACAATTTTTAACCAGCTTATAAGCCATTGATATAAAAGAAAATTTTGGCATGCAGGAGCAAGCGCAGACCGGATGGCCGCACTTCGAGGGGGAGTATGAGGAAAGTTCACGTCCTGGCCGCGCAGTGGACAACACAACAGCGATGTCAAGGGCGACTTGGGGATAACATGCGTTTCGAGCGACACACCGGCTGTGCATAAGCCGAAATCAGAGACAAAAAAAACACACCCCGCAAGGTGTGCTTTTTGTTGACTTCCCGAGGCCATCACAGGCGACTCGAGATGTCAGAAGAGTGGCGTCCCATAGGGGGTTCGAACCCCTGTTACCGCCGTGAAAGGGCGGTGTCCTGGACCACTAGACGAATGGGACGCAGTCGCTTGAGAAACTTGG
Organism: Cobetia sp. BL01; assembly: GCF_056493605.1. Classification (NCBI taxonomy): domain Bacteria; kingdom Pseudomonadati; phylum Pseudomonadota; class Gammaproteobacteria; order Oceanospirillales; family Halomonadaceae; genus Cobetia; species Cobetia sp. BL01. Next base: position 383,500 of record NZ_JBVBEE010000004.1, on the reverse strand, counting down.
TGGAGCCTAGCGGGATCGAACCGCTGACCTCAACACTGCCAGTGTTGCGCTCTCCCAGCTGAGCTAAGGCCCCGTCTCTCAAGAACGAGGCGTATATTACTGACCCGCCTCGTAGTCGTCAACTTCTTTTTCACACAATCCCGTCGCGCGCCTCATCAGGGCCACCAGGGCAGCCCGACAGCGCCTTGAGAAGGCTCAGCGCCCTGCTGCAGCGCATGCCCCCATGACACACGTTCGCCATGGGGGCCCTTCAGGCATCACTGACACCCTTACAGCTCGCGATATTCCTTCTCGAAGCGCTTGGCAGCCTTCTTGGAGACGCCACCCAGCACTGCCACGGCATGACGCAGACGTGCACGGGTCATATCGGAACCGAGAATGACCATCGCATCCATCACCGAGGTGGAGGTCGCCGAGCCAGTCACCGCCACGAACACCGGCGCCAGGAAGTCCTTCATCTTGAGTTCGAAGTGCTCGGACAGCAGCTTCACTTCCGCCAGCAGGTGCTCCTTGTCCCAGGTGCTCACGGCCTCGAGCTTCCAGGTCAGGAACTGCATCTGACGCACCAGATCTTCGCCCTGAAGCTTGGCCTTGGCGAAGTCGTCCGGCGTGATGGCCGGCAGTCCGGAGAAGAAGTGCCCCGCCAGCGGAATCGCCTCGGACAGCGTCTCGATGCGCGGCTTCACTTCCGGCAGGATCTGCTTGACGTAGGACTCGTTGAAGGCCCATTGACGCAGCTCGCTCAGCAGCTCGTCCTCGGACAGGTCACGGATGTAGAGACCGTTCAGCCAGCTGAGCTTCTCGACATCGAACACCGGGCCGCCAAGGGAGACGCGCTGGATGTCGAAGTGCTCCTGCATCTCGCTCAGCGTGAACTTCTCGCGCTCGTCCGGCATGGACCAGCCGAGACGCCCGAGATAGTTGATCACGGCCGCCGGCAGATAGCCCATGCGGCGGTAATACAGGATGGACGTCGGGTTCTTGCGCTTGGACAGCTTGGTCTTGTCCGGATTGCGCAGCAGCGGCATGTGGCAAAGCTCCGGCATCTGCCAGCCGAAGTACTCATACAGCAACTGATGCTTGGGTGCCGAGTTGATCCACTCCTCACCGCGCATCACGTGGGTGATCTCCATCAGGTGATCATCCACCACGTTGGCCAGGTGGTAGGTCGGCATGCCATCGGACTTGAGCAGGATCTGCGCATCGACCTGGGCCCAGTCGACCTCGATCTCGCCGCGCAGCATGTCCTTGACCACACAGGTACCGCTTTCCGGTACGTTCATGCGGATGACGAAGGGCGCACCCGCCGCTTCACGACGTGCCACTTCCTCGGCCGGCAGGGCGAGATCGGACGGCTTGAGCGCCATGTGCAGACCCTCGGCCTTGCGGGAGTCACGCAGCTCATCCAGCTCCTCGCTGGTGCGGAAGCACTTGAAGGCGTGGCCGGCATCGATCAGTTGCTGGCAATGCGCGGCATAGATGTCGCCACGCTCGCTCTGGCGATACGGACCATGGGGGCCGCCGACATCCGGACCTTCCGACCATTCGATGCCCAGCCAGCGCAGCGAGTCGAGAATCATCTGCTCGGACTCACCGGTGGAGCGGGTCTGATCGGTATCCTCGATACGCAGAATGAACTCGCCACCGTGCTGACGAGCGAAGCACTGGTTGAACAGGGCGATATAGGCAGTGCCGACGTGGGGATCACCAGTCGGCGACGGTGCGATACGCGTACGAACGGTCATGTGGAGTCCAGTATTTCAGGGGGAGTGTCAAGAAGGGTGTCGAAAAGCGTCTCGAGATGACGGCCGGGCGCGAGGCGCGACAAGATCTCGAACCAGCCTGGCAAGTGGTGCCCGGCCAACACGCTTCAATTCGGCAGCCTGTACTGGGGGCATATTATACGCAAGGTGAAGATGTGCGACAGTGCGTCACCGTGTGCCAACGCCTCCACGGCGGTAAGCTGACGCCCGATGATCGTCCGCCGTGACGCCTGGCGCCCGCGCCTTCTCACCACCCCCTCTGCCACCACCGGCAGGAGCCAGCATGTCCCGAACCACCGCCTCGTCTGATGTTGCCTCCCCCCTTCACGCCGACGCCTCGTCGTCTGAGTTCGTGCCACGCCGCTGGCTGGAGACCCTGGCCCGAGCTGGCGGCCACTGGCCGAACATCGCCATCGGCTGCGCCCTGCTCTCGACCCTGGTGCTGCTGGCACAGGCGTGGAGCATCGCGCGCCTCGCCCAGGGCGTGGCGATCGAGCGCGAGTCGCTCATGACACTGTGGCCGGCCATCGCGGTACTCGCCGCCAGCCTCTCGCAGCGAGGCGCGCTTGGCGGGCTGCGCAGCTACGCTGGCACCCGTGCCAGTCAGCAGATCCGTCGCCGCCTGCGAGAGCGTCTATTGCAGCGCTTCGCCGAACTCGGCCCGCTGTGGGTGCATCGCCAGCACCGCGCCAGCCTCGCCAACCGTGTCTGGGACCAGGTCGAGTCGCTGCATGGCTATTACGCCGATTTTCGCCCCCAGACTCGCCTGGCCGGGCTCATCCCGTTGCTGCTGCTGGCGGTCGTCTTTCCGCTCAACTGGGCGGCGGGCCTGATTCTGGCGATCACCGCCCCGCTGGTGCCCATCTTCATGATTCTGGTCGGGATCGCGGCGCGCAAGCGCTCCCGCGAGCAATTCCAGGAGATGGACCGCATGGGGCGCCACTTCATGGACCTGCTCACCGGCCTGAAGACGCTCAAGCTGTTTGGCAGCGCCAGACGCGGCGCCCAGGTCGAGGCCGTCAGCCACGCCTTTCGCAAGCGCACCATGCGCGTGCTGCGCCTCGCCTTCCTGTCCTCCACGGTGCTGGAATTCTTTACCGCCGTCTCCATCGCGCTGCTGGCGGTCTATCTCGGCTTTCACTTCCTCGGTCATCTGCAGTTCGGCACCTGGGACGAGGCACCGCTGACGCTGCAGACCGCCCTGTTCATTCTGGTGCTGGCGCCCGAGTTCTATCAGCCGCTGCGCGAGCTGGGCGTGCACTATCACGCCAAGGCCGAGGCCGAAGCGGCCGCGCTCGACCTGGCGCCGATCGTCGGTGCCACCCCCTTCTCCCGTCAGCATACGGCTGACGACGTGAACACCGCGCCGCCTCGCAGCGCGACCCGCCCCATCACCTTCAGCGCCCTGAGATTGCAGGACGTGAGCGTGCGCCATGCCGGCCAGCTCCCGGACACGCCCCCGGCGCTGGGCCCGCTGTCACTGCAGATCGCCGCCGGTGAACGAATCGCCATCACCGGCTCTTCGGGGGCGGGCAAGTCGACATTGCTCAACCTGCTGCTGGGCTTCGTCGAGGTCACCGACGGCATGCTGTCTCTGAATGGACATCCCTTGACCCAGGGTCTCCCGGCCGGCACGGCCACCTGGGTGGGCCAGGAAACGGTGGTCCTGTCCGGCACGCTGGCCGACAACCTGCGACTGGCGAAGCCTCAGGCCAACGACGACGAACTCGAGGCCGTACTGGCCAAGGCCGACCTGTCCACATGGCACGCCAGCCTGCCCCACGGACTCGCGACACCGCTTGGCGAGGGCGGTCAGCCACTGTCCGGTGGGCAGGCACGCCGCCTGTCGCTGGCGCGCGCCTTCCTGCATGATGCGCCGCTGGTGCTGCTGGACGAACCCACCGCCAGTCTGGATGCCGAGAGCGAGGCACGTGTGATCCGGGCACTGCAACGCCTCGGCGAAGGCCGCACCCTGCTGCTGCTCACACATCGTCCCGAACTGCTGCCACTCTGCCAGCGGCTGATCCGTCTCGAAGGCGGCCGCCTGGTGGAAGATCGGCACCTGCAGGCCACCAGCCCGCGAGGTGATGCATGACACCCCCTGACGCCCCCCCGACCGCCCGGCCACTATCGCTTGGCGAACTGAGTCCCTACCTGGCGTTGATGCGCGAGCACCGGGGCTGGCTGGGTGTCGGCGCCCTGCTGGCGCTGATCACCCTGCTGGCAGCCACCGGGCTGCTGGCGCTGTCGGGATGGTTCCTCTCCGCCACCGCCGTGGCCGGCGTGAGCGTCGCGGCCACCCAGGCCTTCAACTTCTTCACTCCCGCAGCTGGCGTGCGCGGACTGGCACTGGCGCGCACCGCCGGACGCTATGGCGAGCGCGTCACCACCCACGAAGGCACGCTGCGCCTGCTGGCCAGCCTGCGTCGTCGTCTGTTCGACGCCATCGAACCCCTCTCCCCCGCCGCTCTGCAGCGTGCCGGGCAGGGCGAGCTGATGACGCGTCTGGGCGCGGATGTCGATGCTCTCGACAGCCTCTATGTGCGCGTGCTGATTCCGTCACTGGTGGCGGTGTGTGCCATCCTCGCCGCCGGTACGCTGGTCGGTGTTTTCGCGCCGACATTGGCGCTGATCACCGTGCTGGGGCTGGCGCTGACCGGGGGGCTGGTGCCGTGGCTGGCCTGGCATCTTGGCAGCCGCGATGCCATGCGCCATCAGGCCTCCGCCAGTCACCTGCGTGCCCGTCTGCTGGAGCGACTGCAGGGCCTGGGCGAGCTGGTCATCTACGGACGCTGGCAGGCAGAGCTTGCCAGCCTGGCGGAGCAACAGGCCGAGCGTGATCGCATCGAGCGCTCCCAGGCGCGTCGTCAGGCGCTGGCCACCTGGCTGAGCCATACCCTACTGGGGCTGACGCTGGCAGGGGTCGCCCTGCTCGGCGTCATGCAGATGGCGCCCCAGACGCAGACGGCTGTCGGTGATGTGACCGCCCATGCCGGCGAGCTGCTCGACGGCCGCCTGCTGGCGCTGTTTCTGCTGGCGATCCTCGGTGCCTTCGAAGCCCTCGCCCCCCTGCCGCTGGCCTGGCAGGGGCTGGGCCGCTGCCTGTCGGCGGCCGCGCGCCTCAACCAGGTACAGGCCGATACCCCGGCGCCACAGTTTCCGGAGGACTCCGCCGCCGCCACGCCTGTCGGGCATGAACTGGTGATCCATGACCTGAATGTCGCGCATGGCGACACTCAGGTGCTCGAGCAGCTGTCGCTGAGCCTGGCAGCGGGCGAGCATCTGGCCTTGCTTGGCCCCTCCGGCAGCGGCAAGAGCACCCTGCTGGAAGTGCTCAGCCGCTTCCATGCCCCGAATTCCGGCAGCATTCATCTGGGCGGTGTGGCGCTTGAGTCGCTCGACGAGGCCACACTGCGCGCAAGCTTCGCCGTCTGTCCGCAGGACACGCATCTGTTCTGCGCAAGCTACGCTGACAATCTGCGCCTGGCCGCGCCTGAGGCCAGTGATGAGACACTCATCCACATGCTGGAAAGCCTGGGGCTTGGCGAGTGGCTGGCCCGACAGCCGCAGGGGTTGGCTGGCTTCCCGGATGAGGGGGGCCGTTCGCTGTCCGGAGGCCAGCTGCGTCGCTTCGGCGTGGCACGGGCGCTGCTCTCGCCCGCCCCGATCGTGCTGCTCGACGAGCCCTGTGAAGGTCTGGATCGCGAGAGTGCCGAGCGGGTGATCAGCGCGATTCTCACGGCCTGCCGGGGACGCAGCCTGATCATGATCACCCATCAGCCGCTGGGGCTTGAGCGCTTTGCGCGTCTGGCACTGCTGGAAGAAGGGAGACTCAAGGAAGATGCCACGCCGACCACACTGCAGGCCGACTCGCGGCTGGCACGCCTGATGGCGCGCACCACGAATCAGGCCTGACTTGAACGCTTTCGCGGGAGGGACGATGACGGAATCCACACTCAAGGATCAACCACTGGCCGCTGACACCTTTGCACGCCTCCCACAGGGCTTCACCGCTCTGGTGACGGGTGCCGGGGGCGGTATCGGACGCGCGATGCTCGAAGAGCTGCTCGCCCACGAACGCTGCAGCCGGGTGCTGGCGGTCAGCCGTGACGTCTCGCGTCTGCCGGCACATCCCGCACTTGCCTCACTGCAGGCTGACCTGACCACCGATGAGGGCATGGCGCGGCTGGCAGACTGGCTCCGCGAGCAACTGGATGACACGGGACAGGAGGAGAACAAGGAGAAGCACGAGGAGAACGAGCCCAGGCCAGGCCAGCCACCGGCACTGATCCTCAACACCATGGGGCTGCTGCATGAGGAAGCCTTTGAGCAGCACGCGGCACTGTGGCCCGAGAAACGTCTCGAGGATCTCGACATGGCCGCGCTGACGCGCCTGCATCAGGTCAATGCCTTCGTCCCCGCCCTGTTGCTGGGGATGCTCGCGCCACGCCTACGCCGGCGCACGCCGCTGATCTTCGCCTCGCTCTCGGCGCGGGTCGGCTCGATCAGCGACAACCGCAGTGGCGGCTGGTATGCCTACCGTGCCAGCAAGGCCAGTCACAACATGCTGCTGAAGACCGCCGCCATCGAGATCGCGCGCCGCAATCCCGAGGCTGTGTTGGTCGCGCTGCATCCGGGCACCACCGATACCGGGCTTTCGGCCCCCTTTCAGGCGCGGGTCCCCGAGCACAAGCTGTTCACGCCAGGCTACGTGGCGCGTCGCCTGCTGCGGGTGGCGGGTGAGCTGTCGCCAGAGGACAGCGGCGGCTTCCGTGACTGGGCCGGCGAGCCGATCGACTGGTGACGGAAGCTGCGGGGGCGAGAGAGGCTGCGGGGGCGATCAGAGCTGCAGATGCTCCTGAAACCATTCGGTGATGAAGTCCAGATAGGCACGCGTCTTGTCGGGCAAGTACTTGCGCGAGCGAAACAGCACCACCATCGAGCCGTGCTCATTCCAGTAGGGCTGCAGCAACGGCACCAGCTCGCCGCTTTCCACTGCTGCGCGGGCCGAGAAGGTCGGCAGATAGGCGAGACCGAAACCGGCCTTGGCCGCCTCCACCACGCCGAGCAGATTGTTGATCACCAGCCGCGACTCCGGCTCCACATCGAAGGGCTGCCCGTTGAGCGTGAAGCGCCAGTGAGCGCCCAGATCGTAATTGCCGTAGAAGATGGTATCGAAGGCGCGGATGTCCTGCGGCTGCACCGGCGGGGCATTGACGCGCGCCAGATAATCCGGTGCCGCATACAGGCCATAGACCACCTTGCACAGTGGCCGCGAGACCATCGAGGAATCCGGCAACGGTCCCATGCGAATCGCCAGATCCACCGACTCATCGATGGGCTCGAAGCGCTGATCCTCCAGCAGGATCTCGACGCTGACATCCGGATAACGGCGCATGAAGGCGGTGGTCGGGGCGGCCAGATACATGAAGCCGAACGACACCTGCGCCGAGACCTTGAGCTGGCCCATCGGCTGGGAGGTGACGGACTGCACCCGCGCCTCGGCGGATTCCAGCTCCTCGCGGATGCGCAGACCGTGCTCGTAATAGATGCGCCCCGCCTCGGTGAGATGCAGCTTGCGGGTCGAGCGATTGATCAGACTCACCCCCAGCTGCTCCTCCAGTGCCGCCACGCGCTTGGACGCCAGCGACTTGGAAATTCCCAGGCGTCTCGCGGCGGCCGTGAAGCTCGCCGCTCGTACCACCTCGACGAAGACCCGCAGGGCATCAAGCGTCGCCATTCCATACTCCAGAGTTGATTCAGCTCCAGACGCCCATTGACGAGCGTCCTGCGTGACCACGCGAACATGTTTCCATATTGGAAACCCTAGTTTTCGATTGTACGCGCTTATTCTCCAAAGCGCGTCGCCCTATACTGGGCACCTCGAACATGCGGGAGCAGACGCGTCGCGGCATCGACCGTCTGCTTCCGGACTAGACCGTGAAGCGTCTGGCCTGCGTGGCGCAGTCAGGCGATTCAGGTTCGCGCTCAGGTAGTTGCACTGCTCATCCCACCGGGTCCCGGTGACTGGTCTGCATGGCGACACCCGCACGCGCGGTTTCGCCGTCGGCCCATCCCGGGCCTCGGTGGCGATCTTCAGTGTAGTAATGCAAGCTATTTGCGCGCCTGGCCGTCTCACGACGCCAGGCGCTTTTTTTTGCCTTTGATCAGCGACTTACAACCATTTCTTCCACTTGAAGAACAAGTAGGTCGAGAGAGCCGATGCCCCCATCAGGCACAGCGCGAAGGGATAGCCCCAGTCCTTGTCCAGCTCCGGCATCCAGTGGAAGTTCATGCCGTAGATGCTGGCGATCAGGGTCGGCGGCATGAACACCACTGCCGCGACCGAGAAGATCTTGATGATGCGGCTCTGGTCGAGGTTGGTGAAACCGATCGAGGCATCCAGCAGGAAGTTGACCTTCTCGAAGATGAAGGTGGTGTGCGGATTGAGCGAATCCACATCGCGCAGCATGTCGCGAATTTCCTGACGCCGAGCCTTGTGATGCGGCTCGGCGGGCAGATGGCGCGTCAGCTGACGCAACAGCCGCTGACTGTCCAGCAGGGCCTGGCGCACCTTGTCGTTGTAGCGCTCCTGCAGCAGGATGCCATGCAGGGTGTCCTCCAGCGATTCAGGATGCACCGCCTGCTTGCCCAGTACCTCCAGCGCGCGATAGATGTCCTCGATCTCATCGGCCAGGTAATCGACCTTCATCGCCAGCAATGCCAGCAGCACGTCCCAGCCATCCTGGGGACTCAGGCGCTGGCGACGCAGATGATTGCGGAACAGCCGCAACAGCCCGATCTCCTCGTGACGCATGCTGATCAGCTGCCGCCCGTGCAGATGGAAGGCGACGTTGGCGGTCTGCGGTTCGCGCCCCCTGCGATGGGGAAACAGCGAGACGACATGGATGCCATCGCCGGCCAGATAGAATCGCGAGGACGACTCGATCTCCTCGAGCTCCTCGATCTTCGGCAGCTCCACGTTGAACTGCTCGCTCACCCAGCGCTGCTCGGCCTCATCGGGCTGGCAGAGGTCGATCCACAGCACATCGCCACGCACCAGTACCGGAGGTGCCAGCTCATCACTGGCCAGCCGCTCGGCATGCAGGGCGCTGGCCTGCTCATGGCTGTCGGCGAGCTGCGGCGCCTCGCCGTCGGACATGTCGGGCAGCACGATCTGCTCGCCACGCAGGCGCCCGTCTTCATGAAGGCGATAGAGGGTAATCATGCACGGCCCCGTGTGAATGACCTGAAGGAAGGGCCATTCTAGACGAGATACCGGGAGTGCGGGGCCTGACAGAGGCAGGAGAAAGGCGCGACAGACGCTGACAGCCGTGACACCGCCAAGAAAAAGGGCGACTCGAAGAGTCGCCCGAAGACCGTGACTAGCTTGATGAGGAGAAACCTGAACAGGGGCCTGACTCCGCTGTTCTGGTCATCGCGTTCCATGGCGGGAAGCGATGACCCAAGATTATGCCCTGACAGATCGTCCGTCAATACCAATGAGAATTATTTTCATTAACCATTGAGACAGCGTTTATCTCACCATCACGGCTGGCCTCCATCGATGAGCTGACGTATCATGCCGCCAGAATATCAAGGTCGTGACTGGCCTGATGAGACGCCCGCCTCGGACCTGACATCCACACTCTGGCGGGCACGAAGCACCGCTCGACTCGCAAGCCTTCCTCCCTGTCATTGGCAGAGGGAAAGCGAATGACTCGAGAAGCGCTTCCGGACGCCTCCCTCGTGCAAGCGAAGGAGGCGTCTTTTTTTGCGCATGAAAAAAGCGGCTCACCCGTGAGGGGAGCCGCTGGCAAGGACCGTAAAACGTCTGATGAGAAGCCTCCCGGAAAGGGGCCTGACTCCACTGACCGGGGCACCGCTGCCCATGGCGGGGAAGCGATGGCCCCAGATTAGGTCGCGAGCACGCGTCCGTCAACACTAATGAGAAATATTTTCATTAAGATTGAGTGACGGCGCGCCTCACCCCGCTCGCAGGTCATGCATCATCCGTTCTGCGGCTTCAGCCCTGCTTGTGCCATTCAAACTTCTTGAACGGCTCGTCGATCGGCGTCTCGGCCAGGTGATTGGTGTAGTTGCTCATCACCTTCTGGGACAGGCCAAGAACCACTTCCAGCACGTTGCGCTTGGTGTAGCCGGCATCGAGGAAGGTCTGCACGGTAGCGTCATCGACGAAACCACGCTCACGCACCACGGCCAGCGTGAAGGTGCGCAGGGCTTCCAGGCGCTCGGTCGGCAGCGGCGTCTCGTTGCGCAGCGCCTCGGTGATGGCGTCATCCACCTTCATCGCCTTGGCGATACCGGTGTGTGCCGGCACGCAATAGTGACAGTTGTGCTCGACATTGATGGTCTGCCACACCACGGTGGTCTCTTCATCATTGAAGCTGCTGTCGAGGAACAGCTGGTGCAGTACCTGATAGCCTTCCAGCAGGCCCGGCGCCTCGGCCATCACGGCGTGCAGACCCGGCACCATGCCGAAGGCCTTGACGGACTTGTCGAGCAGCGGCTTGCTGTCCTGCGGGGCGGTATCGGCAGTGTGCAGCGTGAAATCGGTCATGATGACTCCTTCAATATGATGGACGAGATGAGCGCAATGGCAGGGCTGGGGAGGCGTCGTGAACGTCGTCGCTACCCATGATGATGAGCAATTGCTCAAAAAAAGACCTGCTCATGCGCTTCACTACGTTGTCGTGGGACACACTAGCTGGATTTGAGCGGTCATTCAAGTTAAAATTGAGTACTCACTCAATACCTTGCTCCTCGGGATCAGCCTCCCCTCCACACTGTGTAGAGTCAGGCGACACTCGCGAGCCCCATCGTCAGGACAGCCATGCCACGCGCGACCTTGCACAACCGCCAGGACTCCCTCGACCGGGCGCTGAATCTCTTCTGGCAGAAGGGCTTTCATGCCACTTCGCTGAAGGACATCGAGCGCGCGCTCGACATGCGTCCCGGCAGCATCTACGCCACCTTCGGCAGCAAGGATGGCCTCTTCCAGGAAGCGCTGGAGTGCTACTCCGCGCGCAGCCTGCGCGAGATGGAAAGCCTGATGGCCAGTCACGACTCGCCCTTGACCGCCCTCGCCGCCTACATCCGCAAGCTCGGCGGACTGCGTGACAGCGAAGTCCCGTCGCGCGCCTGCATGCTGGCCAAGAGCCTGCTGGAACTCGGTGAGCGCGAACAGGCCGCCCGCGACAAGGTCGAGACACTGCTCGCCGGCATGGAAGCCCGCTTCCGCCAGGCCTTCGCGGACGCCCGCGACGCCGGTGAACTCATCGACCCCGAGCGCCCCGCTCATCAGCCGGAACGCCTCGGTCGCCGCCTCCAGGCCGAAGTCATGGGCCTGCGCGCCTACGCCCAGCGTGAAGGCGAAAGCGACGCCGTCCGCCAGCTCGCCGAAGACATCGCCCAGGATATCGAGGCGCTGAAGGTCAACAACACGCATTGAGCCATGAGCGGAGCAATGGCTCGCGGCTCCCTCTGACTCGGCGCTTCGCCTCACATGCTGCTAGAATCACCGCCCGCTTATCTCGACAGCGCCTGCACCTGATGCTCCGTCCCCTGCTCCCACACCAGCCGATATGACTGCCATGCCGATGACACCGATTGACCGCACCTTTTCCGTTGCGCCGATGATGGAATGGACGACCCGTGACTACCGCGCCTTCGCGCGCGTGTTGAGCCGTCGTACGCTGCTGTACACGGAGATGGTGACCACCGGGGCATTGCTGTTCAATCCGGACCGCGAGCGCTTCCTGGGTCACGACGAGACGGAGCATCCGCTGGCATTGCAGCTGGGTGGCAGCGACCCGCAGGCGCTGGCCGAGTGTGCGGCGATCGCCGAGAGCTGGGGCTATGACGAGGTGAACCTGAATGTCGGCTGCCCGAGCGATCGCGTGCAGAACAACATGATCGGTGCCTGTCTGATGGGCCATCCGGAGCTGGTGGCCAAATGCGTGGCGGCGATGCAGGCGCAGGTGAAGATTCCGGTGACGGTGAAGTGCCGCATCGGGATCGATGATCAGGATGAGGACGCCGATCTCGAGCGCTTCATCACCACCGTGGCCGACGCCGGCTGCGAGACCTTCAGCGTGCATGCGCGCAAGGCGTGGCTGCAGGGCCTGTCGCCGAAGGAGAACCGCGATGTGCCGCCGCTGAACTACGGCCGCGTGCACCGTCTCAAGCAGGCGCACCCGTCCTTGCATATCGGCATCAACGGCGGCCTCAAGCAGATGGATGAGCTGCACGCGCAGCTGGAGCATGTCGACAGCGTGATGGTCGGCCGTGAGGCGTACCACAACCCCTGGTTGCTGGCGACGGTGGACAGCGAGCTGTACGGCGAGGCCGAGAATCCGCACACCAGCCGCCACGATGCGCTGCGTGCCTTCCGCCCCTACATCGAGAAGCGTCTCGCCGAGGGCGTGCGCCTCAATCACATCAGCCGCCATCTGCTGGGGCTGTTCCAGGGACAGCCGGGCGGCCGCCAGTTCCGCCGCCATGTCTCCGAGAACGCCCACAAGCCGGGCGCGGGCATCGAGGTGATCGATGACGCCATGGCGCGCGTGCCGGAGCACCGGCCCGAGACACAGGTCGAACAGGCCTGATCCGGCAGCCTCTGCCCCTTTCCTCAGGAACGCAGCATTTTCCAGAAGACCGTCCACTGACACCCGGCCCATGTGCCGGGTGTCGTCGTTCTGGCATTCCCATGTTCTCTACGTCCCAAACGATCCGTCGATCCGTCGATCCGTCGAGCCAGCGACCGGCAGCCCCTATCGCGAAAGGCGCGATGACAGAACATTCACAGATGCCGAAACACGCAACCCTGCGTCGCTGTATAAGCTGATAACTCCTTTAATACCAATGACATGCATGACTTTCGTTTGATTGTCTGACAAGGGCGTCTCGCGCAGAATGACTGACCATGCGGACAACAACAGGTCACGTCATCGTCACGTCGTGCTGACGTGTTGACGGCCATACAACGGCTCCGTCACCGGCTTCCCCCACAGACCTGTGGACCGGTCCATGCAGTCCCCCATCACGGACTGCGCTGCTCATGCTGACACATCCTTCGAGGTTCCATGTCCACATCCTCCCCCTCCGGAGCCAACAGCCGTGAGCTGTTCGGGCACCCGGCCGGACTCTATCTGCTGTTCTCCACGGAACTGTGGGAACGCTTCTCCTACTACGCCATGCGCGCCCTGCTGGTGCTCTATCTCACCGATGCCGTCACCAGCGGCGGGCTGGGCTGGAATCAGGGCGATGCCCTGCAGCTGTATGGCATCTTCACGGGGCTGGTATACATCACGCCGATGTTCGGCGGCGCACTGGCGGACAACTGGCTGGGCGCACGCCGCGCGATTCTGATCGGGGTCTGATCATGGCGGCCGGCCAGTTCGTGCTGGCCGTGCCACCGGACATGAGTGGTCTGGATGCCGAGATGCTGCTGTACGTCGGTCTCGGCCTGCTGATCGTCGGCAACGGCCTGTTCAAGCCCAACATCTCGACGATGGTCGGCGATCTCTATCCACAGGGCGATCACCGTCGTGATGGCGCCTTCACCATCTTCTACATGGGCATCAACCTCGGTGCGCTGCTGTCAGGTATCGTCGCGGGCTCCATGGCCGAAGGCTATGGCTGGAACGCCGGCTTCCTGGTGGCGGGTATCGGCATGCTGCTGGCGGTCGCCATCCAGCTGATCTTCGCGCCTCGCCATCTGGGCGAGCTCGGTGTGGAGCCCAGCGCCAGACGCGAGGCACGCCTGAGCAAGAGGAGCACCACCAGGACACCGCTGAGCCGCGAGGAGCGCGATCGCATCAAGGTCATCCTGGTGCTGGGTCTGTTCACCATCCTGTTCTGGGCCGGTTTCGAGCAGGGCGGCGGCCTGATGGCACTGTACGCGCAGGACTACACCGACCGCATGCTGATGGGCTTTGAAGTCCCGGCGGCCTGGTTCCAGTCGCTCAACCCGCTGTTCATCATCCTGCTCTCGCCACTGCTGGCGGGACTGTGGACACGCATGAATGATCGCGAGCCCAGCTCACCGGTCAAGTTCGCCTTCGGCCTGATCGCCCTCGGCATCGGTTTCGTGTGCATGATCGGCGCGGTGCTGGAGCAGAAAGCCGCAGGCAGCGCCTCGATGATGTGGCTGGTCGGTGCCTTCTTCTTCCACACCCTGGGCGAGCTGTGCCTGTCACCGGTGGGCCTGTCGATGGTCACCAAGCTGTCGCCGGTTCGCATGGGCGCGCTGATGATGGGCGCCTGGTTCGCCTTCGTGGCACTGGCCAACTACCTGGCCGGGATGATCGGCTCGCTGGTCGGCGAAGCCGGCGCCATGAGCGTGTTCGGTGGCATCGCCATCACGGGCGTGCTCGGCGGCCTGCTATTGCTGGTGTTCGCCGGCAAGCTGGTCGACTGGATGCACGGCGCGGAAGCGCGTCATGACGGCCCGCTCGAGACCCAGACCAGCCACGGCTGATCTCGCAGTCGTCGTCATCTTCACTGTCGACGACGACACGACAGGCTGCTGCAACAACGCAAACGCCCCGCTCATTGAGCGGGGCGTTTGCGTTGTCACTGCCAGCAACAGGGCCATTAAGTGGCCTGAAGTGAAACAAACCGCCTAGATGGAGTCCGGCACGAACAGCTGCTGGAAGTTGTCGACGGCGCTCTCGGCATCGTCGATCGCATGGAAGCGCGCCACGTGATAGAGCGCCTCGCCCTCGTTGGCCAGCGGCAGATTGGCCATGCCGATGATGATGCCATCCGCGGGCGACAGCACCTCGCTTTCGCTGTTGCCGAAGGGGTCGGCGACGATGCCAAGCACCTGATGCTTCTCGACACGGTCTCCGAGGCCCACGCGGCTCTGGACGATGCCATCGATGGAGGCGCGCGCCCAGCTGGAGCCGTTGGACATCTCCACCGCGCGGGAGCTGGGCTTGCGGTCGCGGTCCTTGGCCAGCATGCCGATGGAGCGCATCACGCGCTTCACGCCGCTGACACCCGGACGAATCGCCCACTCATCGAAGCGCAGCGCCTCGCCGGCCTCATAGGTGATGACCGGCACGCCACGGCCACTGGCATAGGCACGCAGGCTGCCTTCACGCAGCTCGGCGTTCAGCAGTACCGGTGCCCCGAAGGCATCCGCCATCTGGCGCGTGGCGTCGCTGCCGCTCATGGTGGCGCGAATCTGCGGCAGGTTGGTGCGGTGGATAGCGCCGGTGTGCAGGTCGATGATGTGGGTGGCCTGATCGGCGATCTGCTCACGGAACAGCGCCGCCACCCGCGAGCCCAGCGAACCGCTCTCGCTGCCCGGGAAGCAGCGGTTGAGGTCACGGCGGTCCGGCAGGTAGCGCGTGTGCTGCACGAAGCCGAAGACGTTGACGATGGGCACCGCGATCAAGGTGCCGCGCAGCCGCGCGAGGCTGGAACTCTTGAGCAGGCGACGCACGATCTCGACACCGTTGATCTCGTCGCCATGGATGGCACCGCACACCAGCAGCACCGGGCCGGGCTGACGGCCATGCACCACCTCGACGGGGATGTGCAACGGCGCGTGGGTGTAGAGCTTGGCGACAGGCACATCGACCTGGGCCCGCGTTCCCGGCGCGATGCGGGTACCGCTGATTTCAAATGGAGCGCGTGACATCGCCACCTCAGAGATTGTTCGACCAACGAGCGACAGGCGTCGTGACAGCTCCTGCCAGATCAGGCTGCTCGCCCAGTGTCTCGAAAGAAAACACTGTGCGACATGCGCCTTTTAGCGCATTGGTGCGTCAAGGGAAAGACTTCATTGCAGCGTGTCGGGATGAAGACCGGACGGAATTGTTCAACAATGGCATGACGCCGACGGCGTGACGACACCTGACCACGACATGGCGAGCACGATATGACGGGAGCGACATGGCGAGAATGACACGCCTCGGCCTCGTCCTGACTGCCACTGACAAGAGCTGCCCGTGACCGATCTTCTCGACTCTCTGCTGACCCTGCCCGATTACTCCGCCCTGGCCTGGAGCGTGATCGTCTTCTCGACCTACCTGACCGGCATCTCCAAGGGCGGCTTCGCCGGCGGGTTCGGCTCGCTTTCCGTGCCGCTGATGGCGCTGGCCATCGGTCCGCTGGAAGCGGCCGGCATCCTGCTGCCGCTGTTGATCGTGATGGACTTTCTCAGCGCTCGCGCCTGGTGGGGCAAGCAGCTGTGGTCGGAGGTGCGCATCATCCTGCCCAGCGCCGCCATCGGCATCGCGGTGGGCGTGGTGCTGTTCGATGAGCTGAACGAGAACATGATTCGTGGCTTGCTGGGCGTCATCTCGCTGCTGTTCGCCGCCTACATGCTGTTCAAGCCCACCGCGAGGAATCCGCTGCCGCGCTGGCTGGCCATTCCTGCCGGTGCCACGGCCGGCTTCACCAGTTTCTTCGCCCACGCCGGCGCCCCGCCCTACAACCTGTACATGATTCCGCGTCAGCATCCCAAGGAGACCTTCATCGCCACCACGGTGATCATCTTCGCAGGCATGAATCTGATGAAGCTGGGCCCCTACGTGGCGCTGGGCGAGGTCAACCTCACCAGTCTGTCCACCTCGCTGCTGCTGGTGCCGGTGGCCTGGGCAGGTGTCAGGAGCGGCCTGTGGCTGCAATCCCGCGTCAACGAGAAGCTGTTCTTCCGCCTGATCATCCTCGCGATGGCACTGGTCGGCGTACAGCTGATCTACAAGGCCTGGGGCTGATGTCCGCGCGCCATCACGCCTGGCGACCTCTGCCGCCAGCCAGCATGACCTTCTGGTCCACGCTTTCAGACAGACATTCGAGAATGATCGGGGCAACGCCATGACACCGCAGATCCACTACTACCACGCACACCTCTACTACACCGATGAGCAGAGTCTGGCCGCCGCTCGCGAGCTGGCGGCCCAGGCCGAGCAGCACTTTCCGCTGCGCGTCGGTCGCTTCCATGAGCAACCGGTAGGCCCGCACCCGCTGTGGAGCTGTCAGCTGTCCTTCGCTCCCGAAGACTTCGGGCGCATCATCCCGTGGCTGGCACTCAATCGCGGCACGCTGGACATCTTCGTGCATGCCGGCACCGGTGATGATCTCTTTGATCACACCCAGGGCGTGATGTGGCTGGGCAGCTCCCACCTGCTGAATCTGCACGTCTTCGGCGATGAGTGAGGCCCGGACGTCGCCCGACACGCTATCATCGCCTTGCCGCCTTCGCCTTACCCACTGACTCAAGGATGACCCCATGACTCGACTGCGCCGCCTATCCCCTCGTGCCGCCCTGCTGGGCGTGATCGCCTCTGGCCTGCTGCTGGCCGGCTGTGACGACAATGAGGTCGGGGATGTCTCGCTGGGCCTGTTCACCACCAAGGACATCAAGATCGAGAGCCTGATCGACCCGAAGGTGCCGGGCGTGACCTGTCACCTGAGCAACATCGAGGCGAATCTCGATTTCTCCGATCCCTCCGACATGAGCATCGCCTGCCGCCAGACCGGCCCGATCACCCCGGCGATGCTCGCCGACATCGACACCTCCAAGAGTGGCGAGGAGGTCTATCGCAAGTCCAAGAGCGTGCTGCTCAAGAGCCTCAAGATCCGCCGTATTCTGGACCGTGACTCCCAGAGCCTGCTCTACATCGCCTACAGCACCAAGGAAACCAGCGGCAGCTTCAAGCATGCGCTGAGCAGCGTGCCGCTGTGGGGCAGCGAGGCCTGGCAGGCACCGGCAGCGCAGTGAGCCGACTCGGCGCCTGAATCAAACGCTGACTCATCAAGCTCTGATTTATCAAGCTTTTATTCATAAAGTTCTGACTCATCAAGTGAAAGCTTCACCATCGTCCCTTGAAGTTGCGGGGTGTCGCTCCAAGGTCTTGTTCAACGGCTAGCCAGCCGGATTTTCATTCGCATGAGGCAAAGGAGTGACACACGATGTCGAGCCCGGAGCACAAGCAGAAGATCTGGAAGCTGATCAAGGATGTGAAGGTCGGCATGTTGGTGACGCAGGGTGACGGCATGCCACATGCCCGCCCGATGCATCTGGTACAGGATGACTACGACGGCACCCTGTGGTTCTTCACCCGCGCCAGTGCCGAGAAGGTGTTTGAAGCAAAGAAGGACAGCGAGGTCTGCCTGAGCTTTTCCGATCAGGATGATGGCGTCTATGTGTCGCTGAGCGGTCATGCCAATCTGCACCGCGATCAGGGCCTGATCGACAAGTTCTGGAATCCGTTCGTGGCCGCCTGGTTCCCGGAAGGCAAGGATGACCCCGATGTCACTCTGCTGGAGGTCAAGGTGCAATCCGGTGAACACTGGAAGGCCAAGGAGAGCAAGGCGTATCAACTCTATGAGATTGCGCGCGCCAACCTCGACAAGGACCACACCCCGGACATGGGTGAGAACGAGAAATTCGGCACGGTATGAGCAGAAGCCCGAGCTCGTCATGGAGAGCTCTTTGAAGTGCCCGCGTGAGAGTTGACGCACACGGCCATGCCAGACACGACAACGCCAGCCCTCGGGCTGGCGTTGTCGTATCTGGAGTCCTGCCGATTCCTGCAGGCCTGTCGTCGATGGAGAGGGGTCAAGTTCAGGACAGTGAACGCCTCAGGCCTTCATGTCGAGCACGATGCGCCCCTCGATCTTGCCGTCGATCATGCGCCCGAAGATGTCATTGATGTCCTCGAGCCTGCCGGTCTGCACGGTGGCTGCGACCTTGCCTTCCGCAGCGAAGTCCAGCGCCTCCTGCAGGTCCTGACGCGTGCCGACGATGGAGCCACGTACCGTGATGCCATTGAGCACGGTGGAGAAGATCGGCAGCGGGAAGTCACCCGGCGGCAGGCCGTTGAGCACCAGGGTACCGCCACGGCGCAGCATGTTCTGGGCCTGATCGAAGGCCTTCGGTGATACCGCCGTCACCAGCGCGCCGTGCGCGCCGCCGATCTCGCGCTTGATGACGGCTGCCGGATCTTCCTTCATGGCATTGACGGTCACGGTCGCGCCCAGACGGCGGGCCAGTTCCAGCTTGGCATCATCCACATCCACCGCCGCCACGTTCAGGCCCATGGCGCGCGCATACTGCACCGCCATGTGGCCCAGGCCGCCGATGCCCGAGATCACCACCCACTGACCGGGACGGGTGTCGGTCATCTTGAGGCCCTTGTAGACCGTGACCCCGGCACACAGCACCGGCGCGATCTCCACGAAGCCTACGCTGTCCGGCAGACGCCCCACGTAGCCGGCGTCTGCCAGCGTGAACTGGGCAAAGCCGCCATTCACCGAGTAGCCGGTATTCTGCTGGCTCTCGCACAGCGTCTCCCAGCCGCCCAGGCAATGCTCGCAGTGGCCGCAGGCCGAGTAGAGCCAGGGCACCCCGACCCGGTCGCCTTCCTTGACGTGGGTCACACCCTCGCCCACCGCCGCGATGGTACCGACGCCCTCATGGCCGGGAATGAACGGCGGGTTGGGTTTCACCGGCCAGTCGCCATGCGCGGCGTGCAAGTCGGTATGACAGACCCCGGAGGCGGCGACCTCGACCAGAATCTCGCCACGCCCCGGGCGCGGCACCGTGACTTCCTCGATCACCAGCGGTGCACCGAATTCACGTACCACGGCGGCTTTCATGCTGTTATCCATGATGGACTCCTCATTCATTGTCGAAAGACGAACCTTGGAAAGGCGAGCCAGAGATCAGGCGGAGAGTGCGATCCCGTCCGGTCGTGAGCGAGGGCCAGTGTTCGCGCACGCCCCGGACCTACCTCTCCATTGAAACCAGACGCAGCGCTCCCTGCCCTGCGCCAGATCAAGCAATCGGATCTGGCGCGGGCATTGAGGTCATGTGTCAAGAAGACGATGCGAATGGTGGGTTCAGCGCCGCCAGCCTCGGCGGCACTGCCTGACAGGCCTAGAAGAAGCCGAGCGGATTGATGTCGTAGCTGACCAGCAGGTTCTTGGTCTGCTGGTAGTGCTCCAGTGCCATCTTGTGGGTCTCGCGACCGACACCGGATTTCTTGTAGCCACCGAAGGCGGCATGGGCGGGATACTGGTGGTAGCAGTTGGTCCACACGCGACCGGCCTGGATGCCACGGCCCATGCGGAAGGCGACATTCATGTCGCGGCTCCAGACACCGGCACCGAGACCGAATTCGGTGTCATTGGCGATGGCCAGCGCCTCGGCCTCGTCACGGAAGGTGGTGACGGCGACCACCGGTCCGAAGATCTCCTCCTGGAAGACACGCATCGCGTTGTGGCCCTTGAGCAGGGTCGGCTGGATGTAATAGCCGTTGGCCAGCTCGTTCTCCAGCTGCTCGCTGCTGCCGCCGGTGAGCACCTCGGCGCCTTCCTCGCGGGCGACATCCATATAGGACATGATCTTGTCGAACTGCTCGCGGGAGGCCTGGGCGCCGACCTGCACGTCGGTATCCAGCGGATTGCCGCGCTTGATGGTCTTCACGCGCTCCATCACCCGGGCCATGAAGTCGTCGTAGATGCTTTCCTGGATCAGGGCGCGTGACGGGCAGGTGCACACCTCGCCCTGATTGAAGAACGCCAGCACCAGGCCTTCGGCGGCCTTGTCGATGAACTCGGGTTCGGCATTCATGATGTCGGCGAAGTAGATGTTGGGCGACTTGCCGCCCAGCTCCACCGTGGAGGGGATGATGGTTTCCGCCGCGCACTTGAGGATGTGCGACCCCACGGGAGTGGAGCCGGTAAAGGCGATCTTGGCGATGCGCTTGCTGGTCGCCAATGCCTGTCCGGCCTCGGCGCCGTAGCCGTTGACGATGTTGAGCACCCCTGCCGGCAGCAGGTCATTGATCAGCTCCGCCAGCACCAGGATCGAGGCCGGGGTCTGCTCCGCCGGCTTGAGCACCACGCAGTTGCCCGCCGCCAGCGCCGGCCCCAGCTTCCAGGCCGCCATCAGGATCGGGAAGTTCCACGGGATGATCTGTCCCACCACGCCCAATGGCTCATGAAAGTGATAGGAGACGGTATTGGCATCGATGTCCGCCGCGGTGCCTTCCTGGGAGCGCAGGCAACCGGCGAAGTAGCGGAAGTGATCCGCCGCCAGCGGGATATCGGCGTTCAGCGTCTCGCGCACCGCCTTGCCGTTATCCCAGGTCTCGGCGACCGCCAGCATCTCGAGGTTCTGCTCGATGCGATCCGCGATCCTGAGCAGGATGTTGGAACGCTCCTGCACCGAGGTCTTGCCCCAGGCGGGGGCTGCCTTGTGGGCGGCGTCCAGCGCGAGATCGATATCTTCCGCACTCGAGCGCGGAATACGGCAGAACACCTCCCCCGTCACCGGGCTGACGTTGTCGAAATATTCCCCCTTGACCGGCTCGACGAAACGCCCGCCGATATAGTTGCCGTAGATGTCCTTGAACGTGACCAGCGCGTCGGCGCTGCCCGGAGAGGCATAGATCATGGCGAACTCCTGTGGGGTCGGATTCACGAGTGGCGTTCGTGATCGACGACCTGTTGTTGTCGGTGCCCTGAACAGGAGGTGGCGCTCCTGTCCCTCGCCTGACCGTCAATGACTGGATCAATGACTGCATCAAGAACTGTTTGATCAGGCGACCCTCACAGTCTTGTTCACTTGTGGCATTCGCGACATGCGCCCATGGGCGGAAACCGTCTCATCCCTTGGGAGGAGAAAAGGGAGAAACCCGGCAGGCAAGAAAGATGGGACAGGAAGACAGGTGGGGACAGGAAAGACGGGCCATACCGCGAAGGCCGCAAGGCACGACACCATGCCATGACGTTATGCTCAGGGTAGCTATTGTCAGCAAGGTCATGATCAGGAAAGTCATGGCCTGGAACGTCATGACCAGAACATCGCCCGCCAACGACCGGCCAGGAGCCTTCATGTACCGTCTGCTGATCGCGGATGACCATCCGCTGTTCCGTGATGCCATCAGTCGTACCCTGAATCTGGCCGTCGCTGACGGCTCCACGCCAGAATACGAGCTGCTGCAGGCCGCCAGTCTCGAGGAAGCGCTCAGCGTGATCGCTCATCATGCTGACAGCCTCGACCTGCTGCTGCTGGATCTCGACCTGCCCGACAGCCACGGCCTGGAAGGCCTGGCGCGCCTGCGCGAGGAGGCAGACTGGCTGCCGGTGGCGATTCTCTCCGCCCACGAGGCGCGCGAGACGGTACTCGAGGCATTGGCGCTCGGTGCGGTGGGGTATCTGTCCAAGTCGAGTTCGGCGCAGACCCTGCGCGATGCCCTCGCACGCATGCTGGCCGGGGAGGTCTACGTGCCTGCCCAGTTGATGCGCGCTGCGCCGCGTCCAGCGCCGCTCTCAGCATCATCTGCATCTGCATCATCGGCACCAGCATCATCGGTACCAATGCCACCGCCAGCGCCCCAACTGGCGCCGAGCCTCAGCGATGCTGAATTCGCGCGGCGCTGGCAGACCCTCACCACCAAGCAGCGCGGCGTGCTGGAACGCATGGTGCTGGGCGAGTCCAACAAGATGATCGCCTGGCAGCTGGGCGTGGCGGAGACCACCGTCAAGTCGCATGTCTCCGCCATCCTGCACAAGCTGGGGGTTGCCAGCCGGGTGCAGGCGATCCTGCTGGCCAGCCACGCCCTGCCTGCCGTGTCAGGCCCGAGTGAGGCCTCTGCCGCCCCACGACGCGAAACGCCCCGGTCCAGCGCTCACGAATGAGGCGCGAACCGGGGCGTTGCCCATCAGGTGTCGGGACAGAGTGACTCGCCCTACATCAGCTCCCCGACCAGCACATAGCCATTGAGCAGGATGATGATCGCCGCCACCAGCATGCCGATGGCCGTCACCCAGTGCCGATTGACCAGGTCCCCCATCAGGCGGCGATTGGCGGTGAACATCAACAGCGGCACCAGCGCGAAGGGAATCCCGAAGCTGAGTACCACCTGGCTTGCGACCAGCACCTGCTGCTCCGGCAGCCCCATCAGGATGATGGCGATGGCCGGTGCCATGGTGATCACGCGGCGCAGCCACAGCGGAATGCGGAAGTTGACGAAGCCCTGCATCACCACCTGCCCGGACAGGGTGCCGACGATGGACGAGGACAGCCCCGCCAGCAGCAGCGTGAAGCCGAAGATCAGGCTCGCGGCATTCTGGCCCATCAGCGGCGACAGCAGCTTGTAGCTCTCGGTGATGGAAGCCACGCCGGTCTCGCCATTGCCATGGAAGACCTTGGCGGCCAGCACCAGCATCGCCATGTTGATCAGCCCCGCCAGCGCCATGCCGATGATCACATCGAGACGGTAGTAGCCCATCACGCGACGGCGCTGACCGCTGTCGCGCACCCGGATGCGATTCTGGGACAGCGCGGAATGCAGGTAGATGACGTGGGGCATCACGGTGGCGCCCAGGATACCGGCCGCCAGGAAGATGGCATGGCTATCCGGGAAACCTGGTGTCAGCAGGCCGTAGATGATCGGTTCCACCGGCGGACGACTGAGGATGATCTCGAGCAGGAATCCCGCCGACACCGCCAGGATCATCGCCCCGATGATCATCTCCATCATGCGGAAGCCGTAGCGCTGCATCACCAGCACCGCGTAGGTGATGGCACCGGTCAACAGCGCCCCTTCCAGCATGCTGAGCCCGAAGAGCAGATTGAAGGCCAGCGCCGCGCCGAGAAACTCGGCCAGATCGGTGGCGATGGCCACGATTTCCGCCTGCACCCAGAAGGCCCAGACCACCGGGCGCGGGAAGCGTTCACGGATGACTTCCGCCAGATTCTTGCCGGTGGCCAGCCCCAGCCGGGCGGACAGGGTCTGGATCAACATCGCCATCAGGTTGGCCCACAGCACCACCCACAGCAGGGTATAGCCATAGCGGGAGCCGGCCTCGATGTTGGTCGCGAAGTTGCCGGGGTCGATGTAGGCGACGGCGGCGATCATCGCCGGGCCGAGAAACGGCAGCGCGCGACGCAGGCGACCCGCAAGGGACAGAGGGGGTGCGGTGCGCACACCGCCGGCAGCAGAGGCTTCACCTTCACTGCCCAGCGACATGCTGGCGGCATGACGTACGGATTTATCGGACATGATATTCAGCATGGGGGGGAAACCTGCCAGATCAATGGCCCGCGAACAGAGAAAGGGGATGCGGGATGTCATGACACGAGCATACATGCTAAATACGATTAGTTCTCATTAAAATTCAGCGCGGTAGCTGATAGTCTCCTTCAATCCCTCCTGCCTCTTCCTTCCCCGCGAAGGCTAACGACAATGGATCAACAGCTGGCGCAGGCGCAGCGGCTTGACCGGCTTGAGCAGGAACCCGAAGCCGAGCGCGCGTGCCCTGGCCTTCAGCGGCGCCGAGTGGTCCGCGCTGATCACCACCACCGGCAAGTCTGGCCAACGCTTGCGCAGCCGTTGTGCCTGCGCCAGACCATCGGGCTGCCCGTCACCCAGCTGATGATCGACGATCAACACCTCCGGCGGCGCGGCCAGCGCCTGGCACAACAGCACCTCGGCGGTAGCGGCGCAGTGGACACTCGCGCCCCAGCCCTCGAGCAATGACTGCATGCCGGCACATACCTCCCGATCATCCTCGACCACCCAGATAACGGTATCGAGCAGCGGCTGCGCGAGCGGTGACGCGCAAGGCTGACCGGGAGAAGGCGCGTCAGCCGACGGGCCCATCACACTGGCAGGCTGTCGAATCGGCACGCGCACCGCGAAGGCCGCACCGCGCCCCGGGGTGCTGGCCAACGACAGGGGGTGCTCCAGCAGGCCGGTGATGCGCTTGACGATCGCCAGTCCCAGCCCGAGGCCGCGCTGCTCGTTGTCCTGGCGCGGCGCCAGGCGCCGGAATTCCTGGAAGACCACCTCGCGCTGATGCTCGGCGATGCCGGGGCCGTTGTCGGCCACCGTGATCTCCAGCCAGTCACCGCGCCGGCGACACCCCAGCAGCACGCGTCCGCGCGTCGAGCCATCCGGGACATGGCGCAGCGCATTGCTCAGGAAATTGCGTATCACGCGCGCCAGTAGCTGCAGGTCCGACTCGACGCTCAGGTGGCTGGCCACGTAGTGCAGCTCCAGCCCACGGGCAGCGCCCAGTTGACGATATTCCTCGGCGAGCACATCCAGCAGCTCACGCACCGGGAAGGTGGCGACATCGGCCGTCAGCACGCCGGCATCCAGCCGCGAGATGTCCACCAGCGTGCCCAGCAGGCTCTCGACATCGGCCAGCGAGCGCCCCAGCCGCGCCACCAGCTCGCCCGGCGAAGCGTCGCGCGGCGTGGGGTCATCAAGTGCCAGCCTCGCCAGCTGCTCTTCCAGGGCGCTGGCGAACAATCGGGCGGCATTCAGGGGTTGCAGCAGATCATGGCTGATGGCGGCGAGAAAGCGGGTCTTGGAGTGATTGGCCGCCTCGGCGGCGGCCTTGGCGGCGGTGAGGCGTCGATTGAGTGCCCCAAGTTCATCGAGGGTGCGGTGCAGGGCGTCGGTACGCTCGCGCACCTGATCCGCCAGCAGGACGGCGTGCTCGAAGGCGGCGTAGGGCGCGCTCGGTGAAGGGCTGCTGGATTCGACCCGCTCGATCAGGGCGGCGTTGATCTTCTCCAGCTGGCGATTGCGCGCCTTGAGGGCGGCGAGTTCAGCGCTCAGGCCGTCCTTTCGGGAATCTGTCAGCGGCGTATCAGGCGCCATCCTGCCCTCCCGTACCATCGGCCGCGAGACGGCGCTGGCCGATCACCACGCCGGTGAAGGTCTGGTTGATGTGCATGCCGTGATGCTGCTCACCGTAGGTATTGAAGCCGATCACCCGGTGATGCCTGAGCAGACGCGAGGCCTCTGCCTCCAGCCCCAGCGCCTCGATCTCCATGCGCCGCAGGAAGCAGTCACAGCCGATGGTCAGCGCGGGCGGCCCCAGACGCGCCTCCACCTCGGCCAGCCGCTGCTCGAGCTGCGCGAGAATCGGCGTGGCCTGCATGGCGGTGAGCACGATGCCGGTCTCCACCGCGCAGTAGAAGCTCAGGCTGGCATCGGCATTCACGCGCTGGATGGAGCGTACGTAATGCGCCTCACCGATGCGCACCGCCAGCGGGCAGCGCGCGAAGACCGCCTCCTCCAGCGCCTCGGGCGCGACACCGGCCAGCCGCGCATACTCCTCGGCGGCGGGCTCGGCATTCAGCTCCAGCACGCGGCGTGAATCGCGGTCCACCGCCGTCACCACCAGCTTGTCGGCCAGCGGCGTGAGATGGTGCGTACTGATGACCTCGAACGGCAGCCGCGTATTGATCACTACCACGACCGCCGCCTGATCATGGAAGACCCCGTCGGCGTAGACATAGGTATGCGCCAACCGGTTGTCGTCCCCGGCGGAGCCACCGAAGGCGGGAATGCTGCCCAGCGCCGCATCCAGCGTCGCCAGTACCTGCTCCTCACTGCTCGAGAGCCCGTCGAGCAGCGTCAGCGCGAAGCTGTTGCCCATCACCGGCGCCACGGCCTGCTCGCGACAGCGCGCCAGCAGCTCATCACTCAGCGCCTGGGCACGCGGAAGGTCGAAGCCGCTCAGATCATCGATCAACACCTGCGCCAACGCGAAGTCGCTGCGCGCCAGGCCGATGGCGGTGATGGAGCCGCGCGCATAGCCCTCGGGCGTGATCTCGCCGGCGGTGGTGCAGCCACTCACCGCTACCTCACCGAAGGCATCGGCCAGCGCCTGACCCAGTGCCGGGAGGGAGTAATCCGCCGAGCAGAAGAACAGCACCCCGCCGAGCCGCTGGCGGCCACCGAGCGAGTCATCAAGCTTTCGGGCCAGCTCGGCCACCGCCGCCTGCGGGTCCTTGAGGTGACTGGCCGCCGTGGCCAGCGGTACGGCAATCATCTCGCTCTGTGGCTGCGCCCTTCCCTTCACGCGACTGCTGACATCCGTCATGTCCCCTCCTCCTGTCGAGCGCAGCGGGGCCAGACCTGACGATCATCCGTCGGCATCCGGTCTAGAGCACCAGCCCGCTGGCTCTCACCACGCGTCGTTCAATGGCGCCTTCCAGCGTCTCGCGGCGGGTGCCCGCCAGCGTGACCCGCGACTTGGCCCGCGTGATGCCGGTGTAGACCAGCTCGCGAGTCAGAATCGGATTGGCACCCTCAGGCAACACGAATACCACATGGCGGAACTCGGAGCCCTGCGACTTGTGGACCGTCATCGCGAAGACCGTCTCCACCGCCTCGAGACGTGACGGCAATACCGCGCGCACGCCACGGTGGAAGCGCTGGATCTCGGTGTCCTGCCCATCACGCTCGGCGTCTGACGACACCTCCTCCTCGACCGGGAAGAACACGCGCAGGCGTCCCCCGGCGGCGGGGTCCGGCAGGGTGATGCCGACATCGCCGTTGTAGAGCCCCAGCGCGCGATCATTGCGCGTCACCATCACCGGACGCCCGGCGTACCAGCCGCGTTCCTCGGCGATCAGCCCACGGCGCATCAGCACCCGCGCCACCCGCTGGTTGAGGCCATCGACCCCATAGGGGCCACGGCGCAGCGCGCACAGCAGCTGAAACTCGAGCAGCAGATCGATCACCTCTCGTGCCGGGCGCCGCTCACGCACGGCCTCCAGCGCCGGGCGATAGCCATTGACCACCAGCGTCTCCAGATCGCGGTCCTCCGGGCCGCTGAGCTTCAGCCAGGCGATATCGCTGTAGCCTGTCTTCCAGACGGCGCGCAACGCCTGGCGGTCTCCGGCATTGCAGGCATGCGCCAGGGCACCGATACCGCTGTCGGCGGAGAAGCGGTAGCTCTTCTGCAGCACCACCACGTGATCGGCGAGTCGGCCGCGGTCTGCCGTATCCTGCGTCTCCGAGACATCCGGCGTGGCGATGGCCTCATCCAGCGTTTCGCCGGTCAGGCGGCTCAAGTCTGCACACAGCGCCGGTGAGTAACGCGGCGGCAGCGCATGCTCGCAGAGATCGCCCAGCACGGCGCCGGCTTCCACCGAGGCCAGCTGGTCCTTGTCGCCGAGCAGAATCAGGCGGGCGTGGGCGGGCAGCGCGCCGAGCAGCGCCGCCATCAGGTCGAGATCGACCATCGAGGCTTCATCCACCACCAGCAGATCCAGCGCCAGCGGGTTGCCGGCGTGATGGCGGAAGTGGCGGGAATCCGGACGTGCGCCCAGCAGGCGGTGCACGGTGCTTGCCTCACGCGGGATGGCGGCGCGCACCGCGTCTGGCACCTCGAGCTTCGCCACCGCGCCACGGATCGACTCCGACAGCCGCGCGGCCGCCTTGCCGGTCGGGGCGACCAGTCGGATATCCAGCGCCCGCCGTTCATGCGGATGGCCTGTCTCATCGCTCCCGACACTGCCTACCACACCGCTCTCCACCTCCACACCGCCAGCGCCACCAGAGAGCGCCTGCGCCTGCAACAGTGCCAACAGGCGCGTGACGGTGGTGGTCTTGCCGGTACCGGGGCCGCCGGAAATCACCGTCAGGCGCTGACGCAGCGCCAGGGCACAGGCCAGCTTCTGCCAGTCCGGCGCGCCGTGCGGGTCCGGCTGATTGCTGGTGAACAGCTCACGCAGACGCTCGCCCAGCGCATCGCTGACCCGCGTCTCGCCCTCCTCGCTCGGCCCCATCCGCGCACGCAGCCCCGCCGCGACTTCACGCTCGGCCTGCCAGTAACGGCGCAGATAGAGGCGCTCGCCCACCAGCACCAGCGGGCGCAGCGGCAGATGGCCTGCCGGGGAATCGGCCTGCGCCAGCACGCTGACCAGCCGCGATTCCGCCAGCTGCTCGGCCCAGCGGCCGGCATCGAGATCCGCCAGGAAGGCTTCCGGCAGGGCCACGCTGACCTCGGCAAGATGCGCCTCGGACTGCTCCAGCGGTGGCAGCGACAGGGTCGCGCGTGGCTCGGCCAGCGCCCGCGACAGCGACAGGCACACATGCCCGCGCCCCAGCTGGTGGCTGGCCAGCGCGGCCGCCAGCAGCACGCTGGCCGGGGCCTCCGGCACATGACGCGCCATGAAGCGCACCAGATGGGCATCGACTCGCCTGAGCCAGCCCAGCTCCACCCACAGGCCGAGCGTCGCGAGCAGGGTCTCGGCAGTCGGGGCGTCAGGGGCAGCGCTGTGCTGCTGCGTTTCCAAAGGCGTGGCGTCAGACATCGAAGGCCCCCTGCTGGCCGCTTTGCGTGAGTGGCGAGGTGTCGGTGGTGTGAAGGAGCAGGCTGTCCAATGCGGAGCTGTCACCGCCCAGCCAGAGATCCAGCGCCTCGATCAGCGCCTGTGATGGCCGGCGCTGGAACACGCCGGGCGTCGCTGTCTCTTCAAAGGGCTGGCCGGGCGTCGCTGTCTCTTCAAGGGGCTGGCCGGGCGTCGCCACGCCGGGCGTCGCTGTCTCTTCAAAGGGCCGGCCGGGGGTCGCCGTGGCTTCATCCACCGCAAGCGCGGGTGAATCACCGCCGGCATCCAGGCCGCGCAGGAAGACATACAGCACCCCGCCCATGCAGCGTTCGTAATCGTAGTCGTCGCCGAGGCGCGCCTTGAGCAGACGATGCAGCGCGAGGGTGTAGAGCACGTATTGCAGGTCGTAGCGGTGCTCTACCATGGCGCGGGCCAGTGACTCGCCAAGATAATCCTCGGGGCGCTCGCCCAGATAGTTGGACTTCCAGTCCAGCACGTACCAGCGCCCGCCGGACTGGAAGGTCAGATCGATGAAGCCCTTGAGCATGCCGTGCATGCGGCGTGGCGCGAGCCTGGGCCGCGAGCGCGGCAACGGCTCCAGCGCGGTGACCACGGCGTCCAGCGGCAGACTGCGCGCGTGTACGGCCGGCAGCCAGAATTCCAGCTCCGGCTGCCAGGCCTCGAGTCGATTGAGCAGGATAGGCTCGCCCTCGAAGCCCTGCAGCGGACGGGTCAGTGCCTGCTCCAGCCAGTCGGTGAGACGTGGCTGCCAGCTGGCATCGAAGCCACCGAAATGCAGCCGCGAGCCCACCAGCCGCTCAAGCTCGCCGCGATAGTCCTCCGCACCGAGACGATCGAGATCCACCGCCTCCAGCAGGCCGTGCAGGAAGGTCCCCGGACGCGGCCCACGCGGGAAATCATGCAGATGGATCTCGCCCACCGTCATCGGCAGGCCGCCCGCCAGCAGCGGGCCGGACTGGCCTGCCACCTCGCGGTCCGGGCGCGTCAGGCCCTGCTCGCCTTCTTCCAGCGCCATCTCGGTGGCGCCTTCGGGCACGCGGTCATCCTCGGCATCGCCGGTGTCTTCCAGTGCCGCCGTCACCTGACGGGCATCCGTGAGCAAGGCGGTGTAGGAGGCGATCCACCAGTCATCCTCGATGCCGCCGGCGAAGTGACGCGCGCCGTGGAAGTGCTGATCGCGCTCCGCCGGTGGCTGATAGTCATGACCGGGCAACTCCGGCAGACCGGACACGCGAGCGAGTCCGGCCGACTGCTGTTCACACCAGCGGCGCAAGGCAGCCTCGATGGCGCTGGCCTCGATCTCCTCGTTGTCACTCATGCCGAGCAGATAACCGATGGCGGTGACGGGCAGGCTGAGCTGCTTGCTGAAGCCGCCCTTGCCGATGGGCGCCAGTCCCAGCCAGCAGGCGAACTTGGGCCGTGTCAGCGCCACGTAGAGCAGACGCACGTCTTCCATCAGCCGTGCATGGTCGGCCGCCGCGATGGCCTCCTTGGAGGGCTTCTTGACCAGGATGCTGTCATCCAGCGCCATGTCCGGCTCTGCCGCCGCGGGCAAATCGGTCTTTGCACCGGCTACCTGCTGTGCATCGGCCTCTGTCTTCTCTTCAGCCACAGCCAGCCAGCGCTGCTTGAGGGTCAGCAGGCCGAAATTCCTGTCCGGCTCGGCGGCGCGGAAGCTGGCCATGAACGGCAGCAGCACGATGGGATACTCAAGCCCCTTGGACTTGTGGATGGTGACGACCCGCACCAGCCCCTCATCACTTTCCAGTCGCTGACTGAGGCTGTCGCTGTCCAGCGCTTCATGGCCGGATTCCAGTGCCTGATGCCACCAGCGCAGCAGCGCCTGTTCGCCATCGAGCCGCTGGGCGGCATTCTGGGCCAGCTCCCCCAGGTGCAGCACGTCGGTCAGGGCACGCTCCCCCCCGGCGCGGGCCGCCAGCCGCTCACCGACCCGGAAGTCACGCATCACGCCGCGCAGCATCGGCAGCACACCGCGCCGCTGCCAGTCGCGGTGGTAGCCATCGAAGCGCTCGACTTCACGCTCCCAGGCCAGCTCATCCACGCCGAGACGCTCGACCAGCGAGAGGTCATCCGCCAGCAGGCGTGTCGCCAGCGCGGCGCGAAGACGACGGTCATCCCGCGGATGGGCGACAGCCTCGAACAGCTGCAGCAGCTCGAAGGCCTCCGGCGTGTCGAACACCGAGCTCTTCTCGCTCAGATAGACGCTGCGGATACCGCCTTCGGCAAGCGCCCCACGCACCGCTGCGGCCTCGCGCCCGTTGCGTACCAGCACCGCGATATCGCTGGCGGCCACGCCCCGCACCGTCGAATCTCCCGCGTCCATGAACACCAGTCCCGGCTCGCCCGCCGCCAGGCGTTGTTGGCCCTCGAGCAGTGTCTGGATCTGGGTGCGGCAGGCGCGACTCATGTCGCGGCGGTGTGCATCGGCGCTCAGGCGCTCACCGTTGGCCCACCACAGATTCAGTGCACAGGCGGCCTCTTCCCGGCCATCCGGATGCCGCAGCACTAGCCGGGTGCGCGTGCCCTGGGCCTCGACCGGCTGGAAGGGAATGTCCTCACTGCCGAAGGGCGCGGGATGCTGGGCGAACAGCGCATTCACCGCCGCCACCATCGCGGCGCTGGAGCGGAAGTTGCGCGGCAGGGTGAAGCGCGAGGGGGTGACCTGGCGCGCCGCCAGATAGGTGTCGATATCGGCGCCGCGGAAGGCGTAGATGGCCTGCTTGGGGTCACCGATCATCAACAGCGTGCTGGGTGTCTCGTCAGCGTCGTCGCTGTCAGTAGCGTCAACGTGCTGCTCATCGAGCGGCTCATCGCACGAGCCATCGCCCGCCGTCTGCGGATAGATGCGCCGGAAGATGCGGTACTGGACCGGGTCGGTATCCTGGAATTCATCGATCATCGCCACCGGCAGTTCCTGACGGATCTGACGCGCCAGACGCTGGCTGGCCTCGCCATTGAGCGAAGGGTCCAGCGCGTGGTCGAGGTCATTGAGCAGGTCCGAGAATTCCCAGAGTCCCAGACGGCGCTTCTCGCAGATCAGGGCGCGGGCGACGCTGTCACGCGCGTGCACGGCGACCTGATCCAGCAGCACGGCGTCCGGTGCCGGCACCTCGGCCAGCAGGTCCAGCGCCGCGAAGAAGGGGTGACGCGGCGTCTGGCAGTTCTTCTTGGTGCCCTTCTCGAGCTTGGCCTGGCTCAGCCAGCACAGCTTCTTGCTGTCGAGCATGTCGGCGGCGAAATCGTGCTCGCCGCTGGCCAGCCAGGCGGCTGTCGCCGCCAGGCGCGGCTCCAGCTCGGCCTCCTTGTAGCTGTTGCCGTTGAGCGCCTTGCTGGCGAAGGCCTCGCCCATCACGTCGCGGATGGCCGGCTCATCGAAGCTTTCCTCGACGGCGCGCCGGGCGGCCTGTTGTTGCTGACGCCACTGCTCGGCATTGCCGAGCAGCTCGCTCAGGTCTTGCGGGGCCTCAAGACATTCACCGTCGCGATACAGCGGGCGTGGCGTGCCGTCACGCAACAGGCTGCGCAGCTCCTCTCCCAGTGCTTCCGGGCCTGCCCAGCGCCCACGGATCAAGGCCTGCCACTCGCGGGCCAGCGGATAGAACTCGCAGCGCCAGTAATCCTCGACGCAACGCGTCAGCAGCGACTGGCCGTCCTGCAGCAGCTCGGCGCCGAAGCGTCCGCCGGCATCGAAGGCATGCCGACTGAGCATGCGCTGACAGAAGCCGTGGATGGTGAAGATGGCGGCGTCATCCATCAGGCGCGCGGCCTGATCAAGGCGCCGCGCCGCCGCGGCCTTGAGGCGCGAGGCGTCCTCGGCAGGTGAGGATGTCAGCAGCGGCGCGAGCAATTCAGCCAGCACCGGATCTGGACTGGCACGCCCCAGCAGCGCCTCACGCGCCTGCTTGAGGCGCGCGCGAATGCGGTCACGCAGCTCTGCGGTGGCGGCTTCGGTGAAGGTCACCACCAGAATCTCCGGCGGCGTCAGCGGACGCGGATAGCTCACGCTGGCCGCCTGCCCGGGCAAGGGCCCGAGCACCAGCCGCACGTAGAGCGCGGCGAGGGTGAAGGTCTTGCCGGTGCCGGCACTCGCCTCGATCAGATGCTGACCGAGCAGGGGCAGCGTCGGAATATCGAGGGCTTGGCCCTGCACGCCTTGATCCATCTCGTCACTCATTGCCGCTTCCTTGTCCTGAGCGATGCCACTCCTTACGTCACTCTCCACACCGCTCATGCCTTCCACTCTGGTATCGCTCATGACTGCCCCTTCCCGGTGGCAAGCTCCACCGCGCGCTCGCCGAGAATGCCCTGACGCACGCCGATCATGCTCTCGATCAACGGCTGATAGAGCTGCACGCTGTTGAGCACGCCGCCCGCACGGGCGAAGGCATCGAACTCCGGCCACAGCTCGCCCAGCGCGCCTTCCTGTCGCCTGAGTGCCTGGGGGCCCTTGAAGATGTCTTCCGTGAAGCGGGTTTCCATGGCGCGCGACAGGCTGTCGGCAAGCCAGGGCTTGTGGATGGCGGCCAGCGCCGTCTCAAGGGTTGGCGTGCCGTCAGCGGCCTGCGCCTTGAGTGCGCCGAACAAGGCACTGCGATCCTCCTCGCCCACTACCTCCCAGAGGGTGGTCGCCAGTTCCAGCGCAGCGGCCAGCGGCGCCTGCCAGCCCTGGGCATACGCCTTGACGAGATGGCGCAGCGCGGCTTCGGCCTGCTCGATACGCAGCGCGGGGAACAGCAGCCAGCGGTCCTCGAACACCGCCAGCCACTGATAACCTTCACGGCGCGTGCCCTGATCACCCGCCACTTCTCCGAGTCCGGGGCGCGCGTTGGCCATCAGCCAGTCGAGATAGCCGGCCAGCAGACGATGCGGCTTGCCGAGCTTCTTGTAGCGGCCCTCCTTGCCGGGCTTGAGGGTGCCGAAGTGGGTCGCCTCCAACGTGGCCAGCAGGCGGCTCTCGCCCTCGGCGTCATCGCGCAGTTGCCGACGGCTGATCAGACGCGTGGTGAGCGTCACCCGCAAGGGCCTGCCGTCCTCATCCTGCATGATCAGCGGTACCTCGAGGGTGCGCGGCGGCAGCGAGGTGGCATCGCTGAGCTGATCGCGCCAGCTGGCCAGCTGCTGATCGAGACGCTTGAGGCGCGGTTCGATCAAGGCATCGGCAAAGCCCAGCGCCGGCAGCCGCCCGGCCCGGCGCAGACGTTCGGCGGCCAGCGGCAAGGATTGTCCGGTGAGCGCGGCGTCCAGCAGCTCGCGGGTCAGGGTGAAGTTCTCCAGCCCGTCGGGGGCGAAGGGTTCGTTGTCCTCATCCGGCACCTCGGCATCGCGGAAACGCACACCGACGCGGTCCAGCCCCAGCTGCCAGGGGCGTCGCAGAAAGCGCGCCAGTGAATCCGCGCCGAGACGCAGATGGGACTCCGGCGCCTGCTCCACCAGCTGCTTCAAGGCGGCCGCCCCCGCCGCGCTCGCCTGACTGGCCTCGCGTTGATTCGCCGGGGACGCCCCTGAAGTTGGAGCCTGATCCGCCGCGCGATACAGGCTCGACCAGCTGGCGTCATAGCTGAACAGATCGCCAGCCGTCGCCTGGGAGGCATGGAAGTAGCGCCGCGAGAACGGCTGCAATGGATGCTCGGTGATCAGACGCTCGCGCAGGGCAGCTTCGCGAGAGACACCCGGTGCCTCGGCATGCGTCTCGGGGGTCCAGCCCAGCTCGATGTAATCAAGCAGCTCCCCGACCAGCACCGAGGGCGGCCGTTCGCCGTTGTCGCGCTGATCACGCCCGACCCACGAGATCGACAGGCGATCCCGCGCCGCCAGCAGCGCCTCCAGGAACAGGTAGCGATCATCGTCACGCCGTGAGCGGTCTCCCGGTTGAGGGCGGCTGGCCATCAGATCGAAATCCTGCGGCATGCGCACGCGCGGGTAGTCACCATCGTTCATGCCCAGCAGGTGCACTTCGCGGAAGGGAATCGCACGCATCGGCATCAGGGTGGCGAAGTTGACCCGACCGGCAAGGAAGCGCTGGGCGAGACCGCCGCTGTCAAGCTCGCCACGCAGCGCCTCGCGCACCACCTTGAGCGACAGACAGCCATCGAAACCGGCCTGCTGCCAGCCCTTGTCGAGGCGGGAAAGCGCCGCCTGCAGACGCGCCAGAATATCGAATTCCTCGGCACTGTCCGGGCTGAGGCTCTCCTCCCACAATCGCTGCAGCGTAGTCGCCCAGTCCGCTGGCGTACGCGAGGTGTCCAGCCAGCGGCGCCAGCGATCCAGGCTCTCGATCAGCTCGCCGACCTTGCCTGCCAGTTCGGCCTCGAGACCGGCCACTTCATCGAAGGGCACCACGCCATCGAAGCTCAGGCCGTTCATGTCGACAAGGCCGTCCATCAGGCCGTCCATCAGGCCGTCCATCAGGTCGGCGCTCTGCTCACCTTGTATTGGGGAGCCGGCCGCCGGACCGCCGGCCGCCGGGGCACCGGCCGCCGGGGAGCCGGTGGCGTAGCCCAGCAGCATGCGCTCGAGCCCGAAGCGCCAGCTGTTCTCGTCGAGAGGCATGAAGCCGAGCTGCTCACGGTGCTCACCGGAGAGCCCCCAGCGCACGCCGCTGTCGGCCAGCCAGCGCCGCAGGCGCTCGAGCTCGCCCTCCTCGATGGCGAAACGACGCCGGAAGGCGGCGACATCCAGCGCATCCAGCACCTCGCTGACGCCGAGGCGGCGCTCCGGCAGCTCCAGCAGCATCAAGACCAGTCCGAGCAGCGGATTGGCCTGACTGGCCACCCGGTCGGCGATGGTGAAGGGAATATGGCGCGGATTGCCCGGCGGCAGCTGACCGAACACCGCCTCGATATAGGGGGCATATCGGTCGATGTCCGGCACCATCACCAGAATGTCGCGCGGCCGCAGCGGTTCGCCCCCACCCTGCCTGGCCGCCTCGTGGGCACGTTCGAAGGCCGCCAGCAGGCGGTCATGCAGAATCTCGACTTCGCGCAGCGCCGAGTGGGCGCTGACCAGACTGATGGAATCATCTTGCGCCTCCAGCCTGCGAGGACTTCCCTCGGCCAGGGCGCGCTCGCCGGGATGCACCAGCTCGAGAATCTCGTCCTGGATCTGATGCAGCAGTGGTGCCTGCTCGGGCGGCGTATCCTCGTTGATGCGCGGCACGAAGACGTCTAGCTCGAGATCGAAACCGCTGTCGCGGCCGGACAGCGCGCTCTCGAATTCATACAGATTGACGATGAAGTCACGCCCCTGGGCACCCAGCCCGGCCAGCAGCGGATTGGCCTTGAGGTGCAGCTCCTCCTCCGCCAGCCCGGTCAGCGCCGGTGCCTCGGGGTGACGGGCACGCTGTCGCGCGACGCGCTCGCTGTCCATGCGCAGACTGTCGGCTCTCGTACTGCGCCGCACGGCTTCGCGGTCGGAGACGATATCGCCCCAGTAATGACGGCAGGGGTTGGTGATCATCAGGTAGATGTCCATCACCCCGGACAGCGCATGCAGCGCATCCAGCGTCTGCCCCGGCAGTGCCGAGATGCCGAACACGAACAGCCGTGGCGGCAACGGGTGGCGGCGTGATGAGGGCAGTGATTCCAGCGCGCGCGCGGCCGCGACGAAGCGACCATGCAGAGCGGCACGGTGATGTTGCCGGCTGCTGGGCGGCGCATCCGCCAGTACCGCGCGCCACAGGGCCGGCTGCCATTTCTGGCTGGCGGGCAGGTTGTCCGGCAGCAGATTGGCGGGCAGCTCGCCTGCGGCCTGCTGACGCGCGAAGACATCACGGAAGTTGTCATCCTCCAGCCCGCTCTCCCAGCTGCGCACCCACTCGGGGCGATAGTTGAGGTACTGATCGAAGAGATCCGCCAGCTGGCAGGCCAGCTGCCACTGCTGACGCTCTGCCTCCGGCCCCTCGGGCAGTGCAGGCAGGGCACCCTCACCGACTGCCTCGATCAGCTGGCCACGCTCATCGCGACACAGGTAATCCCTGAGCGGCGCATAGCATTCCGCCTGGGATTCATCGGCCAGCAGGCCCGGCAAAAGGCGCAGCAGACGCCAGGCAAGCGGGCCCTTGTCGAAGGGTGACAGCTCCGGAATCTCGTCGCCCAGCACGCCACCCAGGACCCCGCGATAGGCACGCCACACGAAGCTTGAGGGCAGTGGAAAATCGACCGAGGCAGCGATGCCATCGGCCTCGGCCAATGACAACCTCAGCCACTGGGCCATGCCGTTGGACTGGACGAGAAAGGTTTCCGGCACCAGCGGAGGCTGGGGAGCGGCCTTGATCACCTTGAGCGCCAGATCGCGCAGATCCTCGAGGTGATTGGCGTGAAGAACGGTAAACATGTGGGCATCCTGCTGGCAAAGCCCCCGAGCCCTCATGGCCGAGGCGAGACGAGTCGAGAGCGAGGCGTGACGAGTGCCTCCATCCTAGCGTCGCCTCGGCGCTGGCCCAAACGAAAACGCGCACCACCCCGGAGGGTGATGCGCGTTTTCAGACAGATGAATGCCTGACTGGTCGGGAACAGGCGCCCTGGCGCCGAGTCAGTGCTCTGCTCAGCGCGTGATTTCCATCAGCTCGCGGCCGCGCGGACTGAGCGCCAGCCACAGACCCAGCACCACGCCCATCAGCGACAGCGCCGCCACGTACCAGGTGGGCGACAGCGGCGAGACGGTCATCATCAGCGAGACCAGAATCGGCGTGAAGCCACCGAAGATGGCGTAGGCGACATTGTAGGAGAACGACAGCCCGGTGAAGCGCACTGCCGGCGGGAAGCCGCGGATCGCGATGCTCGGCACCGCGCCGACGATGCCGACGCTGAAGCCGGTCAGGCAGTAGAGCGGCACCAGCAGGCTGGGGTCCGAGTGCATGGTGGCCAGGAAGATCCAGTAGGTGATGCCCAGCAGAGCGCTCCACAGCACCAGAGTCACCCCGGCACCGATGCGATCGACCATGTAACCGGACACGATGCAGCCGATGCACACCGCCACGATCGCCAGACTGTTGGCGGAGAAGGCGGCGGCACGAGTCAGCCCCTCGAGCTCCGCGATCAGGCTCGGTGTCATCAGGATCACCACCACGATGGCGGCGGTCAGCACCCAGGTGACGGCCATCGCCACGGCAATCGCCGGACGCTGTTCACGCAGGATCATCTTCAAGGGCAGCTCGGCGGCCAGCGCCTTCTTCTGCTGCATCTCGGCGAAGACCGGGGTCTCGTGCAACCAGCGACGCAGGTAGACCGAGAACAGCCCGAACACGCCACCGATGATGAACGGAATCCGCCAGGCGAAATCACTCACCTCTTCCGGGGTATAGAGACTGTTGATGGCACTGGCCATCAGCGAGCCGAGCAGGATGCCGCCCACCAGCCCCATCGACAGGGTGCCGCAGGCCAGACCATTGTGACGCGGTGCGACGTGTTCGCTGACGAACACCCAGGCCCCCGGCACCTCACCGCCGACTGCCGCACCCTGGAAGATGCGCAGGATGATCAGCAGCAGCGGCGCCCACATGCCGATGACGGCATAGGTCGGCAGCATGCCCATCAGCAGGGTCGGCAACGACATCATGAAGATGGACAGCGTGAACATCTTCTTGCGACCCAGCGTATCGCCGAAGTGGGCCATGATGATGCCGCCCAGCGGGCGCGCCAGATAACCGGCGGCGAAGATACCGAAGGTCTGCACCTGACGTAGCCATTCGGGAATGTCGGGCGGGAAGAACAGCTGACCGACGACGGTGGCGAAGAACACGAAGATGACGAAGTCATAGAACTCGAGGGCGCCGCCGAGTGCGGACAGGCCAAGTACCTTGATGTCACCACGCTTGAGCGAATTTTCGTTGGGCAAATCGTGGGCAGCGGTGGCTGAGCCCGCTGCGGGGACGGAATCGTTCATGGATCTCTGTGTTAGCGGGGGCTGGTGTCCAGCGATGGTCAAGAGTGATTCACGCGTCGCGCATCTTGTTGTCGTGTCGTCTTTCAGCACAAGCCTCGCAGACGCCACGGTCAGGCGTCCTAGCGAGCGCAATGGCGGAAAGCACCGGGGTTGCCCCGGGCGTGGCGATGGTGCGGAATCCTGCCAGCGTACGCTGCATCACTGTATTGCGAAAAACACAATATTGCTCGATGCAGTCATGCGTCTCATGTAACGCACCCAGAGTAGCAAACACGTCCGTGGCTGGGTAGCGCCCGCTCACGGATTACGGGCGGTTTCTGCAGCGAGGGGCACGAAATGTCGCAAGCGCACGAAGGGACATGAAAGCCCGGCCAGGCAGATCAGGCACGAAAGACGCAGACGAAACACCCCGGCGCCTGAACAGGCCGACCGGGGTGATGGGAAGTCGTCGGGAGACACACAGGTGCATTGGCGAGGTGAAAGTGGCGCATCGACGTGAGCGATGCCCTTCTCGGGGCAGCTTCAGCTGCAGTAACCCCAGCCTTCGAGGCGATGACGGATATCCTCGACCCGCTGACGATTCTTGCCGAGGTCGGAATGTCCCATGCGTGACACGCTGCGTACATGACAGACGCCTTCCTGTTCATTGCAGACGATTTCCACGTCATCGACGAAGCCCAGCAGGGGCGTGTGGAATTCCGCATGCAGATAACCGTCATCCGTACTGATGATTTCCGCATGCCCCATGGATTCGATGATGCTGTGCATCTTCTCCATCGCGCTCAGGCAACAGTCCGTCGGCATCGGGAGCGGCGCTACGTAATGCTTGCTGTCGGAGGCCTGGGAGCTGACCCCGTTGGGGGTACTCGGGGCTGGTGCCAGCAGCCCATCATGCAGGCCGAGGTTATCGGGGCGAGGTGAGGCAAAAAGACCGTGGCGCATTGCGATTCCTTCCTGTCATCTCTGGGCATCGGCAACGGCTTCCAATGTTGCCGGCCTGATTGTTGTTCATTGGTCGTCCATCGATTCCTGCCTTTCTGAAGCCACCCTGACGCTGCCATCGCCGGGGCTTGTCGGATTTCGACACAGGCCTCGACTTTCAGCGTAGCGACTTTTGTCGATTTTGCCCGTGAACGGGATTGATCCAGATCAACTGCCTGAAAATGCGCTCCAGATGCACGACACATGATGCCCTCCCCTTCGCCCGACCAGACGCAATCCGTACACTGAGCACATCCAGACTCGGACGTCAGCTCGACCGGGTTCGTGATTCTTCTTCTGACACCGCAAGGAACGCATCGTGAGCTTCCGCTTTCTGCATACCTCGGACTGGCATCTCGGCCAGAGCTTCCATGGCCAGAGTCGCCATGTCGAACATGCCGCCTTTCTCGACTGGCTGCTGGCACGGCTCAAGTGTCTGACCCCGGACGCCCTGCTGATCGCTGGTGATCTGTTCGATGTGGTCAATCCGAGCCTCGCCGCCCAGGAGCTGCTCTACGACTTCATCGTGCGCGCCCACGAGCAGGACGCGGCGCTCGAGATCGTGATGATCGCCGGCAATCATGACTCCGGCTCACGCATCGAGCTGCCGGCTGCCCTGCTGGCCCGCCTCAAGACCCATGCGCTGGGCCGTGTGCGCTGGGTCGATGATTCTGCCGACGGAGGGGATGCCCACCATCTCGACTGTCAGCATCTGCTGGTGCCGTTGCATGATCGTGACGG
Source organism: Cobetia sp. BL01 (assembly GCF_056493605.1). NCBI lineage: Bacteria > Pseudomonadati > Pseudomonadota > Gammaproteobacteria > Oceanospirillales > Halomonadaceae > Cobetia > Cobetia sp. BL01. The sequence continues at coordinate 342,958 of NZ_JBVBEE010000004.1, read as the reverse complement.
CAAGCGCCGCGCCCTGTGTCTGGCGGTGCCCTTTCTGCGCCCGGCCGAGGTCACCGGCCTGGGAGCTGGCGAGGATGAGTCGCAGGACGTGAACAAGCCTGAGCGCACCCGCAGCGAGGCCTATCGCGCGGGAGTGGCCCGTGTGCACGAGCAGCTGGTCAGCGCGGCGCGTGCCGCCCGCCAGCCCGGCGAGGCGCTGATCGCCATGGGCCACGCGCACATGCGAGACGGCGAGGTCTCCGAGAACAGCGAGCGTCCGATCCTGATGGGCGGTGAAGAGGCGCTCTCGACCAGCCTGTTCCCCGACGACATCGCCTATGTGGCGCTCGGCCACCTGCATCGTCCGCAACGCGTGGGCGGCCAGGAGCGTATCCGCTATTGCGGCACGCCGCTGGCGATGGACTTCTCCGAGGTCGATTACGGTCACCGCGTGCTGGAGATCACTCTCGAAGACGAGACACTCGTGGGCGTCGAGGAGCATCGCGTGCCCTGCCATGTCGCGCTCACGCGCATCGGGCCTGCACCGCTGACCGAGATCACCGCCCAGCTCACGGCGCTGGTCGCCGAGGCAGACCGTGAACTCGAGCCGGCACGCTGGCCGTGGCTTGAGGTGAGCGTGCAGCTGGAAGCGCCCGTCATCGACCTGCGCGCGCGCATCGAGGCGCTGCTGGAAGGCGCGCCGCTGCGGCTGATCAAGCTGGTCACCCGCTATCCGGCGCCCAGCGCCGAGAATCGCGCGCCCAAGGGCGTGAAACTCGATGAACTGGGGCCGATGGGGCTGTTCGAGCGCCACTATCGCGCCACCTATGACAGCGAGCCGGCCCCGTCACTGATCGAGGATTTCGCCCAGCTGCTCGAGGAGGTCGAGATCGCGCGTGAGGCACGCCTGGCAGGGGAACCGAGCAAGGCCACCAAGCCCGGTCGCCAGGACGACAAGACAGCCTCGGCAGACAAGGCCAAGGGAGGTCAGGCATGAAGATCCTCGCCCTGCGCCTCGACAACCTGGCCTCACTGGCCGGCGCGCATGAAGTCGACTTCGAGAAGGCGCCGCTGTCCGATGCGGGCCTGTTCGCCATCACCGGCCCCACCGGGGCCGGCAAGAGCACGTTGCTCGATGCCCTGTGTCTGGCGCTATACGGCACCACGCCACGCCTGCGCCAGACCCCGAGCGGCGGTCAGCTGGAGGATGTCGGCGAGCATCAGCTGACGCTCAAGGACCCGCGCAGCCTGCTCCGGCGCGGCTGCGGCGAAGGCAAGGCCGAGGTGGACTTCATCGGCCGCGATGGCCTGCGCTATCGCGCCGGCTGGACGGTCAGCCGCGCGCGCGGCAAGCCCGGCGGACGCCTGCAGAACGCCAAGCAACATCTCCAGCTGCTGCCCACGGCCGATGACACCCAGTCAGCTCAGACCCTCAATACCACCAGCAATGACGCCAAGGCGTTGATCATCGACAGACTGGGACTGAACTTCGAGCAGTTCACCCGCGCCGTGCTGCTGGCCCAGAGCGAGTTCAGCGCTTTCCTGCGCGCCAACGACAACGAGCGCTCGGAGCTGCTGGAGAAACTGACCGACACCGGCCACTACTCCGATATCTCGATCGCCGCCCACGAGCGTGAGCGCAGCGCCCGCGAGGCCGTCAACGAGCTCGAACGCCAGCTGGATGGCCAGCTGCCGGCAAGCCCGGACGAGCGCCAGGCACTCGAGGATGAGGTCCGTCTACGCCAGACGGCCATGACCCGCCTCAGCGAACAGCATGATGCGCTGACGGCCTATCACCAGTGGACCACCACGGCGGGCGAGCTCGAACAGGCCCTGGGTCAGGCGCAGCTCGAACAGAAGGAGGCTCACGCCGCAAGTGCTGCGCTATCCCGTCAGCGCGAGCAACTCAGCGCCCTGGAAGCCCTCGCGCCGATTCGCCCTGCCCTGCTGCGCCTCAAGGCGATCTCGCCGCAGCATGCCCAGCTGGCCACGCAGCTCACCCGGGTACAGCAACAGCTCGGCACTCTGTCACCACGTACCGAGCAGGCCCGGGCCGACAAGCAGGCCGCCGATGAACGCATGCAACGCTGCGAGACCTGGCGTGGCGAGCAACTGCCGAAGCTGGAAGAGGCCCGTCAGGTGGCCTCGCGTCAGGCACAACAACGCGAGACACATGTCAGCCAGCAGAGTGAACAGCAACGCCTGCGCGACACGCTCGGCCACCATCAGCAGGAGCTGGAGACACAGGATCGACAGCGCCAGCAGCTGGATCAGCAACTCCAGCAGCTGCAGGCGACGCTGGTCGACGAGTCTGGCCAGCCGCTGAGCGATGCCGAAGACCATCGGGACCAGCTGCAACGTCAGCGCGATGCATTGCTGCAGCTGAAACCTGTGCTCAGTGAGCAGATCAATGGCCTGGCCCGCCGTGATGAGGTCCAGCAGCGCCTTGTCGAGCTGGAGCAGCTGCTGCCTCGGCAGCAAGAGGCGTTGCGCGATGTGGCTGCCCGGCAGGCCCAGGCATTGCAGGCCCGTGATCAGGCGCGCCACGAGGAAGACGCCGAGCGCCGCCAGCAGGAGCAGGAGCGTCTGGCACGCAGCGACAACGTGATGGCGCTGCGCCGTGGGCTGGTCCATGGCGAGGAATGTCCGGTATGTGGCAGCCATGAGCACCCCGCCGCCGGCCAGGCCGCGCCGGCCGAGGCGCTGATCGCTCAGCTGGAACAGCAGGCCCGCGAGCGTCTTGAACAGCGCCGACAGGTCACGGCCACCGCGCAGCACGCCATGGAGGCGGCCAGTCACGAGCACGCACGTCTCGAGCAGCAGCTCGGCTACCTGCAGCAGGAACAGGCGCAGCTGCACACGGAGCGGCAACGTCTGCAGCAGCAGGCGCAGACCTGTCAGTCGAACCTGACCGACATTCTGGCTCGGCATTCGCTGTCAGAGCAGCCGCTGCTTGAGTCCCTGCCCCAGCTGCCTGCCGCACGAGCACTGGAACTGATCGAGCAGCGCCTTGGCGAACTGGACGCCCGTCAGAACGCGCTGGTGACGACGCTGCGTCAGCTGACGCCGCTGCGGGAGCAACGCCAGGCACTGGCGACACGCCACGCCACGCTGACGACGCAATGCCAGCATGGCGAAGCGCAGCTTCAGCAGTGTGAGGCACGCATCGCGGCGCTGGCGAGCGAGATCGAGCAGCTGAGCGGCACGCTTGCCCAGCAGCTGAGCGCAGACCCCAGGCGACAGCATGCCAGCGTGAGCGACTGGTCCGACTGGGTCGAATCGCTGACCACCCGCATGCGCAATGAGCAGGAAGATGCGCGTCAGGCGCTGCAGGCGCTGAGCGACCAGCAACAGCAGCTGACGCAGCAGCAGGCCAACCTGCAGCAACGCCAGACGGAGCTGCAAGAGGAGCAGCGCGCGCTCGACAGCGAACGCGCGCATTGGCAGGCCGCGAACCCTGGCCTGGATGACGCGCGTATCGAGGAGTTGCTGGCCGTCGAGGATCACGACCTGCAGGCACTGCGCCAGCAACTGCGTAGCGCCCACGAGCGAGTCGCACGCGCGGATGCCCTGTGTGAGGAGCGCAATGCGCGTCAGCTCAAACACTGGCAGGCCGCTCGGACCTCCGACTGGCAGGCAGCGCTCGAACAGCTGGCAGCGCCCGCCGAGGACACGACTGGAGACGATACGCAGGCAGACGGTGCATCAGGGGCTGAAGAGCTCGGCGTCATTCGCGGCCAGGCCGAGCAGGCATTGGCGGTGCATGCTGGTCTGCAGGCCCGCTTGCAGGAGGCCCCGGAAGAAGGAGCCGCTGGCACACTGACGGATGCGCCGCCAGGGCCCGAGGACGACACCCGCGAGCTTGGCGAGGCGCTGGCCAGTCTGATCACGGCACTCAAGGCACCGCTCGATGCCGTGCGCGAGGCCCATCAGACGGCACAGGCGGCGATACTCAATGATGATCAGCGCCGCAGTGGCAGCGCCGCGCTTGCCGAGCGTCTCGCAGCCGCGCGTGCCGAACATCAGCGCTGGGGGGCGCTGTCGGAGCTGATCGGCAGCGCCAGCGGCGCCAGGTTCCGCACCATCGCCCAGGCCTTCAATCTCGAGCGCCTGATCGAGCATGCCAATCTGCACCTGACCAATCTGGCACGTCGCTATCGTCTGGCCCGCGGCGCCAGCCCGCTGGGGCTGGTGGTGGTGGATACCGAGATGGGTGATGAACTGCGCAGCGTTCACTCGCTGTCCGGCGGCGAGACCTTCCTTGTCTCGCTGGCACTGGCGCTGGGCCTGGCGGGCATGGCTTCCGGCGAGCTGCGCATCGAATCGCTGTTCATCGATGAGGGCTTCGGCAGTCTCGACCCGGATTCGCTGGCGCTGGCGATGGAGGCATTGGATGGCCTGCAGGCCAGCGGCCGTCGCGTCGGGGTCATATCGCATGTGGCCGAGATGCATGAACGCATTCCGGTGCGTATCGCGGTGCGCCCCTCGGGCAACGGTCAGAGCCGTCTGGAGATCGAAGGCTAAGCGTCGCCAGGCCTCGCAAAGACAGATAACGCAGAGACAGATAACGCGAAGACAGGTAATGCGAAGACAGGTAATGCGAAGCTAGGCATCACGGAGCCGCTTGAGACGCCGGCTGGCAAGCTGATCCGCCAGTCGGGTCGGCTCGGGCAGCTTGGTCTTGCCCAGACAGTGCAGGGTCATCGAAAGCGCCGTCTCCAGATTCATGCGCTGGCCCGGCGAGACGAACACCGGCTTGACCTTCGCCCGTGAGCGCAGCACGGCGCCCAGCTGGCTGCGCTGTTCGCGTCTGGGCAGCTCGGTGTCCTCGATGATGCCGAGCTCGGCATCCGCTTCGCGTACGCGATCCGTCAACGCGACCCAGTCACCACGCGCATCGCCCGGCTCGCCATGCTTGCCGCACAGACGCTTCTTGGCCACTCCGAAGGACGGCAGGTCACACCACAGGCCAAGATGCGCCGCCACGCCCAGGCGGCGCGGATGGGCGATGCCGTGACCGTCCACCATCAGGCATTCGGGCGGCTGCTCGAGTGCCTCAATGGCGGCGATGGCAGCGGGCAGCTCCCGAAATGACAGCAGGCCCGGAATGTAGGGCATGCGGGTCGGCTGACGGATCAGCTGTTGCTCAAGGGGTTCCAGGGTCGCCAGATCCAGCGTCACCACCGCCGCACGTGTCACCTCGCCTGCATCCTCGAAGCCGATATCGACCCCCGTGATGGTCGCCGGCCAGTCCTCGGGGCTTGCTCCCCAGGGCGGCGTCAGCGTCAGTCGCGTCGCCATTTCGCGTTGCATGGCAACGGCGTCGGCAGGGTCGAGATTCCAATCGTGCAGTGCTGTCGTCCACTCACTCATGCACTTACTCATGCATTCCCTCACGGCGGTTGCGGGTCTCTCCCTCTCAGATGCTATCGATCGCCCTCACCTTCAAGTTGCTTGCCCAATGAACGCAGCACCTCCGCCGCCTGGTTGCGGAAGCTGTCCAGCCCGTTGCCGACCTCTCCCATGCTGCGTTCCAGCTGACGCGAGAGCCGATTGGAAAGCGGTTGATCCGCGCGTGCCGCCAGCTGCTCTAGCGTCATGTCGAGCACCAGACGGTAGCGGATGTCGCCGGGGGCCGTGGCGGCGAGCGGATCACTGACGGCTTCACGAGTGAAGCGCGCGAAGTCGATGCTGGCCGCCTTGTCACCGCCTTCCGGACGGATCAACAGACGATGGATCTGGCCACGCGTATCACTGAGCACATCCTCGACCCGACCCAGCACCTCGCCCTGCGGCGTGACCACCGGTGACAGCCGCAGGGCCTCCAGCGAGACCAGCGGGACGCGAATCTCCGGCGTGGCGCTGCTGGCGGGCGTGCCGGACTCGGCGTGGGCCGCGCTGAGCGACAACCAGGGTGTCGCCAGCAGAGCGCACAGCATCAGCTGGCGGGCGGGCGCGGCCTTCAGGCCACGGTGCAGGGCATCGAGTGAAGAGATCATGTGGGCATCCTCGGGAAATGATGGACGGTGGACGCTCCACCGCTATGCCAGAACAGGATACCAGCCCCTGTGACGCCTTTCGTCCAGGCACAAAAAAACCGGCACCTCGTGAGAGGTACCGGTCTTTTCAGAAGCCGTGGCCAGCACTGTGTTCAGCGCCGGCCAGACTCAGGCCTGATCAGGCGCGACGACGGTCGTCGTTGCCACCTTCACGGCGCTGCGGACGAGCGCCCGCACCGTCTTCTGCCAATTCCAGCGGACGGCCAGCGACGCGAGCACGCGCCATCTTGGACACGATGCTGGTCGGCAGACCGCTCGGCAGTTCCACGACACTGTGCGTGTTGCGGATGTCGATGCGACCGATGCGCGAACCTTCGATGCCACCTTCGTTGGCGAGAGCGCCAACCAGCTGACCCGGCTTGACGCCGTCACGATGGCCGACGGCCACACGGTAGAGCTTCATGCCTTCACGTGCGACCGGCGCAGAGCTGCGACGCTCACCACGTTCCGGACGCTCGCCGCGCTCAGGACGCTCGTTGCGACGCGCACCCGGCTTCGGCAGGGACTGGATCGGCGTCTCTTCGGCGCGAGCCATCTTGACGAAGACCGCGGCCAGCTCGACCGGATCATGACCTTCCTCGATCAGGCTCTGCACCAGGGCGCGGTGGCCATTGGAGCTGCTGCCCAGGGCTTCGACGACGCGAGCACGGAAGGCCGCGTCACGGTGAGCACGGATCTCTTCTTCGCTCGGCAGCTGGCGTTCGGTGATGCGCTGGCCCAGGGCCTGCTCCATCCAGCGAACCTTGCGCATCTCGCGACCGCTGACGAAGGTGATGGCGCGACCTTCACGACCGGCACGACCGGTACGGCCAGTACGGTGGACGAAGGATTCGCTGTCACCCGGCAGGTCGTAGTTGAAGACGTGGGTGATACGCGCCACGTCCAGACCACGAGCGGCGACGTCGGTCGCGACCAGCACGTCGACCTTGCCACGCTTCAGACGCGTCACGGTACGCTCACGCAGGGACTGGTCCAGATCACCGGACAGTGCCGCAGCGGAGATACCGCGAGCCATCAGCTGCTCGACGACGGTGGTACAGGCGGCACGAGTCCGCACGAAGACGATGGCGGCATCGACGGTCTCGACTTCCAGCAGGCGAGACAGCGCTTCCAGCTTGGCGCCGCCTTCGACACGCACCATCATCTGCTCGATGGTGGAAGCGGTCTTGGATTCGGACTTGATGGCCACCTTGATCGGGTCAACCAGGTAGCGGTTGACGATACGCTCGATCTCGGTCGGAAGCGTCGCGGAGAAGAACACGCGCTGTGCTTCCTTCGGGGTATCGGCGACGACGCGCTTGACGTCATCGATGAAGCCCATGCGCAGCATCTCGTCGGCTTCGTCCAGCACCAGGGCGGACAGGCCGTCGAGCTTCAGGCTCTTGCGATCCAGGTGGTCGATGACACGACCCGGAGTCCCGACGACGATCTGGGCGCCGCTCTTCAGGCTGCGCATCTGCTCGCGGTAGTCCTGACCACCACACAGGGTGGCAACTTCCAGGCCACGCATGAACTGGCCGTAACGAGTGAAGTTGACAGCGACCTGCTGAGCCAGCTCACGGGTCGGAGCCAGCACGAGAACCTGCGGCTCGCGGCGGTCGAGGTCCAGACGGGTCAGCAGCGGCAGAGCGAAGGCCGCAGTCTTGCCGGTACCGGTCTGGGCCTGACCGATCATGTCACGGCCATCGAGCAGGCTCGGGATGGTCTGGGCCTGGATGGGGGACGGTGTTTCGTAGCCCAGCTTCTCGAGAGAGGTCAGGACGGCAGGCAGCAGGGCAAGATCGCTGAAGCGATCGACGACGGAAGTCGTGGTCATGTATATCTCACACCTAAATGGCTACAAGTGAAGCTTGTAGCTGAAGAATGGGTCGGCTTGAACCGACACGAAGCGTAAGGGCTCCGTCTGGCGATGCCGTCAGGCACGAGGCGCTGGCATCATCAGAAAAAACGTACGAGTGCTTGGACGTCTTGGCATGGACGGGCCCGGGTTGCTCTGATGGCAGACGCATTTCCGCTATCAGGCACAACGCTGCGGCGACCGTACAGCAACCAGAGGCTCTCCACTTGAGAGTCTCGGGGCGCTCCATCATGCACACTGTGGACTGGGACGGGTCTTGCGTCGCGGCGGCCGGACATCGAAGGATCGAGGGGTCACGGAGGGCTCGGGGCAAGCTACGCCACTCGGTCCGGGAGGCGCGAAATTACCGTCTGAAGGCCTGTCAAGAAAGGCGATCACCGGCTTCGGCTACTCAGGATGGTGGGTCACTACATGCGAGGAGCTGGCATTCTAGCAGTCCCTCGCGCATTCTGCATCCTTTCTTTTGACCTTGGTCGCAGGCCAGGCGTCTGTCGGCGCAGGCCACACTCGCCAATTCCCTCTGACAGGAGACGGCATGACTGACGTGCAAGACCCCACCACCCCCTCACCCGCCGAGCCCATCACCACGCTGTGGGTCGATGCTGACGCCTGCCCGCGCGCGGCGCGCGACATCCTGGTCCGCGCCGCGGAGCGGACCGCGACCCCCACCTGGTTCGTGGCCAATCATCAGGTGCCGCTGCCACGCTCGGTGCATGTCAAGGCGCTGTCCGTCCCTGCCGGTGCCGATGCGGCGGACCAGTTGATCGTCGAGCGCGCCCGGCCCGGCGACATGGTGATCACGTCCGACCTGCCGCTGGCGCTGGAGGCGATCGAGAAAGGCGCCCTGGTGATGACGAGCCGCGGCGAGACACTGGATGCCAACAACATCCGCGCCAAGGTTCAGATGCGCGATTTCATGGAGAGCATGCGTTCCAGCGGCGAACACACCGGCGGCCCCTCCGCCTATGGGCAGCGCGAGCAGCGCGACTTCGGCAATGCGCTGGACCGCTGGCTGGCCAAGGCCAGACGAACCAGGCCGTGAGGCCGAACGCCTCGTCCCGGCCGCGATGGCTTCAGTGGTGGCGGCGAATGCCCTGCCCTGTCAGGCGCTCACGATCATGCGGTGCCTCGAGATCCAGCGTCGGGCCGAGGGGCACGATACCGGTCGGATTCACCGCCAGCTGACTGCCGTAGTAGTGGGTCTTGATCTGCGCGAGATCGCAGGTCTCGGCGACGCCCGGCCACTGGTACAGCTCGCGCAGGTAATTCGAGAGATTGGGATAGTCACTGATGCGGCGCTGATTGCACTTGAAGTGGCCGTGATAGACGACATCGAAGCGCAGCAGCGTGGTGAAGAGGCGGATGTCCGCTTCGGTCAACCACTCACCGACCAGATAGCGCGAGTCGGCCAGACGGCGTTCCAGTGAATCCAGGCAGGCGAACAGCGCGGTGAAGTGACGCTCATAGGCCTGCTGGCGGGTGGCAAAACCGGTCTTGTAGACGCCATTGTTGACCTTGTCGTAGATCACGGCATTGAGAGCGTCGATCTCGCCGCGCAGGTCCTCGGGAGAGAAATCCAGGTCATTGCCGGTCAGCGGATCGAAGGCGTCGTTGAAGATGCGCACCAGGTCAGCGGATTCGTTGTTGACGATGCGCCCCGCCTTGCGATCCCACAGCGCCGGTACGGTGACACGGCCGGTGTAGTGCGGGTCGGTCATGGTGTAGAGCTGATGGTGGTAGCGCACGCCGTTGATCGGATCGCCACTGGAGCCCTCTTCCTCGAGATAGCTCCAGCCATGTTCCAGCATGTAGGGGCTGGTGAAGGACATGCCCACGACCGACGTCAGTCCCTTGAGAGAGCGCATCACCAGCGCACGGTGGGCCCACGGACAGGCCAGCGAGACATAGAGATGATAGCGCCCGACTTCGGCGGGCACGGCAGACTGGCCGTCTGGGCCCTGCTCGGCCGCACCGGGGGGTACGACCCAGTCACGCAGGCTGGCACTCTCGCGCTTGAATTCCCCGCCATTGCTGTCGGTATCGTAACCACGGTTCTGCCAGGTGCCATCGACCAGTAAGCCCATGAGGAAATGTCCTGTCATGCAAGGTGAGGATAGCCATTCAAGGGATCGCAGAGGAGCCATGGTCCCCGCACGCAACGAATGACGCCTCTTTGACAGGTGGTAGCGCCCAGAGGCTTTTCCAATCCCCAGCCGCTTTCTCATGTGGCTCAGGAGTGCTTCACCCCCCTTGAACGCTGTGATGCAGCTGCTCGACCATCGCACGCACGCCAGGGCCGGCGCTGTCGGCATCGGGCAGGTAGAGATGAATGTCGATCTCACGCTCGCCGCCGTTGAGCAAGGGCAAGGGCACGAGTGCCCCCTGGGTCAGCGCCTGCGAGATTCGTGAACGCGGCAGCCAGGCAAAGCCCAGGCCACGCTCGGCGAGATCGACGGACGTCGCCAGATGACTCACCGTCCAGCGCTCTTCTGCCTTCAGCCAGCCGGCATCCATGCCTGTCGAGCGACTGCTGTCGCGCACCACCAGCTGCCGATGCTGTTCGAGGTCACGCAGATCCAGCGGCCGTCCCAGCGCATGCAGGGGGTGCCTTGGCGCCGCTACCGCCACGAAGGTTTCCCGCACCAGCAGGCTACCAAGCTGCCCTTCCTGTGGCAGCGCGCTGACCAGCAGATCGACCTGGCCGGCATCCCAGAGCTCACTGCCACCCGTCAAGGTGGTTTCGTGCAGCTGTATCCGTACCTGGGGATAGGCCGCGGAGAACCCCTCCAACGCACGGGCCAGCAGGTCCGAGGGAAACAGCTGGTCCACGGCCAGGCTTATCTCGCTCTCCATGCCTTGTGACAGCGCCTGGGCCACATCCTCCAGCGCGCTGGCACTCTCGATCAACTGGCGTGCGCGACGCAGGAGCATCTCGCCGGCCTCGGTCAGGCGCACGTTGCGCCCCACCGGCTCCAGCAACGGCACTCCCAGCAACGCCTCCAGGCGATGCACCGCATGATTGAGCGTGGAGGGGCTCTTGTGCACGGCCTCGGCGGCTCGGGCAAAACTGCCATGATCGACCACGGCGGCCAGCATCTGCCATTGGGCCAGAGTCACTCGAGACGACATCGGACATTCTCCACTGATTTCTTGTTGCCACGCGGGCGCACGAAAGGCGAGACAGGGCGACACGAGCGACGCCACCCTGCTGTCCCTCTGGACAATCTTCGCCCCCTTCAGAGATCTCATGTTGCGACGCCAGAGCATCATGTGCCAACACGTTCGCCACTCTGCGTCACAATCCTCTGACAACAGGACGCTATCCTCGTGATGTACGCACTGACTTGCAGAATATTTCGACGAAGTTACAAAATTTAACAGCAAGCAGATATTACTGTGAGAACAGCGTTTCTTAAGCAAAAATGGCGGGATTTTCGACTGTCCTCATAAAACAGACACCGCTAGCACGACCCCTGATGATCAAAACAGGGTTGAATTCCTAATACTGGACATGTGTCCAGCCTATCGAATGCGCAAAAGCTTGGTTAAGGTTCGGATGCGAATCTGTCGTCTTCTGTTCTGTTCACTTCATCACATCATCGGTCAACTATGCTGCGAATCCTTCATTCGCTCCCACGCGTGCACAAGTATCTTCTTTTACCTGTTGCCACAATGGTCACCGTGCTGGGCGCTCACAAGCTTCTTGAAACTCTGGACTCTCAAGAGATCTCACCTGCCTCTCGCCACCTCGCCATCGACCTGGCCAATGCCAGCTCGGAGGTGACGAACGCATTGCCGGTTGCCATCGCGCACGCGCAACAGACGCCTGCTCCGCTGGCCACGGCGAGTCTTGATGCGGGGCATCAGGCACTGAGCGCAGCTGGCGAGGTGCCGCTCTCCGCGCTGACGCCGAGTGAGGTCATCGATGTCGACTTCGACATGCCGGTGATGTTGACCGACGCCAACTACCCTGCCGGTGAAGCTGAGCCCGGCCCGATCGTGGCACTGGCACCTTCTGCCGTGAAGACGGCCGAGGCGGTGATCGCCACCGCGACCGATGAGCAGGCCGGCGGGACCTCCTACGATGATCTGTCCGTCGATCCGGTCGAGCTGGGCGAGAGCCCGACGCTGCAGACCGAACTGGCAGCCAAGGAAGTCTATGTCCCGGAATGGCAGACCTACACCGTTCAGGCGGGCGACACCTTTGCCGTGATGGCGGAGCGTTCTCTGGGGCTCGGCTATCGCGAGACCACCCGCATCATCAAGTCGCTGCCGGACAAGCGTGTGCTGACCCACTGGCGTATCGGTGACAGCCTCGACTATAAGCTCGACGAGGACGGCAACCTGCTGGCGCTGCGCATCATGAAGGATGCGCGTCGCGGCTTCATGGTCAAGCGTGACCCTCAGCAGGATTCCTTCAGCGTCGCCAAGATAGAGAAGGCCACTCAAGCGACCCAGCGTCTGTTCGCCGGTACCGTCAGCGGCAGCTTCTCGCTCTCGGCGGAGGCCACCGGTCTTGGCGTGGCGGATGTCACCCAGCTGACCCAGGTACTGGGCAAGAAGATCGATTTCCGTCGCGATACCCGCAAGGGCGACAAGTTCCAGGTGCTGGTCGAGTCCGACATGATCGATGGCACCAGCACCGACTCGCGCATTCTGGCCGCGCGCTACGAGGGTACCCGCAAGTCATTGACCGTGGTGCGCAATGCCGCCGATGGCCGCTACTACACTCCGGACGGCAAGGGGCTCGACCCGGCCTTCAATCGCTACCCGCTGGCTCACAAGGCGCGCATCAGCTCGCCCTTCAACCTGAGCCGTCGCCATCCGGTCACTGGTCGCATCAGCCCGCACAAGGGCACCGACTTTGCCGTTCGCGTCGGTACACCGGTCCTGTCCACGGCTGATGGCGTGGTCGAACTGGTCGGCAACCACCCGCTGGCGGGCCGCTACCTCGTGCTGCGCATGGACAATGGCTACAAGACCCGCTACCTGCACCTCTCCAGACCCCTGGTCAAGAAAGGCGAGCGCGTGAAGATGGGTGAGAAGATCGCCCTGTCCGGTAATACCGGCCGCTCCACCGGCCCGCACCTTCACTATGAGGTGATGGTCAACAATCGTCAGGTCGATGCCATGCGCGTCCAGCTGCCGAACAACAAGTCGCTGTCCGGCAAGGCGCTGGCCGCCTTCAAGCGTGAGTCACAGAACATGCTGGCCAAGCTGGAAGCCGCCGACAACACCGGCGCCATCGCCAAGACATCGACGCCGACGGGCTCTGACGAAAGCTGATTCGCGCCACGCCCTGAAACGCAAGAGGCCCTCACTTCGGTGAGGGCCTCTTGCGTTTCAGGGCGTGGCATCTCCGGATACCCCGGTGATGTCGTTACTTCTTGATACCCTTGTTGGCGGCCTGCTCCAGCAGCTCTTCGGCTTCACTGGACGCCCCCTCCTCGCGCATCCTGGCCACATCCGCATACAGGCAGACGTAAGTGCCGCACGAGGCGCAGAAGACCTTGTCTTCCGGATTGTGCACCTGAGAGACGCGCATCCGCTTGCTACCACAGTCGGGGCACGGCTTGGGGATACGCAGTTCCTCGGATAGATCGGACATGTAACAGCCTCCTGTGCAGTCTCTGGAAGGCATGCATCCGCGACGCAAGCCCGGGGAACGGGAAGTACGCAGGATCCATGCGGTTGTGAAAGACATGGGGGCAGGCATCCTGCTTGCAACCCCATGGCGTGCTTGCCACCGAAGGTCGAGAAGAGCAGCCGTGAGGCGGCTGCCTGTCTCCTGCACACGACTCCCTTCCCGCTCGCGTCGTGTGCCAGGAACGCAAAGCCCCCGGCGCGGGCGGGGGCTTTGCATTGAGCTGGAGACCTCAGGATGCGCGAACTCTCAAGCCGCGCTGATGCGTTCACCGCTGACGATGGCATCCTGACGACTTCTCGCGGAGTGCTCCAGAGGGCGTCGCTGCGCATGGGAGCGGGCACCATCTCGCGTCAGACGAAACTCTTCCTGGAGTGCCATCTCACGCGCTGCCAATCGGAAGTCCCCCATGGAACACAGGACATGACCATTCGGGCATTTCAACAGGTGCTCATCGGGGAGATCACAGGCTGGCCAATGCAATGATTCATTGCACTCGGGGCAGCGAGGTCCATTACTGGTCGGGATTGAAGTAGAAAACATGCGCGAACTCCTTTTCGGCGCAAGAGGTGACGTTGTCATGACCAGGCTCTCGATAAGGGGATCATGCAGACATGGCTCAGCATGCGTGCGCATGATGGAGACACGAGGCCGCAGACTCCATTGCACTTTATGTTAGAAATATCAGATTCCTTGCTGATGTCCCGGATATCTCGAGGCATCTCCAGCATGTCTCATCCGCGACAGGGCATCAGACGCGCCTCATCCTGACAGGACAATCTTACAAACGAATAACACTCCCACGGATGATGCAGATCAAGGCTGTCTCGAAACACGCTGATTGCCTTGTCGGATGACACACAAAAAAATCCCGGCCAATGGCCGGGAAAACACTCTCAGGCAGAACAGGACCTGAATCGGGAGGCAACGCTCACCGAGGGGGTCGACCAGGACGCTGGACAGTCGCCAGCGGTATCACGAATTCATGTCGCCTCTGACAAGGCACTTACTCGGGGCTCCGGCAATGGACGATTGACCGAAAGGATGACTATTGCCGAAGCCTGACTCTCACATCTCACTGACCAGCATGCTGGACGACTGATGAATGCCGTATCACCTGCTGGCTGTCAGTGGGTAGAACATCTCAAGCCTGTGCATCAAGCTGCTTGATCACCTGGTTGGCCATCAAGGCAGGGTCGATGGTGGCACGCTTGCGAGCGCTGGCTTCAAGCCGGTCGCGCAGCATGAACCACACCCCGAGAAATTCGTCGCACTCGGCGCAGCTCACGATGTCGTCATCTGCCGGGCTTTCACCCAGATTGACGCGATTGCTGCCACAACGTGAACACTCCATGGGAACCTTGCGCACTGCGTTCATCTCGATGCCCTCCGCTGGATCCTTGATGAAAACTCTCATGGCCTTCCTCAATAGATTCGACCGTGACCTGCCAGATCTCGAGCAAGGAAAGGACGAGGGCTTGAAAAGCACGCTGCGGATCTCCATTCCCTCTCTTGGCGAGGCGTTCATCGTTGGCCTCGCTGCGCTCTGACACCCTCAAAGTTAGACACTTGAAAACTGTTGTACAAGTTTTTCTGAGTATCAAAACGTATCTGTATAGCTAACGTACACCCTGAACTTCCCATCCTGAACTGCGATTACGCAGCGTTGATCCCCCTGCAGATGTCGATCTCATCACTGACGACCGTCACGCCCCGACCGTAACACTTCGCTACAAATTCAGTGATCGTGCAATGAAAACTGCAGGTTCAGTGCGGCATTCTCCTCCGCCAGCACGGATGACAGCGCGGTTGGCCATCGATATTCACTGATGGACACCTCCATGCCTTGCCCTCCTGTTCTGCCGGCAGACCGCCGTAGCCCCGCCAGACGCCGGCATCTCGCTGGCCGAAAAGTGCACCTGATTCGTGACGAGCGCATGAACTACCGTACAAGTTTTTCCACTCCCCCCTTGAAACTTGATCGCGTCATCTGAATCTTAGGAAGCATGGCTGCACGAGATGGCAGCCCGACATCGTCCATGTCCTGATTGGTCCATCACTGCAGCACGCCACGCAGTCGCCGCCGGATTACATCAGGGCAGACGGCAATGAAGAATCGACACGCAAGGAGTACGGCATGAGCAAGATGAACCGCAAACAGATTCTGGGTGCGATCACCGCGACCACTCTGCTGACCACCTCCGGCCTGGCCATGGCCAATCCGCAGGGACTCTACTCCGCTGATGAACTGATGGATGCTGACGTCTATCTGCAGAACGACGACCAGCAAGTCGTGGGCGAAGTGGAAGATGTGCTGCTCGACGACAACATGCAGGTCGCCGCGCTGGTGGTCGAGAGTGATGAAGTGCTGGGCCTTGATGATCAGCAGTACGTGGTCGAGACCGGCAAGTTCACGCTGGAAACCCGTCAGGGTGACGACATCGACAATCTCGAATATCGCATCCATGTGAACATGGATGAGGCTCAGCTCAAGGAACAGCCGCAGTACACCACCGACTGGTGGCAGGACACTCGCAAGAGCGCGGCCGCTGCCTGGGATGAGACCAAGGACACTGCTGCCAGCGCCTGGCAGGACACTCGTCAGGCAACCGCCAATGCCCTGACCTCGGCAGGCAACGCGATCAGCGGTGCCGCCAATGACGCCCAGGATGAGATGACAGACGAGACTCAGTGACCATCACTGATATCGAAGCGTCTCGCGCCATTCTCGTGGCAGTGACATGAAGGATTCGCCGCCGCCCGCAAGGCAGTGACATCAGAGCAGTCCTTTACGACATTCGAGCCGACGCCCCGTTGCCACCTGGCACGGGGCGTTCTGGTATCTGGCGGTGCGAAGGCGAGCCGGAACGACTGACGTGCTGATGCAAGCCCATGCGACCTAGTTCCCCGCCAGCGAAAGGCGAAGAGCCACGGATGAAGCCGAAAGCGGAAAACCATCGATCTGGCGAAACGGGCAGGCACAAAAAAAGCCGCCGATGGCGACCTGGCAGGCGCTACAGAAAAGCGCCTCGGGATGGTGGGCCCAGCAGGACTTGAACCTGCGACCAATCGATTATGAGTCGAGTGCTCTAACCAACTGAGCTATGGGCCCGGACAGCGCCGCTATGATAGCGAAAGCCAAAGCGTCAGGAAAGCCCGAAAACTCAACAACATAGACCTCGCTGGACACGAGCCGCCGTCACCGCCTCCGATCAGCCCCATCCCGCCTGCCACCCTGTCACGAACCCTTGCGCCACTGGCGTGTCCAATGCCTCAATGCGCCGCACAGAGCTCACCCTTCGTAGCGCCCAGCCATCAGGAGTCACCATGTCATTTCCCTTTCTTCGCTGGACCTCTTCCTTCCACAAGCGCCTTCGCGCCCCTATCAAGGCCCTCGCCCTGGCCGTTGCCATGAGTGGTATCGGCATCAGCGTGCCCAGCCAGGCAGCCTGGCAGCTGATCCCGGATGCCAGTGGCGCCACCGCCACGCTGACCGAACAGAAGGCGCAGGGCAATGTCGAGCACGTCCACCACCTGCGTGGGTTGAGCGGCACCGTCGGTGATGACGGCAAGATGAGCATTCCGCTCAGCGTCGGTCAGACCGACCTGCTGGACAAGGTCGGCGAGCTGCCGCCGTGGCTGTCAGGCGTCAGTCAGATGCGTCTCGCCACCCTGACACTGAATCTGGACCCCGTGGCTCTGGCAGCGCTGGAGACAGGCAGGACGACACGCATGCAGGTGCCCTTCACGGCCACCGATGGCAACCGCACTCACCGCGATACCCTGCCCCTGAACGTGACCCGCGAGAGTGCCGACCGCCTGAGCTTCGCCAACGCCGAGCCCATGGCGCTGGACAGTGCGGAAGTCGCCAAGAACCAGGTCGGCAGTACCCTGCTTGGCCTGCTGGGCTATGGCAATCTGGTCGGCGATATTCCCATCACGCTGCAGGGCGAGATGCAGGACCGCTGATCCCCCGACGGCGCCATCCTCCGTCGAGGCGCCCCTCTGCCAAGGACCGCACTCTGACAAAGCCCGCCCTCTGACAAAGACCGCCCTCTGACAAAGACCGCCCTTCGGGGCGGTCTTTGCATGTCTGAGCGCCACCGGAAGCCCCCGCCAGGCCACGTACACGGCCCACTGACATCAGATAACAAAAATAATTCTCATTCATGGTTCAGAAATGCCAACCCTGTACGTCTTCCCTCAGGAGAGAACGACAAACAAGAAGCATTCGCAAAAACATCATTCAGGATGGAACATCGTCACTCATGAAAGACTCCGCCACGCGACACCCGCATCAATCCCCATTGCTTTCACTGCCACGGCACCCGCTGGCACTGGCGATTGCCCTGAGCCTACCCTTCACCGGGCAGGCCGTGGCGGCCGACCATCGGGATGCTCAGGACGAGCAGCTGGATACCATGACGGTCACCACCACGGCGGCTACCAAGACGCAGACCGGTTACCTGGAAACTCCCCAGGCTGTCTCCACCATCACCCGTGATGACATCGACAAGCGCGCCGCCGAGACGGTGCAGCGTGCCGCGGACTATACGCCGGGCGTGTTCACCAATCAGATCGGTGCTTCCAACCGCTATGACTATCTGGTCCTGCGCGGCTTCTCCGATGGCAGTGTCAGCAACACCTTCCTGGATGGTCTGAAGCTGATGGGTGACTCGGGCTCCTACAGCTCGATGACCATCGACCCCTACTTCCTCGACAGCATCGAAGTCGTCAAGGGGCCGTCCTCCGTCCTCTACGGCCGCTCCTCGCCGGGTGGTCTGGTCGCGATGCAGTCCAAGCGCCCCGAGTTCCAGGACTCCGGCCAGGTGCGTTTCACCGTCGGTGACGACAACGAGCGCAGCGCGGCCTTCGATCTCACCGGCCCGCTGGATGACGAGAAGCGCATCGCCTATCGCCTGACCGGCCTTGCCAGCGCCGAAGACACCCAGGTCGATTCCGTCAGCGAAGAGCGTTATGCCTTCTCGCCACAGATCACCATGGATGTCACCGACGACACCACCGTCACCCTGATGGGCTACTTCCAGAAGGACCCGGAAGGCGGCTACCACTCAGGCCTCCCCTACGAGGGCACGGTGGTGAGTCACGACGGCATCAAGCTCGGCAACGACTTCTACGAAGGCGACGAGGACTACGAGGAATTCGATCGCACCGAACGCATGCTCGGCTATGACTTCGAGCATCGCTTCAATGACGATGTCACCGCGCGCCAGAAATTCCGCTACCTGCGTTCCGATGTGGATCTCGAGCAGGTCTACGCCTATGGCTGGGCCTCGGATACCGAGCTGACCCGCTACTACTCCGGTGGCGAGGAAAGCCTGCGTGCCTGGACGGTCGACAACCAGCTGGAGACCCGCTTCTCCACCGGCGACATCGATCACACCCTGCTGTTCGGTGCCGATTATCAGACCCGCACCAACGACGTGGACTGGGAATACGGGACCGCCAGCTCGCTGGACGTCACCAGCAGCAGCGATGCCGATGTCTCCATCTATGCCACCGAGAACCAGAAGCGTGAACTGGATCAGACCGGTGTCTACCTGCAGGATCAGCTCAGCTGGGGCCGCTGGAACCTGGCCGCCGGCCTGCGTCAGGACTGGGTCAACATCAAGAATACCGATCGCGACTACAACACCAGCAGTGAGCTGAACGACAACGAGATGAGCGGCCGTATCGGCCTGATCTACGGCTTCGACAACGGCATCTCGCCCTACGTCAGCTACTCCACGTCCTTCTCGCCGAACTCCTACACCGACGAGGATGGCGACCTGCTCGACCCGACCACCGGCAAGCAGGTGGAAGTCGGCATGAAGTACCAGCCCAACGGCACGCGTGATCAGTACAGCGTCTCGCTGTTCCGCATCAATCAGGAAAACGTCGCCTCCAAGGACCCGGAAGACAGCTACTACACGTCCTACGGCGAGATCGAGTCCCAGGGCCTGGAGCTGGAAGCCCGCACCCAGCTGACCCGCGACTTCGCGCTGCAGGCCGGTTACAGCTACACCGACGTGACCTATGCCAAGGCGGAAGATGGCACCGAAGGCAACGATGCCAATCAGGTGCCGAAGCACCAGGTCAGCGTCTGGGGTGACTACGCCTTCAACGAGGGCCCTCTGACCGGCCTGAATGCCGGCCTCGGCGTGCGTTACTACGCCGACATGTGGGCGGATTCCGAGAACACTGAGAAGGTCCCGAACTACGCACTCGTCGATGCCCTGGTCGGCTACGACCTGAGCCAGGTCGGCTGGAGCGGCACCAGCGTGCAGCTCAACGTCAGCAACCTGTTCGACAAGGAATACATCGCGTCCTGCTACAGCACCAGCTTCTGCTACTACGGTGCCGAGCGCAGCGTGACCGCGACACTGACCTATGATTTCTGATTCCGACACTTCCGTAGTCCGTCGATTCTGAATCGACCCGCATGACCCGCTGGCGGCAAGGATGTCGCCGGCACCATCGCCCTGAACCACTCATCGTCTGATACCTCTGGCGTGTGCCGCACATGACATCGAGATTGCCCGACACAGGGGCGCTCGGTGACGACTCACTCTCTGCCAATGCCCACGGCAGGCGTGACTGACCGCGCCAACCGCTTTGCCAACAGCTTCACCAACAACTCCACCAACAACAACGACCGCATCACGCGGCACTTGATGAATGTCCTGACTGGTCCTCGCACCTGTGCCACCTGCCCTGGCTGGCTGCGAGTCTCTTCCAAGTCTTTATCTGCGAACATTCGCATAAGGTTATGTAATGCACAGCCTTCATGATTCCGCCGCCACCTATGGCGCGGCTGCAGGATCCCCCGCGTCTGCCCCCCAGGCCGCTGCCGCCGCGAGCTCCCTGTCCCGCTCGCCCAGCGCCGCCCTGTTCTCACCTGCCAACATGGATGCCTGGCAGGCCGGCATGCAACGCATCAGCAGTCTGGTCGCCGAACAGCTCGAGAACGTTCAGCAACCCTTCAGCGGCATCACTCCGGAAGCCCTGCGCCCGGCCTTTGCCGAGCTGGATCTCGAGACGCCCCTCGAGAATCTGGAAGCGGGCCTGGAGGAGCTCCAGTCGCTCTACCTGAAGGATGCCGTCTATTTCCATCACCCGCGCTACATCGCACACCTCAACTGCCCGGTCGTGCTGCCGGGTGTCTGGGCGGAAAGCCTGCTCGGCGCGATCAATTCCTCCCTCGACACCTGGGATCAGAGCGCCGGCGGCACCTTGATCGAACAGCGCCTGATCGACTGGACCACCGAACGACTGGGCCTGGGTCCGACCGCGGACGGCATCTTCACCAGCGGCGGCACCCAATCCAACCTGATGGCGCTGCTGCTGGCGCGTGACGCGGTCTGCGAGAAGCTGCCCAACCACCCCGGCAACCAGACCCACGGCCTGCCGCCGGAAGCCGGGCGCCTGCGCGTCTTCGCCTCCGGCATCAGCCATTTCAGCCTGCAGAAGGCCTGTGCCCTGCTCGGCCTCGGCCACAACGCCGTCATCCCCGTCGCCGTGGATGAGCGTCGCCGCATGGACCCGATAGCCCTGCGTGAGGCGCTGGACAAGGCGCGTGCGGAAGGCCTGATTCCGATGGCCGTGGTCGGGACCGCCGGTACCACCGACTTCGGCAGCATCGACCCGCTGCAGGCCATCGGCCGTGAATGCCATGCACGTGGCATCTGGTTCCACGTCGATGGCGCCTACGGCGGCGGTCTGATCACCTCGCGTCGTCACGGTCACTGGCTCAAGGGCGTCGAGATGGCGGACTCCGTCACCATCGATTACCACAAGACCTTCTTCCAGCCGGTCAGCTGCAGCGCCTGCGTGGTGCGTGATCGCACCCAGCTGCGCCACGTCACCTATCACGCCGACTACCTCAACCCGGAACTGCAGGCCCGCGAGGGCACACCGGATCAGGTCAACAAGAGCCTGCAGACCACGCGCCGCTTCGATGCGCTCAAGCTGTGGCTGACGCTGCGCCTGATGGGCGCCGATGCCCTCGGCGACATGCTCGATTGCGTGATCGACCTCACTCGCGAGGGCCATCAGCTGCTCGCGGCGGCACCGGACATCGATGTCGTCCAGGCCCCGGAGCTCAGCACCCTGGTGTTCCGCTTCCATGACGCCAACGAAGACACCCTCAGCGATGCACAGTGGGACGCCCTGAATCGCGAGATCCGCAAGCGCCTGTCGCGCAGCGGGGAAGCCATCGTCGCCGCCACCAAGGTCTCCGGCCGTCAGTATCTGAAGTTCACGCTGCTCAACCCGGACACCACCCGCGACGACATCGCCGCGGTGGTCGAGCTGATCCGCCAGCATGGTCAGGCGCTGGTCAAGGCGCATCACCTCGCCGTCAGCACCACGGCCCAGGCAAGCCACGCCGCAGCACTGGCCGATGCCCCCGCCGCCAGCCGTCGCAGCCACACCACAGAAGCAAAGGAAAGCCGTCATGCATGACACCTCGACTCCTCACGTCACCGACACAGCTGAAACGCGCAATGAGGTGCTCGACTTCGTCGCCATCGGCATCGGCCCCTTCAACCTGAGCCTTGCCTGTCTGAGCGAGCCGCTGGAGGACGTGAACGGCGTCTTCCTGGAGCGCAAGGCCGAATTCGACTGGCACCCGGGCATGCTGCTGGAAGACGCCAGCATGCAGACGCCCTTCATGGCGGACATGGTCTCGCTGGCCGACCCGACCAGCCACTTCAGCTTCCTCAATTACCTGAAGCTGCATGACAAGCTCTACAACTTCTACATCCGCGAAGACTTCTTCCTGCTGCGCCGCGAGTACAACCAGTACTGCCAGTGGGCGGCGCGCGAGCTGACCAGCCTGCGTTTCGATCACGAGGTCCAGGACATCCAGCATGTCGGCGACATCTATGTGGTGCGCGGCACTCGCCCCAGCACCGGCGAGGCCTTCACCTATCGCACACGCAAGCTGGTGCTGGGCACCGGCACCCAGCCGTATCTGCCCGGCGCTGCCGATGCGGTACGCGGCGAGGTGCCGGTGGCGGGCAGCCGCATGTGCCACAACGCCCACTACCTGGCGCGCAAGGACGAACTGACGTCCCAGCCGGCCATCACCATCATCGGCTCCGGCCAGAGCGCCGCCGAGATCTATCTCGACCTGCTGCGCGAGATCGACCAGCACGCCTACCAGCTCAACTGGATCACGCGCTCGCCGCGCTTCTTCCCGCTGGAATACGGCAAGCTGACGCTGGAGATGACGTCACCGGATTACATCGACTACTTCCATGCCCTGCCGCGCGAACAGCGCAACACCCTGCTGGCGACCCAGAAGGGCCTCTACAAGGGCATCAATCTCGAACTGATCAACGAGATCTACGACACCCTCTACGCCAAGCAGCTGCAGGGCGTGGTGCCCACCACCCTGATGACCAATACCGAGCTGACCTCGCTGACTCGCGAGAGCGCCGATGGCGACTTCAGCCTGGGGCTCTATCAGCGCGAACAGCAGCAGGCATGGCGCCACGAGACCAGTGCCGTGGTACTGGCCACCGGGTATCACTACGTCGCCCCGCCCTTCCTGAAGAGCATCGAGTCACGCATCCGTCGTGACGCCGAAGGCCGCTACGCCGTCGGGCGCTTCTACGCCGTCGACGCGCAGAGCACCGCAGACGCCGAAGGCAATGAAGGTGACCAGTCGCCCTTTGCCGGCGAGATCTTCGTCCAGAACGCCGAGCTGCATACCCACTCGCTGGCCGCCCCGGACCTGGGCATGGCCTGCTATCGCAACAGCTGCATCCTGCGCGCCATCACCGGGCGTGAGGTCTATCCCATCGAGCGGCGCATCGCCTTCCAGAGCTTCGGCGCCCCGGGCGTTGAAAAGGGCAACGGCAACGGCTTCACGCCTCTGCCCGCCGCCCATCTGGCCTATGGCGAGACCGACCTGCATGCCAGTGCAGCCAGCGAAAAGGCCGCCTCGTCCAGCACCGCCCCCACCGAGTCCTCACGCGCAGCGCAACACCGGGAGACCACCGCATGAACATGCCCGTCGACATCACCACCACCCGTGCCAACGCCCACAGCGCCGCGACCCCGGCCCAGCAGATCTTCGGCGACACATCACTGGACACCTCCCCGGCACTCGACCTGCTGAGCCCGGTACCCGGCACACGTTTCACGCGCCGCTCGGTGGAACTCGAACAGGCCCAGGCGCGCCTGCGCAAGCCGCAGGATGACAGCACGCCGGAGCGAGCGGAATTCGCGCTGCGCCCGCTGGATCTCGCCGCCGACATGGCGCTGGTGGACGAGTGGACCAGTGGCGCGCGCGCCAGCTTCTGGGGCATGAGCGAAGACCTGCTCACCACCAAGCACGATTTCTATCAGGGCCTGGAAGACAGTCGCCACGCCCAGGGCTGGCTCGGTCTCTACAACGACCAGCCGGCCTTCCTGGTCGAGCTCTATGACCCGGCACACGACCCGCTCGGCAAGCATTACGCCGTGCAGCCAGGCGACTTCGGCATGCACTTCCTCATCGCGCCGCGCAGCGATGACCAAGCCCCCATCAGCGGCTTCTCACGGGCGGTGATCGAATCGATCATGGCGATGATCTTCGCCGGCCAGTTCCGTGACGAGCACGCCGCAGATACCGGTGAGGCAGTCCGCCCGGTCACTCGCGTGGTGGTCGAACCCGACAGCCGCAATACCGCCATCCACCCGCTGAATGCCGCCGTCGGCTTCGTCGATCACGGCCCGCTGGATCTCGACGGCAAGCCCGCGCGTCTGTGCTTCTGCACCCCGCAGGACTTCCGCGCCGCTCTGGCGAGCCGCAGCCCGCGACTGGATACCGCCATCACCGCCAATCCGGCGGCGGCCGGCCAGCACCTCACCGGGCCGGACTGGCAGCAGGCCAATCGCCTGCTGGTGCGCAAGGCACTGGCCGAATTCAGCCATGAGCGCCTGATCCACCCGCAGTGTGCCGACGAGACCAACGCCCGCATCACGGATGGCTGGCATCATTACCGCCTGTCGCTGTCTGCCCCGGCGAGCGACAAGGGCCCCGTCAGTCGTCGTGCGGTGGAATATCGCTTCGTGGCGCGCCGCTTCCAGCTCGATCACTGGTTGATCGACGCGGCCTCTCTTCAGCGTCTGGATGCCAATGGCGAGGCCCTGCCGCTGGATGCCCGCGAGCTGATTCTGGAACTCAACGACGTGCTGGAGATTCCGCCGCGCCTGCTGCCGGTCTATCTCGAGGAAGTCAGCGCCACGCTCGCTTCCAGCGCCTGGAAGATGCAGCGCGCCGTGCGCGAGAATCAATCCGCCCGCGTGCTGGCCGGTGCCTCCTTCCAGACCCTGGAATCGGCGATGAGTGAAGGCCACCCGTGCTTTGTCGCCAACAATGGCCGCATGGGCTTCGATTCGCTGGACTATCGCGCCTACGCGCCGGAGGCCGCACAGCCCTTCGCGCTGGTGTGGATCGCCGTGCATCGCGACAACGCGCATTACTCCGGCGTGGATGGTCTCGATCCGCGCCGGCTGCTGGAAGAGGAACTGGGTCACGCCGAACTGGCCCGCCTGGAGCATCAGCTGACGGCCAAGGGCCTCGATGCCGCCGATTACCTGATGATGCCGGTGCACCCGTGGCAGTGGAATCACAAGCTGGCGATCACCTTCGCCGCCGAGATCTCAAGCCAGCGCATCGTGTGCCTGGGCCTTGGCGAGGACCGCTATCAGGCCCAGCAGTCGATCCGCACGCTCTACAACCGCAACCAGCCGGGCCGCCGCTACGTGAAGGTCGCGCTGTCGATCCTCAACATGGGCTTCATGCGCGGTCTGTCGCCCTATTACATGCGCGCCACGCCGGCCATCAACCAGTGGCTGCAGGGGCTGATCGACTCCGACCCGTCCTTCGAGACATGGGGCTTCCGCCTGCTGCGTGAAGTCGCCGCCATCGGCTATCGCGATGACGTGCTGGAAGATGCCGACCCGGCGGCCGTCGGCTATCGCAAGATGCTGGCCAGCCTGTGGCGCGAGAGCCCGGAAGACGTCAAGGGCGAGGGCGAGCGCCTGATGACCATGGCCGCGCTGCTGCACGTCGACAACGACGAGAAGGCATTGCTGCCTGCGCTGATCGAGCGCTCCGGCATCGGCGCCGAAGCGTGGATCGACAAGTGGCTGACGGCCTACATGACGCCGCTGCTGCACTGCTACTTCAAGCATGATCTGGTGTTCATGCCCCACGGCGAGAACCTGATCATGCGCCTGCGCGATGGCGTGCCGTGTGGTGCACTGATGAAGGACATCGCCGAAGAGGCCGCGCTGTTCGCCACCGACGAGACCCGCGCCCTGGAGCTGCCGGAAGGAGTCGAGCGTCTGGTGGTCGAGGTGCCGGAACCGATCCGCATCCTGTCGCTGCTCACCGATATCTTCGACTGCATCTTCCGCTTCGCGGTACCGCTGCTGGTGCGCGAGCAGGTGATGACGGAAGACGCCTTCTGGTCACGCGTCGCGGCCTGCATCCATGACTACCAGGATGCGCACCCGGAGATGGCCGACAAGTTCGCGCGTCACGACCTGTTCGCGCCACGCTTCACGCTGTCGTGCCTCAACCGACTGCAGCTGCGCAACAACCAGCAGATGGTCGACCTCACCGACCCCTCCGGTGCCTTGCAACTCAAGGGAGAGCTGGACAACCCCATCGCCGCCTTCGCCCGCCACTGACGGCGTCGCGCCTCCCGGATCATCTCGCTGAACGTGATCCGGGAGGCCGGCCCCCTCCGCGCAAGTCCCGCCTTGCGCGTCTGACCGCCTCCGAATGCTTCGCAGGCGGTCAGACGCGTGCCTGCCAGACAGACATTGATAATGATTCGCAACACCAATATGATTGAGCGCCCCATCACGCCAATCCTCATTGCGAGCCGTGGATGTCCTCTTTCTTCTGCGCATTCCAAGCACTGACAGAAGCCCGCTCAGATGAGGGCGCTGACCTGCAGACGCAACGGCCCCCCTGCGATTCGCCGGCACGGGCTGCCTGCCCGGTGGCTGACCCCCGGACGGATACCAGCGCGGTGGCCGAGGATGAGCTGGCGTCGCTGGACGCACTGTTTACCCGCTATCACCAGGAGCTGATCGGATTCCTGACCCGTCAGCTGGCCTCGCATGATCTGGCGGAAGACATGTGTCATGACGTCTATCTGCGCCTCAGGATGACAGGGGAGCCGCCGCGCAATCCGCGCGCCTGGCTGTATCGGATCGCACGCAATCTGATCATCGATCATCACCGCCACCAGTCGCGCGCCCCGGTCTTCGAGGAAATGGAAGACGACGACGAGCGTCTCTCGGCGACACGCCTGGACCCCGAGCGCTGTCTCGCGCGGCGCCAGAAGCTTCAGGTGATCCAGCAGGCGCTCGCCGAGCAGCCCCACCATCTTCGTCAGTCACTTCTCTGGTATCGACTGGAAGGCGTGACCAAGCGTGAGATCGGCGAGCGTCTGGGGGTCTCGGAGCGCATGGCAGGCCGCTATGTCCAGCAGGCGCAACGCCATTGTGCGGATCGACTGACGGCCGCCGGCTGCTTTCGCGGTGAGCGGGCCGACAACAGGACGCGCGCTGGCGACATCCCCGGGTCTTCATCATGATTTCCACCTTCAAGCACCGCCTCGAATGCGGCTGACGGACGCCTCAATGTTCACTCTCGACCAACTGCGCTTCACCCTCGGTCAGCGCTGTCTGCTGCAAGCCTCCGCGCTGGATTTCGCGCCGGGCAAGGTGCATGGCCTGATCGGTCACAACGGGTCCGGCAAGTCGACGCTGCTCAAGTTGCTGGCGCGACAGATGCAGCCCACCAGCGGCCGACTGTCGCTGGATGCGCGTGCGCTCTCGGAATTCGGCAACCGTGAATTCGCCCGCGCCGTGGCCTATCTCCCCCAGCACCTGCCGGCCGCCGAAGCGCTGACCGGACGAGAGCTGGTCGCCTTCGGGCGCTATCCGTGGCACGGCCTGCTGGGGCGTCCCGGCGCCGAGGATGAGGCCGCCATCGAGCGCGCCATCGCGCTGACCCACACCGAGGCCTTCGCCGACCAGCAGGTCGATACGCTCTCCGGCGGCGAGCGTCAGCGCGTGTGGCTGGCGATGCTGCTGGCCCAGGGCAGCCGCTATCTGCTGCTGGATGAACCGCTGGCGGCGCTGGATATCGCCCACCAGATCGAGGTGATGGAGCTGGTCTCGCATCTCAGCCACACCCTGGGACTGGGCATCATCATCGTGCTGCACGACATCAATCTGGCGGCGCGATATTGCGACCGTCTGGTAGCGCTCCACAGTGGCAAGGTGCTGGCCGAAGGCGCGCCCGACGAGATGATGAATCCCGCCACGCTCAAGGATATCTATGGCGTCGAGATGCAGGTGATCACCCCGGCGCATGGCCAGCAGCAGATCGCGGTGCCGGTATGAAGTGGCTGATGGCACTGATCGGCCTGAGCCTGCTGGCCGCGGGGTCCGCCAGCGCCGCCACGACGGGTGACGCCCATGAGGCACCAGCGGGCTTCGTCGATCGCCCCGTCGTGGCGCTGGACTGGACCCTGGCCGAGACCCTGACCGGACTCGGGGTGCGCGCCATGGGCGTGGGCCAGGTGGAGACCTACGCCAGCTGGGTGGCTCAACCGGCGCTGCCTCAAGGCACGCGGGATCTCGGCCTGCGCACCCAACCGAATCTGGAGCAGCTGGCCGCCCTCGCCCCCGATGACATCCTGATCAGCCCGATGCTCGCCAGCCTCACGCCACGCCTGTCGGCCATCGCGCCGGTCACCAGTGTCGCCATCTATACCCCGGATGCCGACACCTGGCAGACGCTGGTCGCGGCGACCCGCCAGCTGGGCAAGCTGACGCAGCGCGAGCCACAGGCCGAGCAACTGATTCGCCAGAGCACGGCCCGACTGGCCGGCTACGCTGCCGCCTTGCGCCAGCAGAGCGCACGCGAGGGTCAGGCGCTGCGCCCCCTGCTGATGGTGCAGTTCATGGATGACCGCCATGTGCGCATCTTCGGTGACAACAGCCTGTTCCAGGCGGTGATCGAGCGCATGGGCATCGACAATGCCTGGCAAGGCGATACCAATGCCTGGGGCTTCGCCACCGTCAGTCTCGAGAAGCTGGTGACCCTCAAGGGCCGCATGGTGGTGGTGGAACCCCTGCCACCCGGCGGACGCGAGGCCCTGGCGCGCAATGGTCTGTGGCAGGCCATGCCCGGCGTGCGCGAGAACAGCGCTGCCTCGGCGCCACTGTTCCTGCCGCCGGTATGGAGCTTTGGCGCCCTGCCCTCGGCCAATCGTTTCGCCGACCTGCTCGCCAGGCACCTGCTTGACGAGGATCTGCTTGACGAGCACCTGTTCAACGACCACACGGACACGGCGCTCGACGGCGAGCCGGCACCTGAGGGAGAGATCACCGATGGCCACCCCTGAGCAGGTCATGAGAGAGCGTTCCTCTTCCGCCCCCAATCCCCTTCGGCTCACTCCCGGCAGAGCCTGCAGTCTGCTCACGCTGGCCCTGCTGGTGCTGGGCAGCCTCGCCCTCAACCGTGACGGCCTGAGCCTGATGCAGGGCCTGACGGCGTTGTGGTCATCCCCCGATGTCACGAATGCCGCCAGTCTCGGCCAGGCAGACAGTGCCCTGCTCTCCGCGCAGCTGGTGGCCCATGTCAGCTGGTGGCCGCGATTGGTCTGCGCGCTGCTGGCCGGGGCTGCGCTGGGCATGGCCGGCGTGCTGATGCAGCAGGTGCTGCGCAATCCGCTGGCTGCCCCGACGACGCTGGGGGTTGCCAGCGGTGCGAGTCTGGCGATGATGCTGGCGACGCTGTTCGCTCCTGCATTGATGGCCGGTACTGGCCTAGGGGGAGACGGCTTCCAGCTGGGCCGTGAATGGGTCGCGCTGGCCGGTGGCCTGGCGGCCATGGGGCTGGTGTTCGCGCTGGCCTGGGCGCGTGGCATGTCGCCGACCGTGGTGGTGCTGGCGGGTCTGGTGGTCAACCTCTACATCGGCGCGCTGGGCATGGTGCTGTTGCTGTTCAATCAGGAGGCCCTGCACGGCACCCTGGTGTGGGGCGCAGGCTCGCTGGCCCAGAACAGCTGGGATGGCGTGATCACGCTGCTCACCCGTCTGTTGCCGGGCATGTTGCTGGCGCTGGTGCTGATGCGTCCGCTGGCCGTGCTGGACCTCGACGAGGCCAATGCCCGAAGCCTGGGCGTCTCGCTGCGCAAGCTGCGTCTGATGAGCCTGGGGCTGGCGGTATTCCTGAGCGCCTGCGTGGTCAGCGTGCTGGGCATCATCGGTTTCATCGGCCTGGCCGCGCCAGCCTGCGTGCGTCTGATGGGCGCGCGCCGCCTGGGTCAGCGTCTGCTGTGGGCACCATTGTTCGGGGCGCTGCTGCTGGCGGTGACAGACCAGGTGGTCGCCAGTCTCGATGGCCTGCTGCCCAACCTGATTCCCACCGGCGCGATGACGGCGGCCCTCGGCGCGCCGCTGCTGCTGTGGCTGATTCCGCGCCTGAAGATGGCGCAGGGGGCTGGCCCCGCCAGTCATCACGGCATGTCACTGACGCATCGTCATCCCCGCCCCGACCGACTGCTCGGCTGGCTGCTGGCCGGGGTCTGCGTGGCCCTGATGCTGGCCCTGCTGGTCGGCAATGGTGCCGGTGGCTGGACGCTTGGCGGGGACATGCTCCAACAGTTGCTGGCCGGCCAGACCAGCATGCTGGACTTCCGCCTGCCACGGGTACTGGCGGCGGCAGGCGCCGGCGTGCTGCTGGCCCTCGCCGGGACGCTGTTGCAGCGTCTGACCAGCAACCCGATGGCCAGCCCCGAAATTCTCGGCATCAGCGGCGGCACCGCCATCGCCCTGATGCTGACGCTGCTGCTGGTCCCGTCACCGGGGCAACTGACCCTGCTGGGCGCAGGCATCTGCGGGGCGCTGGCCTGTCTGGCGCTGCTGGTGGTGCTCAATCATCGCAGTGGCTTCATTCCCGAACGCGTGCTGCTGTGCGGGGTGGCGATCACGGCGCTCTACGATGCGGTGCGCGGCATCATCCTCGCCGATGGCGACCCGCGCGGTCAGCAGATTCTGGCCTGGCTGTCCGGCTCCACCTATTACGTGGGGCTTTCCGCGGCGGTCGGTGTGATCGCGCTGGCGATCATCGCCGTCCTGCTGGTACGTCCGCTGGCGCGCTGGCTGGACATCCTGCCGCTGGGCATGGCGAGCGCCAGTGCGCTGGGCATCGGCGTGACCCGCGCCCGCCTGGTGCTGCTGGGGGCGGTGGCGGTGCTCACCGCGCTGGCGACTCTGATCGTCGGCCCGCTGTCCTTCGTCGGCCTGCTGGCCCCGCATCTGGCACGCCTGCTGGGGCTGAGCCGCGCCCGCGAGCACATGCTCGGCGCGGTACTGTGCGGCGCGCTGTTGATGGTGCTGGCGGACTGGCTGGGCCGCCAGCTGCTCTCGCCCTACGAGATTCCCGCCGGCCTGATGGCCTCGCTGATCGGCGGCAGCTACTTCCTGTGGAGCCTGCGCAAGTCGGGCTGATGCCCCCTCGATGAGAGGCCTCACCGCCAGAAGACACGAAGCCCGCGACCTCCTGATCGCGGGCTTCGTGTTTCAGCGTTTCTCTTTTCGCAATCTGCACTCAGTTGCCGAACACCACCGTGCGCCTGTCATGCAGGAAGACGCGGCGCTCGAGGTGATAACGCACGCCACGCGACAGGGTCAGGCACTCGATATCACGGCCCTTGGCGATCAGGTCTTCCGGATAGTGGGCGTGATCCACCGTCTCGACGCCCTGGGTGATGATCGGCCCTTCATCGAGATCATCGTTGATGTAGTGCGCGGTGGCACCGACCAGCTTGACGCCCTTCTCGTAGGCCTGGTGATAGGGGCGCGCGCCCTTGAAGCCCGGCAGCAGCGAGTGGTGGATGTTGATCGCCCGCCCCGAGAGCTTCTCGCACATGTCACTCGACAGCACCTGCATGTAGCGCGCCAGAATCACCAGCTCGGCACCGGTGTCCTGCACGATCTGCCACACCTGCGCTTCCTGCTCGGCCTTGGTCTCGGCGGTGATCGGCAGGTGGTGATAGGGCAGACCATGCCACTCGGCCAGCGGCGCCATGTCCGGGTGGTTGGAGATGACGGCGGTGATGTCCATCGGCAGCTGGCCGATGCGATGCCGATAGAGCAGGTCGTTCAGGCAGTGGTCCGAGCGCGAGACCATGATGACCACCTTCATGCGCTCCTCCGGCGCACTCAGGCTGACGTCCATCTCGAAGTCGGCGGCACGCGTGCCCAGCCCCTGCTCGAAACCGGCGGCGTCAAAGCTGTCGCTGAGTTCGCCGGCCTCGGTCTGCGGCCGGAATTCGGCCCGGATGAAGAAGCGCCCCGACAGGCGGTCATCGAAGGAATTGAGCTCGGTGATATAGCAGCCCTGCTCGCGCAGGTAGCGTGTCACGACGTCCACCGTGCCGATACGGCTGGGACATTGGGCGGTCAGAATCCAGGTATCACGCATACATAGGTGCCTGTCATGTAAGGATTATTCATTGTTGGAAGCTGCAACGTCAGGGTTGCATCCGGGGCCCTGCGCGACAAACCAATATTATTGAGGCGGGCTTCAGTATTTCTGAAGCCCGCCTCCTGGCCCGGGCAAGGCCCTGGCAGTTGATTCAGGTCGTGTCGTGCGCCTGCGACAGAGCTCTCTCCAGACGCAGATCTCTCCAGACACAGACCTTTACAGACACAGATCTCAGGCCTTGATGCAGACCCCGAATTCCTCGCTGGCATCCAGCAGCCAGCGGCCGAGGTAATCGGCGAAGCTTCTGCGCACCACCAGCTCGAATTCGCTCTCGCTGACGCGGCGCAGCACCAGCGTCGCCTTGGCGAACACCGCCGGTACGCCCCGCCCGACAGGGAAGGCTCGCGGGTGTACATCGGTGGGCGTCGACTTCATCAGCACCTGACGCGCCTGGTCGCCACTCAGCGAGATGACGGTCTGGCCACCACTGACGTTGACCACCTGATAGCGCCCCGAAAGCCGCTCATGCAGCGCCTTCTCGACAGCGAAGGCTTCCTCGCCGGGCACCAGGATCAGCCACTCATCCGGTGACAGCCACTGGATCGAGCGGCCGCCCTCATTCTGGTGGAGGGTCGCCGGGGTCAACGGCAGCGCCAGACCCACCGCCGCCTCGACACCCTCGGCGAAGCCCGGCTGCGCGGGATCACCGCGCAGCGTCAGATGACCGAGAAACGCCTTCTCCTGCAGCACGATGCCGGCATCGCCGTCATCGCGGGCCGTGAACAGATGCGCCAGCGGCGAACGGGCGCTCTGGGCGTGAACTTCAGGCGTCGGGCGCTGGTCGATCACTGACGTCTGAGAACTTGTCATGTCCTGCGGCTGCGCCTCGACGGCGGCACCCGCTTGCGGGTCGAGTGTGGTGGCATCAGACATGCTGGCGCTCCCCTTTCTTGTCGTAGAACACCGGTGAGGTGATTTCGGCTTCCAGCGTCGTGCCATCGGCCTGCGGCAGGAACACCGTCTCGCCGATGCGCTTGGCACCACCCTTGACCACCGCCAGCGCGAAGCCATGTCCCAGCGTCGGGCTGTAGTAGCTGGAGGTCACGTGGCCGACCATCGGCATCGGGATGGCGTGCTCCGGATCGAAGACGATCTGCGAGCCTTCCGGCAGCACGATGCGCTCATCGCCGGCCTTCTTGCGCGTCGGAATCAGGCCGACCATCTGCTTGCGGTCGTCGCGGCGGGTATCCGGACGTGACAGCGCACGCTTGCCGATCCAGGAATACGGCTTGTTATAGCCGACACACCACTGCATGCCGAGGTCTTCCGGAGTGATCGAGCCATCGGTGTCCTGACCGACGATGATGAAACCCTTCTCGGCGCGCAGCACGTGCATGGTCTCGGTGCCGTAGGGCGTGAGGCCGTATTTCTTGCCGCACTCGAACAGACGCTTCCAGACATGCAGCCCGTAGTTGGCCGGCACGTTGAGCTCGTAGGACAGCTCGCCGGTGAAGGAGATGCGGAAGATGCGCCCGGGAATGTCGGCGATCAGCCCTTCACGCACTTCCATGAACTTGAAGCTGTCACGGTCGAGGTCGATATCGGTCAGCTCGCCGACCAGCGCGCGCGCCTCGGGGCCGGTGACGGTCAGGGTCGCCCAGTGATCGGTGACGCTGGTCATCTGCACGTCCAGCTCCGGCCATTCGGTCTGGTGCCACAGTTCCAGCCACTCCAGGATCGAGGCCGCGCCACCGGTGGTGGTGGTCATCAGGAAGTGGTCTTCGGCCAGACAGGTGGTGACACCGTCGTCCATCACCATGCCGTCGTCGTGACACATCAGGCCGTAGCGCGCCTTGCCGACGCCCAGCTTGGCCCAGGCGTTGGTGTAGATGCGGTTGAGGAATTCGCGCGCATCGCGACCGGTGATGTCGATCTTGCCCAGGGTCGAGGCATCCAGCACGCCGACCTTCTCGCGCACCGCCAGACACTCGCGCTCGACGGCGGCATGCATGTCCTCACTGCCCTGCGGGTAGTACCAGGGGCGCTTCCACTGGCCGACATCCTCGAACTTGGCGCCTTGCGCCACGTGCCACTCGTGCATCGCGGTGTAGCGGATCGGGTCGAACAGCTCGCCGCAGTGACGGCCGACGATGGCGCCGAAGGTCACCGGCGTGTAGTTGGGGCGGAACACGGTGGTGCCGGTGTCGGGGATGGTCTGCCCCAGACAGCGCGCGGCGACCGCCATGCCGTTGATGTTGCCCAGCTTGCCCTGGTCGGTGCCGAAGCCCATCGCGGTGTAGCGCTTGACGTGCTCGATGGACTCGAAGCCTTCGCGGGTGGCGAGCTCGATCCCGGCGGCAGTGACGTCGTTCTGCAGATCGACGAACTGCTTGGGTGCGCGTGCGGTGGGCTTGTCATGCGGCACCTGATAGAGCGGCAGCATCGGGGATTCCGCAAGCTCGGACACCACTGGCACCTCGGCCTGGGCGATCTCGAACTCGCAGGCTTCCACCGCGGCGACACCGCTGGCATAAGCCGCGACCAGCGCATCTTCCAGCGCGAAGCTGCCATTGGCGGCGCCGCAGGCATCGAAGCCCTTGAGCATCGGTGCGCCCAGCGCCGGCAGGAAGCCGTGGATCTCGTCGCTCCATACCGGACGCGCGCCGGTGTGCGCCGCCAGGTGAACCACCGGGCTGTAGCCGCCGGAGCTGGCGATGGTGTCGCAGGCGAGCTCTTCCACCGCCCCCGTCACGCTGAAGGCATCGATATCGATGGCCGCGATGCGCGCGCCTGTCACGCGGCGCTCGCCCTTGGCCTCGATCACGGCGGAGCCGGCGATGATGCGGATGCCTGCGGCACGCGCCGCCTCGACCATCACGCCGGCAGGGGCCGGACGCGCATCGGCGATCGCGACCACCTCACGACCGGCCGCCTTCCATGCCAGCGCCGCGCGATAGGCATGGTCGTTGTTGACCGACAGCACCAGCTTGTTACCGGCGGCGACGCCGTAACGGGTCAGATAGGTAGTGACGGCACCGGCCAGCAGGTTGCCCGGCACATCGTTGTGGCTGTAGACCAGCGGCCGCTCGTGGGCGCCAGTGGCCATGATGACGCGGTGGGCGCGCACGCGGTGCAGGCGTGAACGTGCCTGCTGGGCGCCACGGGCATTGCGCGGTGCGAGATCGGCCTGATGCTCGGTGCGGCGCTCGTGCAGCGTCACGAAGTTGTGATCGTGATAGCCGTTGGCGGTGGTGCGCGGCAGCAACTGCACATCCTCACAGGCCGCAAGCTCCGCCAGCACGGCGTCACGCCATTCGATGGCCGGCTTGCCGTCCAGGGTCTGATCGAGACAGTCCGCCGACATGGAGAGCAGTGAGCCACCCAGCTCTTCCTGCTCGTCACACAGGATGACGCGCGCGCCACTGCGGGCCGCGACCAGCGCCGCCATCAGGCCCGCCGGGCCGGAGCCGATCACCAGCACATCGGTGTGCTGATGCAGGTGATCATAGATGTCCGGGTCCTCCTCGAGCGGAGAACGCCCGAGACCGGCGGCCTTGCGGATGTACTTCTCATACGTCATCCACAGCGAGGCCGGCGCCATGAAGGTCTTGTAGTAGAAGCCCGGCGGCATGAACTTGCCGCCCAGCTTGCCGACCTGCGGCAGGAAACGGCTCATCAGGTCCTTCTGGGCCTTGACCCAGCCGCTGACGGCGTGGGCTTCCAGGCCGTCGTAAAGCGCCTGCTGGGTGGCACGCACGTTGGGCACCTGGCCCGCTTCGGTGCTGCCCAGCTGCAGGATGGCGTTGGGCTCTTCGGCACCGGCGGCGACCAGGCCCCGCGGACGCGCATACTTGAAGCTGGCGTTGAGCACGTCGAGACCGTTGGCCATCAGCGCCGAGGCGAGGGTATCGCCTGCCAGGCCCTGATAACGCTTGCCATTGAAGGTGAAGGTCAACGGCGTGGCGCGATCGATGCGTCCACCCGAGGCGAGACGGCGCGGGGCAGCGGCGGTCTGGTGGTCTTGCTGGCTCATGCGCTCACCCCCTTGGCTTGCGTGGTCGGATCGGCTTTCGTCTCACCGGTGATGGTGGGCTGCTCGCCCATGCGATAGGTCTCGAGAATCTCGTAGGTCACGGTGTGGCGGGTGATGTTGAAATACTTGCGACAGCCCACGGCGTGAATCCACAGCTCGTGATGAACGCCACGCGGGTTGTTGCGGAAGAACAGATAATCCCCCCACTCGGCATCGGAGCAGGCTTCGGGGTCCTTCGGGCGCTCGATATGCGCCTGGCCCTTGACGTGGAATTCCTCTTCCTCGCGCAGCTCGCCGCAGTAGGGACAGAAGATATGCATCATGGTCGGTCGTCTCCTGACGGCAGGTTCAGTGCGCGACGCCGGCGGCGCCATGTTCGTCGATCAGCTTGCCCGTGTTGAAACGGTCATAGGAGAAGGGTTCTGCCAGCGGATGGGTGCGCCCCTTGGCCAGTGTCCAGGCAAAGACGTTGCCGGACCCCGGCGTGGCCTTGAAGCCACCGGTGCCCCAACCGCAGTTGAAATAGAGCCCCTTCACGGGCGTCTTGGAAATGATCGGGCAGGCGTCCGGACAGGTGTCGACGATGCCGCCCCACTGACGGTTCATGCGCACCCGCGAGAAGATCGGGAACATCTCGACGATGGCCTGCAGGGTGTGCTCGATGGTCGGGTAGCTGCCACGCTGGCCGTAGCCCACGTAGCCGTCGATGCCGGCCCCGATGACCAGGTCACCCTTGTCAGACTGGCTGACATAGCCGTGGACGTGGTTGGACATCACCACGGTGTCGAGAATCGGCTTGAGCGGCTCGGAAACCAGCGCCTGCAGCGGGTGGGAT
The DNA here is from genome assembly GCF_056493605.1 of Cobetia sp. BL01. Taxonomy (NCBI): domain Bacteria; kingdom Pseudomonadati; phylum Pseudomonadota; class Gammaproteobacteria; order Oceanospirillales; family Halomonadaceae; genus Cobetia; species Cobetia sp. BL01. Next base: position 306,033 of record NZ_JBVBEE010000004.1, on the reverse strand, counting down.
TCCAGCGGCAGACGGAAGCCGGCCTTCTCGGCCATCACCCCGGAGTTGCCGGCGGTGACCACGCCGACACGCTTGGCACCGATGAAGCCGCGCGAGGTTTCCACCCCGACGATGGCGCCATCCTGCTTGCGGAACCCGGTGACCTCGGTCTGCTGGATCAGGTCGACGCCGAGGCTGTCGGCACCGCGCGCGAAGCCCCAGGCCACGGCGTCGTGACGCGCCACGCCACCGCGCGGCTGCCAGGAGGCACCGAGAATCGGATAGCGTGCCCGGCTGGAGCAGTCCATCGCCGGTACCAGTTCCTGCACCTGCCGGGTGTCCAGCACCTCGCCGTCGATGCCCTGCAGACGGTTGGCGTTCACGCGACGCTGGATGTCACGCATGTCCTGCAGGGTGTGGCCCAGGTTGAGCACGCCACGCTGGGAGAACATCACGTTGTAGTTCAGGTCCTGGGACAGGCCTTCCCACAGCTTCATGGAGTGCTCGTAGAGCGCCGCGGCCTCGTCCCACAGATAGTTGGAGCGCACCAGGGTGGTGTTGCGCGCGGTGTTGCCGCCGCCCAGCCAGCCCTTCTCGATCACCGCGACATTGGTGATGCCGTGCTCCTTGGCCAGGTAGTAGGCCGTGGCCAGACCATGCCCGCCGCCACCGACGATGATGACATCGTATTCCTTCTTGGGTTCTGGGCTACGCCAGACCTTCTGCCAGTTCTCATGGTGGCTGAGCGCATGCTTGACCAGCCCGAATCCCGAGTAACGCTGCATTTGCCACCCTCCTCACATCTTTGCCACCGCAAGCGCTGTCCGGTGCTCTCGCCCGAGTGATGTCTGTTGTTGTCACCCGAGTGATGTCTCTGCGCTTGCGGCATGTGTCGTGGTTATCGTTGTCTCTCGCCAGCGCCCTGTTCAGGCAATCTCGGCGGTATCAGTGATGCTGGCGGAGGCGTAGACCGGGAAGCGCGCACAGACTTCCTCGACCTTGCCGCGCACTTCAGCCTCGACCTTGTCGCTCTCGCCGCTGGACAGCGCGTCGAGCAGGTCGCAGATCCAGCCGGCCAGCGCCTCGCATTCCGCCTCGCCGAAGCCGCGCGTGGTGGCGGCCGGTGTGCCGATGCGCAGGCCGGAGGTCACGAAGGGACTCTGCGGATCATTCGGCACGCTGTTCTTGTTGACGGTGATGTGGGCGCGACCCAGAGAGGCATCCGCGTCCTTACCGGTCACGCCCTGACGGATCAGCGAGACGAGGAACAGGTGGTCATCGGTGCCACCGGAGACGACGTCATAGCCGCGTTCCATGAAGACGTGAGCCATCACGCGAGCATTGGCGATCACGCGCGCCTGATAGCTGACGAAGTCCTGGCTCATCGCCTCCTTGAAGGCCGCGGCCTTGGCAGCGATGACGTGCATCAGCGGGCCACCCTGCTGACCCGGGAAGACGGCACCATTGAGCTTCTTGTACAGTGCCTCGTCGCCGGTGGCGGAGAGAATCAGGCCGCCACGCGGACCGCGCAGGGTCTTGTGCGTGGTGGTGGTGACGACATGGGCGTGGGGGATCGGGCTCGGGTAGTGACCCGCCGCGACCAGACCGGCCACGTGGGCCATGTCGACCATCAGCCAGGCACCGATCTCGTCGGCGATGTCGCGGAAACGACGCCAGTTGACCACGCGGGAGTAGGCGGAGAAGCCGGCGATGATCATCTTCGGCTTGTGCTCGCGCGCCAGACGCTCCATTTCCTCGTAGTCCAGCTCGCCGCTTTCGGTCAGGCCGTACTGGATGGCGTTGTAGTGCTTGCCGGAGAAGTTGGGCGCCGCGCCGTGGGTCAGGTGACCACCATGCGCCAGGCTCATGCCGAGAATGGTGTCACCCGGTGACACCAGCGCCATGAACACGGCCGCGTTGGCCTGGGCGCCGGAGTGCGGCTGCACATTGGCGTAGTCGCAGCCGAACAGCGCACAGGCACGCTCGATGGCCAGTGTCTCGACCTTGTCGACGAATTCGCAGCCACCGTAGTAGCGCTTGCCCGGATACCCTTCGGCGTACTTGTTGGTCAGCTGGCTGCCCTGGGCTTCCATCACCAGCGGGCTTGCATAGTTCTCGGAAGCGATCAGCTCGATATGCGCTTCCTGACGCGCTGTCTCTTCGAGGATGGCCTCGGCCAGAGCGGGATCGAGTCTGGCCAGTCGGTCATCACGGGTGTAGCCATGTTGCTGAGACATTGCGCGCCTCCGGTTATCGGATGTTGTCGTTGGAAATGCAGAGGGGTCATGAGGACCCGGCAGGTCAAACCTTGCAGATGTGCTCCGATACTAGCCCCGCCCCTGACGGGCAGGCTGCTTGTCAGCGTCACCGTGCAGTGCGAATGCGACATGCCTGCGCAGTTGCGACTCGGGCTGGCGCCACAAGGCAGGTATGCTAGCGACAGGCATATGCGAAGATACGCAGACAGCAAGGGCTGTCGCGCTCAGGGCGAAACGGGAAGACAAGGAGGAAGGTGGCATGTTGATGGAACTGCTGGCGGTGATGGCTCCGGTGCTGTGTGGCGCCGCCATCGGCTTCTTCTGGGTGCGCCTGGGCAATGAATACCCCATGGCCTTCGTCACCCGGCTGGTGCTCTACATCGGCACACCGGCACTGATTCTCAACGCGTTGGGCAGTGCCGAGATCGACAATTCCAGCTTCCTGCGCACAGGCCTGGCGACCCTCACGGTGATGGCGCTGCTGCTGGCCCTGAGCTGGCCGTTCTCCCGCCTGATCGGCAAGCCGTGGAAGGTCGCGGTGGCCCCGCTGCTGTTCTCCAACGTCGGCAACATGGGCCTGCCCGTGTCCCTGTATGCCTTCGGCCAGGCCGGCTTCGCCTACGCCATCACCATCATGGTCACCATGTCGCTTCTGCAGTTCACGCTCGGTGCCTGGCTTGCCAGCACCAGCGGCAACCCGCTGCGCAGCGTCGTGCGATCCCCGACCATCTGGGCCAGTATCCTCGCCACCACCCTGCTGCTCAGCGACATCCACATGCCGCGCTTCGTGGCCAACAGCCTGGAGCTGATCTCCGGCTTCACCGTGCCGCTGATGCTGATCACCCTTGGCGTCTCGCTGGCGAGTATCCGCGTCAGGAATCTGGCGGCAGGCGTGGGCTTCAGCGCCCTGCGCATCCCCTTCGCCGCCGCCTGCGCCTGGGGAATCGGCACGCTGCTGGAGCTGCCGCCGCTGGCGTTGCACGTGCTGGTGATGCAGATGGCCATGCCGGTGGCGGTCTACAACTACATGTTTGCCCAGAAGGCAGGCCGCGAGCCGGAATACGTGGCCACGCTGGTCTTCTGCTCGACCCTGGCGGCCTTCCTCTACCTGCCGGCGCTGCTCGCCGTGCTGGGGGCCGAGATGGGGCAGTGATGCCTGCCGGGCACGCCCCGGCGCTTGCTCGGCGCATGAAAAAACCACGCAGGCCGAGGCATGCGTGGTCGTGGGTATCTTCCTGCAGAAAGTGGCCGCACCGCGGGAGCCCATCTCCACATGCCCAGGCATGCGTCGTGCTCCCGCAGTGCGAAACTTTCCTGTTCTGCCGGCTGTTCTAGTCGTCCGTCACTGCCTCTCAGCCTGGGGGCAGTGAACCGTTCCCTTGATGAGACATTGCCCTTTCTTCCGATTTTCCCGTGACGGGAGTGGCCATCACGCATCGTTCAGGATGTCTTCCGCTCTCGATCTGCAGCTGGAAGCTGGCAGAGGAAGTGTCGGTCTCTGGTGCACGATACGGGGATCGCGCTTGCGGGCACCCCGCAACGACCTTCCTGACAGCCAGCAGGCTTCCTGTCGGCAACACCTGAAGCGTAGTCTCGAGGCCGGCACTTCCTCCAGATGGTTTGTGCCGTCATCCTGCGCGAGTCGACTTGCTCATGAACCTGAGCATGAAGTCGTAGAACCCTCATGCTTGAGGCGCTCAACCGTGCGCCTGCAGCGGTCGTCCCGCCTGTGCGGTCTGCCGTGTCGTGTCCCGCAGTTGCGCCAGGGAGACCACGGCATGGCCCTTGTCCGCCCATTCGGCGCGCTCGGCATCGTCGGCGCGAACGATGAAGCGTCCCGCCAGGGTGTAAAGCAGCCCGATCAGCGGCGATAACCAGCAGGCGAAGGCCAGCGGAATGTAGAGCAGCCCCTCGAGACTGCCATCACTGGTGATCAGCCCCAGCGAACTGATGACCACGGCGCCACTGGCATTCCAGGGCACCAGCGGCGAGACCAGCGTGCCACCCTCTTCCAGTGAGCGGGACAGGTTGAGGGTCGAGTAGCCTTCGCCACGGAAGATCGGTGCGTACATGCGCCCCGGCAAGGCGATCGAGAGGTAGGGGTCGCCCGCGATGACGTTGGTCAGCGCGGCAGTGGAACTGGCCGCGACCTGCAGACCGAAGATGCCGCGCACCTTGACCAGCACGGCGGCGCACAGCGCTTCGAGACAGCCGATCACTTCCAGCATCCCGCCGAAGGCCAGTGCGATCATCACCAGCAGGATGACCCAGGCCATCGACATGAGGCCGCCACGATTGAGCAGGCTGTCGATCTCGCTGACGCCGGTATTCAGGGTGTAGCCGCTCTGCATGTAACCGAACAGCGCCTTGATGGCCTCGCCCTGGACACCATAGGCCACTACCGCCCCGGCCAGCACCCCGACGAACAGCGCCGGCAACGCCGGCATGCGGGCGATGGCCAGTGTCATCACCAGCAGCGGTGGCACCAGCACCCACAGATTGAATTCGAAGGCCCCGTCCAGGCCCTGGGTAATCGCGGTGATGCGCTCGAGATCCAGTGTCTGCCCAGCGGCGAGCAGGTTGCCGGCGACCAGGTAGATCACCAGGGCGATCAGCATCGAGGGGATGGTGGTGGGCATCATGTTGCGGATGTGGGCGAAAAGATTCACCCCGGTGACGGCGGGAGCGAGGTTGGTGGTGTCCGACAGGGGAGAGACCTTGTCGCCGAAGAAGGCCCCGGAGACCACGGCACCGGCCGTCCACCACGGTGGGATGCCGAAACCGGCGCCGATACCCATCAAGGCCAGCCCCACGGTGCCCACGGTGCCCCAGCTGGTGCCGAGCGTGACCGAGACCACCGAGCACAGCAGCATCGCCGTCGCGAGGAAGTATTCCGGCGAGATCAGCTTGAGCCCGTAATAGATGATCATCGGCACGCTGCCCGAGGCGATCCACACCCCGACCGTCATACCGACAAGAATGAGGATGGCGATGGAGGGCAGGCCGACACGCACGATGCGCATCATGCCCTCTTCCATCGCCGACCAGCCGTGCCCCAGCTTCCAACCGACCAGCGCCGTCATGGCGACACCACAGATCAGCGGCACGTGAGGAGTGAATTCGCCAAAGACGAAGAGTTGCAGGGCCAGCACGGCCAGGGTTGCCAGAATCGGCAGGCTGGCCATGGGCAGAGAGGGGCGTTGCGGTGCATCAACATCACGAGTCATGAGGTATTGCTCCATTAGCCAGTTGTACTTGTTGTACCCCCACGCTAATCGACTGACGCCGCTCCAGATGGCTGACAGCGGCATCTACCTCCCTGAATGCGACATCGTCTACGACTTTCTGCCAATCACTTGCACGAGATTCATTCACCTCTCCTCAAACCTGTCGCCAATGTCATCTTGCCGGCGAGAGAGGGCGAGATCAGTAATCGATCACCACATCCCCGTTGGGCACGCTGCAGCAGGACAGGATGAAGCCATCCGCGACGTCTTCATCGGTGATGCCCCCGTTGTGCTCCATCGCGACCTCCCCGGAGACCTTCTGCACGCGGCAGGTGCCGCAGATGCCCATGCCGCAGGCCTTCGGAATATGCAGGCCGAGCTTGGCGGCGGCGGCGTGGACAGTCTCGCCCGGGGCGATCTGCACCGACTTGCCGGTCGTGGCGAACTCGACGCGCGTCAGGTCGGCGCGGTCCAGCTCATCGGCCAGCACTTCCGCCTGCTCGGCCTGCTCGATGGCCTCCTCCTCGACCTCCACCGGCGTGGCCCCGAAGGACTCCTCGTGGTAGCGGCTCATGTCGAAGCCATGGCTGCGAAGCAGATGCTTGATCGCATTCATGTAGGGGGTCGGGCCGCAGCAGAAGATCTCGCGCTCCATGAAGTCCGGCGCGATCATCTCGAGCATCGCGTCGGTCAGATAGCCGCGATAGCCCGACCAGGTCTGACCGGTCTCGAAGCGCTCGCAGATGATGTGCATGTTGAATTCCGGCACCCGCGAATCCATGAACTCGAGCTGACGCCAGAAGATGATGTCGCGCGGGCTGCGGGCGCTGTGCAAGAAGGCGATGTCCACGTTGGCATTGGTGTCGAAGTACCAGCGGGCCATCGACATCAGCGGCGTGATGCCAACCCCGCCTGACAGCATCAGGATGCGTTCCGCCGGATAGTCGATGCAGTTGAAGTTGCCCACCGGGCCGTGCACGGCCAGCTCGTCACCTTCGTTCAGATTGTCATGCAGCCAGTTGGAGACCAGTCCGCCCGGCACGCGCTTGACGGTGATCGAGAAGCTGTAGGGCACCGACGGCGAGCTGGAGATGGTGTAGGAGCGCATGATCTGCTGCGCATCGATCTCCAGCTCCAAGGTCACGAACTGCCCCGGCTTGAAGAAGAACATCACCGGCTGTTCGGCCATGAAACAGAAGGTGCGCACATCCCAGGTTTCCTGAATGACCTTCACGCAGCGCACGCTATGTCGACCGTTGGTCCAGGTCTGCGTCGTAACCGGATTGAAGTTGCTGAGTGTGGTGCTCATGAAGGCCTCGCTGGGCATGTTGTTCTTGGAGACATGTTCTTGAAGGGGCAGTGTCAGTTCTTGAAGAGACAGTGTCAGGCCACCCTGCGCTGCGTGCGCGACCAACGGTGGGATATGCTCTGGATTGTCGAGTCAGCGTCCGGCAAGCATTTATCCGTGCACGACAGAAACATGCCCGATCCCTCCAATCACGACCCCGCAGTGCCCTGCCCCCGCCTCACCGCTGCACCTGCCTGTGCCTCGAAGGCCCTGCGCAGACGACCGGCGTCGGAAATACATCATTGAGCGTCGCCATCAGACACAAGTCGCGACTTGACCTCAGCCACACTGCGATCCATGCGTGGCAAAGCCACCGGATATCATGCGGGCTGCCTGAACTTCCACGCTGACTATCCTGTTGAGCGAGCGGCCCCTCTGCCTGCGCCGCCCTCGACACCCGAACCGACCAGGACGGGACGACGCACCGCGCGATGCATCGGCACTGACTCATAGGTGCGCTGATGTCTGCCGCGGTGCTGCCCGGCAATGGTCTGTTCACTCGTTTCCTCTGTCCCGGCTTCACAACAACAATGATCAGCACACTCACTCAACCCAAGGCGACCCTGCTCCCGGCGCCTACCGACCGTGCGAGGACATCGCGATGAGCGATCTATTGGAACACGCTCAGGACCAGCAGCGTCAGGCGGTACGCGAGGCCGCCGCGCGGCTTCTACAGGCCCGCAGTCCCGGCTATACCCTGCCCCAGCCCTTCTACAATGATCAGCGCCTGTTCGATCTCGACATGAAGGAGATCTTCGAGCGCGAGTGGCTGTTTGCCGGTCTCGGCAGCGAGATCCCGCTCAAGGGCAACTTCATGACCATGGACGTGGGCAACAGCCCGATCATCATCGTGCGCGGTGACAACGGGGCCATCCATGCCTTCCATAACGTCTGTCGCCATCGCGGGTCTCGCCTGTGCAGCACCGAGCGCGGCAAGGTCGCCAAGCTGGTGTGCGGCTATCACAAGTGGACCTATGAACTGGATGGCCGTCTGCTGTTCGCCGGTTCCGACATGGGCACCACCTTCGATACCAGTGACTACGGCCTGCACCCCGTCCACGTACGTTCAGCCGGCGGCATGCTGTTCATCAACCTCGCCGAGCAGCCCGAGAACTGTGAGCCGTTCTTCAAGACGCTGGAGTTCTACCTCAAGCCCTACGACATGGAGAACGTCAAGGTCGCGGCCAGCTCCTCCATCATCGAGGAAGGCAACTGGAAGCTGGTGATCGAGAACAATCGCGAGTGCTATCACTGCGACGGCTCCCACCCGGAGCTGCTCAACACCCTGCAGGAATTCGATGACACCGATGACCCGCGTGCCACCGAAGCCTACAAGGCGCTGGTCGCCAAGAAGCAGGTCGACTGGGATGCCGAGAAGGTGCCCTATCAGCTGGTGCGCTTCGGTCGCCGCAATCGCATGACGCGCACGCCGCTGCTGGAAGGCACCGTCTCGATGACCACGGACGGCACGCCGGCGTGCAAGAAGCTGCTGGGTCGCCTGCAGAGCCCCGACATGGGCTCGCTGCGCATCCTCAACCTGCCCAACTCCTGGAACCACTTCATGGGCGATCACGCCGTGGTCTTCCAGGTCGACCCGATCGGCCCCCTCAAGACCCGCGTGACCACCAAGTGGCTGGTGCACAAGGACGCGGTGGAAGGTGTCGACTACGACCTGGCGAAGCTGCGCAAGGTGTGGGACGCCACCAATGATCAGGACCGTCAGCTGGTGGAAGAGAACCAGCGCGGCGTCAACTCCAGCGCCTATCAGCCCGGCCCCTACTCGGCGACCTTCGAGTTCGGTGTCGTCGACTTCGTCGACTGGTATGCCGAGCGCATGCAGGAAGCGCTCAAGGAACAGCAGGAGCCGCATCTGCAGCTGGCCTGAGGGCTTGAGTCCTGGATTCCTTGAGTCCTAGATTCCTCGAAACCTGGACTCCAAAGGACAGGCAAGAAAAAACCCGCCACCGGCAAGCCGGTGGCGGGTTTTTTTGGCTTTCACCCGGGCAACACGCCAAAGGCGGTCACCCGAGAGATACTACGGCTGGATTACAGCTGCGTGTCCAGACTCATCATCAGGCTGAGCGCCATGACGATGATGATGGAGAAGCCGAACAGCTTGCGTGCCCAGGAGGCATCAGGCTGATCCTTGAGGCGCCAGGCGGCCAGATACAGCCACCAGCCACCCGTGACGGTCGCGACTACCAGATACCAGATGCCGGTATATCCCCACAGTGTCAGCAACAGCGACACCGGGATGAAGCCGGCAATGTACCCCGTCACTACACGCTTGGCATGCTCCATGCCTCGCGCTACCGGGAGTACCGGAATATTGGCGGCCCGATAGTCATCGACACGGAACATGGCAATCGCATAGGAATGCGGCATCTGCCACATGCTGAAGATGATCAACAGCAGCAGCGCCCCCATGTCCGCCTGGCCGGTGACAGCCAGGTAACCGACCACTGGCGGCGCAGCGCCGGACAGTGAGCCGATGAGGGTGCCATACACCGAGCCACGCTTGAGCCACATGCTGTAGGCCCCGACATAGATCACGAAGCCCAGCCCCACGGCGATCATCGCCATGAGATTGGTCATCGCGGCCAGAAGCCAGAAGCCTGCAAGGCCCAGCACGCTGCCGAAGACGAAGGCCCCCTTCAGCGAGATGTCGCCCTGCACCAGAGCACGGCCCTGGGTACGTGCCATGTGGCGGTCGATATCGCGATCGATGCAGTTGTTGAACACACAGCCTGAGGCCACGATCAACGCCACCCCGACCAGGGTGGCGATGAACAGCGCCCAATCCACCTCACCACCGGAAGCGAGAAAGAAGCCGCCGCTGACGGTGATCAGGTTGCCGAAGATAATGCCCGGCTTGGTGGTACGCAGGTAGTCCTTGATCATCAGGCTCACGCTATCAGATGGGCATCATGTTCTGATTCAGCTCGATCATGATCCATATGGAACCACCAACGACGATTGCCACGATCACCACGGTGAACAGCATGGCCATGACATTCCAGCTCTGCTCCTTGGAGCCGTCCAGGTGCAGGAAGAAGTACAGCTGCACGAAGACCTGAGCGATGGCGAAACCGTAGATGGCCCAGATCACGCCGACACCCGGATCATCCATCATCATCACCATCCCGAACGGGATGATGGTCAGGATGATGGAGAGAATCAGACCGGTCACGTACTGCTTGACGCTGCCGTGATTGTCGTTGTGGTCGTTGTTGGAATGGCTCATAGCATCACTCCTGTGAGATAGACGACGGTGAAGACGCAGATCCAGATGACGTCCAGGAAGTGCCAGAACAGGCTGAGCATCATCAGACGACCGCGATGCACTTCCGTCAGACCTTTCTTCTTGACCTGGAAGATCAGCAGCGCCATCCAGATCAGACCGACGGTCACGTGCAGACCGTGGGTGCCGACCAGGGTGAAGAAGGCAGACAGGAACGCGGACTTGTCCGGACCCTGGCCGTTCACGATCAGGTGGTAGAACTCATAGATTTCCATCGCGATGAAGCCTGCGCCACAGGCGAAGGTGATCATCAGCCACTTGATCACCGCGGAGCTGTCTCCGCGGTTCATGCCCAGCATCGCCAGGCCGTAGGTGAAGCTCGAGGCCAGCAGCAGCGCGGTCTCGACCAGCACGAAGTTCAGCTCGAAGATCTCGGCGCCCGTCGGGCCACCGGCATACGCCTGGCTCAGTACCACGTAGACCGCGAACAGCATCGCGAACAGGATGCAGTCGCTCAGCAGATAGAGCCAGAAACCGAAGACCTTCAGGCCGTTGGTATCGTGATGCTCGTGATCGTCATGGGCGTCATGCGCCCCATCGTGAGATGTCATTGCATTATTCGCCATGATTACCCCTGAACCACTGTGTCGTTAGGTGTGCGGGCGCTGGGCAGGGCGCGACGCTCGCGACCCTCACGCTCGACACGCTCCACTTCCTCGACGGACACGTAGTAGTCGATGTCGTAGTTGAAGGAGCGCACGATGAAGGTAGCGATCATGCCGACCAGCCCGACCACGGCCATCCACCAGATGTGCCAGATCAGTGCGAAACCGAACACCAGGCTGAAGGCGGAGATGATGACGCCAGCAGCGGCGTTGCGCGGCATGTGGATCGGCGCATAAGGCTTCTTGGCCTCCTGCTCGATGCCACGTTCCTTCATTTCCCAGAACTCGTCGAGCTCGGAAACCTGCGGCTCGTGAGCGAAGTTGTAGAACGGTGCCGGTGAAGTGGTGCTCCACTCCAGGGTACGACCGCCCCAGATATCGCCAGTGGTGTCCTGCAGCTGCTTGCGGTCCTTGATGCTGACCGCGATCTGGATCACGGTGCACGCGATACCGATCAGGATCAGGACAGCACCGATGAAGGCGACGACCAGGTACGGCACCCACAGCGGGTTGTCGACGTGCTGCAGACGACGGGTCATGCCCATGAAGCCGAGGATGTACAGCGGCATGAAGGCGAGGTAGAAGCCAGTGATCCAGAACCAGAAGGAACGCTTGCCCCACTTCTCGCACAGCATGAAGCCGGTCGCTTTCGGGAACCAGTAGGTGATACCGGCCATCGCACCGAAGACCACGCCGCCGATGATGACGTTGTGGAAGTGGGCGATCAGGAACAGCGAGTTGTGCAGTACGTAGTTGGCGCCCGGAACGGCCAGCAGAACGCCGGTCATGCCACCGATGGTGAAGGTGACGATGAAGCCCAGGGTCCACAGTACCGGAGAGGTCATTTCGACGCGACCGCGGTACATGGTGAACAGCCAGTTGAAGATCTTCACACCTGTCGGGATCGAGATGATCATCGTCGCGATACCGAAGAAGGCGTTCACGTCAGCGCCGGCACCCATGGTGAAGTAGTGGTGCAGCCAGACGATGAACGACAGGACGGTGATGACGAGAGTCGCCCACACCAGCGAGGTGTAACCGAACAGCTTCTTCTTGGAGAAGGTGGCGATGACTTCGGAGAACACACCGAAGACCGGCAGCACCAGGATGTACACCTCAGGATGGCCCCAGGCCCAGATGAGGTTGACGTACATCATCATGTTTCCACCAAGGTCATTGGTGAAGAAGTGGAAGTCGAGGTAGCGATCGAGCGTCAGCATCGCGATGGTAGCGGTCAGAATCGGGAAGGCCGCGACGATCAGGACGTTGGCGCACAGTGCGGTCCAGGTGAAGACCGGCATCTTCATCAGGGACATGCCCGGCGCACGCATCTTGAGGATGGTGGCGATGAAGTTGACACCTGTCAGCAGGGTACCGACACCGGAGATCTGCAATGACCAGATCCAGTAATCCACCCCGACCCCGGGGCTGTAATTGGCCCCCGACAACGGCGGATAGGCCAGCCAGCCAGTCTTGGCGAACTCACCCAGACCCAGAGAGATGTTGACCAGCAGCGCGCCGACCACGAACAGCCAGAAGCTGAGCGAGTTCAGGAACGGGAAGGCCACGTCACGTGCGCCGATCTGCAGCGGCACGACAACGTTGATCAGACCGATGACCAGCGGCATCGCCACGAAGAAGATCATGATCACGCCGTGGGCAGTGAAGATCTGGTCGTAGTGATCCGGGGGCAGATAGCCCTGACCACCACTGGACGCCAGCATCTGCTGGGAACGCATCATGATCGCATCGGAGAAACCACGGATCAGCATCACCAACGCGACGATGATGTACATCATGCCGATCTTCTTGTGATCGACAGAGGTGAACCACTCATTCCACAGGTAGGCCCACTTTTTCTTTACCGTGATGAAGCCGACAAGGGCTGCACCACCGAGGATTACCGCCGCAAGCACGATCATGATGATCGGCTCGTGATACGGAATCGCCTCTAATGTGAGTTTTCCAAGCATTGCTTATTCCTCGGTTGCCATCGCAGATTCAGCGTGACCAGAAGCGTCATGATCGGACATGCCGTCTTCGGCGCTGTCGTGATGCATTCCACCCTTCTTCATGTGGCGCATCTGATCATCGCTCATGCCCAGCTCCATGCCGTCCATGTAGGGCGCCATGATCTGCTCATACAGGTTCGGCTTGACCTGACCATAGAAGGTCGGGGCGACGTCCTCGCTCGGCTCCTTGAGAGCGGCAAGACCAGCGTCATCCAGCACCTTGCTGCTGCCGCGTGCCTTCTCGATCCAGGCGTCGAAGTCGCCTTCGCTCATCACATGCGCCTTGAAGTGCATGTCGGCGAAGCCGGCGCCGCTATAGCTGGCAGAGATACCGTCGTAGGTACCCACTTCACTGCCGATCAGGTGCAGACGGTTTTCCATCCCCGCCATTGCATAGATCTGGCTACCGAGCTGCGGGACGAAGAACGAGTTCATCACCGTGTCGGATGTGATGTGGAAGCGAACCTGACGATCCACCGGCATGGCCAGTTCATTGACCGTCGCGATGCCCTGCTCCGGATAGATGAACAACCACTTCCAGTCCATGGACACGACCTGCACCTCGATCGGCTCACCGCCGTCGACGATCTCGGCACGCGGGTCCAGCTCATGCGTGCTCTTCCAGGTCAGGATGCCCAGCGCGAGGATGATCAGGCACGGAATGCCCCAGACCACGATCTCGATCTTGGTGGAATGCGCCCAGTTGGGCGTATAGGTCGCCTTGCTCTGCTTGGTATCGCGATAGCGCCAAGCAAACCACAGCGTCATGAAGATGACCGGGACAACGACCACGAGCATCAGGTAGGTAGCAGTCAGAATCAGCGACTTCTCGGATTCACCGATGGGTCCCTTGGGATCGAAGAGCACGGCATCACAGCCGGACAGCATCAACAATCCCGCGAGGATGGGGAGTCCCCGCAGAGCCCCCCGCATTAGGCTTTTTCTCATCTCACGACCTCGTTGGAACACGCCATGACGTCATGACGAGCCCACATGTGGAACACAGCGTTCGAAGAAATGACCAACAGGAAGCCGTCGATCGTTCGAACGAAATCAGAGGATTTCCCGCAGGCGGGGCACAGGATAGAGAAAAATCAGGGGGGCTGACTACGGGGCACACTGACGCAGGTAGTCGCACCTGCCGATCAATTTCCCCTCGCGCGCGCAGCCAATCACCATCGGGAGAGGACGATGCCCTCCCTCACGCGTTCGGGTTATGCCCTGACCACTGAACGAGGAACCTGACGAAGGCGTCAATCATGTTGACAGGCAACACGGCGTCACTTGGGCGACCAGACGCCAATCCGGTATTTCCTCCCTTCGAGGTGCCCTGACTCCTCCCGCCGACAAGGCTCTGGCCACCCCCGCATTGCGCGATGACCATTTCCCGACTCACGTGCCTTCCCAGGTCCACGAGCGACCGCCGAGCCCCCACGGGAAACGCCAACCCCAAGCACGACAAGAGCATAAAATTTCAACAAAACAATAAATACAGCAATATTCATCCAAAGAAGTGCGCGCAATGACACCCGCGCAAGGAGTGCCGCCTGGCAGAAACACCTCGTCACATCGAGACGCCTGACTGCCTGTCTACCGACGGACCGAGATCACCGACGTCTTTTTCACACTCTCAATTGCAAAAAATGCCGCACTTCGTTCCATTATAATTTCCCATCCTGCTCTGGAAATCGTGACGTAATTCTCCTTATATTGATTCACCATGACATTTTTCATTCCCGCACGAATGGATGAAATCGTTGTCACAATCCAGCGACTTCGTCCTCATCATTTGTTCATATTCAGTCTTTTTTCATCAGATGACGCCTCGCGCCATTTCATAAAAAATTTACAAATAAATACCAAATAGACACCAATTGGATACAAAAACACCACACAAGTGCCAGCCAAGTCTCTGAAAAGTCCTGCGGAGCCACCAGGCCTGAAGACCGTGATGGCATCTCAGGAACCATGTTTCAGCATCAGGTCAAGGGATGCGACAATTGACCACACCAGAAATGTCACCAATGATCTTTCTGATTTTTCACTTTCCTTTTCCCATACAGACTATCCTCCCGAATCATTGATACACATGTCGCGGCGCAACGAGACTTGGAGGTTTGTTCCTGCAGGGACACGCGCTATCCTGCTGTTCACCCCCTTGCCGCAAGGGAGCAGGCGGCATGTCGAGACGAGATTCGAGACCCTGATGCAGCGCCGCTGGGCGATCACGAGCCCTGCCTTCTCGACGCCGCTTCTCGACGTCGAACCTCGCTTGCGCATCGCCCTCCCCTGCCAGGGGCACCTGTCTACCCGATGGAGCAGCGCCCGATGACGACTGACCAGCCCCCCTCCGCCAGCAATGCCCTGCTCGACGCCGACCAGCTGCCCGCCAGCATTCTCTATCGGCTGTTCTCGGGCAGCATCGCGCCGCGACCCATTGCCTGGGTCTCGACGATCGATGCCGCCGGCAATGCCAATCTGGCGCCGTTCTCGTTCTTCACCGTGGCAAGCGTCAATCCACCGGTGCTGGCCTTCAGCCCGCTGCGCAACGGCGAAGGGCGTACCAAGGACACTCTCGACAACCTCGGACAGGTGGCGGAATGTGTCATCCATATCGGGGGCGAGGCCATGAGCGAGGCACTCAATCTCACCAGTGCCAGCCTCGCGGCCAGCGAGGATGAATTCGCCCACGCCGGCTTGAACAAGCTAGCCATGCCGCCGCTGCAGGTCCCCCGCGTGGACGGCGCGCCGATCGCCTTCGGTTGCCGACTCCGCGACATCATCCATCTGGGAGACCAGCCCCTGTCCGGCTCACTGGTGCTCGCCGAGGTCGTGGTGGTCCATGCAGACCCCGAGGTCTGGGATGGCCGCCATGTCGACAACGAGGTGCTGCGCGCCATCGGGCGCATGGCCGGCAGCGATTATGCGCGCACCGACAGTCTCTTCAGCCTTGAGCGACCTGCCTGATCAGCCTTGAGCGGGCCGAAACGCAGAGCGGGCCTGTCTGATGACAGGCCCGCTCAAGATGCTCTCGTGACTCTGGTGACTCACCTATCCCGCAATCGCAGCCCCAGAGGCTTGACGGTGGCGGGGAAGCTTCAGCGCAACCCCGGCAGCAGGTACTTGTCGAGTGCCTGACGCACCGAAGGCAGCAGGATATCGGAGTGCATCACCAGCTCGCGCACCAGCTCCTGCAAGCCGGGCACCCCGACTTCCACATGCTTTCTCAACGCCATGCGCGCACAGGTGTCCGCGCAGGCATGTTCGGAAATCTGCACGCCCAGTGCCACCAGCCGCTCACGAAAGTCTTCGTGATCAATCAGCTCCACGATCATCATCGTCATTCTCCTTGCTCGCTGACGGCGGGCATTGTCATTGGTATTGACCCACTCTGTTCTGAGCATGGCCCTTCTGAGGATAGCCGAAACGTGCGGCGGGCTGTCTCCGACATTCTGGTCAGACCGAGGCACGCCCTGCGTATCCGCCAGCGCCACTGCCATAGGCATTTGCGCCAGACGTGCCCTGTCCTTTCCTTTCCCTCCTCTCACCTCCCCTCGCGTTCAGGTGTCCAGACTGGCCGAAGCAGATTCGGCTCTGGCCAGGCGGCAGGCGGCGTACTTGAACTCGGGGATCTTGCCCACCGGGTCCAGCGCCGGATTGGTCAGCAGGTTGGCGGCGGCCTCGGCGTAGCAGAATGGCACGAAGACCATGCCGGCCGGCGTCAGCGGGTCCGCGCGGGTGGCCAGCGTGATCTGACCGCGCCGCGTGGTGATCGAGAGCGCCTCCCCCGCCGCGATCCCCAGTCGCTCCAGCTCGACGGGGTTGAGCGTGGCCACGGCGGCAGGTTCCAGACTGTCGAGCACGTACGCGCGGCGCGTCATCGAGCCGGTATGCCAGTGCTCCAGCTGACGGCCGGTGGTCAGTACCGTCGGATAGTCGTCATCCAGCGTCTCATCCGGCGGCGTGGGCCAGGTCGGCACGAAGCGGGCCCGACCGCTGGCGCGCGGGAAGCCTTCGCCGAACACCACATCCTCACCCTCGCCTCCCGGCGTCAGGCACGGGTAGGTCACCGAGTTCTCCTCGGACAGCCGCGCCCAGTCGATGTTGTCGAGGGAATCCATGCCCTGCTGCATCTCGGCATAGATCTCCTGCGGCCCGGCGTAATCCCAGGCAAGCCCCATGCGCCGCGCCAGCTGCTGGGTGATCCACCAGTCCGGCTTGGCCTCGCCCGGGGCGCGCAGTGCCGCCCGTCCGCGCTGCACCTGGCGATTGGTGTTGGTGACGCTGCCGTCCTTCTCCGGCCAGGCGTACGAGGGCAGCACCACATCGGCGAACTGTGCCGTCTCGGTGACGAAGATGTCCTGCACCACCAGATGCTCCAGATGCGCCAGCGCGCTGCGCGCGTGATCGAGATCCGGGTCCGACATCGCAGGATTCTCGCCGAGGATGTACATGCCGCGAATCTGATCGGCATGGATGGCGTGCATGATCTCCACCACCGTCAGGCCCGGTGTGGCCGAGAGCGGCGTATCCCACAGCGCTTCCAGTCGCGCGCGCGCCGCCGTGTCACCCACCGGCTGATAATCCGGGAAGACCATCGGAATCATCCCGGCATCCGAGGCGCCCTGGACATTGTTCTGCCCGCGCAGCGGGTGCAGGCCGGTGCCCTCCCGCCCGACATGGCCACACACCAGCGCCAGCGCGATCAGACAGCGGGCATTGTCGGTGCCGTGGGTGTGCTGCGAGATCCCCATGCCCCAGAAGATCATCGCGCGCTCGGCCGTCGCGTACTCACGGGCCACGGCACGAATCTCCTCGGCCGTCACGCCGCACAGCGGCGACATCGCCTCCGGCGTCAATGCCGTGACGTGCTCGGCCAGGGCGGCGAAGTCCTCGGTATGCGCCTCGATATAGGCCTGATTGGCCAGCCCTTCGGTGATGATGACGTTGAGCATGGCATTGAACAGCGCCACGTCCGCCCCCGGCGTGAACTGGATCGAGCGATGCGCATGACGCCGCAGCGCCAGCGCGCGCGGGTCGATCACCACGATGCGCGTGCCTCGCCTGGCGGCGCGCTTGAAGAAGGTGGCGGCCACCGGATGATTGACGCCCGGGTTGCAGCCGGTCAGCACGATGAGGTCGGACTGCTCGGCCTGCATGAAGGAGGCGCTCACGCCGCCCGAGCCAACGCCTTCCATCAGCGCCGCCACTGAACTTGCATGACACAGCCGCGTGCAGTGATCGACATGATTGGAGCCGAAGCCGGTGCGCACCAGCTTCTGGAACAGCCACGCCTCCTCGTTGGTGCACTTGGCGCTGCCGAAGCCCGCCAGGCTATCGGGGCCATGCGTTCGCTTGAGGCGCATGAGCCCCTCGGCCGCGACCTCGAGGGCCTCGTCCCAGCTGGCCTCACGGAAGTGGGTCAGCGGGTGGGCGGGGTCAAAGTTCGCATCCAGCCCCTTGGCCACGCCGTCACGGCGGATCAGAGGGCGAATCAGGCGCTCCGGATGACGCGGATAATCGAAGCCGAAGCGTCCCTTCACGCACAGGCGTCCGTGATTGGAGGGGCCATCACGACCACTGACCGCGATGATGTTGTCGAGCCGCGCATCCGCGACCGGCTGACGGTGGCTGGTCGCTTCGCGAGTGATCGCGTCTGAGGGCGCACTGAGCTGTCGGACATCCGCCAGCGTTGCGGCCTGCTGGCCTTCGCCGACCAACGCCTCGCCGCTGCCCCGACTGACCTGATACTCCAGCTGACAGCCCACGCCGCAGTACGGGCAGACGGAGGCGACGCGCGCATCGACGGCGGCGCTGTCGCCATGACCTTGCTCATCCACCTGGGCGGCGGGCATCAGGGCGCCGGTCGGACAGGCCTGCACGCACTCGCCGCAGGCGACGCAGGTGCTGTCGCCCATCGGGTCCTCGAGATCGAACACGATGCGCGTATTGCTGCCACGCCCCGCCAGCCCGATCACGTCATTGACCTGCACCTCGCGACAGGCGCGTACGCACAGGCCGCAGCTGATGCAGGCGTCATGATTGACCGCCATCGCGGCATGGGAGTGATCGAGAGCGCTGGCCGGCGTCGGCAGCCACTCTTCAGCCGTATCCCCCAGCCACTCGCGGACCGTCTCGCGGGCGCCGCCCAGCGTCTCGCGAGCACGCCCGACATCCACCGCCAGCAGCTCGGCCATCGCCATGAAGTGGCTGCTGACATCGGGGTTATGGGCCTCGGCTGGCATGTCGGCGGCGAGCAGCTCCACCACCATCGCGCGCGCCGCACCCGCCCGCTCAGAACTGGCACTGCGCACCACCATGCCCGCCCGCGCCTCGCGGATGCAGCTGGCAGCGAGGGTGCGCTCGCCGTCGATCTCGACCATGCAGGCGCGACAGTTGCCATCGCCGCGATACTCCGGCGCTTCGCTGTAGCAGAGGTGGGGAATCGTCTCGCCGGCACGCCTGGCGATCGTCCATAGCGTCTCGCCGGGATAGGCCGTCACCTCGGCACCATCCAGCGTGATGGTGAAGCCATCCTCGCGCAGCGGCTGATCATCCGAAGCCGAGTTGCCGAGTCCTGTCAACGCGTTCATGCCTCACCTCCCGTGGCGTCAGCCGGATGGCTTGCCTGGCTCGTGGCGATCAAGCGCACCCCGCTGCTGGCGAGGGTCTCCCGGAAGTCCTTGAGCAGGCCGAGTACCGGATTGGGCGCGGCCTGACCCAGCCCGCAGATCGAGGCGTCCATCATCACCTGCGACAAGCGCGTCAGCAGCGTCTCATCCCACTCATCGCCGCTCAGCGCCGCCAGCATCTGGCGCGTGCCGACGCGGCACGGCGTGCACTGGCCGCAGGACTCGTCCATGAAGAAGCTCATCAGATTGCGTGCCACCGCCGCCAGGTCATCCTGGTCCGACAGCACCACCACCGCGGCCGAGCCGATGAAGCAGCCATGGGCCTGCAGGGTGTCGAAGTCCAGCGGCAGGTCCGCCTTGCTGGCCGGCAGAATGCCGCCGGAGGCCCCACCGGGCAGATAGGCCCGCAGGCGATGGCCCTCGGCCATGCCGCCGCCGTATTCCTCGACCAGCTCATTGAGCGTGATGCCGGCCGGTGCCAGGTACATGCCCGGGCGTCTGACGCGCCCGGAGAGCGAGAAGCTGCGCAGCCCCTGACGCCCCTGGCGTCCGGCTGCCACGTATGGCGCGTGCCCTTCGCGATGGAGCCGCGCGATCCAGTAGACCGTCTCGACGTTGTTGACCAGGGTCGGGCGTCCGAACAGCCCGCACTGGGCCACGAAGGGCGGACGCTGGCGCGGCTTGCCGGGCTTGCCTTCCAGCGACTCGATCAGTGCCGATTCCTCGCCGCAGATATAGGCCCCGGCGCCACGCCGCAGATGGATGAAGCCGGGCGCGACGAGGCCTGCGGCTTCCAGCTCCGCGATGCACTCGCGCAGCACGTCATTCAGGGTCGGGTACTCGTCGCGCAGGTAAAGGTAGAGCGCCTCGGCCTCGATGGCATGCGCACTGGCCAGCGCGCCCTCGAGGAAGGTATGCGGCTCACGCTCCAGGTAGCAACGGTCCTTGAAGGTGCCGGGCTCGCCCTCATCGGCATTGATCACGCAATAGCGCGGCCCTGCCTCGGCACGCACGAAGCCCCACTTGCGAAACGTCGGGAAGCCCGCTCCGCCCAGGCCACGCAGACCGGCCTGTTCGATCATCTGCGCCAGGTCATCGATGCTGACCTCACCGCCCTCCAGCGCGGCGAGCAGCCCATAGCCGCCACTGGCGCGATATTCCGCCAGCCGCGGATAGTCGAGACTCGCGGCCGGCGCGGCATGCACATGGCCCTCGGCGATCGCCGCCGTGACGCCTTCCACGCTGGCATGGCCGAGATGGCAATGCCCGACCTCCGCCACCGGCGCACTGTCGCAGCGCCCCATGCAGGGTGCCCGCAGCACGCGCACCTGTGCGGGGTCCAGACCCGAGGCGAGGCCTGCGCGCAGGGCCTCGGAGCCGGCCAGCTGACAGGACAGCGAATCACAGACGCGCACGGTCAGTGCCGCAGGCGGCATCTCGCCATCGCGCACCACGGTGAAATGGGCATAGAAGGTGGCCGTCTCGTAGACCTCGGCCATCGGCAGGCGCATCCACTCGGCCAGCGCACGCAGATGGGGCAGCGTCAGGTAGCCGACCTCATCATTGAGCACGTGAAGATATTCGAGCAGAAGGTCACGCTGCGCCGGGGCATCACCCAGCAGGCGCTGCACCTCGGCCCAGGCTTCGGCATCCAGCGGGCGGCCGCGCAACTGGCTGCGCGAACGGCGACGAGCGACGGGGGTCGGCTCGGTCAGGGTCTCAGGCGTCATGGCGGCACCACATTGTTATCGTTATGAACTGGCGGATCGTGCGGTCGAGACAACGGCCTGGCTGGACCGTGGACGCGTCTGCGTGAAGGTGGACGCTGTCCGGCAGGTCCGTCACGCCGGGCAGGTTCCTTCACTGTAGATCGCAATCTACAAAGCGGGCAGAGCCGCGACAACCGCCTCCCCCGCCGAATCGCCTCGCATGTCAGTCACGCACATGTCGGCGTCGTATCCAGCTAACTCGCCCTCGCCCAGCCCTCACACAATCACCGAGGCCCGGCGGCGACCTGTCCCGCAGTCAGACTCGCCACCGCGCTCCGGATTGCCACTCCACCCCCTTCCCTCATCGCAGCCACGGGAGACACCCGCGACAACGCCTCGACTCGCCCCACCCGCCCTGCTCGGATGGCGACACCAATAACAACATGAGGTCACCACATGTCATCGAATCCGTATGACACGGACTACGAGATCGGCCAGGACAATGTCCAGGTCATGGGTCTCGATGTGCATAACCCCGTCTTCGCGATCAGCGCCGTGCTGATCGTCAGCTTCATCCTGTTTGCCATCGTCTTCCCCGCGGGCGCGGAAAGTGCCCTGGGCGGCGCCAAGGCCTGGTCCATCGCACATGGCGACTGGCTGTTCATGCTGGCCGGCAACCTCTTCGTGCTGTTCTGCCTGCTGCTGATCGTGCATCCGGTGGGCAAGCTGCGCCTGGGCGGCCAGAAGGCGACTCCCGAGTTCTCGACGCATTCGTGGTTCGCGATGCTGTTTGCCGCCGGCATGGGCATCGGTCTGATGTTCTGGAGCGTCGCCGAGCCGGTGGCCTATTACACCGACTGGTACGGCACGCCGCTGAATGCGCCTGCCGGCACGCCGGAGGGCGCACGCGCCGCGCTGGGTGCCACCATGTATCACTGGGGCCTGCATCCCTGGGCCATCTACGCCGTGGTGGGCCTGTCGCTGGCCTTCTTCACCTACAACAAGGGCCTGCCGCTGACCATCCGCTCGGCGTTCTACCCGATACTCGGTGAGCGCACCTGGGGCTGGATGGGGCATGTCGTCGACATTCTGGCCGTGCTGGCGACCATCTTCGGGCTGGCGACGTCGCTGGGGCTGGGCTCCGCTCAGGCGGCCTCGGGGCTGGATTACCTGTTCGGCATCGGCGATGGCCTGCCGACCCAGATCGCGATCATCATCCTGGTGACCCTGGTCGCCATCTACTCGGTCAGTCGTGGCCTGGACGGCGGGGTGAAGCTGCTCTCCAACATCAACATGATCATCGCCGCCGTGCTGATCATCTTCATCCTCATCTTCGGGCCGACACTGGCCATCCTCACGGGACTTGGCACCACGACACTCAGCTATGTGCAATACCTGCTGCCGCTGTCCAACTGGATCGATCGCCCGGACGAGAGCTGGTTCCACGGCTGGACCGTCTTCTACTGGGCGTGGTGGATTTCCTGGTCGCCGTTCGTCGGCATGTTCATCGCGCGTGTCTCGCGCGGCCGCACGGTGCGCGAATTCGTCACCGCCGTGCTGCTGGTACCGACACTCGTCACCATCGTGTGGATGTCCGTCTTCGGGGGCACGGCGCTGGAACAGGCCATCAATGGGGTCGGCGCGCTGGCCAATGGCATCGATTCCGTGTCACTGGCCATGTTCCAGATGCTCGACAACCTGCCGCTGTCCGGCGTGGCGTCCTTCATCGCCATCCTGCTGGTGCTGGTGTTCTTCGTCACGTCCTCGGATTCCGGCTCCCTGGTGATCGACTCGATCACTGCCGGCGGCAAGGTGGATGCGCCGGTCAGCCAGCGAGTCTTCTGGGCGGCGATGGAGGGACTGATTGCCGGTGCCCTGCTGTACGGCGGAGGAAGTGCCGCACTCGGCTCATTGCAAGCCGGTGCCATCGCGACAGGCTTGCCGTTCACGCTGGTACTGCTGGTGATGTGCTATTCGCTGTTCCGTGGTCTGATGCAGGAAAGGAAGGCGCAGGACGCGCTCGCCCGACCGGTCACCGGCGCCTGACATGCGGCGCTGACGGATCATGAGCACAAAAAAACGCCGCCCCCGGCAACCGGGGGCGGCGTCTTCATTGGATGACCCGAACGTCATCCAGGCAAGATCAGGAGTTTTCCTGAGCCAGCTTCTGCACCTTCTTCATCAGGTCCGGGTTGTTCTGCACCGCTTGACCGATGGAGTTGAAGGTCGCGACTTCCAGACCGGAGTCCTCGACCGCGCTGACCATCTCGTCATTGGCTTCCTGACGGACGCTCTGCTTTTCGGTCTCGTCGTCAGCTTCCTGCAGCTTGCCGGCGAAATCCTGGGAAATGCGTGCGATCTCCTGGGAGGCAGCAGCGAACTGTTCCAACTGCGCATCGCTGAAGTCACCGGCCTGAGCCTGTGTCGCCTGAGCAGGAGCCTGACCCTGGGCCGGTGCGTCAGCAGCGAACGCCGGCGCAGACATCATGCCCGCAGAGATCAGGGCAGCCGTCATGTATGCAGTCATCCGTTTCATTGCAACCTCCAGTCATTCATTGATCATCAAAAAGTGATTACACCAACTCAGACGGACACCACGGCCGGATGTTCAATCTTTCGTGTAACTGTTTGAAAAACATTCGGATAACTCTGGATACAACTGTCGCAAACGAGCAACGCAAAGACCACCAAGCCCCGCATGGCAGGCCTCCTGCGAGCTGGACACCCATACAAGCACCGAGTTGCCCGAGAAAGATCATGCAGACACTTTCCCTCATCTGGCAGCCATCCTGTCAGACAGCAGGCGTCATGTCCGTGCAGTTACCGCTGATATATCGCCCCGTGCAGTACCACACAAACCGCCTGCACAAGGTCGGCAAACTGGTGCAGACTGACATAACCTGACATCAGGCCCCTGCGTTGCGGTCCCATGCCGGACTGTCCTGCATTCTTGCCCCACGCCGCCGGAGGACTGTCATGTCCCGATATACGCCGTCTTCGCCCTCGCGCCGCTCGCTGCCGCGCCACATCGCTGTCCGGGCAGCATTCGCCCGAGGAGTGAGTCTGTGCCTGCTGGCCGGACTGTTCACGAGTCTCCCCGCCCAGGCCCTCAGCCTGCTGGATGAGAATCCGCAGCTGAATGCGCCCGCCGAGACTTCCGCAGGTGCGCCGCCACCGCCCTCTCCACCAGACACGGTAGACACCACCATGACCGCCGCCAACGTCGACCCCGCCGCCAACCCGCTGCTGGGCGAGACCTGGAACCGTCGCTCGCTGGTACTGGTCGCGCCGGATGAACAGGACCGTGAGCTGGAACGCCAGCGCGATGAGCTGCGCGCCACGCGTGGCGAGATGCAGCAGCGCGATGTCACGCTCTATACGCTGATGGGCACGCGCGGCATCCACGATGGCGTGCCGATGAGCTTCGAGGAGGTTCGCGCCCTGCGTGATGCCATGCAGCTGCGCGAGGGCGCGCCCTTCACCGTCATCCTGATCGGCAAGGACGGTGGCAAGAAGATGCAGCTGGAGGGGTTCGTCGCACCGGACCAGATCTATCAGGTGATCGACAGCATGCCGATGCGCCAGCGCGAAGCCGGCGAGGCCACCCGTCAGACCTCCTCGGGCAGCGAGGAACATACCTCGCCCGCGCCGTTGGATGACGAGGATTGGCAGTGGGATGAATGACACGCCTGAACGACGAAACGCCCCTGCCAGCCGAGCTGACAGGGGCGTTTTCATGTCTGCGCAGCTTCAGCGCAGCACGCCTTCCTCGCGCAGCAGCTTGAGGATTTCCGCTGCGCCCTCCTCGGCACTCACGCCTTCCAGACGCTTGCCGCTCCCCCCTTCGGCCTTGGCGGCCGCGGCCTTGAAGCGGTCCCGCGCGCTGGTCGCCTTGATGCGCTTCAAGCGCTTGGGTCGCTTGCGAGCCGGCGCGATGGCAAAGGTTTCCGCCACCGCGTCATGGGCAAGCTCGCCGCTGGCCAGTGAGGCAAGTTCACCGCGCCGCGCCTGCGCGAAGGCCGACTGACGCGCTGCCGGCGCGGCGGCATCGACGCTGACAAGTGCCGGCAGCTTCACCCGCAGTCGCCGCCGCTGGCCACGCGGCAGGGCTTGCAAGGCGGTGAGATGCGCGCCATCGCAGCTCTCGATCGCGACGATACCCTCCACCAGCGGCCAGCCGAGGCTCTCCGCCAGCAGATGCGGCAGCAGGCCACTGCCCTCGCCGGTCTCACTCTGGCCACCGCACACCACCAGCTGCGGTGCCGCCTGCTTGAGGCGCGTCACCAGCAGCGGCCAGACATCGATGACCGGTTGATCGGCAGCCGCCGCCTGCGGATCGACAGCCGTGAGCGACGGATCGACAGCCGTGAGCGGTTCAGCTTGAAGAGAGTCAGGCGTCACCAGCGTCAACGACTCCAGCCCCATGCCCAGATAGCCACGCAGCGCCTGGTCCTGCTCGCTGCCAGGCGCGATCTTGCTGCCACTGGCGTGCCAGGCGCTGAGGCTGACGGCACCGGGTGCCGACTGGCGCTCCAATGCCAGACACAGCTCCAGGGCGCGGGCGTCCTGCTCGGCGCGCCGCAGACGCCCCGAGACCGGGTGCTGCCCCAGCGATACCAGACTCACGACCTCAAGCGGTTCCGAGGCCTGCTGCGCAATGGACGAATGATCTGCCTTCATGTCCTTCTCCTTTCTCCTGTCGCAGGCGCGAGTTCAGGCCGCGTCGGCGGCAAGCGTGGCGGATGACGGGTTGGAGGACGGGTTGGAGGACATGGCGGGCGCAGTAGACGACTGACCCGCCGCCGAGGCACCACCTGCCGCCTGGGCGTCACCACCGGCACCGCGTTCGGCTTCGAGCTGCTGACAGAGACTGGCGAGGATCGCCCCGGCATCGCCGATCACCGACAGATCCGCGCGCTTGACCATGTCACAGCCGCCATCGAGATTGATCGCCACCACCTTGTCGCAGCGCTGGATGCCCTGCAGATGCTGGATGGCCCCCGAGATGCCCACCGCCACGTACACCCGCGCCGTCACCCAGGTACCGGTGGCGCCGACCTGACGGGCACGCGGCATGAAGCCGTCATCCACCGCCACCCGCGAGGCGCCTTCGGTGGCCCCCAGCAGGCTGGCGGCACGGTGGAAGCCATCCCAATCGCGAATGCCGTTGCCCGCCGAGAGAATGAATTCCGCCTCGCCCAGCGCGATTGCGGAGGGATCGACGGCCACCGGGCCCAGATCCTCGATCACGTCTGGTATGGCGCGCGCGGTGCTGTCCGCCTCCCACTCGAGCGGCAGCGCGGCGTGGCGCACATCTTCCACCGGCTCGGCGCATTCCGCCTCGCACAGCAGGATACGGGTCAGCGGACGGGTCAGGTCCTGCTGACCATTGCCGCTGCGCCCGGTGACGTTCACCTCGGCAAGCTCGCCACGCCCGATGGCGGCAAGCTCACCCTCGAGCTGATAGACATTGCCGCTGGGCCGCGCCAGCGCATCGCCCTGGCACAGCAGACGCGCACCGAGCCGCCGGCCGCGTTCACCACCACCAGTGCGGGATTCCGGCAGCAACCACAGCCGTGGTGCCAGCTTGCCATCGATGGCCTCAAGCTCCGCCAGCTGGGCCAGCGGCGCGTAACCATCGTGGACACTGTCGGCAAAGTGCAGCCAGCGATCGGCACCTGCCGCACCGAGTCCGACACTGTCGGCGGCGTCACCCTCCTCGCGCAAGGTGCCGAAGGTGACGGCCAGCACCGCCCCCAGATGGGCGGGGTCGGCATCGGCGATCTGACGCGCCAGCCCCAGCACATCGCGGTCGTGACTCGAGAGTCGCCCGCCGGTCATGTCCGGCACCACCGCGATCAGGAAGGCGGGTGATACGATCTCGACCAGCGGCAGCACGCGCGCCTTGGCAACGACGGCGGCCTGACCGGTACCTGCCGCGACAGGCCCGGAGCGGCCACTGCGATCGATGCGTTTGCGGCCATTGGCGGCGATGAAGTGGCCGACGTGGGGATTGCGACGCATCACGCCCTTCGGGCCCATCCAGCGTTCCTGAGGAGTGGCCGCGCCTCGGCCCAGCGCCTGCAGCGCGCTGAGATGCTGCGGGTGCAGACGATTGCGTGCCTGCTGCTCCAGGCGCGGGTCACGGCGTGGCAGTGGCTCGCGCTCGGATGCGTGTGGATGCTCTGATGGGTGTGGATGCTCGGTTGCTTGTGGATCGACGGGGATCGTCATGCCGCCACCTCCGCGTCAGTGGGCTGCGTGGTCGACGTCGCCAAGCCCTGCGTGGACAAGCCCTGAGTGGACGCATCCGCTACCAGCGCCCGCGCCATCAGCTCCGCCAGATCCAGCACCTGGGGTTCGGCTTCACCAGCCGGCGCCACCACGCCTTCCAGCATCGCGGTGCACTGCGGGCAGCCCACCGCCACTACCTCGGCGCCGGTCTCGCGCACGTCACCCATGCGCATGTCGGGGATACGCTGCTTGCCGGGAATATCCGTCACCGGCGCACCACCGCCGCCACCACAGCAGCGTGAGCGGAAGCCGGAGCGCTGCATCTCGCGCACTTCAAGACCCAGCGCCGCCAGCAAGGTGCGCGGCGCCTCGAATTCCCCGTTGTAGCGACCCAGATAGCAGGGGTCATGCCAGGTGACCGAGCCGAGCGTGGCCAGCTTGCTGGCATCCAGACTCAGACGTCCCGCCGCCAGCAGCTCGTGCATGTAGCTGGTGTGGTGATTGACGAGGTAGTCGCCACCGAAGGCGACATATTCACGTCCCAGCACATGGAAGCTGTGTGGATCGCAGGTGATGATGCGCGCGAAGCGGTACTTCGACAGGGTGGCGATATTGCGGGTGGCCAGCGACTGGAAGGTCGCCTCGTCACCCAGACGGCGTGCCACGTCGCCACTGTCACGCTCCTCGGCACCGAGGATGGCGAAATCGACCCTGGCCGCGCGCAGCACCTGCACGAAGGCGCGCAGCGTGCGCTGGTTGCGCATGTCGAAGGCACCATCGCCCAGCCACAGCAGCGCTTCCACCGGACGTGGATCACGCGCCGCTTCCCGAGCGGCCTGCAGCTCGGCGATGCGCGGCAGGTCGAGATCCGCCGCCCAGTGCAGACGCGCCTCGAGCGCAAAGCCGCCCGGGTTGTCGGTGGCGATCAGGTTGTCGAGCACCTCGACGCCCTTGCCCGGGGTCGCGCCCTGCTCCAACGTCATGTGGCGCCGCATGTCGACGATGGCATCGACGTGCTCGATCATCATCGGGCACTCCTCGACGCAGGCGCGACAGGTGGTGCAGGCCCACAGGGTTTCCGGCTCGACCAGTACCGTGAATTCGTGGATCAGCTTGTCGGCGTCTGCCGGCTTGCCCGCAGCGCCCGGCGCCGCCTTGATCTGGATCGGCCCGGATGATGCTGCCTGACCTGCCGGGCGAGCATGCGGAGAGGCCCCGACGATGGCCTGCTGCGGGCCACCGCCATGCTGGCCGGGCGCGCGCTTCGGCTCATCGCCCGGATAGGGCGAACCGGCGTAGGCGGCGTCACTGCCCCCCGCCATGCCCACCACCATGTCCTGGATCAGCTTCTTGGGATTGAGCGGCTGACCGGCCGCGAACGCCGGACACACCGCTTCACAGCGCCCGCATTGCACGCAGGCATCGAAGCCCAGCAGCTGACGCCAGTTGAAGTCGGCAGGCTTGCCGACGCCCAGCGGTGCCTCGGGATTGGAAAGATCCAGCGGCAGCAGCGCGCTGTCGCGGATGCCGGCACTGTCACGGGTGCTGAAACGCGCCGGACGCCGATGGAAGGCCAGATGCAGCGCGCCCGCGAAGGCATGCTTCATCGGCCCGGTGATGCGCGAGCCGCCACCGGTCATGCCGACGATCATCTCGAGCAGCCCCCAGGCGATCCCCGCCACCAGCACCAGCCCGAGGATACCGCCGGAGATCATGCCGCCGACGCCTTCCGGCAGCACCAGTGACAGACTCATCACGAACAGACTGGCAGAGAACACCAGCAGGCTTTTTGGCAGACGCATCCACGGACCACGCGACAGGCGCGCCGGCGGGTCGAGACGACGACGACGCACGAACAGCGCACCAGCGAACATCGCGCCACTGGCCAGCAGCAGCAGCCCCCCCAGCAGCGCGGAGTCGATGCCGAAGCCGTAGACCACCACCATCAGCAGCGCCGCGGCCACGAAACCACCGCCGGTGGCGACGTGGGTATTGGCCATGTAGCGGTCCCGCGCGACCACGTGGTGCAGGTCCACCCCGTAGCGGCGCGGCACCTTGGCCAGGCTCGCGATCAGCTCACCCAAACTCATCGACGTGGCATTCGCCCGCCCCTGGCGCCACAGGCCGATGCGCTTGACCGCACCGATGGCGGCCAGCGCCAAGGCGGCGAAGATCAACACCGACAACACTGTTTCGTTCATAGCAAACCTCCCACCGATGTGTCAGACGCGATCAGAAATCCTTGCACAGGCGCAGGGCGTCATAGATGGCGGCGTGGGTGTTGCGCGGTGCATTGCAGTCGCCGAGACGGAACAGCAGGTAATCATCCCCGTCGGTGGCCTGACTCAGGCACGGCTGCGGCTTGATGGCGTAGAGCGACTCGACGTCGATCTGGCCCTTGTTGAGCGAGCCGTCCTTGAAGGCGTAGTAGAGCGCTTCATCGGGGCGCACGCCGTTCTCGACCACGATCTGGTCGACGACGCGTTCTTCCAGCGTGCCGGTGTATTCATTCTCGAGCACCGCCACCAGCCCCTCGCCTTCGCGGTAGACCTCATGCAGCACCATGTCGGAGGTCATCACGACTTCCTTGGCATACAGGCTGCGGTAATAGGTCGGGAAGGTGGTGCCGCCGACCGCCGCCCCCGGCTTGATGTCATCGGTGACGATCTCGACCCTGGCGCCCTTGGTGGCCAGATAATCGGCCACCGAGACACCGGAGAATTCGCAGATGCTGTCGTAGATCAGCACGTTGCTGCCCGGCGCGACACGCCCGTCCAGCACGTCCCAGGAAGAGACGATCAGGCTCTTGGCCGGGTCTTCGTCGTAGCCCCAGGATTCGAACTGCTCCATGAACGGACGGCCGCCCACCGCCAGGATCACCACGTCAGCGCGCAGGTCACGGATGGTCGCTTCATCGGCGCGGGTGCCCAGGCGCAGGTCGACCTTCAGACGTGCCAGCTCCAGCTGATACCAGCGCGTGATACCGGCGATCTGGTCACGCTGCGGCGCCTTGGAAGCCGTGGTGATCTGGCCACCCAGCTCTTCCTTCGCCTCGAAGAGCGTCACGGCATGGCCACGCTCGGCACACACGCGGGCCGCCTCCATGCCGGCCGGACCGCCGCCGACAATGACGACCTTGCGCACCGGGCCGCTGGTCTTCTCGATCTCGTGCGGCAGGCCCATGTATTCGCGTGACGTCGCGGCATTCTGGATGCACAGCACATCCAGGCCCTGGTACTGGCGGTCGATGCAGTAGTTGGCACCGACGCACTGCTTGATCTGGTCGAGCTGGCCCATCTTGATCTTGGCGATGATGTGCGGGTCGGCGATGTGCGCGCGGGTCATGCCGACCATGTCGACATAGCCGCCTTCCAGAATGCGCTCGGCCTGATTGGGGTCCTTGATGTTCTGGGCGTGGATCACCGGAATCTTGACCACTTCCTTGATGCCGGAGGCCAGGTGCAGAAAGGGTTCCGGCGGGTAGGACATGTTGGGAATGACGTTGGCGAGGCTGTTGTGGGTATCACAGCCGGAGCCGATCACGCCGAAGAAGTCGAGCAGGCCGGTGGCGTCGTAATAGGCGGCGATCTGCTTCATGTCGTCATGCGACAGGCCATCGGGATGGAATTCATCACCACAGATACGCATGCCGACCACGAAGTCATCACCGACTTCGGCACGCACCGCCTTGAGCACTTCGATACCGAACTTCATGCGGCCCTCGAAGCTGCCACCCCATTCATCGGTACGCTTGTTGACGCGCGGGCTCCAGAACTGGTCGATCAGGTGCTGGTGCACGGCGGACAGCTCGACGCCATCCAGACCGCCTTCCTTGGCACGCCGCGCCGCCTGGGCGAAGTCGGCGATGATGCGCTGGATCTCTTCCACCTCGATGGTCTTGCAGGTGGAGCGGTGCACCGGCTCGCGGATGCCGGACGGTGACATCAGCGAGGTCCAGTCGAAACCGTCCCAGCGTGAGCGACGGCCCATGTGGGTAATCTGGATCATGATCTTGCCACCATGCTTGTGCACGGCATCGGCCAGATTCTGGAAATGCGGAATGATGCGGTCGGTCGACAGATTGACGGAGCTCCACCAGCCCTGCGGGCTGTCGATGGAGACCACCGAGGAGCCACCACAGATGCACAGGCCACACCCGCCCTTGGCCTTCTCTTCGTAGTAGCGCACGTAGCGCTCGGTGGTCATGCCGCCATCGGTGGCATACACCTCGGCATGGGCGGTACTGACGACGCGGTTGCGGATGGTCAGCTTGCCGATCTCGATCGGCTGGAAGAGTGCGTCGAATGCCATGGTGAAAGCTCCTCGCCGGGGAGAATGCCACCTTCTTCAGCGACGACTGTCACTCCGGGTGGGAGTGAGTCAGGACTCGAGCATGCAAGCATGCAGGTCAGGCGTCATGCGTGTCAGGGAAGGCGGCATTCAGGCGTTGCGTTGTCGTTGTTGTGTAGTAGGTATCGAGTGATATCGAGCAGTGTCGTGAAGCGCCAACGGGGCCAGAGGCTGATCCTGAAGGCAGCGAATCGGCTGACATGCTCGATTCGCTGCACGTGTCCTGCGCGGCGCTGCGATAACGCCAAGAGTGGCTGATCCGAAAACGTCACACTGTTCCGGGAGCGACCTCGAAATACCCCACATCACAGCCTTCCTCACCACCGCTCTGGGTCTGGACGGCGACGGTGCGCAGCTCGCTGCCACGCGCGGCCAGAATCTGGTCCATCGCGCCGGCGAACCAGCCGGTGAACATGTACTCAAGCTTTGTGCCGGTCTTGCCCTGCTGATAGACGAAGCAGGAGTGCTCCAGGCGCACCTTGCAGGTACCGCGCTCCAGATCGATCTCCTCGGTGATGAACAGGCCCCAGCCGCGCTGCGACAGACGCTTCATGTAGTGCTCGAAGACTTCCACCCCGACCAGGCCGTGCAGCTCGGCTTCCTTCTCGCACCAGTGCCAGGCGCTCTTGTAGCCGGCGTGGTAGAGAATCTCGGCGTACTTCTCCACGCCCAGCGCCTCTTCCACCGCGACATGGTTGTTGATGAAGAAGTGACGCGGCACGTACAGCATCGGCAGTGCGTCGGAGGTCCAGACGCCGGTCTCGCTATCCACCTCGATCGGCAGTTCAGGGGCCATCTTGCTCATGTCGGTGTCCTCAAAAGGGGCTGAAAGGGAGATGCAAAAGAGAGTTCAAGAAAGAGATCAGGAGAGAGATCACGAAAGTGCGATCAAGAAAGAGCGAACCAGAAAAGGCCCAGGCAGGCAGACTCAGCCGCCCCAGACGTTTTCCAGCGTGCGCAGCCAGTTCTCGCCCATGATCTTGCGCACCTGATGCTCGCTCATGCCGCGACGCAGCAGCGCCTCGGTCAGATTGGGGAACTCGCCGATGGTGCGGATGCCTTCCGGATTGACGATCTTGCCGAAGTTGGTGAGACGACGGGCGTAGCCCTTGTCGTGGGTCAGCCACTCGAAGAAGTCCTGACCGTGCCCCTGGGTGAAATCGGTGCCGATGCCGATGGCATCCTCGCCGACCAGGTTCATCACGTATTCGATGGCCTCAACGTAGTCATCGACGGTGGCGTTGACGCCGGCCCGGAGGAAGGGGGTGAACATGGTGACGCCGACGAATCCGCCGTGTTCGGCGATGAAGCGCAGCTCGGCATCGGACTTGTTGCGCGGGTGGTCCTTGAGACCGGCCGGCGCGCAGTGGGAGTAACAGACAGGGACCTTGGATTCGAGGATGACTTCCTCGGAGGTCTTCGAGCCGACGTGGGAGAGATCACACATCACGCCGACGCGGTTCATCTCGGCGACCATCTCGCGCCCGAAGCCGGACAGGCCGCCATCGCGCTCGTAACAGCCGGTACCGACCAGATTCTGGGTGTTGTAGCACATCTGCACGATGCCCACGCCGAGCTGCTTGAAGACATCGACATAGCCGATCTGGTCTTCATAGGCGTTGGCATTCTGGAAGCCGTAGATGATGCCGGTCTTGCCCGCGGCCTTGGCGGCGCGGATGTCGGCGGCGGTGCGCGCCACGCAGACCAGGTCACTGCTCTCGGCGATCAGCTGGTTGCTCTTGACGATGTTGTTGACGGTCGCCTGGAAGCCTTCCCAGACCGAGACGGTGCAGTTGGCCGCGGTCAGACCGCCCTTGCGCATGTCCTCGAACAGCTCGCGCTGCCACTTGGCGATCACCAGACCATCGATGACGATGCTGTCATCGTGCAGGGCGCGGGCCGCATCGGACCCACCGAAGGAGGAGGAGAATTCGGACATCATGTCGCTCCGGCGCTGGGCAGGCGGCTCTGGAAGTCAGGTCACTGCCCGTACCCGGCGGACAGGGTCTGCCGGAACACGATCTCCAGCAGGCTGTGCCAGCATAGTCCTGCCCTCTTCCCCCTCTGACGCCAGATGCGACGCGTGGCTACCGAATCGCGTCAGGACTGTCGTTTCTGAAACGACGACGCCCCGACTCGAGAGAGCCGGGGCGTCGTGGGACAGCCGAGGGTGTAGCGTCACGCCGCTCAGTGCGCGGGGGACAGCTCCTTCAGCGAAGGCAGCAGGTCCCAGCTCAACCAGCCACGCGGCTGTTCCAGCCGCTTGAGATAGCCCATGCCGAGATTGTTCATCTGGCGCCGTGTCCAGCTGGCACGCCGCTGGATATAGGCCGAGGGCTTGCCGGCATTGAAGCGGATCGGATTGGGCAGTACCGCCGCCAGCAGGCTGGCCTGGTAGGCGGACAGGCTGGCGGCATCGGTATTGAAGTGATGCTCGGCCGCGGCCTCGACACCGAACACCCCCGGCCCCCACTCGGCGACGTTCAGATAGACCTCGAGAATGCGCTCCTTGGGCCAGATCACCTCGATCAGGATGGTGAACCAGACCTCCAGCCCCTTGCGCACCCAGCTGCGCCCGTTCCACAGGAAGACATTCTTGGCGGTCTGCTGGCTGATGGTACTGGCGCCACGCAGACGCTCACCGGCCAGGCGCGCATCGATGGCCTTGACGATCTGATCGACATCGAAGCCGTAGTGATCGGGAAATTTCTGGTCTTCCGAGGCGATCACCGCCAGCCGGGCATTGCGGGAAATCTCCTCCATCGGCACCCAGTCATGCTGGAGCGCCATCGGCGCCCCCGAGACCAGACTGTAGCCCCACTTCTCCAGCATCACCATCGACACCGGCAATGGCACGAAGCGCAGCAACACCACCAGGCCGATGCAGGCGACCATCCAGCAGCCCAGCACCTTGATCGCCCATGTCGCCAGCCAGCGCAGACGCTCCATCGGGCGCATCTTCACGGACGCCGCCGGCCTGCGTGTCGCGCCGCGGCGTGCCGATTGCCCATCGCGGGTCTTCTGCCCCTGTGTTCGTGCCATCCCTCGCCGTCCCCTGTCGCGCGTGTCGTGGCTGATCACGACGGATCATCCCGTCTCCCAGCCCTTGTTGTCAGCTACTGCCTCATGCAGCGCTCGAGTGTACCAGAGCCCGCCGATGGCTCCTGTGAAAACCAAGATGCCCCGGCCGAAGGGCAGGGGCATCGAGGGGTCATCCCGTCACGCAGGTGTATGGCGATCAGAGCCTGACGCTTGCGTAGGTTGGCTCGCCACGCGCATTGGCCAGCGCCAGGATCGCCGAGGACACCGGCGATTCGGCGGCGGTATGCAGCGGCGAGGAGGCAGTCGTCTGGCTCAGCGACTGATGGATGGCACCATGCAGTACGCCTTCCAGACTGGCCACGCCGTGCAGCTGATGATCGACATCGGCACGACACGGCACGTCAGACACGCCGGGCTGACGCTCACCACCGATACGCTCATCGCGCGGCGGCATGCCGAAGTACTCGCGGTAGCATTTGGAGAAGTGCGGCGTGGAGACGAAGCCACAGGCCGAGGCTACCTCGATGATCGACAGCGCCGTCTGCTTGAGCAGCTGACGCGCCCGCGTCAGGCGCAGCTTGAGGTAGTAGCGCGACGGTGAGCAGTGCAGATAGCGCTGGAACAGGCGCTCCAGCTGACGGCGGGAGACATCCACGTAGTGGGCCAGCTCGTCCAGACCGATGGGCTCCTCCAGATTGGCCTCCATCAGCGCGACGATTTCCAGAAGCTTGGGCTGGGTGGTGCCCAGCACGTGCTTGAGCGGGACACGCTGCTGGTCCTGCTCGCCGCGCACGCGGTCACAGATGAACATCTCGGAGATGCCCGCCGCCAGCTCACGGCCATGCTCGCGGGCGATCATGGTCAATACCATGTCCATCGGCGCGGTGCCGCCCGAGGCGGTGGCACGCTGCTGGTCGATGGAGAACAGTCGCGTGGTCAGCGGTACGCGCGGGAAGGCCTCCTGCATGGCCGCCAGACACTCCCAGTGAATGCTGGTCTCGTGACCTTCCAGCAGTCCGGCCTGCGCCAGCGCCCAGCTGCCGGTACACACGGCGCCCAGCTGACGGCCAGCGCGCGCCTGGGCCTGCAGCCAGCTGACATGCGGGCGCTGCACCGCCCGCTGGATACCGACGCCGCCACAGACGATGGCCATGTCCAGCGCCGGGCAGGTTTCGGCCGACACATCCGGCGTGACCTGCAGACCATCGCTGGCACGCACGGGCATGCCTTCCAGGGTCACGGTGTACCAGCGATACAGCTCACGTCCGGCCAGCTGATTGGCCATGCGCAGCGGTTCGACCGCCGAGGCCAGCGAGATGAGCGTGAAGCTGTCGAGCAACAGGAAGCCGATGGTCTGCGGCTGGCGTGTCTCACCGGCCTGAGGGCCCAGCGAGCGAGCCCCCGCCCGGCGGGAATCGGAGGAAAAGCCGGATGTCATGTGAGAGCGATCGTGCGGGCGATCAATGCGGCCACTGGTCAGTGCCATGGGGAACTCCTTCTTGCTATCTGCCTGAGTTGCAGACCGGAGCATGAATGCCCTCACCCGGATCAGTCGGCGATCAGGGGGTCCGCGATATTGTCGTTGTTGGCACTCAGCAGGGAATCGACCGGAAGGCTGGCGATTCCAGCAGTGATGACAGCCATCATCGTGATCTCTCGCTTGAGCGACTCGGGATGCGACCCGAAGGAGTCCGATAACGTCAGGGGTGTCGTGAATCACTGCTTGGACGTCGTGCGTTGTCCACCTCTCGACAGTAAACCATCGCCCTGATACCGCGCAGCGATTAAATCGCCGCTGCACGGCAAATCATCGTTGCTGTACGGCACAGAATAACGCCGTGATTGGCTGACATCGACGCGATATAACCGCGAGCCACGAAAACCGCCCTTCATAGCGAAAGGTTCTGAAAGGCGGTGTCGCTCATGACGGAAAAACGACAGCCCCGACATCCTGTGATGGATGCCGGGGCTGTCGTTTCTGTCTTTCACGCAGGTTCTCTGCTCGGGGAGCGATCCCCTGTGGCTGGCCATGTCACATCACAGCTCGAGGCTTCAGGCTCACCTCAAGAAAGAAGGTGTTTCGCATGCCTCTTCATCTCTACCGGCCACCACACTCACACCTCAAAGGAGGTGCTTCGCATGCCTTTTCATCTTCATTGGCTACCATCCTCACACCTCAAAGGAGGTGTTTCGCATGGTAGGTCAGATGCTCATCGATGAAGCTGGCCATGAAGAAGTAGCTGTGATCATAGCCGGGCTGGCGACGCAGGATCAGCGGGTGGTCCTGCTCGGCGCAGACCGTCTCCAGACGCTCCGGCTTGAGCTGCTCTTCCAGGAACTGGTCATTCTCGCCCTGCTCGACGAACAGCTCCTGACGCGCGGCACCGCTGTTGCCCGCCTGCTTGACCAGCTCGCAGGTATCCCACTGCGCCCACTGGGTGCGGTCATCGCCGAGATAGCCGCTGAAGGCCTTCTCGCCCCACGGGCAGGCCATCGGATTGGCGATCGGCGCGAAGGCGGAGACCGAGCGATAGCGGCCCGGATTCTTCAGCGCGCAGATCAGCGCGCCGTGGCCGCCCATGGAGTGACCGGAGATGGACTCGCGTTCGCCATCCACCGGGAAGTGACGCTTGACGAGTGCCGGCAGCTCCTCGGTGACGTAGTCGTACATGCGGTAATGGCGCGCCCACGGCTCGCGGGTGGCATTGACGTAGAAGCCGGCACCGCTGCCGAAGTCGTAGCTGTCGTCTTCGCCGGGCAGGTCCACGCCACGCGGGCTGGTGTCCGGGCAGATCAGGGCGATGCCCAGCTCGGCTGCCTTGCGCTGCGCGCCGGCCTTCTGCATGAAGTTCTCGTCGGTGCAGGTCAGCCCCGACAGCCACCACAGCATCGGCACCGGGCCCTGTTCGGCCTGCGGCGGCAGGTAGATGGCGAACACCATGTCGCAATCCAGACTGCCGCTGCGGTGACGGTAACGCTTGAGCCAGCCACCATGCACCTTGTTGGCGCTGACCAGCTCGAGTTGTTCGGTCGCGGTCATCATGCTCTCCCTTGTGATATCGCCTCATGAAGACGGCGTCGGCAAGCCGACGCCGTTTCACGCTCCGAGCCCGCCCAGGCATCACGCTTGCCTGCCCGGCCCGGAGGCGTTTCAGCCAAAGATCGCTCGCGGATCAGAAGCTCAGCACGGTACGGATCGACTTGCCTTCATGCAGCAGGTCGAAGGCCTCGTTGATCTTCTCGAACGGCATCTGGTGGGTGACGAAGTCGTCGAGGTTGATCGCGCCATCCATGTAGCGCTCGACGTAGCCCGGAAGCTCGGTACGGCCCTTGACGCCACCGAAGGCGGAGCCTTTCCAGACGCGCCCGGTCACCAGCTGGAAGGGACGGGTGGCGATCTCTTCACCGGCACCGGCGACGCCGATGATGATGGATTCGCCCCAACCCTTGTGCGCGCACTCGAGCGCGGCACGCATGACCTTGACGTTGCCGATGCACTCGAAGGAGTAATCGACGCCGCCGTCGGTCATGTCGACGATGGCTTCCTGGACCGGCACGGACAGCTTGCTCGGGTTGACGAAGTCGGTGGCGCCGAACTTGCGGGCCAGATCGAACTTGTCCTCATTGATGTCGATGGCGATGATGCGCGACGCCTTGGCCATCACCGCGCCCTGGATGGCGGCCAGACCGATGGCGCCGAGACCGAAGATGGCCACGGTGGCACCCGGCTCGACCTTGGCGGTATTCATCACCGCACCGATACCGGTGGTGACGCCACAGCCCAGCAGGCAGATCTTGTCCAGCGGCGCTTCCTTGGAGACCTTGGCCAGCGAGACTTCCGGCACCACGGTGTACTCGGAGAAGGTAGACGTGCCCATGTAGTGGTGCAGCATCTTGCCGTCCAGCGAGAAGCGCGAGGTGCCATCCGGCATCAGGCCACGGCCCTGGGTGGCGCGCACGGCGCTGCACAGGTTGGTCTTGCCGGAGAGGCAGAACTTGCACTTGCCACATTCGGCGGTATAGAGCGGGATGACGTGGTCGCCCGGCACCAGACCGGTGACACCCTCGCCCACTTCCTCGACGATACCCGCGCCTTCATGGCCCAGCACGGACGGGAACAGGCCTTCGGGGTCTGCGCCGGACAGGGTGTAGGCATCGGTGTGGCAGACGGCGGTATTGACGATGCGTACCAGCACCTCGCCGGCCTTCGGTCCTTCGACATCGATCTCGACCAGCTCCAGCGGCTTGCCGGCTTCCAGCGCAATCGCAGCACGTGATTTCATTAATATCTCCTCGGAGCAACAATGGCGGTAGACTGATCCGTGGCATTCTCCCGGCGAGCCTGCCGGTGCCCCCTTGCTCACAAGGGGTTCACGCAGGGGGACAGGCAAGGAGCAATGCATTGCCGCAACGCGTGCGGTGCCATCAGTATGCAACACAGTCTACGCAGTGACCTTGGCGGGATTAAGCCGTCAGCACTCAGATGATTATTGTCACTCAACAACAATGATGAGGAGCGGGCATGCAGCGTTGGGACCGCATCGAAGCCTTTGTGGAAGTCGTCAGAATCGGCTCGTTTTCCGGTGCCGCCCGTCATCTCGGGGTCTCCAGCTCACATGTCAGTCGCCTGATCAGCCAGCTGGAAGCCCAGCTTGATACCCAGTTGCTCTATCGCACGACCCGTCAGACGCGTCTCACCGATGCCGGACAGGTGTATTACGAGCACTGCCATCACCTCTTCGATGGCTTTCGCGCCGCCGAACAGGCCATCGGCGACTTCCATGCCCGTCCCAGCGGCGTGCTCAAGCTGACCAGCGCTACCACCTTCGGTGAGCGCTACGTCGCGCCACTGGTCAACGACTTCCAGTTGATGCACCCGCAGCTGGAAGTGCAGATGCACTTCACCAATCGTCCGGTGGAATTGATCGACGAGGGCTTCGATGTCGCCATTCGCATGGGCGTGCTCAAGGACTCCTCGCTGATCGCGCGGCGACTGGTAGACCGCCAGGAGTATGTCGTCGCCTCGCACGACTACTTTCAGCGTGCGCCGCGTCCGCACACGCTGGCGGAGCTCTCCAGCCACCGCTGTCTGGCGGGCTCCAAGCGTGAATGGCTGTTCGAGGTCGAGGGCCAGCGACGCGAGGTGCGCATCTCCGGCAGCTGGCAGGCCAATTCCGGGCCGGCACTGCTGGACGCCACGCTCAAGGGCCTCGGGCTTGCCCAGATTCCCGACTATTACGTCGCGCCTCACCTGGCCAGTGGCAAGCTGATCTCGGTGCTGGATGAATATCAGGTGCGCGATACCGGGGTGTGGATCGTCTATCCCCGCCACCGCCATCTCTCGCCCAAGGTGCGCCAGTTCGTCGACTTCATGGTCGAGCGCTTCGAGGACGGCATCCCCGGCCTGGTGGGCTGACGGCCAGGGCGCGAATACCTCAACCGGCCGTCACTTCCCCTTGCCACGACGACAGACGGGCTGCCGATGGGCAGCCCGTCTGTCGTTGCACGTGACGTTGCGTTGCGAGCTATCCGCCAGCGGCGTCAGGCACGCTGCGCGCCGCCACCCGGTATCGCCTCCGGCAGATGCACCGGCGGTGCCTTGACCAGCAGCTTGCTGGCCACGAAGTAGACCAGCGCCCCCAGCAGCGAGCCGGTGAACCAGCCGTAGTCGTAGAACCAGGAAAGCCCGGGCTGCGAGAAGCTGATCACCGTCAGCCCCACCGGCACGAAGAAGGCGATGAAGCCCGCTGGATTGAAGGCCGGGTAGGTGCTGCCATCCAG
Organism: Cobetia sp. BL01; assembly: GCF_056493605.1. Lineage (NCBI taxonomy): Bacteria > Pseudomonadati > Pseudomonadota > Gammaproteobacteria > Oceanospirillales > Halomonadaceae > Cobetia > Cobetia sp. BL01. Next base: position 265,555 of record NZ_JBVBEE010000004.1, on the reverse strand, counting down.
ATAGAGCGCCGGCAGATCGAAGGACTGGCGACGGATCACGAAATAGTCGACGATCATGATTCCCGCGATCGGCCCCAGCAGACTCGAATAGCCCAGCAGCCAGTTGGAATAGAGGCTCTCGAGGCTCACGTCGGAGACGATCCAGCCCATCTTCTTGATCAGCTCGAAGCCCATCAGCAGCACCCCGACCAGCCCGGTGAGCAGCACGCCGCGCGTCTGGTTGATGAATTTCGGCGCGATGTTCTGGAAATCATTGGTCGGCGAGACGATGTTGGCGGCGGTGTTGGTGGAGAGCGTCGCGATGATGATCAGCACCATGGCGATGGCGACCCAGCCGGGGCTGTCGATGCGACCGATCAGGTTGACCGGGTCGGAGATGGTCTCCCCCACCAGCGAGCTGGAAGCGGCCGTCAGCACCACGCCGAGCGCCGCGAAGAAGAACATCGTCAGCGGCAGGCCGATGATCTGACCGACGATCTGGTCCTTCTGGCTCTTCGCGTAACGGCTGAAGTCAGGAATGTTCAGCGACAGCGTCGCCCAGAAGCCGACCATCGCGGTCAGGCCCGCCATGAAGTAGCTGGCCACGCCATCGCCTTCGGGACGATTCGGTGGCTGGGCCAGCAGTTCGCTGATCGAGGTATGCGGCAGCGCCCACACCATCAGGCCGACCCCCACCGCCAGCAGCAAGGGCGCGGAGAGCGTCTCCAGCCACTTGATGGATTCCGCGCCGCGAATCACCACGAACAGGTTGAGCGCCCAGAAGATGAAGAAGCCGATGACCTCGCCCACCCCGCCCAGCGCCTTCCAGTCCGCCGAGAGGCTCGAGAGCAGCAGGTGAATCGCCAGGCCGCCGAACATCGTCTGGATACCGAACCAGCCACAGGCGACCACCGCCCGAATCATGCACGGCACGTTGGAGCCGATGATCCCGAACGATGAACGCAGCACTACCGGAAAGGGAATCCCGAAACGCGTGCCGGGGAAGGCGTTCAGCGTCAGCGGAATCAGTACCACCAGATTGGCGACCAGAATCGTGATCAGCGCCTCGCCGACACTCAATCCGAAGTAGGCAGTGAGCACGCCGCCCAGGGTATAGGTGGGTACGCAGATCGACATGCCGACCCACAGCGCGGCGATGTTCCAGCGCGACCAGGTGCGCTCGGCACTCCTGGTCGGCGCGATATCCTCGTTGTAGCGCGGGCTGCGGGCGACGTCCTGCGCCACCACCAGCTCGATCATTTCCTCATTGCTGCGCACCATGTGCGAGCGAGTCTGTGTCGGGGCCATGAGTCCTCACCTGTTCAGCTGTTGTTATTGTTGAGGGTGATGCACGTCGCTTGTCCTGCCTTTGCGCTCTGTGGCGCGTCTTGCCGTCTTTGAAGATCCGTCCCTTCCTTCACCCTCCTGATTCACTTTTCCACCCTGTTTCAGCCAAGGGATGCTTGAATTACCCATCCACATGAAGCGGTACCTTTCATGGGCAAATCGCATGCCGATGGCGGCATTATTGCCGTCAAATCAAACCTGTCCCGCAAGACAACTTGAGAGGCAATGGCGCGGGTTTGACCGTCTGATGCCCGTCAGGTGGCGACACGCCGTGTTCGCGCCAATTGTCAGTATGGTCAGGTTCCAAGCTGGTGCAAGGCGGTCTTGCACAGGGCCCATACAGACGATCACAAGCCACTGATGTGCATTGAGTTTTCCTTTAAAAATCGCGTGAACCACGCTGATTCTCCTGGCACCACAATGGTGAATTCATGCGAAATCTTGACCGAAAATCCTTTTATAACAACAAGATAAATTCACGAGACTTTATTTGACACTTCGTCTTGCCGAACGCGGGAACACTGTCTAATGTTCATTAAGCTGACTGATGAGACAGGATCTGCATCGGACCTTCCCTGACCCACGATACCTGCCGCGGGCATGCAGACTTTCCGGACAGGCGGAGTGATTTTCCAGGACCCATTTCGCGCCATCCCGGCTCACCCGCTCTGCCCACCAGCACTCATTGAAGACAACAACAACCGGCGCCAAGCCGCCCGATGAGGATGACATGTCGAACGACTCCCGCATCTCCTACCGCGAGGATGCCGGCAAGCTGCGCTGCGCCGTCATCCAGATGGGACTCAACGTCTCCACCGACCTCGAGCCCGCACAGATCCGCGATGCCATGAACGAGGCCCACCTGCCGCTGATCGACCAGGCCGGTGAGGCAGGCGTCAAGATCCTGTGCTTCCAGGAAGTCTTCAATCAGCCCTATTTCTGCCCGAGCCAGGATGCCAAGTGGTATGCCGCCGCCGAGCGCGTGCCCGACGGCCCCACCGTCACCCTGATGCAGCAGTACGCGAAGAAGCATCAGATGGTGATCATCGTGCCCCTCTACGAGGAAGTGCAGCCGGGGGTGTACTACAACACTGCCGCCGTCATCGATGCCGACGGCAGCTATCTGGGCAAGTATCACAAGACCCACATCCCGCAGGTGGCGGGCTTCTGGGAGAAATTCTTCTTCAAGCCCGGCAAGTCCGACTGGCCGGTCTTCGACACCGCCTACGGGCGCATCGGCGTCTACATCTGCTACGACCGCCACTTCCCGGAAGGCTGGCGCGCGCTGGCGCTCAACGGCGCCGAGATCATCTTCAATCCCTCCGCCACCGTCGCCGGCCTCTCCCAGTATCTGTGGGAGCTGGAGCAGCCCGCCTCCGCCGCCGCCAATGGCTGCTACATCGCCGCCATCAACCGTGTCGGCCATGAACAACCCTGGGATATCGGCGAGTTCTACGGTTCCTCCTACTTCGTGAATCCACGCGGCCAGATCGAAGCCCAGGCCAGTGCCACCGAGGACGAGCTGTTGATCCACGACCTCGACATGTCGATGGTGCGCGAGGTGCGCAACAACTGGCAGTTCTTCCGCGACCGCCGTCCGGACGCCTATACCCGCCTCACCGATGGCGAGTGACGGACTGACGACCCGCACGACAACAACAAGACGACCTGACACTCAATGCCGGACAAGGCCGCGCGATGCGGCCGGGAGAGACTCATGGCAATCCTGATCAAGGGCGGCAGCATCCAGACCCACGAAGAGCGCTACACCGCCGATGTGCTGTGTGACGGCGAGACCATCACCGCCATCGGCACCGACCTCGAGGTACCGGACGACTGCGAGGTGATCGACGCCAGCGGCTGTCTGGTGATGCCCGGCGGCATCGACCCGCACACCCACATGCAGCTGCCCTTCATGGGCACCGTGGCCAGCGAGGATTTCCAGAGCGGCACCGCCGCGGCGCTGGCCGGCGGTACCACCATGATCATCGATTTCGTGATTCCCTCCCCCCAGCAACCGCTGATGGAGGCCTATCACACCTGGCGCGAGTGGGCCGAGAAGTCGTGCTGCGACTACAGCTTCCACGTCGCCGTCACCTGGTGGGACGAGAGCGTCAGCCAGGACATGCAGACGCTGGTCGCCGATTACGGGGTCAACAGCTTCAAGCACTTCATGGCCTACAAGAACGCCATCATGGCGCCGGACGACACCCTCGTCTCGAGCTTCGCGCGCTGTCTGGAGCTGGGCGCGATTCCCACCGTGCATGCCGAGAACGGCGAGCTGGTCTACCACCTGCAGCAGAAGCTGCTGGCCGACGGCATTACCGGGCCCGAGGCACATCCGCTGTCGCGTCCGCCGCAGGTCGAGGGCGAGGCCGCCAGCCGCGCCATCCGCATCGCCGGCACTCTGGGCACGCCGGTGTATCTGGTGCACGTCTCCACCGCCGATGCGCTGGAGGAAATCCGCTACGCCCGCGAGCACGGCCAGCCGGTCTACGGCGAGGTGCTGGCAGGCCATCTGCTGATCGATGAAGCGGTCTATCAGAACAAGAGCTGGGAATTCGCGGCAGGCCACGTGATGAGCCCGCCGTTCCGCTCGCTGGAGCACCGCCAGGCACTGTGGGGCGGCATCCAATCCGGTGACCTCCAGACCACCGCCACCGATCACTGCTGCTTCTGCGCCGAGCAGAAGGAGATGGGCAAGGACGACTTCTCGAAGATTCCCAACGGCACCGCCGGGGTCGAGGATCGCATGGCGATGCTGTGGCACGAGGGCGTCAACACCGGGCGCTTCTCCGCCGAGGACTTCGTCGGCCTGACCTCCACCAACGCCGCCAAGATCTTCAATCTGTACCCGCGCAAGGGCGCGATCCGGGTCGGCAGCGACGCCGACATCGTGGTCTGGGACCCCAACGCCGAACGCACCATCTCGGCGAAGACTCACCACCAGAACATCGACTTCAACATCTTCGAAGGCCGCACCGTCAAGGGTATCCCGCGTCACACCATCAGCCGCGGCGACTGGGCATGGCGCGATGGCGAGCTGCATGCCAAGCGCGGTCACGGCCAATACGTCGAACGCCCGCCCTACCCCAGTGTCTTCGACCAGCTCAAGGCCCGCGCCGAGAGCAATGTCGTCACCGCCGTGGATCGCAGCTGACGGCCGACGAACGACTCGAACAAGACAAGACCGGCACGACTGAACGACACGACTGACCGACGGCCTGGCAGCGCACCTGACGCGCTGCCGGTCCCGAAGCGCTGCCAATCAAGGCGTTGCCAACCAAGCCGCGCAACCTGACTCGCCTGCAAGACCAACAACAACGACCCCGCGCCTGAGCGCGGGCAGGAGCCACACCGTGACGACATCCTCCACTCCTTCCCACTGGGCCCCGTCCGGGCTCGCGGAAGAGGCGCTGAGTGCGCGCTTCACTGATCTGCATCCGGCGCTCACCAAGCGTCAGGCCTTCATCGAGAGTTCGCGTTGCCTGTATTGCTATGACGCGCCCTGCATCAAGGCCTGCCCGACCAGCATCGATATTCCGACCTTCATCCGCCGTATCCACGATGACAATCTCGACGGCGCCGCCAGCGAGATTCTCGATGCCAATATCCTCGGTGGCAGCTGCGCCCGCGTCTGCCCCACCGAGATCCTCTGTGAGCAGTCCTGCGTGCGCAATCAGGGCGATGAGTGCCAGCCGGTGCTGATCGGTCTGCTGCAGCGCCATGCACTGGACAACGCCCAGTTCGAGGCTCACCCGTTCACGCGGGCAGCCAGCACCGGCCGGCGCATCGCCGTGGTCGGTGCCGGGCCTGCCGGGCTTTCCTGCGCCCATCGTCTGGCGCGTTTCGGCCACGACGTGGTGATCTTCGAGGCCGAGGAGAAAGCCGGTGGCCTGAATGAATACGGCATCGCTCGCTACAAGCTGACCGATGACTTCGCCGCCCGCGAAGTCGAATTCCTGCTCGAGATCGGCGGCATCGAGATCCGCCATGGCCAGCGCCTCGGCGACAACCTGGCGCTGGCCGCACTGACACGCGAGTTCGACAGCGTCTTCCTGGGCCTCGGCCTTGGCACCAGCCATGCCCTCGGCCTGACCGGCGAGGATGCCAGCGGCCTGATGGCGGCCACCGACTTCATCAAGGTGCTGCGTCAGAGCGGCGAACTGAACGCGCTGGCAGTGCCGAGGCACGCGGTGGTGATCGGCGCCGGCAACACCGCCATCGACATCGCCGTGCAGGCCAAACGCTTGGGCGCGCAGACGGTGGACCTGGTCTATCGGCGTGGCGAGGAGCAGATGTCCGCCACCCATCACGAGCAGGAAATCGCGCGTGCCAATGGCGTGATGATCCACACCTGGGCGCGCCCGCTGGCCATCGATGTGGCAAGCGACAGTGAGGGTAGTGATGCCGCCGCGCTCAATGCGATGCAGTTCGCGCGCACACGGGTCGAGGATGGCCGACTCGTCGATACCGGCGAGACCTTCACGCTGGCCTGCGATGGGGTCTTCACCGCCATCGGCCAGGGCTTCGATGACGCGAGCCTGAGCGATGCGCATGCCGCGGGGCTGGCCCGCGAGGGGGCGAAGATAGAGGTGGACGAGATGCTGCGCACCAGTCTGCCGGGCGTCTATGCCGGCGGTGACTGCATCGCCCGCGGACAGGATCTCACCGTTCAAGCCGTCGCCCACGGCAAGCTGGCCGCCGAGGCCATCCATCACGATCTGATGCTCAAGGTGGAGGCCGCCTGATGACCATTCATACCCCGCTCAATGATGACAACGCGCGTCCGGCAGGCTCTGGTTCAAGTTCTGCAGCGGCTGACGATCACGTCGCCAGCTACAAGGCCGATCTGTCGGTCAACTTCGCCGGCATCCGTGCCCCCAACCCCTTCTGGCTGGCCAGCGCCCCGCCCACCGACAAGGCCTACAACGTGGTACGCGCCTTCGAGGCCGGCTGGGGTGGCGTGGTCTGGAAGACGCTGGGGGAAGACCCGGCGGCAGTGAACGTCTCCTCGCGCTATTCGGCGCACTATGGCCCGAATGGCGAGGTCAGCGGCTTCAACAACATCGAGCTGATCACCGACCGCTCGCTGGAGATCAACCTGCGCGAGATCACCCAGGTCAAGAAGGACTGGCCGGACCGCGCGCTGATCGTCTCGCTGATGGTGCCGTGCGAGGAAGAGGCCTGGAAGACCATCCTGCCGCAGGTCGAGGCTACCGGCTGTGACGGCATCGAGCTCAACTTCGGCTGTCCCCACGGCATGCCGGAACGCGGCATGGGCGCGGCGGTGGGCCAGGTGCCGGAGTATGTCGAGCAGGTCACGCGCTGGTGCAAGACCTACAGCTCGCTGCCGGTGATCGTCAAGCTGACCCCCAACATCACCGACGTGCGCGAACCGGCCAAGGCGGCCTGGCGTGGCGGCGCAGATGCCGTCTCGCTGATCAACACCATCAACTCCATCACCCATCTGGACCTCGACCGCATGGTCGCGCATCCCATCGTCGGTGACCGCAGCACCCACGGCGGCTATTGCGGCAGCGCCGTGAAGCCCATCGCGCTGAACATGGTGGCCGAGATCGCGCGCACGCCGGAAACCGCCAACCTGCCGATCTCGGGTATCGGCGGCATCTCCAACTGGGAAGATGCCGCGGAATTCATCGCCCTCGGCGCGGGCAGCGTGCAGGTGTGCACCGCGGCGATGCTGCACGGCTTCCGTATCGTCGAGGAGATGAAGGACGGCCTGGGGCGCTGGATGGACAGCAAGGGCTATCAGCGGATCGACGAGTTCTCCCGCGCGGCGGTGCCCAACACCACCGACTGGAAGCAGCTGGACATGAACTACCAGGTGATCGCGCGGATCGACCAGGACAAGTGCATCGGCTGCGGACGCTGCTACATCGCCTGCGAGGACACCTCGCACCAGGCCATCCTGCATCTGGCCAGGGACAACGGCACCGCCCGCTATGAGGTGAAGGACGCCGACTGCGTGGGCTGCAACCTGTGCGAGATCACCTGCCCGGTCGAGGACTGCATCACCATGGAAGTGCAGGACACCGGCAAGCCGTACATGAACTGGATGGAGGACCCTCGCAACCCGCATCGCGCGGCGTGACCCTGACGTTGCGGACAAGATCTGGATGATCCGCACAGATTCCAGCGCATGACGCCACGTTCAGTGGCGTGAAAACAGAAAGGGGCTGCCAGCAATGGCAGCCCCTTTTCAATGGTCTCATGATCCATCAATGATGATCATTGTTAGCCTTAGGGTAATATGATAATGACATCACCTGATGACTCAGGCGGACAAGCCAACGCCCTTCAGCAGTACCCGCGTGACGTTCTGCACCGCCTGCTCGAATTCGCGATCACTCAGCGCCTTGCCCTGATTGAGTACCGCGATCTGGTGGTCGAAGTCGGCGTAGTGCTGGGTGCTGGCCCAGATCATGTACAGGTAGGCGGAAGCATCGACGTTGTCAATGCGCCCCTCACTGATCCACTGGCGCAGGCGTGACTTCTTCATCTCGGCCCACTCGTCGAGCCACACCGTCAGCTCCTCGCCCAGCACCGGCGCGCCCTGCATGATCTCGCTGGCCCATACCTTGGAGCCATACGGACGCTGGCGCGAGTGCATCATCTTGGCGCGAATATAGGTGGAGAGCACCAGCTGCGGGTCGTCATAGGCTTCGAAGCACAGCGCATCTTCCTTCCACAGCGCCAGCAGACCATCGAGGACCGCGCGATACAGCGCTTCCTTGGTGCTGAAGTAGTAATGCAGATTGGATTTGGGCAGCTCTACCTCGGCGGCAATATCGACCATGCTGGCGCCGACATAGCCCTTGAGAGCGAAGATCTTTTCGGCGGCGAGCAGGATGCGGCCGACATTATCCTTGCGAATCTGAGACTTGCGAGTGGTCATGCGATCCCCTGACGCGGTGCTGGCAGTGGGATGAGAATATCATAACCGCACTGCCAACATGCCTGAGCCGACAGGTTTCGCGCTCGCGGGCGTCTTTTCTCTACCCCCTCACCCCTCACCCCTCACCCCTCGCCTCTTGACTCGCTTCCCACTGCTCACCCCTCGGCTTGTCGCCTCACGCTTCCGCGCGCGCCAGCGGTGTCATTCGAAGACCGCCCCATCGATGAAGCCATCCGCCGGCATCGGCACCTGCCCTGCCTCGCCGCTCAGCCACCAGGGTGCCGGATGCGTGCCTTCGCTGCGCTCATCCGCCACCGGCACCACCATGCCCAGCTTGCGGGCTGCGCTGCGGTAGAGGTCCGGGCGTACGCAGCGTGCCAGGGTCGCTTCGAGGTCATTGTCGCTGACTCCCTCGAGATGCCCCCAGCGCTGCATCTGGGCGGCATACCAGCGGGTCTGCGAGCGCCACGGGAAGTTGGCCGCGTAGCGATGGAAGATGGTCCAGCCGGGATTTTCCCGCTGGAACGCCTCCACCGACTGCTCGACATCCACGTCGCGCAGTCCACGCGCCACCACCGAAAGCGGCACTTCCTGCATGCCTTCATCATGCAGCCACTGCGCGGCCTGCTCACGGTTGCCCGGGCGGTCCAGCCAGGCACAGGCCTTGAGCAGCGCGCGAATCAGCGCCTGATGCGCCAGCGGGTGCTGCTCCGCCCAGTCCTCGCGCACGCCCAGCACCTTTTCCTGTCCGAAGCGCCAGATATCATGACTGCCCGCCACCACCTGCCCCATGCCCTGCACGGCGGCCAGACTGTTCCAGGGCTCTCCGACACAGAAGCCGTCCAGCGCGCCACTTGCCAGCTGGGCGGCCATCAACGGCGGGGCCACCGCACGCATCTCGATGTCGCGATTCGGGTCGATCCCGCCGGCCGCCAGCCAGTAACGCAGCAGATAGCGGTGCGAGGAGAAGGGATGCACGCTGGCAAGCTTGAGCGCCGCCTCCCCACGCTCGCGGCGCGCCTGCACGTGCGCCGCCAGCGCCCGAGACACCGCCAGCGGAGAGCCCAGGTCATGCCCCTCCTCGGCCAGCGCCGCCATCAGGGCCCGCGACAGGGTGATGGAGTTGCCGCCCAGATTGAGCGTCATCGCGCTGATCACCGGTGTGGCGCGGCCATCCAGCCCCAGGGTCGAGGTCAGCGGCATCAGCGCCAGCATCTGCGCGCCCTGCAACACGCCGGTCTGCAGGTCATCGCGCAGTGCCGCCCACGACGGCTGCCACTTGAGCGTCACGGCCAGCCCCTCCTCACGGAAGAACCCCTGACGCTCCGCCACCACCAGAGGTGCCGCGTCATTGAGCGGCATCAACCCCAGCGTCAACTGATGGCCATTGAGAAGAGAATCACTGAGCATCACATCCACCTTTTGAACGATCGAAAGAGAAGGACATCACGAGACTCGGCTCAGTGCCGACGCGACGCCTTGAGCAGCTCATCGGCCAGCTCGTGCAATGCCAGACGCCGATTCATCGCGGTCTTGCGCAGATATTGGTAGGCCGCATCCTCCCCCAGTCCGCGACTCTCCATCACCAGCGCCTTGGCGCGATCCACGCTGCGCCGCTGTATCAGAGTGGTCTGGGTGCGATTGAGTTCGCCCTTGAGGGCACGGTGAGCCTCGAAGCTGGTGATGGCCACCTCGACCATGCTGCGCACCATCGCCGGCATGACGTGATCCACCACGTAGGCGGACACGCCGGCGCCAGCCGCCTGGCGCACCAGGTCCGGCGCGTCCTCACTGGCCAGCATGATCATCGGCTTGGGATAGTGACGCCCCAGCTGGCCGAGGTGCTCGAGGGTGTCACGGCTGGGCAGGTCGGCGTCGATGATCACGGCATCCGGCTGATGGTGCTGCACCAGCGCATGCAGGTCCTCGTGTTCATCGACCCGCAGCGCCACCTCGAAGCCGGCGCTCAACAGCGCCTGCTCCAGAGCGGCGGAACGCTCGCTGCGCACATCGACGATCAACACGGTCACGGGCATATCAGGCTTCCTTGGCAGTGTGTCAGGCGGTGGTGCCGGGGTGTCAGGCGACGCCTCGAGCGATCAGGCACCGACGTCCGAGATCAAGGACGACGGCGTCTTCGCAAGCGGGAGTCAGGATGGCGTCACGCCTCTGACACTGCAGGATTCATGCCACAAACTGGTGCAGCGCTGGCCTGAAAGGCCTTCCGCAGTGCGCAAGGGCGCGCCCGACTGCACAGCAATGATGCATGGCGTGATCTGGCGATCTCTCGCCCGCCACGTGCGCCAGACTGGATCATCTTCACCCCACCGCGCACCGCCACTGGGCATCGCCCTGCTTACTCCCCACTGCTGTCTTGCCCGACATGATGATTCCAAGCCCTTGATATGACGGGGGTTGGACGCACAACACCCCTGCAAGTGGCGCGCTACTTGCTTTGAGTCAGGCAATGGCAGACAAGCGTGCCATGCATCATCCATGACGTGGACCAGGCTCCCGGGAGTACGAGTGCGTCGAACCAGGCCCCTCAATGACGAGGCGCCCCGCTGTCGTTCACAGCTGTTCGACCACCCGTCGTGCGCCGAGACCCTGGCGTCCGGCACCGACGCTGTACCAGGAGCCCACTCATGGATATTCGCAACAAGGCCAGCCGTATCCGGCTGTTCAGCTTCAATACCCCGCAGATGCGCGCCTTCCACATGTCGTGGTTCGCCTTCCACGTCTGCTTCTTCGGCTGGTTCGGCATCGCGCCCTTGATGGCCGTGGTGCGCGATGACCTCGGCCTGACCAAGACCCAGATCGGCAACACCATCATCGCCTCCGTCGCCATCACGGTGATCGTGCGACTTGCCATCGGCGTGCTGTGTGATCGCATCGGGCCACGCAAGGCCTACACCTGGCTGCTGTGCCTCGGCTCTCTGCCGGTGATGTGCATCGGCTTCGCCGACAGCTTCGAATCCTTCTTCCTCGCCCGTCTGGCCATCGGTGCCATCGGCGCGTCCTTCGTCATCACTCAGTACCATACCTCCGTGATGTTCGGCCCCAACGTGGTCGGCACCGCCAATGCCACCACCGCCGGCTGGGGCAACCTGGGCGGCGGCACCACCCAGATGCTGATGCCGCTGGTGATGGCCGGCCTTCTGATGCTGGGCGTCGAGCAGACCCTGGGCTGGCGTCTGGCGATGGTCGTGCCGGGCATCGTGCTGTTCCTCACCGGGATCGCCTACTACTTCTTCACCCAGGATGCCCCGGACGGCAACTTCAGCGAGCTGCGTGAGCGTGGTGAGCTGCCCAAGGCCGAGAAGGAATACAGCATGCGCGCCACTTTCGGCGCGGCGGCACGCGATATCCGTGTCTGGGCCCTGTTCCTCGTCTACGGCGCCTGCTTCGGGGTCGAGCTGACCATCAACAACGTCGCCGCCATCTACTTCTTCGATCACTTCGACCTCGATCTCGCCACCGCCGGCCTCATCGCGGGCCTGTTCGGCCTGATGAACCTGTTCGCGCGCACCCTGGGCGGCGTCTTCTCCGACCTGTTCGCCCGTCAGTCCGGCCTCAAGGGTCGCGTGCGCTGGCTGTTCATCGCGCTGCTGTGTGAAGGCGTGGCGCTGGTCGGCTTCGCCCAGATGGAAACCCTCGCGGTGGCCATCGGCATCATGCTGGTGTTCAGCCTGTTCGTGCAGATGGCGGAAGGCGCCACCTTCGGGATCGTGCCCTTCGTCAATCGCAAGGCACTGGGCGCGGTGGCCGGTATCGTCGGCGCGGGTGGCAACGCGGGGGCTGTCGCCGCGGGTTTCCTGTTCCGCAGTGAAGAACTGACCTACCAGGAAGGCCTGATGTATCTGGGCATGGGCGTGATCGTGATCTCGCTGTTCGCCCTGCTGGTGCGCTTCAGCGCCGCCACCGAGGCCGAGGAAGGCCGCGCCTATGAAGCCGCCGTCGCGGAACGCAAGCAGCAGAGCGACCAGCAGCCCGTGTCTGTCTGAGCCTGTCTCTTCCTGAGACTTTCTCAAACCTCTGACACATGCAGCCCTGATATACGGAGCCCTGATACACGGAGCCCTGACATGCAAAGGCCCCGCCTCTTGAGAGGCGGGGCCTTTGTGCATTCACACCTTGCGGTTCGCCGTGCTCGTGAGCGAGTCACGGCCAGCCATCAGCTGTCGGTAGCGTTCTCGACGCTGTCACCGGCGTCTTCCACGGCATTGTCCATCTTCTCGCCAGCCTTCTCCATCGGGCCCTCGTCCTCGCAACCGGCGAGTGACAGGCCACCGAGACCCAGCATGGCAATCATCAGCGAACTACCCAGAGTCTTGAGCTTCATGATGTCTCTCCTTGAATCATCGGTCGGGATAACGCCCCGGCCTGCACACCAGTACAGACAACAGCGCGGGGATACACAGGACATGGAGCGGGTGTCGCGCGGTTTCAAGGGTGGCGCAACGCCGAGTTGCAAGGGGATGACCGAGTGAAGAGGCACACCACAGGGCAAGCCCCTTCGAGGAGCCCGGCTCAGAGCGCGAATCTGCGCTCGAGCCAGAGGCCCAGGTCAGAGGCCCAGGTCAGAGAAACCATGGTCGAACAGCACCTCGCCTCCCAGCCCCGCCAGATAGTCCGGCACCAGCTCGATGGCCACGAAGGCGCCAGGCACATCCTCGTGATGGCAATAAAGGCCGTAATGGCGCGCCGGATGAAAGCCCAGATGTGCATAGAATTCGGCATGACCCGCCGCCACCACGGCGCCCGCTCCCAGCAGACGACAACGCTTGACCGCCGAGATCACCAGCCGCTTGCCGATGCCATGACGCTGGTGCTGGGGCAACACCGCCAGAGGCGCCAATGCCATCAGCACGCGCCCCGGACAGCCGGAGAGTTCCACGCGCGAGGCCATCACATGCCCCAGCAGCCCTCCTTCGCCTTCACTGAGGTGACGCCCGCTTTCCGGGTCAGAGAAGCGCTCGGCCACCAGCGAGATCTGCGCCAGATCACTGCGACGCAGTCTGTCGCCCAGGCGAGCCTCCCGGTGGCCGGCAAACACGGATTCATGGATGCGGTAGATGCGCTCATGATCGATGAGACGTTCTTCACGGATGCGAAGATTATCGGCGGGATTGTCAGTCATCACGAGTTACCGGTTCAGCGCCCTGTCGATCAGGGCCGTCACCCCCAAGCTTAGCCACCGCCGTCATGGCCCGCGAGAGTCAATCTACTGCTCAAAAAGCACGATGCCCGCCGAAGTGGCGGGCATCGAATGACGTGATGACAAGGTCGTGATCCAGATGAGAGACGTGGGACCTGCCATGTCACTCCTCTGCTGATTTCCACGCCATCAGGCGGGCGCCCCTGTCAGCTCTTGAGGCGACGCGCGCGGAAGGAACGGCCCTTGAGCTTGCCGTTCATCAACTGGGTCAGCGCGGCCTTGGCGACATCGCGCTCCACCGCCACGTAGGTGGTGCGGGCCAGTACCTTGATCTTGCCGATCTGGCTGCCCGGCAGGCCGCCATCGCCCGTCAGGGCACCGAGGATGTCGCCGGGACGCAGCTTGTCCTTCTTGCCGCCATCGATCTGCAGCGTCGCCATGCGCGCGCGGAAGGGTTCACGGGTCAGCATGCTCTTCGCCGGCAGCGGCTCGGCTTCCAGCGTCTGCTCGAGGAAATCTCCCAGCTTGGCCAAGCGATAGTCTTCCTTCTCGGTATACAGCGTACAGGCGATACCGGAGCTGCCCGCGCGACCGGTACGCCCGACACGGTGGACGTGGGCATCGAGGTCCCGGGCGATCTGGTAATTGAAGACAGCATCCAGAGCGTCGATATCCAGCCCGCGTGCCGCGACGTCCGTGGCCACCAGAATCGAGGTGCTTTTGTTGGCGAACATCACCAACGTCTGATCACGCTCGCGCTGCTCCAGATCACCGTGCAGGGCCATGGCACTGAAACCGTGCTCATTGAGGGCATCGCTGACCTCCTGTGCCTCACGCTTGGTGTTGCAGAACACCACGCTGGTGTCAGGACGATACTTGAGCAGCAGAATACGCAGCGCCTCGAAACGCGCCTCTTCATCCGCTACCCGGTGAAACAGCTGACGGATGCTGCTGTCATCGTGGGTGGAGGCGACCTCGATGCTGACCGGCTCCCGCAGGATGCGCTCGGCGATCGGGCGCACGCCATCGGCGAAGGTCGCGCTGAACAGCAGCGTCTGACGCGCTTCCGGGGTCTCGGCGATGATGGCATCCAGCACCTCGGCGAAGCCCATGTCGAGCATGCGGTCGGCCTCGTCCAGCACCAGGGTATTGAGCTCGGCAAGGCTCAGGCTGCCCTTGCGCAGGTGCTCGTCCACACGGCCCGGCGTGCCGACGATGATATGCGCGCCGTGTTCCAGCGAGCCCAGCTGCGGGCCGAAGGGCGCACCGCCACACAGCGTCAGCACCTTGACGTTGTGCAGACCGCGCGCCAGACGGCGGATCTCGCCGGCGACCTGATCGGCCAGCTCACGCGTGGGGCACAGCACCAGCGACTGGACACGAAAGCGCGAGACCTTGAGGCGCGACAACAGGCCGAGGCCGAAGGCGGCGGTCTTGCCGGAGCCCGTCTGGCCCTGGGCGATGACATCGCGCCCTTCCAGCATCGGCGGCAGGCTCTGTGCCTGAATCGGCGTCATGGTGTGATAGTCGAGCGTCTCCAGATTGGTGAGCAGCTCGGGCGCCAGCGCCAGAGAGGCAAAGGCAGGGGTGGCGGTGGCGTCAGTCACGAGGACATTCCTTCAGTCGATGAACAGGCACGAGCCGAACAGGCATGCGTGCGGGCGCAGAGCATAACAGAGCCAGCGCTCGCTCGCCTGCACGCCTCCACCTGCGAATTCACATGTCTGCGGGTTCCTGCCAGCACGCCGGCCGCGTTCACGTTTGCCATCCTTTCCAACGACACGACAGCTGATCGACTGCTGGTTGTCAGTCCCTTCCTCGCACCAGTCGATAATCCCCTCGCATGAGGCAAACGATATCGCATTAATGGCAATGAATGATTTTCGTCATCAGCCGTTTTCAATCCTGATTCAGGTCATTTATTAATCCTGTCCGATTCACCAGAATACCCGTTGACGTTCCTGTCATTTCCCACGTCTTGCGCCACGCCACGAGTGATCGTGCGCGTGTGAGAATTGATTGTCATCGATACCTATCGCCATGCCTCAAGCGTTGCATCAAGGGTGCGGACCTCAACGAAAAAGGGACGCACCGGTATCGAGTCTCGTCACTGATCATCGTCTGCATCATCTGTGCAACACCCATGTCCCGTCATGAGAGCATCACCGCATCATCACGCCCATTACTCCGCTATCTTGTTGATTAAATTGATATCAATGAGAAATATCAATGCCTTTTCATGAAGGCATGACAGCCCGAACACGCTCATACCCTCCGCGTGGGCCAGGGCCGACGACGCCAATGACGCCTTCACGAGCCAGCACAGACTGGCGCTGAATGGCCACGATCTTCTTGAGGAACAGGGGCTCCACTGGTCAGGAGAAACACCCCGTCATCAAGACAGTTTCAGGACGCAGCGAACCACAAAGGGAGCAGAACCTGATGAAGGATATTTCACGAATCACCGCCTACGGATGTGTCGTGGCCGGTGTTGGCCCAGCGGGCATGGGGTTTCTATTCAATGCCTTGAAAACCGGAAAACTGGCGCAACTCGCACGCCATGGTCTGCTGATACTGGATGCCGGAGGCATTCATCGGGATGCGCCTCTGGGGGCCGGACGGCTGGGCGAATATCGCATCACGGCCAACTCGGTGGGGGACGTCTTTCTCGATTGCCTGAGAGACCCGGCCCTCGCGGAAGTCTTCGCTCCGCTGGAAGGCGATCCGTGCCTGGAGAACATCCGCGCCCAGGCCTTCACCGCCCCGGCGCTCAGCGAAGTGGGCGCCCTGCTGGAAGCGGCGTCCCGGCTGGTGCTGGAACACGCCACCCGCCTTGCCGGCGTGGAGCTGTGGTGCGGCACGAGTCTCGATGAGGTTGAGCGCATCGAGGATGACAATCTGCTGACGCTGACTCACACGCCGGAACACGCGTCACGTCCGACACGGATTCGCACCTCCAACCTGGTGCTCAATCTCGGCGGCTATCAATGCCCGGAACACCTGACCCAGGACCTCTCGCGTCAGGGACTGTCCCTGTCACCGCGTGCCCGCATCTACAGCGGTGACGAACTGCTGCGCATGCCGGAAGGTCAGCTGCGCAGCCTCTTGCTGCCGCGCCTGCGGCGTGGTGGTCGTGTCTGCGTGGTGGGTGGCTCCCACAGCGCCTTCTCGATGCTGGATCTGCTCGCCAGCGCATTCCACAAGACGCGCATCGACGAGATCACCCTGCTCCACCGCTCGCCTGTCCGGCTGTTCTTCGAGAACGCCGAAGAGGCCAAGGCCGCGGGCTATTCCTATGATGCCGAGCGCGATGTCTGCCCCATCAGCGGACGCATCAATCGCTCCGGCGGGCTGCGCTACCGTGCCCTGAGCATCGGCCAGCAAGTGCTTTCCAGCGGTCGGATAGCAGACTGCGACATGCAGGTCAGGCTCATCCAGACCGGCCCCGGCCCTCAGCAACGCCTGCTCGCGGCCAGCGAAGCACTGGCCGACGCGCCGGTAGTGGTGCAGTGCAACGGCTATCAGCCGATTCTGCCGCGCCTGCTGGATGCGACGCGTCAGCCGCTACCGCTCAGCCAGGTGAAGGGCGGACTGGATTCCGATGCCACCGGCAATCCCCGAGACCTCTCAGGCAACCTCCTTGAGGGCCTCTACCTGTTCGGGCTCGGCGCCGGACTGGCGGCAGACCCCACCCTGGGCAGCGAAGCCGCCTTCGATGGCCGCATCTACGGCGTCTGGCAATTCCACAACAACGCAAGCCTGCCAGCGCTGGAGACCATCCTCACACGCCTGGAAACGCAGCATGTGGCAGCACCGGTGACGGACCCGCTGTCCGCCGCCACCCAGCTGGCCGAGCAGGCAGCGCCATCCTCTGGCGCACAACGCGTGAAGGAGGCCGAACGCGAGCTGACCACGGCGCTGAACACGCTGAGCGAGACTCTGTCCTCGCCACTGCGCTCCAGCATCGCCTGACCTGCATCGCCTGACATGCATCGACAAGGCATGCATCGACAAGGCAAGCATCGACAAGGCATGAGGGCTCATGCCACGCCTTGCGTCAGATCTTACGTAATGATCTGGCGTCGTTATGAATACGCCAACAAGGCGCTACCAATCTCAACAACGTCATTATGATTATCACAAAGATAACAATAACGAGAAATGGCACTCTGACACACTAGGCGAAAGACACACACGAGACCCTGCAGAAAGCACATGAAGGGCCCGGCCATGCATCGCATGACCGGGCCTTTTGGCTACTGGCGCTTGCTGTCAGCGCACAGGCAACGGGTGACTCACGAACCCGAGATTCAGCCGGCCTGGGTCTGTGCTTGCGCGAGACGTGCCTGCTTGCCGCCGAGGGTGAAGCAGGTATCGATTTCCCGCAGCAGGAACAACGCCACACAGGCGGCCAGCATCGGCCAGGCGGCGAAGAACAGCAAGTGCTCCCACGGCGCGAGATACTGATTGAAGGCAGACAGCGTGGAGCCGGCATGCAGCACCAGCACCAGCCCATAGGTGAGGGTCTTCTTCACGCCTGCCAGGAACATCAGCAACAGCACCATCTCGATGGCGGCGATCACGATGACGATGCCTTCGCCGACACCGCCGATGGAATAGAACTTCTCGAAGATGGCCGCGGCGTGACCGGGATTGAAGAACTTGTCCAACGTCCACATTGTCATCACGAGGAAGACCCCGAGGCGCAGCAGCAGCAGGGAAATGCGGATTCGATCGGCGTACTTCGTCATGTCAATTCTCTCCAGAGGAAATGGGCCTGTCAGGCAGTCAGCGCCGCCTCGTGCCGGGCACGTCTTCCTGTGTACGCACACCATTGAGGTCTGGTTGCATCCAGATCGACTTTTTTCTCGCGAAATGAACCACTTGGCAGTCCATCACGCGATTGCGCTCTTCGGCGCAAGTCACTGCTGCGTCAGCGGTGATAGCGCCTCATATCTGTCCTCCTGCCGCGACTGACAACGCTTGAATGCCTGCCCATCCTCAAGACACCTGTAGCACTGGCGCTTGCACACTGGAGTTATCCACATGGCCTCTCAACCAGACACGCCGACATCCGGCGCACCGCTGCGCCGCTGGCAGGCCCCCCGCGACGCTTCTGCCCACCCGCCGTGCACATCTCCCTCCCACCTGCCGCCCGCGATTGCCCAGGCACGCTTTCCCGCCCTGAGCGCAAGGCTGCTGGAGCATGCTGCGCGCATACAGGCCGAGCGTGCACGCGGCGAGATACTGGACGCCGCCTGCGCCATGAGCGCCGTGCCGACCGTGATGCAGGAGATCTGGTCTACCAGTGGGGAGCTTGAGACATTCGCATTACATCAGGCCATGCAGATCGAGACGCTTACGGAGCTGCTGGGCGAGCACACCAGAGCCCTCAGCCCTGATGATTCGCCAGCGGTAGCCCCGCGTGACACCTTTGACTGGCTGCATCTGGCACTGGAATGCCTGCTGAGAACACATGAGGATAACCAACGTTTACACTCGAACTGATGTAACCCGGGCCCAAAACTCGTATGGTGAAGTGACGGGCCCGGTTGACGACAGTCCATGTCTCGCCGCCGCCCTCGTGGCAGATGCACGCGCACGACGACCAGGAGCACGTCTGGAACGGACTTCCGGTACGAGAAACAACGCAAGACATCAAGCACAGCAAGCGGAGCAGAACATCACGATCGATCATTGAAACGACCAGCCGAGGAGGTTCACATGAAGGTCTACAAACCTGAATGGCGCTGCACGCTCGACGTGACGGAAGGCCCCGACCCCACCGCCCGCTGGAAAACACGGCTTGCCTGGCGCCTGCGCGCCCTCGCCGACCGCTTTGATGGCGGTAGTCGTACGATGAAGATTGACTGCAATGTCACCCCGGCGCTCAGTCGCGAAGAGGTCGACACCTGTCTGGGCAAGGGCTTCGCCCTCAGCCAGAATCTGATGCTGCAACTGGCCAACCACAGCGCCTGCGAAGATGTCCTACGCGACGCCAAGGCCGAGCTCTACGAAGAAGAGCAACACCCGATGTAAGACGATGATCTCAGTAGAAACCCGCAGATCATCCATCGGTGAACGTAGTCCGCAAGACGCATGAAAAAGCCCTCCCGGCGATGCCGGGAGGGCTTTTTAAACTTCTTATGAAATCACTTACTTTCTTGTATAGCAGGTTTTATTAATTGGCCACGCAGCCAAGGCTATTTTAGCCATCTCTAGCTGTCGATTGTTGATTGTTTCAGGACTCCAGCTTTCATATTGAGCTATCGCAGAAGTTGTGGATATACTGCTCTCACTAAAGACCTTTCTTTTTATTTCAAAACTATCATTAGACATTGAATTATTTCTGCTTTTCTTTAACAAGCATTGATTCCCAAGTCTATTTTTATTTTCTAAATGTTCTTCTTCACTAAAGTTTACCCAGCAATCCTTTTTCTTTGATTTTGGCAATATGTGCTCCAATGTAATGTCATCGACATCATCATTAACCCATTCAAGCTCTTCTCTTTGAGTATTGGAAGTATGCTCGAGTTCTCTCAGGTAATATCTGGCCAAATAGGTTTTCGAGACCCTACAAACACTAAACACTTCTTCAAACTCTTTATCGGAAACCACTATCTTTTGCAGAGCTTCGATTAAATCACCACTTGTTAATATAACTTTATTAGAGATATTAATAGCTGAATCTGCAAATGCTTGCTCGTTTACTCCACTACGAGTTCTAGCCGTAAGCACTAACCGAACACTAAGTGAAGTTAAAAACTTAATGGCAAGCTCAAATTCTTTTTTATTAAAATTAACAGCAATTGCCAAAAGCAAAGGCCGCATTGGTTTTAAATCGAACATATTAAAATCTGACAAATACTTTCTAGATACTTTACTATAGCTATCCCAATAGTCATTGTCTGAATTAAAAGTGGCAACATAAGCTCTAGAATTATTTGAAAGTGAACCTAGAAAAGTGATAGAAGAATTTTCATTTTTATACTTACTTTGTATTGACTCATATACACCATCCATCCTTACAAATCCTGAAAATGCAATAAGATGATGTCTTAAAAAAGAAACTTGTGGATCATCGTCTCCAAGTTCTTGAAGATTCTCCAGCATATTTGACCATTTAGTTTGTGCTATATCTATTTGTGTTTTTGATTGGCCAAAAAGATAACTTTTAACTAAGTCTGCCTGTGATGTGCGCAACCCTCTATCGTTAAGAGTTTCAAACATTTTAAAAGCCCGTCCCTCATCATGAGCTCTCAGAAGTATAACTTGAGCCTGGTTTTCCAAATAATCTATCCAAGAGTTAAATGTATCTTGTGCATCCACCCCTGCTATAGATTTAGCTATACCCTCTACTCTCTCTTTGGCTTTAAAATATGCATTCTTTAATAGCCTATGCGATGTTCTATTTGGCTCAGGTGGCCATTTATCACCTCGCTTTTGAGCCGTTAATTCCTTAAAGTAATCTCGATCATCTGTGTTTAGTGATAGCCTCTGCTTAAAGCCTTCTCTACGATCGCTTTTAAATAAATAGCTATTTTGTAATGATGTAGATATATCGCTTCCTATATTGTAAGCTTCTAAATGATCACGAATTGCCGTTAAAAGCAAATAAGTGGTAGTAAGTCTTTGTTGGCCATCTACAACATTAAGATCACTGGAGGATGTCTTTTCAATAGCTACAATAGTACCTAGAAAATACTCAGAACTATTTCTATATGCTGCCTCTAAATCTGAAAAGAGTTGTTCTACTTCTTCATCTGTCCAAGCATAATCTCTCTGATGCGCAGGTATATTCAAAGAATAATCAGAGAAAATTTTTGCGATACCAATATCATCAAAACTAAATGTCTTCACAGCGCACTCCTTAAATACAATAGCTTTCCATATTGAACATTCTCAACGTTGATATGTTTATCAAAAATCATCACAACATACCACACCTACAAACAATTTACGTATAGCAGTTAGCCTAACATTAAATCTAGTTTTTAGTAATGATACATGCTTTATATAATATTCGATCAAGGATAGATCCCCCGAAATTAACAAAACATTTCTTTCAACTCTCAGTTCAACTATTAATGGACTGGTACCATCAAAGTGATCCAAAATTTTTGACCTAGTCGGTTACACTATCGTTATCATTGAAAAATAAAGCTTGCTGGACTCACTCTTTTTACTACAACTCCATGCTCTCAGGCCCACGATGTCCATTTCCGCCCGCCCTTCAAAGCTGAGCCTGCCTCAGCTCAATTCCGGTGTGACGACGGTGCTGGAGTATCTGCTGCTCAAGTTTCCGGCGATTGCCGAGTCACGCTGGCGCGAGCTCATGGCCGAGGGCAAGCATAGCGATGAGGACATGCAAATCATCCATCGGAGAACGTAGTCCGCAAGACGCATGAAAAAAGCCCTCCCGGCGATGCCGGGAGGGCTTTTTTCATTGTCAGTCCTTACCTGCTCTTACCCACAGCTTGGCTCACACTGGCGTGATGCCTGATTGGCAGCGCTGCGGGTGGCGCCACACACCGGGGCGGGGGTGACGGCGTCGGGGTCCAGCAGTGCGGCGACGACGGATTTCACCTGGCGGTAGCCGGTGCGCATCAGGAAGGTGGGTGCGCGACCGTAGCTCTTGATGCCGAGGATATAGAGGCCGGGTTCCGCGTGGGTCAGTTCGGCGGCGCCGTGTTCCGGCACGGAGCCACAGCTGTGCTGGTTGGGGTCGATCAGCGGTGCAAGGCGCGCCGGGCTCTGGGTGGCGGGGTCGAGCGAGACACGCAGCTCCGAGAGCAGCGCGAGATCCGGGCGGAAGCCGGTGGCGGCGATGATGCGGTCCACCGCCGGCAGGCGCTGGCCACCGCTTTCCACCACGAGGCGAGCACCCTGCTCTTCCTGTGGATGAATCGCCTCGATGGCGAGATTGGTCACCACCTCGAATCTGCCGTCTTCCAGCCATTGCTGGATACGCACTTCCAGTGCCCGGCGCTCCTGCAGCTCATCGTCCTTCGGTGAGCGGATGACGTTGTCCAGCGTGGCGGAGCGCACGCCCCACAGGATGCGCGTGTCCGGATTCTGCTCGGCCAGGCTGACCAGATCCTGCAGCGCGTTGAAGGCCGAATGCCCGCCCCCGACCACCAGCACCGTCTTGCCGGCATAGTCTTCCCGCGCCTTGCCGGTGATATCCGGCACGCCGTAGGCGATCCGCTCTGCCGCCGCGAGTTCCCCCAGTGCAGGAATGCCATGCGCCCCGATGCCATTGGGGCACTGGAAGGTACCGGAGGCATCGATCACCGCCCGTGCCAGCACGTCGCGCTCGCCATCCGGCCCCGAGACACGCAGCACGATGGGTGCCTCTTCTCGCCCATTGGAGCGCAGCACATCATGCTGCAGGCGACTGACATGCGTGACCCGCGTCGCGGTATGCAGGCGGGAGGCAATCTCCGGCAACGCGGCCAGCGGCTGGAGGTAGTCGGCGAGCAGCTCCGCGCCGGTGGGGAAGGCATCCGCTCGTGGCGCCTGCCAGCCGGTGGACGTGAGCCATTCGGCTGCCACGGGGTCCACGTTGTAGGACCACGGCGAGAACATGCGCACATGCCCCCAGCGAGTCAGATGCTCCCCGACCTGCTCGCCTGATTCGAAGATGATGGGCTCCAGGCCCGCTGCCAGCAGATTGACCGCAGCGCTCAGCCCTATCGGGCCTGCCCCGATGATGGCAATCGGCAGGTGGCTGTTGGCATCTTGCATCGCGTCTTCGCTCCAGTGGTGGGGGGTGGGGATGAAAGCCTCGTCATGCGTGGCTTTCAGCGTAAGACGACAAGGCTTATTTGGCTATTTTCTTCTAAAGATAACCCGCATATCCACAGCCACACACCGCCACTCACAGGCCGCGCTGGTCGCCTCGGCAAGCCTCTCGCACGCATCGCTCCACTCCCGCGCCAACCTCTCGCAAGGCCATCTGCCCCGACAGCCATGCGTCGCTCGGTTACACTGGGCCATCGCCATGAGGGTGAGGCTTGCTCGCCCCACACTCGCCCTTTCTTCTCGCCACCGTGATGCCTTCCATGTCCATTTCCGCCCGCCCCTCCAAGCTGAGCCTGCCGCAGATCAACCCCGGCGTGGCGACGGTACTGGAATATCTGCTGCAGAAGTTTCCGGCCATCGATGAGGCCACCTGGCGCGAGCGCATGGCCACCGGCAAGGTGCATCGCGAGGATGGCGCATTGATCACCCCGCAGACGCCCTACCAGCCACATCTGCGCGTCTTCTATTACCGTGAGGTGGCGCGCGAGCCGAGCATCCCCTTCGCGGAGCGGATTCTCCATCAGGACGAGCACATCCTGGTGGCCTACAAGCCGCATTTTCTGCCGGTGACGCCCGGCGGCCTGTACGTGAACGAGTGCCTGCAGCAGCGCCTGCGCGACAGTACCGGAATAGAGGCGCTGCAGGCGGTGCATCGCCTGGACAGGGCCACCGCCGGGCTGGTGCTGTGCTCACTGAATCCCGAATCGCGTCACCGCTATCATGAGCTGTTCAAGTCGCGGAATATCCACAAGACCTATCGGGCCATTGCCGAGACACACAGCGATGAGTCCCTGGTGGGCCAGCAGTGGGAGGTGAAGAACCGCCTTGAACAGGCCGAGCAACGCTTCCGCTTTCAGGTCTCCGAAGGCGAGCCCAACAGCCACTCGTTGATCCGCTGTGTCGCGCAACGCGGTAGTCAGGCGCTGTTCGAGCTGCACCCCATCACCGGGCGTCGCCATCAACTGCGGGTGCACATGCAGTCACTGGGCTGGCCGATCCTGAATGACCGCTACTACCCCGAGCTGCAACCGCTCTCGCCGGATGACTACGCGCGCCCCTTGCAGCTGCTCTCCAAGGGATTTGAGTTCATTGATCCCGTCAGCGGCGAGGAAAGGTGCTTCGAATACGGCGGTGATCTGACGCTGGCGTGAGGCGCGAGATAGCCAGTGGTTGTCGTCGCCAGCCGACGCGCAGCCCACGGCATGTGCACAAAGAATTCATCTGGCGAAGGCTTCCTGCTCGACGTCAGGCGGGCTAAGGTTTTCTTCCTGTCCCCGGAAAATAGGCCCATCGATGTCCCGACGTCTCGCAGTGACCGGAGGAGCCGCGCTGGCCGCGCTCCTGTCCTTCCCCGTCCTTGCACAACAAGGGCACGACGGGCCGCCGCCCGATCACGATGGCCCGCCGCCGATGTCAGCGGAAGACCAGGCCTTGAGCGAGGCGCTGCGCGCGCGCATGGGCGACACCAGCACCCTGATGCAGAGCGTGCCCATCCCCGAGAGCGCCGCCGAGTGCGGCGACACGCCAGGTTATGAGCGCATGCTGTGCCTGATCGGTCTGCTAAAGGCCGATATCTCCGACGATGCCATCATGCAGAACCTGCAGCATGACTACTCCCTCGCAGAAGCCGAGAACTGGAGCAACCTGCCCGCTGGCGCCTTCCCGAAACGCCCCGGCGTGCTGTTGGGCGAGCTGAACATCAAGCAGCGCGGCCTCGTCAAGGCGATCATGCTGGAAGCCACCGGCCACGCGCCGGATGAAGGCTTCGACGAGATGATTCAGACGCTCAACGCCGATGACTACATCAACACCGTCAGCACCGACTACAAGGCCGGTTACTCCTCCTACAACACCAAGTTCGCCTTCCTCGGCACGCCGGGTGAGAGCGGCACCTGGGAGCTGTACTACGGCGGCCACCACATGGCCTTCGCCAATACCTACACCGATGGCAAGCTGGCCGGTGCCACGCCCTCCTTCCGTGGCGTGGAACCCTTCCCGTATTTCGAGATGAACGGGCGCGTGAACGAGCCGCTGACCCAGGAACGCGATGCCTTCGCCACCCTGCTCAGCTCGCTCTCCGAGGATCAAAAGGCCGAAGCGACACTGGAAGGCACCTACCGTGACATCCTCGCTGGCCCCCAGGCCGACGATGCCATCCCCGATAGCTATGAAGGCATTCCCGTCTCCGAGCTGGATGACGACCAGCAAGCGCTGCTGCTGACGGCCATCGAGACCTACGTGGACGACATCTCCGCGCCGGAGGCCAAGGCCTACATGGCGAAGTACACCGCAGAACTTCCGGATACCTACCTCGGCTTCTCCGGCACGCCGCAGGTCAGCGCCGAGAACGATTACGTGCGTATTCACGGTCCCTCGCTGTGGATCGAATTCTCGTTGCAGTCGAACAAGTCCACCGACAAGGTCGGCAACCATCCACACTCGGTATGGCGGGATCGCACCGACGACTACGGCGGCCAGACCGAATGAGCCGGCGCGCTTCCTGGCGCACCGCCCTGCTCGCCCTTGCCGTGATCTCCCTCGGCAATGCGGCCAGCGGGGCGGGAGGCGGCCTCATCGAGACGGCTCACGCCCACGCTCTGCCCGGCAGCGTGCTGACATTCGAGCAGCAACCGAAGGACACGCTGCACCTCACGCTCCAATTCCCGCGTGAAGACCTGCTGATCGCCGCGCCGGAACTGGCAGCCCTTGGTGAGCAGACACCAGGCCAGCCCCTGCCGCAGCCACTGGTGGATCAACTCGGCGACTACCTCAGCCACCACCTCGCGCTCTCCGAGGATGGCGACAGCCTGCCGATGACGCTGAACGGGGCGCATCTCGCATCCACCTATCAACCACAACTCGGCGACTACGTGCTGGTCATCACCGAATGGAACGTGAAGACCGACAAGCCCGAACCGGACTCACTGCTGCTGAAATACGACGCCGTGATGCACGAAGTCCGCAATCACCGCGCCGATGTCTACTGGCAGACGCCTGACGGCGCCACCCGCCCGCTGGCCGGCTTCGGCTTCTTCCACTCCGCCCACGGCGTACGACTCGATCTACACAAGGCGAGGCAGACGCCAGCCAGGCAGGAGTGAGCCGAGCTGGAGTAAACAAGGCAGTAAGCGTTTCCTGAATCGCGTCCACAAAAAAGCCCTTCCGGCCAATGGCCAGAAGGGCTTTTTGCTTGCTGCGTTCTCGTATCGACCAGTTCGAGAGACCGTCTCGACAGAACGCTGCGTCAGCTCAGCGAGGGGGGATCGTCAGGCGATCATTCCCACTCGATGGTGGCCGGCGGCTTGCTGCTGACGTCATAGGTGACGCGCGAGACGTGCTCCAGCTCGTTGATGATGCGGTTGGAGACCTTCTCCAGCAGCTCATACGGCAGGTGCGCCCAGCGGGCCGTCATGAAGTCGACGGTCTCGACGGCACGGATACCGATGACCCACTCGTAACGACGGCCATCGCCGACGACACCGACGGACTTGACCGGCAGGAAGACGGCGAACGCCTGGCTGGTCTTGTGGTACCAGTCGAAGTTGTGCAGTTCTTCGATGAAGATGGCGTCGGCTTCACGCAGGATGTCCGCATATTCCTTCTTCACTTCACCAAGGATACGCACGCCCAGACCCGGCCCCGGGAAGGGGTGACGGTAGACCATGTCGTAGGGCAGGCCGAGTTCGAGGCCGACCTTGCGGACTTCGTCCTTGAACAGTTCGCGCAGCGGCTCGACCAGTTCCATCTTCATGTCGTCCGGCAGGCCGCCGACATTGTGGTGGGACTTGATGACGTGAGACTTGCCGGTCTTGCTGGCAGCGGATTCGATCACGTCCGGGTAGATGGTGCCCTGGGCGAGGAAGTCGACGTCCTTGAGCTTGGCGGCTTCGGCATCGAACACTTCGATGAAGGTGTTGCCGATGGCCTTGCGCTTGGCTTCCGGGTCACTGACACCCTTGAGCTTGCCGAGGAAGAGGTCTTCGGCGTCCACACGGATGACCTTGACGCCCATGTGGCGAGAGAAGGTTTCCATGACCTGGTCGCCTTCGTTCTTGCGCAGCAGGCCGTTGTCGACGAAGACGCAAGTCAGCTGGTCACCGATGGCCTTGTGCAGCAGCGCCGCGACCACGGAGGAGTCGACGCCACCGGAGAGGCCGAGCAGCACCTTGCGGTCACCGACCTGGGCGCGAACGCGATCGGTCAGGTCTTCGATGATCTTGGCCGGGGTCCACAGGCGCTCGGACTGGCAGATCTCGATCACGAAGTGCTCGAGGATGCGCTGGCCTTGCAGGGTGTGGGTGACTTCCGGGTGGAACTGCACGCCGTAGAACTGCTTCTCTTCCCACGCCATGGCGGCGATCGGGCAGCTCGGGGTGGAGGCGGTGACGGTGAAGGTCTCCGGGACCTTCGCGACCTTGTCACCGTGGCTCATCCAGACGTCGAGCAGCGGGCGGCCTTCGTCGTCCAGGTGGTCCTTGATGTCCTTGAACAGCGCGGACTCACCATCGACACGAATCTGGGCATAGCCGAATTCGCGCACGTTGGAGCCTTCGACCTTGCCGCCGAGCTGCTCGGCCATGGTCTGCATGCCGTAGCAGATGCCGAACACCGGCAGACCCATCTCGAACACGCACTGCGGTGCACGCGGCGAGTCCAGCTCGGTCACGGATTCCGGGCCACCGGCCAGGATGATGCCGTTGGGGTTGTACTCGCGGATCTCTTCCTCGGTGATGTCAAAGGCACGCACCTCGGAGAACACGCCCAGCTCACGCACGCGACGTGCGATCAGCTGAGTGTACTGGGAGCCGAAATCGAGGATCAGGATCTTGTGGGAATGGATGTCTTGCATCTTCAGTCTCTCATTGGGGAGTCATGTGACCCGCTTCGGAGCTGCGAGGGAGCGCGGGGTCGACACAATCTGGCGCCGAGAATAGCCGAGACCAGAAGTTTCTTCGACCTAAGCAAAGCGGGAACCCGTGTAGGGCTCCCGCTTTGCATCGCGCTTCGCTATGTCTCAGTCGCGCCGATAGTTGGGCGCTTCCTTGGTGATCTGCACGTCGTGGACGTGGGATTCGGCGAAGCCGGCACCGGTGATCTGCACGAATTGCGGCTTGGTGCGCATTTCTTCGATGGTCTGGCTGCCGGTGTAGCCCATGGAGGCACGCAGGCCGCCCATCAGCTGGTGCACGATGGCGCTCATCATGCCCTTGTAGGGCACGCGGCCTTCGATGCCTTCCGGTACCAGCTTCTCGACGCCGGCGTTCTTGTCCTGGAAGTAACGATCGCTGGAACCCTGGGTCTGGGACATGGCGCCCATGGAACCCATGCCGCGATACGCCTTGTAGGTACGGCCCTGGAACAGCTCGACTTCACCCGGCGCTTCCTCGGTACCGGCGAGCAGGCCGCCGATCATGACGATGCTGGCGCCTGCGGCGATGGCTTTGGCGATGTCACCGGAGAAGCGGATACCGCCATCGGCGATGACCGGCACGTCATACTTGGCCATGGCGGCCGCGACGTTGGCGACGGCGCTCATCTGCGGCACGCCGACACCGGCGACAATGCGCGTGGTGCAGATGGAACCCGGGCCGATGCCGACCTTGACGCCGTCCGCGCCGGCTTCTGCCAGGGCGATGGCGGCTTCGGCGGTCGCGATGTTGCCACCGATGACCTGAATCTTCGGATGATGCTCCTTCACCCAGGCGACGCGGTCGATCACGCCCTTGGAGTGACCGTGAGCGGTGTCGACGACAATGACGTCAACGCCGGCTTCGGCGAGAGCCGCGACGCGGTCCGGGGTTTCCGGGCCGGTGCCGACGGCGGCGCCGACCAGCAAGCTGCCGTTGCTGTCCTTCGCCGCGTTCGGGTAGGTCTTGACCTTCTCGATGTCGCGAACGGTGACGAGACCGCGCAGGCGGAATTCGTCATCGACGATCGGCATCTTCTCGATGCGGCTTTCCTGCAGCTTGGCCTTGATCTGTTCCAGCGGCGTGCCTTCCAGCACGGTGACCAGCTTGTCGCGGCCGGTCATGATGCCGGCGACGGTATCGCTGAAGTCAGGCTGGAAGCGCATGTCGCGACCGGTCACGATGCCGACCAGGTATTCACCCTCGACCACCGGGAAGCCGGAGTAGCCATGCTCCTCGGACATCGCCAGCAGATCCTGGATCTTGGCCTTCGGGCTGACAGTGACCGGGTCACGCACGATGACGCTCTCGTGCTTCTTGACCTTGCGGACTTCCGCGGCCTGCTGGGCAATGCTCATGCTCTTGTGGATGATGCCGACACCACCTTCCTGCGCCATGGCGATGGCCAGGCGTGCTTCGGTGACGGTATCCATCGCAGAGGAGATGAGCGGGATATTGACGCTGATGTCGCGTGTGAGACGTGATCTCAGGCTGACGTCCTTGGGGAGGACCTCGGAGTAGCCGGGGACGAGAAGAACGTCATCAAACGTCAGAGCTTCTTGCGCTATACGTAGCATGTCGAACGCCCAGTAGCAGTTTATGAGGGATGCGCGAAAGCCGCAGTGCAGGGCCCGATGGACGGGCGCCATGACTACGGTTCTAGCGGTTGCTGCGAGGTAATCACCCATGATAACCCATTCGCCCCATTCGAGACAAACGTCGCAGGCTATCAATCTCGCGATTTCGTACCCCCCTGACATTAACCATCTGGTCAACTAGAGCCCCGTACGACGTGGCCTGCGGCGGGATGCGCCGGCGGATGCGCTGGCGTCAGGGGGT
This sequence comes from Cobetia sp. BL01, assembly GCF_056493605.1. Classification (NCBI taxonomy): domain Bacteria; kingdom Pseudomonadati; phylum Pseudomonadota; class Gammaproteobacteria; order Oceanospirillales; family Halomonadaceae; genus Cobetia; species Cobetia sp. BL01. The sequence continues at coordinate 235,602 of NZ_JBVBEE010000004.1, read as the reverse complement.
CGGCGTACCGCCGGAGTAGGCATCGAACCAGCGGTCGAGAAAATCGTGACGACGCGCCGTGTCCAGCATGCTCAGAATCGAGGCGTCCAGAGGCTGCGGGTAGAGCCGCTGGCCGACCTGATCCCACAGCGACTGGGCGGTGTAGGGGCCGGTGATATCCGTGCGGATGCTGTAGAGCGGTGTCTCGCCCGCCAGCACATGCTGCCCTTGCCGTCCGATGAGGAAATCCATGAAGGTTCGCGCAGCCTCCGGATGCGGAGCATCGCGGTGGATGAAGGCGGTGCGCATGGAGATCAGCGCATAGTCAGTGGGCATCTGCACGATGACCTCAGGGTGGGACTGTGCCCAGCGGATGGCGTAGGACCCCAGCAGGTTGTACCCCAGCCAGTAGCGGCCATCGCTCAGGCCTTCCAGCATGCGCTGCGTGCTGGTCTCGAGAGTGGTGTCGACCTGTCCGAGCGCCGCGACCAGTTTCCAGAAGCGTCCTGAATAGTAGGAATCCTGAAGATGGAGCGCGTATCCCAGTGCGCTCTTCGAGGGCGAATAGGCCACGACTCGCCCCGTCAGTGTCTCGGCATGCTCCGTCAGCAGGTTCAGTACGTCGGCATGCGAGGATGGCGGCATCATTCTGGTCGCGAGATCCAGCCGGTAGGCCATCACGATGGGCTCGAAGGTGAAGGCGAAGATTTCATCGCGCCACTTGGCCCACTCGGGCCATTGCCTTGCAGCCTCGCTGTCCAGTCGCTGGGCCAGTCCTTGATTGACCAGCGCCACCTGCCAGGGCATCGCCGAGCTGATGATGATATCGGCCCCCGCGTCGTCCTGAACGGCCAGTGCATTGAGCGTCATCGTCGTGCGATCGTGATAGACGATCTCGATGGCGGGATACTGGCGCGAGAAGGCCGCCAGCAAGGGCGCCGTGACCTGGCGATCCATTGCCGCTTCAATGACCAGGCGGTCCTGTGCCGCCATGACTGGCCTGGCAACCAGGAGGATGGCGAGACCTGCCCACAGGGCCAGCACCAGGCAACTCGTGACTCGACGGGCCCCTGGGGTGGCGCGCAGCCTGCCAGACATGAGGTTCATGACGGCCACCTCGGAAAGCGGATGCGAATGCACAGCCCTCCCACATCGCGATTGGTGACCTGCAAGTCAGCCTGATGGCGCAGGGCAATCGTCTCGACGATCGCCAGTCCAAGTCCCGAACCGTCGGTGTCCTGACGCCCTGCGCGCTCGAAGGGCTGACAGAGTCGTTCCAGCATCTCCTTCGGCACACCGGGGCCGTTGTCCTCGATGCTGAGCAGCACGCTATCGTCATGGGCGGCAAGGCGCAGGGTGATCTCGCTGCCGGGTGGGGTATAGCGCAACGCATTCTCGATCAGATTGCCGATCAGTTCGCGCAGCGCCCACGACTCGCCAATCACGCAGACCGGCTGTGCAGGCAGTTCGGCCAGCCCCAGGTCATGCTGGCGCGCGAGATCGTGATCGACCCACTCCAGCACCACGCCGCGAAGCAGTTCACCGAGATCCAGCGCGTCCTGCTCAGTGGGCAATGCCAGGTGACGCAGCCGCGTCAGGTTCAACAACTGCCCCGCCAAGCGACTGGTACGTGCAGCGCTGGCGTGGATATCCCCGAGCGCTGCGCGCCATTCGTCAGGTGATGAGCTCGTCAGCGCGAACTCCGCCAGATTCTGCACTCCCGCCAGCGGCGTGCGCAGCTGGTGGCTGGCATCGGCGGTAAAACGCAGCAACGCATCGCGGGATTCTCCCTGACGGTGGAAAAGCTGCTCCAGCGTCTCGACCAGCTCGCGCATCTCTTCCGGCATGGTGCCCTCCAGCGGCGTGGCATCCTGCGGCTGACGCCGACGCAACTGATGCCGCAGACGCTTGAGCGGTGTCAGCGCCAACCTCAGCGTGATCAGGATCATCACCACCGCCAGCACCCCCATGATGAGCATGCGGCCCGTGGCCCGAATCATCAGCTCGCGCGCCAGCTGCCGGCGCCCTTCGGTGGTATGTCCGACCCAGAGCTGCACACGAAATTGCCGCTCCCAGCCTGCGGAACGCACGCTGCGCGCGTGCAGCCGCCACGTGACGCCCTGATAACGGATGTCCTGCCAGACATCCCTTTCTCCAGCCTCGCGCAGCATCTGCGGGGTTAGCGGGATCTCGAGGTTGCTGGCCAGTACTTGCCCCTGATCATCCAGCAGGCGGTAGAAGACACGTTCCTGATGTCGTGTGGAGAGAATCTTGAGGGCAGCCGGCGGCATCATGATGCGCGGCTTGTCATCCTGCCACTGGATGGCTTCTGACATGGCCAGCAGCGCATCCTCGAGCTGATTGTCGAAGGCGCGCTGGGCCGAGCGCTGACTGGTGACCCAGGCATCGATCAACACGAGCCCGCCGACGATGAGCATCATGCTCAGCATCCACCCCAGCAGGCGATTGCGCAGCTTGCCGTGGATGATCATCCGGCGTCTGTCATCTCGAGACGATAGCCCAGCCCACGCAGGGTACGGATCTGTATCTCACTGCCTGCCAGGCGCTTGCGCAGCCGACTGATGTAGACCTCCAACGCATTCGAGCCCACCTCGCCATAGCCGAATACCTTGCCTTCGATCACCTCCCGCGACACCACCTTGCCGGCGTGCAGCATCAGGCTTTCCAGCAGCAGACGCTCCCGTGGTGGCAGATCCAGCGTCGCGCCCACCAGCGTGAAAGTGCCGCTGCGGGTCGACATGGCAAGCGGACCGAAGCGAAGCGTGTTGTCACTGCGCCCCTGACTGCGCCGCAGCAAGGCCCGCACACGGGCTTCCATCTCCACCAGCGAGAACGGCTTGGCCAGGTAATCATCGGCCCCAAGATCCAGTCCACGCACCCGGTCGTCCACCCCATCCCGCGCCGTGATGATCAGCACCGGCGTCAGGTCATTGCGCTGACGCAACTCCGACAGCAGGTCCATGCCCTGCCCATCCGGCAGGCCGAGATCAAGCAGGATCAGATCAAAGCCGCCCTGGCGCGCCGCGTCCCGTGCAGGTGCCAGAGTATCGAAGACATCGATGGCATAGCCCAGCGTCGACAGACTGCGCTGCAGGGTGCGGGAAATGAGGGGATCATCCTCGACGACGAGCAGGCGCATGCATCCAAAGTCTCAGTAAGGGGAAGGGAAAGTGACAGGTTGATGAAAGGTCGCGCTCCTACCATGCCGGTATCGCAACTACCGCTGCGATATACCGATCAGACAGCGCCACCCTGTCGCCATGAACATAAAGCAAAAGGCGCTGTGAAGACAAAAACAACAGCCATCAGGAGCACACCATGCGCCAGTCCCGACGCCTGCCCTCTTCCCTTCGCGACATCACGCCGTTGCGCCTCGCCGCCGCCATGGCAGCGCCGCTCGCGCTGGCCGCGGCAAGCCTGGTCGCCATGCCCGCCGCCGCGGCCGACAAGAGCGAATGCATCGCCCCGGCCAAGCCCGGCGGTGGCTACGACCTCACCTGCCGCCTGGCCGCCAACGGCCTGCTGGAAACCGGCATCATCGACTCGCCGATGATGGTCACCTACATGCCGGGCGGTATCGGCGCGGTCGCCTACAACCACGTCATCGGGGTACGCAGTGATGACCCCAATCTGGTCGTGGCCGCCAGCACCGGTGCCGCCGTCAATCTCGCGCTGGGCAAGTTCGGCAAGTTCAGCGCCGATGACGTCCGCTGGGTTGGCGCACTGGGGGTCGACTATGGCGCGGTGGTCGTCAATGCAGACGCCCCGTGGCAGACCCTCGATGAACTGATGCAGGACCTCAAGGCACATCCCAGCGAGATTCCCTTCGGCGCCGGCGGCACCATCGGCAGCCAGGACTGGATGAAGGCCGCGCTGATCGCCAAGTCCATCGATGTCTCGCCGCGCAAGCTGCGTTACGTGTCCTTCGAGGGCGGTGGTGAAGCCCTGGCGGCACTGCTGGGCAATCACATCAAGGTCTATACCGGTGATCTGTCCGAGCTCAAGTCCCAGCTTTCCAGCGGCAAGATTCGCGTACTGGCCGCGCTGTCCGAAGAACGCATGGACGGCGCCTTCGCCGAGATTCCCACGGCTGCCGAACAGGGCTATGACGTGACCTGGCCGATCTGGCGTGGTTACTACATGGGCAAGGACGTCAGCGATGCCGACTACGACGCCTGGGTCGAACGCCTCAAGCAGTTGAGCGAAAAACCGGAATTCGCCGAGATCCGTGAAGCGCGCGGTCTGTTCCCGATCCAGAAGTTCGGCGCGGATTTTGACGATTACGTGAAAGGCCAGGTCGCCGACTTCAAGACCCTCGCCAAGGAAGTGGGACTGACAAAATGAGACTCGCCGCCGATCGCATCCTGGGCTTCGCCCTGATGGGACTGGCGGCGTTCATCGTCGCCCAGTCCCTGAATATCGAAGTGCCCTTCGCCTACGACCCGGTAGGCCCCAAGGCCTTTCCCATCGGCCTCTCGATCCTGATGGCCATCTTCTCGCTGGTGCTGATCCTGCGCCCCGGCCCGGAAGGTGACTGGCCATCCGCCAGCGTGATGCTGCAACTGGGGCTGGTGATGGTGATCCTGATCGCCTTCGCCTTCTTCTTCGTGCGCCTCGGCTACCCCATCACGGCCGTCGCCGCCATCACCGCCATCGCCCGCCTGTTCGGTGCCCGCTGGCGCGCTGCCTGCGTGACCGGGGTGCTGATGGCCGGCGCAAGCTACGTGCTGTTCACCGCCGTACTGGAAATCTCGCTGCCGACCGGGCTGTGGTTTTCCTGATTCCGAGAGGGCTTTCTCATGTTTGATTTCATCCTCCAGGGCTTTGGCGTCGCACTGACGCCACTCAACCTTGGCCTGGCCTTCAGTGGCGCACTGCTGGGCACCTTGTTCGGTGCCTTGCCGGGCATCGGCCCCATCAACGGCATCGCCATTCTGATGCCGCTGGCCTATACCCTCGGCCTGCCGGCGGAATCGGCACTGATTCTGCTCGCAGGCATCTATACCGGTGCCGAATACGGCGGCCGGATGTCGAGCATTCTGCTCAACGTGCCGGGGGATGCCGGCGCCGTGATGACCACCCTCGACGGCTATCCACTGGCCAAGCAGGGCCTGGCGGGACCGGCACTGGGCATCTCGGCGATCAGCTCCTTCGTCGGTGCCAGCATCGCGATCCTGGGTCTGACCCTGTTCGCCCCGCTGCTGGCCAAGGTGGCCGTGCAGTTCGGTCCGGCGGAACTGTTCACCATGATGGTATTCGCCTTCGCGTCCATGTCGGTGATGATGGGCAAGGACCCGGTCAAGACGGCGCTGGGCGCCATTCTCGGCGTGCTGATCGGCACCGTCGGCGTCGATTCCGGCACCGGTATCCAGCGCTTCACCTTCGATATCCCCGACCTCTACGACGGCATCGACTTCGTGGTGCTGATCATCGGCATGTTCGCGATCAGTGAAATCCTGCTGATGCTGGAAAGCCGCCTGCAGCATGGCAAGACCGGCGCCCTGCCTGTCATCGGCCGCGTCTTCGTGACGATGAAGGAAATTCTCTACTGCAAGGGCGCGATGCTGCGCTCCGGCCTGCTCGGCTTTTTGATCGGGGTGTTGCCGGGCACCGGTGCCTCGGTGGCGGGTGCCGTCTCCTACACCACCGAAAAGCGCGTCAGCGACAAGCACAACACCTTCGGTACCGGCGACATGCGCGGCCTGGCCGCGCCGGAAGCCGCCAACAACGCATCCGCGGCGGGTTCCTTCGTGCCGATGCTGACTCTGGGCATCCCGGGTTCCGGCACCACCGCCGTGCTGCTGGGCGCCCTGATGCTCTACAACATCACGCCCGGCCCGATGATGTTCAGCGAGCATCCCAAGGTCGCGGGCGGCCTGATCGCTTCACTCTATATCGGCAACATCGTGCTGTTGCTGCTCAACCTGCCGCTGGCCGGCTTCTTCGCTCGCGTGCTGACCATCCCGCGCTGGGCACTGGTGCCGGGCATCGTCATCCTGTCCTTCGTCGGGGTCTATCAGCTGCATTCCGACATGGGAGCCATCTATCTGATGCTGGGCATCGGCGTGCTGGGCTACCTGCTGCGCAAGCTGAATTTCTCGCTGGCCACCATCGTGCTGGGCTTCGTGCTCGGCGGGCTGATGGAAGAGAACCTGCGTCGCGCCCTGGCCATCAGCGGCGGGGACAGCAGCATCCTGTGGCAATCCGGCATCTCACAGGGCCTGTGGCTGGCCTCACTGGTGCTGCTGCTCGGGCCGTTCCTGCTCGACTCGGCAAGCGCAAGACTCAGGCAGCCTGATCCAGACCCTCTCTGTGGCAATCCCCAAGCCCCCGCTCTCCTTCAGGAGTGCGGGGGCTTTTTGGTGGCAGAGCCATCGCCTGTGGCATCATGTCCACCTCACTCGGCCAAGCTTCCGCCCCGCGCCCTCACTCGCTCCCATACAAGGAATGTCGCGTGTTCGAAACCTCGTCTGCCGCCAACGCCATCAGCGTGACCCAGCTCAACCGCGAGGCCAAGGGCCTGCTGGAGCGAGGCCTGGGGGAGCTCTGGATCGAGGGGGAAATCTCGGGGTTCTCGCAGCCACGCTCCGGCCACTGCTACTTCACGCTCAAGGATGACAACGCCCAGGTGCGCTGTGCGCTGTTCAAGAGCCGTGCCCAGTTTCTGCGCGAGAAGCCCAAGGATGGTGACCGGGTGCGAGTGCGCGCCAAGGTGTCACTGTTCGAGGCGCGCGGCGACTATCAGTTGATCGTCGAGGCATTGCAGCAGGCGGGGCTGGGGGAGTGGCTGGCGCGACTGGCGCGCCTCAAGGAGCAACTGGCGGCCGAGGGCGTGTTCGCCAATCAGCGCGCCCTGCCCCATCCGCCGCGCCATCTGGGCGTGATCACTTCCGCCACCGGCGCGGCGCTGCAGGACGTGATCGCGGTGACGCGCAAGCGCTGGCCCCAGGCGCATCTGAGCGTGTTGCCGGTCGCCGTGCAGGGGCCGCAGGCGGTGCCACAGCTGATTCGCGCGGTGGCGATGGCCAATCGCGACAGCGACTGTGATGCGCTGCTGATCACGCGTGGCGGCGGCAGCCTGGAAGACCTGTGGGCCTTCAATGACCAGCATCTGGCGCGCGCGATCTTCCACTCGCGCCTGCCGGTGGTGGCGGCCATCGGCCATGAGACTGACACCACACTGGCGGAACTGGCCGCCGACCTGCGCGCGCCCACGCCATCCGCCGCCGCCGAGGCGCTGTATCCGGATCAACGTGCCCAGGTGCAGCAGCTGGCTGCCCTCACGCAGCGCCTGTGGCGTGCTCAGCGCGGACGGCTCGATCAGGCGGCACAGCGACTGGATCACGCCCGCTCGCGCCTGCGCCATCCGGCGCGCGAGCTGCAGGCCCAGCGCCAGCAAGCCCGTGAACTGGAGCGCCGCCTGCACGCCGCAGTGCGCATGCGCATGACCAGTGAGCAGCAGAAGGCCGACCAGCTGACCCGCCGCCTGCAGCAGGCCAGCCCCGCACGTGACATCCAGCGCCATCGCCAGCAGCTGGCGATGCTGACACCACGCGTCGACAATGCCCTGCCGCGCCGGCTGGCAGCGGATCGTGAGCGACTGGAGGGCGCGATGCGCGCACTGAACGCGGTCAGCCCGCTCAACGTGCTCAACCGCGGCTATGCCATCGTCGAGCGCGTCGGCGGCAGCCAGACGCCGGCAGCGGACGACAGCAAGGTGATCCGCGCCGCCCATCAGACCCAGCCCGGCGAGATGCTCTCGATCCGCCTCGGCGAGGGCCGTCTGGCCGTCGAGGTCAAGCGCCGCTACAAGCCCAGGCCCTGAGTACCTGATCGGCACTGATGCGCCGCCAGACCGAAAAAAGCCCCGCTACCGGAACCGGTAACGGGGCTTTTTCATGGGCGGCTCACGTCAGATACACCGGACCGCTCTTGATCACTCGCCTTGCGCACCACTCACACTGACACGCGTGAACGGCTACGCAGGTCTTGACCCTGGTCTTTCGCGTGACTTCGGGCACGCTGGATCGCTTTTGACCTTACGCCTTTCGCGCAGCTTCGGGCGCGCTGGATCGCTTTTGACCTTACGCCTTTCGCGCAGCTTCGGGCGCGCTGGATCAAAAGTCAGGCGGTCCCTGCTCGGCGCCCGGCTTGAAGGCGCCCGGCTCCAGATCATGACGTCCCAGCAGCTTGTAGAAGTCGGTGCGGTTGCGCCCGGCGATCCGCGCGGCCTGGGTCACGTTGCCTTCGGTGATCTTGAGCACCTTGATCAGATAGCTGCGCTCGAAACCGGCACGCGCCTCGGAGAAGGACGGCAAGGCGTTCTCTTCCGCGGCCAGCGCCTGGGAGACCAGCGCTTCCGGAATCATCGAGGAGCTGGTGAGCGCGACACACTGCTCGACCACGTTGACCAGCTGACGCACGTTGCCCGGCCAGGCACTGGAGGCCAGCAGATTGAGCGCTTCCGGCGAGAAGCCCTTCACGAACGGCTTGTGGCGGGCAGCCGCCTGGCTGATCAGGTACTTGGCCAGCAGCGGCACATCCTCGGCACGCTCGCGCAGGGCGGGCAGCTTCAGATTGACCACGTTGAGGCGGTAGTAGAGATCTTCGCGGAAGTCGCCGTCATGCATCGCCTTGTCGAGGTTGCGGTGCGTGGCGGAGATGATGCGCACATCGATGGGCACCGACGTCGTGGAGCCCAGCGGGCGGATCTGACGCTCCTGCAGCGCACGCAGCAGCTTGACCTGCAACGCCAGCGGCATGTCGCCGATCTCATCGAGGAACAGGGTACCGCCATCCGCCGCCTGGAACAGGCCCTGGTGCGCGCTGACCGCACCGGTGAAGGAGCCCTTGGCGTGACCGAACAGCTCGCTTTCCAGCAGTTGCTCCGGCAGCGCGCCGCAGTTGATGGCGACGAAGGGACGCGAGGCACGCGGGCTGGCGTTGTGGATGGCCTTGGCCATCAGCTCCTTGCCGGAGCCGGACGGGCCGGTGACCAGCACGCTGACATCGGAAGCCGCGACCATGCGTGCCTGCTCGAGAATCTGCTCCATCTGCGGGGAACGCGTGATGATGCCGGCACGCCAGGCATCGTCACCCTCCTTTACGGGCGGTGCCTGGGCCAGCGCCTCGTCGATGGCCGCGAACAGCTCATCCTTGTCGACGGGCTTGGTCAGGAAGCTGAACACACCCTGACGAGTGGCACTGACGGCATCCGGGATCGAGCCATGCGCCGTGAGCAGGATGACCGGCATGCCCGGCTGACGCTTCTGCAGCTCGCCGAACAGCGCCATGCCATCCATCTCATCCATGCGCAGGTCAGACAGCACCAGGTCAGGACGCGCCGCCTCCAGACGGCTGAGCGCCTCACGGCCGCTACTGGCGGTGGTGACCTTGAAGCCACGGCTTTCGAGACGCATGCCGAGCAGCTTGAGCAGACTTGCATCGTCATCCACGAGCAGAATATGCGCTTGAGCGTATTTCACACTAACTCTCCTTGCGGGCCTGTCGCTCGGAAATCCCTCCGACGTCAGTCCCGCACAGTCTTGCGTCATGCAGCCGGTTGGGCCAATGACAGTTCGTGGCCAGACACGCCCGGCATCGGATTCAGGGCGTGGTCTGACGGCGAGAATTGATGGCTTCCTCGATGGCGGTCAGCGCCTCGAGCTTCTTGCTGAGCTGGGCGTTCTCGGCACTCAGCTTGCGGCGGACGCCTTCGCTCTTGTCGCGATCCGCGATCAGGCCGCGACGCTCCTCCAGCCCGTTGAGCCACTGGCGCAGCAGCGGCTGCAGACGACTCGGCGCGGTGGGCAGGTCCGCCTTGTAGAGGTCAGAGGCCAGTTCCCAATCGGACTCGTCTCCCCAGCTGAGCACGATGGCACGCGCCAGACGACGGTCATGGCGGTTGCCTTCCAGCTGCATCAGGGTGCTGTCGCGCCACTGATCGTTGCCGCGTTGAGCCTGCAGCGCAAAGGCGACCCACTCATCCAGCAGGCAGTTTCCTTCCTTGAAATCGGGCAGATCGCCCGCCCCATGACAGCTGTCCTGAACGCTGGGAGTATCGGCGACGTGTTCGTTGCCCGGCAAGGTGATATTCGACAGGGCGCCACAGGCACTGAGCAAGCTGACCAGCATGCCGGTGGTGATTCCCGTCAACAGTCGTTGACCCTTCATCACTTCTCTTCCTTGCGTGTCTGATGGCACTCTCGGGTGCCATTTCATGTGGTATGGGGTGCACTGTCACCACCCAGCAGGACCTGCTCACCTTCCTGACCAGAGGAGGGTGAGCGGCTGGGGGTCGGCAAGGTCAGGCGGAAACAGACGTCGGCCTTGGCGTCCTCCACCAGCGCCAGTTGACCAAACTGGGCGCGAGCACTGTCAGCGGCCACCGAAAGACCGATACCGGAGCCCTTGAGCGGCCCCTTGCGCTTCACCGCGCCCTGATAGAAGGGCTGGAACAGGTGATCGCGGTCCTTCGGGGCGATCGGTTCGCCGCTGTTGGCGACCTCGATCACCAGCTGGCGACGCTCCTTGCGCGCCCTCAGCCATAGATCGCCGCCATCTTCCCCATAGGCGATGGCGTTGGAGATCAGGTTGTCGAGAATCCGGCCGGTACGCGGACGATCCGCCTCCCAGCTGAGGCTGGCGGGTGGCAGGTGCACGCGCATGCCCTTCTTCTCCAGTGCCAGGCGGTGCTTTGACAGCACTTCCTTGAAGACTTCGTGCACATCGAAGCGGCTACGTTCGAGCCCCTGATTGTGTTGCAGCAGATTGTAGTCCAGGAGCTGCTCGATCAGCTTCTGCAATTCCTTGCTGGAGTCATCCAGCAGGCCAAGAATTTCCATCTGATGCGGGCTGAGCGGACCGGCGACCTCATCGATCAACAGCCCGGTGCCTTCACGGATGCTGGCCAGCGGTGTCTTGAGCTCATGCGACATGTGACGCAGGAACTGCTGCTTCTGCTCTTCCAGCTCATCCAGGCGTGCCGCCAGCCAGTCGAGACGCTCACCCAGCTGGACCAGCTCGGCGGGCCCCTTGATGAGCGGACCCTCTCGGTCGGTGCCGCTGCCGAGACCATTGATGCGCCGCTCCAGCTGACGGATGGGACGAATGATCAGCCAGGTGAAGAACAGCATCAGCAACAGGCTGATGGAGACGAGCGCGGCCGTCTGCCACCACAGTTGAGTCTTCACCTGGGAGGCGCGCGCACGAATGCCCTCGATGCGGGCATCGACGAGTTCACGGGTGGAGTTCAGAAGGCCGCTGGCCTGGATGGAGAAGGGACCGAAGTCCTCGAGATGACTGCTGACCTGCGCCACGCTCATCTCGGGCATGCGCTCGAGTTGCGACAGTGAGCCCTTGAGTTCGCTGACGCGCGGGTCTCCCTCGCCCAGCAGGCGCGCCTGCTCGTCCAGCAGCTCGCGGAAGGCACTGGCCTTGTCAGCGTAGATCTTCATCAGATCCGGATTTTCCAGCACCGCGTACTGGCGTGCGCTGCGCTCCATCTCGACGGCGAGATTGGTCAGGGTGCGGGCTCGGCGAGTCTGGTCAACCGCCTGGCGAGCGCTGACATCGGCCAGCTCCGAGAGCTCGGAGAGTGCCTGACCCGCCTGGAACATCAGCACTGCAATCGGCAGCATCACCACCATGAATGCCATCAATACCAATTGAAGCAGAGAGCGGGGGCGCCAGTGCCGTGTCACCTTGGAGGCCATTGAAAGAACTCTATGCAGGAAAGGGGTGGTCATCATCGAATCACGTCTTCCAAGGATACCAGAGTTCGCCAGCGCCCATCGCGGTTGCCAGTTCGTTAATCAATATGATTCTGATTTAATTCATCCCCGCTCGACGACAGAAACCGCGCCCGGGCAGGTGTCGTGGATGATTCACTTGACCCATCCTCGTGAAACGCACAAAAAGAGGGCCGGCAAGAGCCGGCCCAAGTACGCAGGGAACTGAAGGGTCAGTCATCACGACGAATGCCTGTTACCTGGAGAGCAGACCTCCATCGTGATTGCTGGGCCTGACAGGTGGTCTGCCTGTCGCTGGCCCGGGAGTCGCCAGTGCCACCTGGTGGTCGTTCCAGGTCAGTTGACACTCGCCTCGGACAGGGTCCGAGCTCCCTATCGGATACATCACAGGGGGGCGATGCATCGCAATGCTTGCGGCGCTCGCCGGGCACTTCCCGGCGCTCACCTGAATTCCGGGGATGGCGGTGACGGATCAAGCATCACCGCATCCAGTATCGGGCATCCATGCCCGGGCATCCTTGCCCTAAAGATACTTTCCATGCCCTCTGGGGGCCGTACCTGTCTCATCGCAACCTGAAGTCACACATCGCGTGGAGCAGACGCTTGGCCTGTCAGCGATCACGGAGCGCACAGGGTAGTGAGTACCGTCATCGCTGGAAGGCCGGAGAGAATGTCCATTTTCATGGGCACTCCCTCGTGCTCAACATGACTATTGCCAATGCCGTGCCAATAACCGCAAAACACATTCAAAAACAATGACTTGCAAAGACACAAAAACCGGCATCGGCGTGGATTCCCACGCACGAGACGTGAAACGATAAAATACACGTCCTTTTCGTCGCAAAATGCCAACAGTTATCGTTGGTATCCGATTTTCTCCTTCCATATCAATCAATTGAAACGTCTCCTTTGCAAGACATCGCGCCACTCACTGATCCAGAAGTGCGACATCGATCCAGAAGCGCGGCATCGATCCAGAAGCGCGGCATCGATCCAGAAGTGCGGCATCGATCCAGAAGTGCGACATCGAGCCAGAAGCGCGGCATCTTGCCGGAATTTCCCGCGCATCATGCACAAGACCCCCGTCAGTCACCTGAAAGTTCAGGCGGCTGACGGGGGTCGAGAGTCTTGAGGGCGACGGCAAGCGTCTTGAGCGCCACGTGCTTGGGTCGTGACTAGAGCGCCTTGATCAGCACCTTGGAATTGCGCGCGGAGTTGTAGATCTCTCGTCGCATCGGCGGGAGGTCATCCAGGCCGGCCGACACGAAGCCGTGCTCGATGAACCAGTGCAGGGTATGCGTGGTCAGCGCGAATAGATGCGTGAGGCCACCACGCCGTGCACGCACCTCGATCTCGGCCAGCAGCTGCTCACCCCGCTGGCCACGACGGTAGTCATCATGCACGGCCACGCAGGCCAGCTCACCCATGGCAGCGTCACGACTGACATGCAGGGCTGCACAGCCAATGATCATGCCGTCACGCTCGAGCACGACATAGTCGTCGATCTCGTGCTCGAGGCGTTCACGCGAGCGAGCGACGAGGATTCCGCGCTGCTCCAGCGGCCCCAGCAATGCCAGCAATCCTCCGACATCCTCCAGGCGTGCCTTGCGCAGCTGTTCGTAGCCCTGGCGGGTGATCATGGTGCCGATCCCGTCGCGGGTGAACAGCTCGCCCAGCAACGCATCGCGATCCCGCCAGCTGAGCAGGTGAGTGCGACCGACGCCGCGCCGCGCCGCACCACAGGCCGCGGCCAGATGACGAGACAGTTCGCTGTCATCCTCACGTGGCGGTGCCAGGGCGGCGGCCTGCTCAGGGTTGAGCTGACGCAACAGTACGCCATGCTCATCGAACAGCCCCTCCCCTTCTCCCAGCAGGATCAGCTTGTCGGCGGCCAGCGCCACGGCCGCGTGCTCGGCCACCTCGGCCGCATCGAGGTCGAAGACTTCGCCAGTGCTGGAGAAGCCCAGCGGCGGCAGCACCACGATGGCCTGCTGGGAAAGCAGCCCCTGGATAGCCTCGCTGCGCACCCGACGCACCTCGCCACCGTGCAGGAAGTCGACGCCCTCTCGCACGCCCAGCGGCTTGGCCATCACCAGATTGCCCGACACGGCGGAGAGCTCGACACCATGCAGCGGGGTATTGGGCAACCCCAGCGACAGGCTGGCCTCCAGGCGCAGGCGCAACGTGGCGACCTGCTGCTCCAGATGCGCGAGGATGTCACGGGTGACGACCCAACGTCCCTGATGACGCTCGGCCTCGATTCCCACTCCCTCCAGTGCTTCCCTGACCTGCGGACGCACGCCGAACACCACCACCAGTCGCACGCCGAGGGTGTGCAGCAACGCCAGATCCTGAATCAACTGCGTTCGTCGTGACGAGGACAGGGCATCGCCCTCGATCAGAATGACGAAGGTACGGCCACGATGGGCATTGATATAGGGAGAGGAGTTGCGAAACCAGTCCGCGAAGGGGAAACGCGTGTTCAAGAGCCAGCTCCGGGCAGGAGAGAGGGAAAATGGCATGTCAGGCATGCCCATGAATCATCATATCAGCGCCGCAGCCTGCACGGCGAGCGGTGCCCCTGACATCCATGTGTCAGACACGAGAAAGGCGACCGCCCTTCACTGCCCGCGTCACTCTGCCAATGCAAAATCGACAGCTTCAAGCGCATGAATCGCCGTAGTGTCATAGAGCGGAACATCAGTATCAGCTTGCTCAACCAATAACGATATCTCGGTACACCCCAGAATTACCGCCTCAGCGCCTTGTTGATACAAGTCCGCGATCACAGCCAGAAATACCTCGCGGGATTCCTGCCTGATGACGCCCTTGCACAATTCATCATAAATTATCTTATGTACCAGCTGGCGTTCGTCTTCTGCCGGAACGACGACGTCAATACCGAACTTTTCGGCAAGGCGGCCTTTATAAAAATCCTGCTCCATGGTGAAACGCGTGCCCAGCAGTCCGACGTTCTTGATGCCGTCGCCGAGCATCTTCGCTGCCGTGGCATCCGCAATATGGATGACAGGGATGGAAATCGCAGTCTCTATCTCTGCGAAAACCTTGTGCATGGTATTCGTGCAGATCACCAGACACTCAGCCCCTCCGGCCTCTACTGCCTTGGCTGACTCTGCAAGGATGGCAGCCGTCCTGTCCCACTCACCCGCATGCTGATAGCTTTCGATGATACTGAAATCCACACTCTGCAAGCAGATCATCGCGCTATGAAGACCGCCCAGGCGCGCATTGATTTCGCGATTGATAGCGCTGTAATAACTGACGGTGGATTCCCAACTCATTCCTCCCAACAGACCAATAGTCTTCATCAGCGAATCCTTGTCGACAAGAGAGATTGAAGCCACGTACGGGTCTGGATGACGACCTACAAGAACTACGATTCAAACCAGCGTAGGCAAGGTAAATACTCCAGTTCATCACATGCTGATTAACATACCGTTCAGACACGAGAAAGGCGACCCGAAGGTCGCCTTTCTCGTTTTTCCAATTCAGCTCTGAACCATGCGTCGGCTTAGCCGAACATGCCCTTGAACATGAAGAAGAACAGGATCGACAGGATCGCGCCGGCCGGCAGAGTGATCAGCCAGGACATTACGATGGTGCCGATCACGCGCAGGTTGAGCGCTGCCATGCCGCGTGCCAGACCTACCCCCAGCACCGCACCGACGAGGGTATGGGTGGTGGAGATCGGCAGGCCGGTGCCGGAGGCCAGCACCACGGTGGAGGCCGCCGCCAGGGTGGCCGCGAAGCCACGAGACGGGGTCAGCTCGGTGATGCCGGTACCGACGGTGGCGATGACGCGGCGACCATAGGTGACCAGGCCGACGACGATACCGCCGCCACCCAGCACCAGCACCCACCAGGGCATGCTGGCCTTGGCGCCGATCTGACCGGCGGAATCGACGACACTGATGATGGCTGCCAGCGGACCGACCGCGTTGGCCACGTCGTTGGAGCCGTGGGCGAAGGCCATGGCACAGGCGGTGAACATCATCAGCAGGCCGAAGACCTTCTCGACGCCGCTGAAGTCGAAATCATCACCGGTGGCGCGATTCTTCTCCTTGAGGCGAGAACGCGCGACCTTGCGCTCCATCAGCACGCCGATCCCCATCACGATGGCACCGATGACGACGGCCAGCAGCAGGCTGGACTCGAAGCTCAGGTGCAGCCCGACATGCTTGAGGCCCTTGACCATGGTCACCATCGAGATGATGAAGCCGACCAGGAACATGTACATCGGGACATAGCGCTTGGCGGCCGCGAACGGGTCTTCATTGTCGAAGATCAGCGTCTGCACGGACTTGAACAGCACGAAGGCGATGGAGCCCGCCAGCAGCGGCGAGACCAGCCAGGAGGCCGCAATCTGACCGACCTTGGGCCACTCGACCGCATCCACGCCGAGACCCGCCGCCGCGAAGCCGACGATGGCACCGACGATGGAGTGGGTCGTGGAGACCGGCCAGCCCTTCATGGACGCGATCAGCAGCCAGATACCGGCGGCCAGCAGTGATGCCAGCATGCCGTAGACCAGGAACTGCGGATTCTGGATCAGCAGTGACGGGTCGATGATGCCCTTGCGGATGGTATCGGTGACTTCACCACCAGCCAGCCAGGCACCGAGGAATTCGAAAATCACGGCGATGACGATCGCCTGCTTGATGGTAATGGCCTTGGAACCAACCGAGGTACCCATGGCATTGGCGACATCGTTCGCGCCTACACCCCACGCCATGAAGAAACCGAATACGCAGGCAAGGATGACGAGCACATCGCCGTATTGAGCAATGATGGACATTAGGGAACTCTTGAGCAGATGGCAGGACGTCCTGACAGCGCTTAGCGCGCCATCAGGATCTGCAGTCGGGTACCGACCTTTTCAGCTTGATCGGCGACATCGCCGACCCAGTCGATAATCTTGTAGAGGAAGATCACGTCGACCGGTGGCAGAGCGGCTTCCAGCGAGAACAGGGTCTGGCGGATCGCGATCTGCTGTTCGTCGGACTGCTTCTCGAGCTCATGCAGCTCATTGATCAGCTTGTCGACCAGCTCGCTCATGTTGCGCCCGAAGCCGGACTCGACAAGATCTTCCAGCTCGCCCAGCGCACGGCGCGCCTGGCAGACCGATTCGACCGCAGTCTTCAGATACTCACGCATGGCGGGCACCAGCGCGGTGGGTATCTGCATGTGGCGACCCAGCATGATGCCGGCGATATCCTTGGTGACGTTCGCGATGGAATCCTGGACATGGATCAGCTCGAGAAGGTCGGAACGGGATACCGGCAGGAACAGCGAATTGGGCAGATTGAGACGCAGCTGCGTCTTCAGTTCGTCCGCTTCACGCTCCAGCTTGCTGATGGTCTGACGAATGCTGGCCGCCTGATCCCAATCACCCTGTTCGCAGGCGTCGAAGAAGGTCAGCAAGTGCTGGGCACAGTCGTCTGTCTTGATGATGTGGGTGTGCAGCGCCTTGAAAGGCGAGCGCCCGAACATCGAAGAGAAAGGGTTGGTCGTTACCATAGTGGCCGTCGGCGTTAAGGATTGACGCGCGGAGTGTAGCAAAGCCTTTGTGACGATCACATAACTTTCATCGTAACGACACGATACCGCCATGCTGTTGTACTTCACGCAACATCAGCGGCAGTCGGGGGGAACTCGAAGGATTCCAGAGGAGAGATTGTCATGTAGTGACAGGACGCGGGGTCGCTGACTGATTACATTGTTCATAATATAACCAAGGAGTTGGCGGCAGGCAATTCATGTCACACAAATGTCACGATACTGTCATATCACTGTGATTCTGCTGACGAATCACCTGCGTGGGAAGGCTGGCGACACGCTCTGAGCTTGCCTTGGCAAGGGACAGGCGCGAGCATGAAGCCGCCGGGGGCTGCCTGTTCCGGGATCTCGGACAGGCAGCCAGCGTCCTCGTATCGCTGTCGTCATCCATGCCCGGCCATCTTCATTCTTCATCTTCTCGTACAGGGAGTGCCGTCGTCATGGCGCAGGAAATCGAACTCAAGCTGGCGCTGACCCACAGCGGCCTCGGACGCACGGCGATTCTGGAACGTCTTGCGGACATCGCGGAACTGGCTGGCACCACGCCCCGTCGTCGCTGGCTGGCCAATACCTATTTCGACACGCCTGAGCATGCACTGGAACGCGCCAAGATGGCATTGCGCCTGCGCCGCAGTGGAGAGGATGCCGACAGTCCGGGCCCCTTGCGCCAGACCCTCAAGACCAGTGGCGAAAGCCATGGCGGCCTGCATTCGCGCGGCGAGTGGGAATGGGCGCTGCCCGATGGCCAGACAGGCCTCGATCTCGATGGCCTGCGCGGCCTTCCCCCTCTGCAGGCGCTTGAGGAAGGTCCGCGTGAGCACCTGCTCGGCGCCCTCGCCCCTACCTTCAGCACGGATTTCGAACGTCATGCCTGGCAGCTGGAGCTGACGGTGACGCAGGATGGCCAGACGGCGAGTGTCGGCGTCGAGATGGCGCTGGATCTCGGCCACGTGAAGGCAGCAGGTCGGGAAACGCACATCCGCGAGATCGAACTGGAACTCACTGGCGGTGACGACCTGAGCGCCGAGCAGCGCGAAGGGGTGCTGTGGGCGCTGGCGGAATCCCTGGCCAGCCGACTGGCCCTGCGCCCGGCAGATGCCAGCAAGGCACGCCGCGGTGCCGCACTCAGAGATGGCGAATGGCACGAGAAGACGCTGGATACCACCGACACGAATGCCCTGCTCGCCGCGGCCATCGATGCCCTGGATGCACATGCCGACCGCCAGCAGCAAGATGACATGCGCTGGCACGATCACGCCCTGGCCGCCTTCTCGGCCCTGGCCTCGCGCCTGGCCGCCAGTCAGCATCCCGGTCATGTCCATGCGGTGGCGCTGACGGAGGCGCTGAGCGAATCCCGTGAGCAGGGCACGCCAGACAGCTGGATGACAGCGGTCTTCGGTCAGCACAGCCTGTCGCTGCTGGCGGCATTGCGCAGCCGAGGCCAGTGAGGCAGCTCATTAAAAGCTCAGTGAGACAGCTCATCGAGAAAGCTCGTTGAGACAGCTCATTGAGAGACCCCGGTGAAATCGCTCGCTGAGCGCCTGGCCATCGCGCCCTCACCTGCCCTGCCCCCACCATCGCGTCGCAGCCCGCCCCGGCGCTGCGACGCCAGTCAAGGAAGCCCGCATGCCTGAACGCCAAGGGCCGGCCAACGAATACGGCAGTACGTCACAATCTGCCACCGCCCCCCCTCGCTCCAGCGATTTCGAGCCGGCCAGCGGCAGGCTGCGCGCCCGGCTATTCCACTGGATCTTCGAGTCCGACACCAAGGCGGCCAAGGCCTTCGATATCGCGCTGGTCGCGATGATTCTCGCCAGCGTCGCCGTGGTGATGCTCGATAGCGTGCCATCGCTGAATGCCCGCCATGGGGAGCTGTTCCGTATCCTGGAATGGACCTTCACCCTGCTGTTCACGCTGGAATACGCAGTACGCCTCTATTGCCTCAAACACCCCGGCACCTGGGCGAAGGGCTTCTACGGCGTGCTCGACCTGCTGTCGATCGCCCCGACCTGGCTCTCGCTGCTGATTCCGGGGGCGCAGGCACTGCTGGTGGTGCGCGTGCTGCGTGTGCTGCGGCTGTTCCGCGTGCTGCGCCTGATGGCCTTCGTCGGCGAAGGTCGCATGCTGGTCGAGGCTCTCGCGCGCAGTCGTCGCAAGATCCTGCTGTTCTTCATCACCGTACTCAGCATCATCACGGTGTTCGGCGCCCTGATCTATCTGATAGAACCCCCGGAAGCCGGCTTCACCTCCATCCCCAAGGCGCTCTACTGGGCGGTGGTGACGCTGACCACGGTGGGCTACGGCGATATCGCCCCCATCACGCCCTTGGGCCAGTTCATCTCGGCGATGATGATGATACTGGGCTATTCGATTCTCGCCGTGCCCACCGGCGTGTTCTCGGCCGAGGTGCTCAACGGCCTGCGCATGCAGCAGACCAGCGATGAAGCCTGCCCCGGCTGTGGCCGTGAGGGCCATGATCGCAATGCCAAGTACTGCAAGTTCTGCGGCACCTGGCTGGATGAAGACACGCGTGACCCACGCGAGCCAGAGCCTGAACCAGAGCCTGAGACAGACCCAGAACCCGGACCTGAGCCCGACGCCGAGCCGCCAGCGAAGGAGGAAACCGCCTCCCCAGGCGACGACTCCCCCGACCGCGATCGCAGCTGACGAGGCCGAGTGTCACTCGGCACACGACAACGCCTCGGAAATGACAACGCCTCGGAAATGACAACGCCCCCGAGACCGCAAGGTCCGGGGGCGTTGTCATTCAGCCGGAAGCCGGCAAGGGCTAGCGGTCAGAGAAGGGCTTGTCCCAGGCGGTCAGCGTGGCCTCACTCCAGCTGCCGTAGGAGGCATTCGGCAACATGATCCAATCCTTGCCGAAATGCTGCGCCTGCTCCGCGACGAGCGCCTTCTGCTGCTCGGGCGTCTTGTCGGAGAAGTCATCCGCGAAATCATGCAGGCTGTCGCCCAGCTGCATCACGATGTCGTGATCCTTCGCGATCGCCTGGCGACGCACCGACTTGCTCGGCCCCAGCAGGCGCACATGGGCGTCATCGACACCGGGCAGACCCAGGGCTTTCAGCGTGGTGACCGTGGCGTCCTTGTTCTCCTCGTAGCGATCCGACACGTAGTAGATCGCCACGCCACGCGATGCGGCAAGTTCGAGGAACTCCCTGGCACCCGGAATCAGGGTCGGCTTGCCCTCTCGCTCCCACGCCTTCCAGGTGTCCCAGCCCGTGAAGTCATGACAGGCCTTCAGATCACGCACCAGCAGCGCGGAGTTGTCGATCACGGTTTCATCAAGGTCGGTCATGATCGCGGCAGGTTTCTCGTCATCACGAGATGCCAGCAGTGTCTCCAGCTGACGTGTCGCCAGCGCATAGCTCTGACGCTGCAGGGCCGCGACTTCCGCCGATTGCTGCTGATAGCGCAGTGCCATGGCATATGCTGCCGGCGGACACTGCGCTGCCTCGGGTGTCTCGGCCGCCTGACTGACGGGAGCGACTCCCAGGCCCATGATTCCTGCCAGTGTCGCGACCCTGGTGGCTCTCGCCAGCAACGAGACACGCGCTTGAGATGAAGACGTGATCGGCATCGATGATCCTCTGTGTATGATAGGTATGTCGTTGAGTTATCAAGACGGCAGAATATTAACACTCAGCGTTATTGAATTCCTGTTCAACGACCTCGCCTGCCATGTCACCATCCGCTTCTCGTCGTCATGAGCAACTCGTCATGAGCATCTCGCCACGCGCGTCATGCGGCGTGCCTCACTCGACGAAGTTCGAGATGTCGCCTCGTCCTTCACGCACGATGACGGGCGGCAGGTCGCGCAGGTCCACCACGCTGGTGGCCTCCAGGCGGCAGGCCCCACCATCGATGATCAGATCCAGCGCATGCCCGAAGCGCTGACGGATCTCTTCCGGGTCCGTCATCGGCAGCTCCTCGCCCGGCGGAATCAGCGTCACGCTCATCAGCGGCTCGTGATGTGCCTCCAGCAGGGCATGCGTGATGGCATGGTCCGGCACGCGCACGCCGATGGAGCGACGCTTGGGATGCAACAGCAGGCGTGGCACTTCGGTGGTCGCGTGGAGGATGAAGGTGAAGGCTCCGGGCGTGTGGCTCTTGAGCAGTCGGAAGACGGCATTGTCCACCTTGGCGTAGGTGCCGATTTCCGACAGATCCGAGCACATCAGGGTGAAGTTGTGCTTGTCATCGAGTTCACGCAGACGCTTGATGCGCTCGATGGCTTTCTTCTCGCCCAGGTGGCAACCCAGTGCATAGCCGGAATCGGTCGGGTAGGCGATCACGCCCCCCTGCCGAATGATGGCAACCGCTTGATCAATAAGACGTTTCTGCGGGTTTTCAGGGTGTATCTGGAAAAACTGTCCCATGCGGCGCTCCTTGCGTCAGCACAGTGCGCCGGACACTGGCGCACTGATCTCGGCGAACTCTCGACAAATTCTCGGCGAACTCTCGGCAAATTCTCGGCGAACTCTCGACAAGACCGGCCTGACACGACGCGACACGTCAGCCAGGCCGGTCCAGCCATCTCTATCACATGGTGGCGGTGGCGGCCGCAAAAAAGGGTGCGAGGCGCGGATGACACCAGACGGGCGGCACCCTGGTGCGCGGTGGCGGACTCATGCTGCCGGGTGCCAGCGGCCCCCCGGGGAAGTGGAAATCACTGCCGACGGAAGCATAGAGGCCCAGTTCATCCAGCTGACGCGCCAGGTCACGCGCACGGTCGATGTTCTGGAAGCCGCTGACCAGCTCGGCGGCCTCACCGCCGGCAGAGATGAAGTCCCGCAGCAGCTCACCGCGCTTGGTGCGGGTCAGCTTGTAGCGCATCGGGTGCGCCATCACCGCGACACCGCCATCAGCACGTATCCATCCCACCGCCTCTTCCATCTCGGGCCAGTGTGCCTTGACGTCGCCCTTCTGGCCGGAGCCCAAGTGACGCTTGAAGGCATCCTGAAGATCACGGGCCAGTCCCGCCTCCACCAGCGCGCGCGCGAAGTCCGGCCGCGACAGGGGGCGGTCTCCCGACCCGCTGAGCGTGGCCTGCTCACGGGCACGCTGCATGGCATCACTCAGTCCCAGCTTCTCCATGCGCGCGGCGATCTCGTGACTGCGCCGCTCACGTGCATCATGTTGCTGCCTGAGGCCGGCGCTCAACGCGTCTCCGGCGCCCTCGGGCATCAGCGCCACCAGGTGGATGGTCTGATTGCGCCAGCGCACGGACAGCTCGCAGCCCGGCAGCAGGGTGACGCCATGGGCGATCGCCGCCTGCTGAGCCTCGAAGATGCCTTCCATGCTGTCGTGATCGGTCAGTGACATGCGCGAGACGCCGCGCCGCGCGACCAGCGCGACCAGCTCTGCCGGCGCCATGCCGCCATCGGAGGCGGTCGAGTGCATGTGCAGGTCGATGTCCGGCACCTCGATGTCCGTCTCGAAACGCTGGGGCAGCGCGCGGGGGACCGGACGGGCAGGCGGTGGCGATGATGGCTGGTGAGCGGGCGACTCGGATGTCGGCGGATGGTCGGACAGGACGTCGGACACGGGAAAACCTCTCGGGATGAACGTCCAGAGCCTCGAGTTGCCGATCATGCTGGCAAGCCCTCGGCAAGGACGTCAGGGGCAGTGTTGACTGCCGTATATGTCTGGAAGCCACATGGGCTTTGTCAGCAGGCAGCAATGGCGGCAGAATGAACGCATGCAGGCAAGGGTGCGCCGCTGGTTGCCAAAGGATACCACTCGCACAAGCCCTTGCCTTCCCGACGGCACCGCCGTCGTGTCCAGGAGTGTGTGTTTCTCATGAAGATGTTGCTCGACTTTCTGCCGATCGTGATCTTCTTCGCCGTCTACAAGACGACTGGCGACATGATCATGGCCACGGCCGTACTGATCCCTGCCACCCTCGTTCAGGTGCTCTATATCTACTGGCGTCACAAGCGTGTCGAGAAGATGCAGCTGGTCACGCTGGCGCTGGTCGTCGTGCTGGGTGGCGCGACCGTGCTGTTCGGCAACAGCGCCTTCATCCAGTGGAAGCCGACCGTGGTCAACTGGCTGTTTGCCGTCGCCTTCCTGCTCTCGCCGCTGTTCGGCGGCAAGCCGCTGGTGGAGCGCATGATGGAGAAGGCGATCCAGCTGCCGCGTGCCATCTGGCACCGCCTCAACCTGGCGTGGGTGGTATTCTTCCTCGCCATGGGCGGCCTCAACATCTATGTCTTCAGCCACTATTCGGAAGACATCTGGGTCGATTTCAAGCTGTTCGGCATGCTTGGCCTGACACTGCTGTTCGTCATCGTTCAGGGCGTCTATCTGTCCCGTCACATGGTGCAGGCCCCTCAGGAAGAGTCTTCCTCTTCCACCTCTTCACATAAGGATGATTCGTGATGCTGTATTCCATTGTCTGTCAGGATGTCGAAGGTAGCCTCGAAGCGCGCATGGCAGCACGACCGCCACATCTGGCACGTCTTGAGGCCCTGAATGCCGCAGGCCGTCTGGTCATCGCCGGCCCCAACCCGGCCATCGACAGCGAAGCACCGGGAGACGCCGGCTTCAGCGGCAGCGTCATCATCGCCGAGTTCGATTCCCTCGAAGAGGCCCAGAAGTGGGCCGATGCCGATCCCTTCGTCATCGCCGGTGTCTATGCAAGCGCCGAAGTGAAGCCGTTCAAGCAGACACTGCCCTAGTCCTGACTGCCGCTCGGCCGCTGACCGGCGGCTTCGCCCCCTGACGACGGACAGCCTGGCTGTCCGTCGTCTGCGTTGGAGACGTTGCCCGGCCACTGCCCTGATGCCCTGCTCTCCCGCTCGACCTCCTGCCAGGAATGCCCGTGAACGATCGCCCCTCCTCCCCCCGCCAGCCCGCTTCCGCCACGCCTGAGCCGTCCGCATCGTCAGTGTCCGACGCGGCGCCGAAGGGCAGGCCGAACGCCATGACACGCAAGCCTGCGACGACGCCACCGAGCGCGATCGACCCTGTCACGGCCCCCGGCGTGGTGCCGGAGGTCCCGCTGGCACCGCTGGCCGCGCTGGAAGAGGCACGCCTTGAATGGGATGACGCGGCCCCACAGGCCATGGATTACGGGGATGTGTACTTCTCGATCCACGATGGCCGCGCCGAGACCGTGCACGTCTTCCTCGACAGCAATCGTCTGAGCGAGCGCTTCCGTGACTGGCGGGAAGCGCGCCCCTTCGTGATCGGCGAGACCGGCTTCGGCACCGGCCTCAATATCCTGTGCGCCGCCCAGCGCTTTCTGGCCACGGCACCCGCCGAGGCACGCCTGCATGTCGTCTCGGTGGAAAAGCATCCGATGCGTGCCGCGGATCTCGAACGCGCGCTGTCCGCCTGGCCGGATCTCGCCTCATTGGCGAAACCGCTGGTGGCACAATGGCCGGCTGCGGTACTCGGCGTGCATCGTCTGTGGCTGGATGAGCGCATCACGCTGGATCTGCACTTCGGCGATGCCGTCGAGCGCCTCTCACGCCTCGAAGGAGGCGTGGATGCCTGGTTCCTCGATGGCTTCTCGCCGTCGAAGAATCCGGAAATGTGGTCACCGGCGCTGTTCGCGGCCATGGCCGGCATCTCGCATCCCGAGGCGACCTTCGCCACCTTCACCGCCGCGGGCTTCGTGCGACGCGGCCTGCGGGCGGCAGGCTTCGCCTGGCGCAAGGTGCCCGGCCATGGCATGAAGCGCGAGATGATCTGCGGCGAGCTAGACGCTGCCACCTCGGCGGCGCGCGCCGAGCTGATGGGGCTTGCCGAAAGGCAGGGACAGCATGACCGGC
This sequence comes from Cobetia sp. BL01, assembly GCF_056493605.1. NCBI lineage: Bacteria > Pseudomonadati > Pseudomonadota > Gammaproteobacteria > Oceanospirillales > Halomonadaceae > Cobetia > Cobetia sp. BL01. Next base: position 210,476 of record NZ_JBVBEE010000004.1, on the reverse strand, counting down.
CCCGGCCCCCGCTGACATCGCCCGCACAGCGCGGGGTGCTTCATCCGCTGCGCCGGGAACAGCCCTGGACGCAGCCGCCCCAGCCGGCGCCCATCTCCCGCGAGACACACGTCGCGGTACTTGGCGCTGGCATCGCCGGCACCAGCTGCGCCGAGGCGCTGGCGCGGCGTGGCGTGAAGGTCACGCTGATCGACGCCGAAGCCCCCGGTGCGCGGGCCTCCGGCAATACCCAGGGGGCGCTCTACGTGAAGCTGGCCGCCGAGACCAACCCTGCCAGCCGCTTCCAGCTGGCCGCGTTGCAATACAGCCGGCGCTGGCTGGCAAGCCTCGACCCCGAGCAGACCCTGTGGTCCGCCAGCGGCGTGCTGCAGCTGGCCACCAGCGAGCGTGAGCGCAAGCGCCAACAGCGCTTCGCGGACAATCACCCGCTGCCCGAGGCGCTGCTCAGGCCGGTCACTGCCGGCCAGGCCAGCCAGATCGCCGGCAGCGAGATCACCTTCGATGGCCTCTTCTATCCCGTCGCGGGCTGGGTGCGTCCGAAGGCGCTGTGCCAGCACCTCGCCGCCACACCGGGCGTCAGCTTTCGGCAGGCGCGCATCGTGGCCATTCAGTCGCTGGGGGCCGAGGAAGGCAGAGAGGAAGGCGGAAAGACAGGCAACGGCGCGCCACGCTGGCAGCTGCAAGCCAGCGACGGCAGCTGTCTGGAAGTGGATCAGCTGATCGTCGCGCTGGGGGAGCAGACACACCTGCCCGAGCCGCTCGCGCATCTGCCGCTGCAGCCGATTCGTGGTCAGGTCAGCGAGATCACGGTGCCGCCCGAACAGGCAGCAGGGCTGCCCATGCTCGACAGCGTGGTGTGTGCCGGTGGCTATGTCTCGCCCTGTCAACGTCACGCCGACGGCAGCGTGACGCTCAGCTTCGGCGCGACCTTCGCCCCGCGCGATGAGGATGAGGCGGTACGTGAGGCGGATCACATCGCCAATGTCGCCGAGCTGCGCAGTGCGCTGCCCGCCTTCGTCGCTGCCTGGGAGCGGGCGCGTGGCGTCAGGCTGGAAGACGATGCCTGGCAGGGGCGTGTCGCCTGGCGCGCCGCCAGCCCCGACAAGAGCCCGCTGGCCGGCCCGGCACCGGACGCCGCGCAATGGCGTGAGGATTACGCCGCCATGGCCTTCGATGCGAAAAAGCGCGTGCCATCACTGAGCGGCGCCCATCTACCGGGATTGTGGCTCTCCACCGCGCATGGCTCACGCGGCTTCACCACCGCACCGCTGTGTGCGGAGCTGATCGCCTCACAGCTGTGCGGCGAGCCGCTGCCGCTGGAGCGCGAACTGGCCGAGCACCTGCACCCGGGACGCCGCCTGATTCGCGACATCGTGCAGCGGCGCTGAGGCATTGGCAGACATGGGTGGACACTGGCAGACGTGGGTGGGCACTGGCAGAGACACAGGGCTCGCCCTCCGATGACGCCCTTCAGGGAAGCCGGCACTGCCTGGCAAGCGCCTGACGATCGATGACCTGATAGGTGAAGGAGGGGCGGCCTATCTGGCCGTAGTGGAAGGCCTCGCTGAGCATGCCGCAGGCCGCCAGGTGGCGCAGGTACTTGCGGATGGTCACGCGCGACATGCCCGTGGCGCTCAGCAACGCCTCGCTGGTGAAACTGTCCTCAGCGCGTGGCAGCGCCTGGATGGCACCGGCGACCAGCGCCAGGGACGCCGCCGTCACGCCCTTGGGCAGGCGGCCATCAGACACCGCCCCCACCGCGCCACTGACTGCCATGTGCGAGCCGAACAGCTGGTCCAGCTGCTGCTGACTGATCTCCCCCTCGAGACTCTCTAGCTGCTGGCGACCACGCCGTGCCCGTGCCAGTGCCTGCTGGAAGCGGGCGAAGCTGAAGGGTTTGACCAGATAATCGCAAACCCCGAGCGCATGCGCGCTGCGCACCGTGTCCGCCTCACTGGCGGCGGTGATCAGGATCACCTGGATGTCAGGGGCGGCATGGCGTCTCAACCAGCGCAATACCTCCAGACCGCTGCGGCTGCGCAGATAGACATCCAGCAGCACCAGGTCCACCGCCTCCTGCGCCAGCACCTCCAGCGCCGCGGCGACATCCTCGCACTGGGCGACCAGGCGCATGCCATCGATACGATTGAGGTATTCGACATTGAGACGCATGACCATGGGGTCGTCTTCGACTATCAGCACACGCATGCGCTCAGGCTCCTTGATCATGCGGGGTCTTGGACGGCAGCCGTCCAACGACGTGAAATGCTCTCAGGGCGCCGCAGTGGGCGACCGCTGGCAGGGCAAGGTCAGCTCGACCAGGGTGCCGCCGCCCGGGGGCGAGTAGAAGTGCCAGTCTCCCGCGCGCGCGGTCACGATCTCCTGTACCAGCGACAGCCCCAGCCCGCGACCTTCACCACGACTGCTTACCCCCGCCGCGTGCGCCGTCTCCATGAGCTCCGCCGGCATGCCGGGGCCGTTGTCTGCCACGCTGATCGACAACTGGGCCTCTGACGCCTCACCCACGGATTCCAGCATCAGGCTCAGAGTGACGGCCGGGGCGTGTGTGGCATCGTCCATCTCCTCCAGCGCTTCGAAGGCATTGTCGAGCAGATTGCCGATCACGCTGACCAGATCATGGCTCAAGCTGCGCTCCAGCACCGGCAGCACGGCCTCAGACAGCTCGGCCTGAGACAACTCGGACTGAGACAGCGCTGCGCCGGGCATCTCCCGGTGCTCGGGCCGTGCATGATGCCATTCGACGTCCAGCTCGACATTGAGCGCGATACCCCGCTCGCGGGCCTCACTGTGCTTGCCGATCAGCAATCCTGCCAGCAGAGGGTCCGCGATGCGCTCGGCGGCCGCGGCATCCGCTGGCAGCTCCCGCTCCACCAGCAATGCCAGGTAATCTCGCAGGCCGTCGAGGTCCTGCATCTGCGTCAGCCCTGACAACACATGCAACCGATTGCGAAATTCATGGCGCGCGGCACGCAGTGACTCTGCTTGTCGGCGAACGCCGGTCAGCTCCTCGGCAAGGCGCTGCATGCGGTCGTGCTCACGCAATACCAGCACGCCGCCCATGAGATGCTCGCCATCATGCACCCGCTGGCAACGCACCCACAATCGCCGCCCATCATGGGTGACCTGACGCAGGCGAGCCGCGTCCTGCTCCGCCACCGGCGAGTGCGCGGCTAGACACTCGTGCATGCCGGTATCGGGCAACCACGCCTCAAGGCATTCTCCCGGTTCGGGGGCCGTCCCCAGCAGCTCGCGCGCCGCGGCATTCACCAGGGTGACATGCCCCTCGGGGTCGACCACGATGATGCCCTCTTCCAGGCTGGCCAGCACCGCCTGATGCTCTTCCACCAGACGCGCGATGGCCGCCGGCTCCAGCCCCTTGAGCTGTCTGCGCAGATAGCGTGCCAGCCCCAGCGCCCCCAGCGTGCCGAACAGCATCAGGATGCCCAGCCCGATCAGCAGCTGACGCTTCTCATCGGCCAGCCGCCGCCCCAGCGAATCCAGCGTGATGCCGATGGCAACGGCGCCGATGACGGAACGCGCTTCGCCATCGGATGCAGAGGCCATCACCGGGGCAAAGCTGCGCAGGCTTTCGCCGAGCGTACCGCGGGACTCGGAGAGATAGGCCGCGCCTCCGAGCGCACGTTGCTCGTCTCCCCCCTGAAACGGCTGGCCGATCCGCGCGGGCTCCGGGTGACTGAGTCGCACGCCGTCCGGACGCATCACCACGATGAAGTCGACGGCATTCTCGCGGCGCAGCCGCTCGATGCGTGCCGCCAGGCGGCTATCCGCGGCAGGAGGCGCTGCCTGCGAGGCGTTGGCTTCGCTCAAGGTGGCGCGCACCTCAGGCAGTCGCGCGATGCGTTGCGCGAGGGCGGCGATGCGCTGTCCCTGTATCTCATGCTGGGTCCGCTCCAGCTGCGCACTGAAGAGCCAGGCCGCGACCAGCAGACTGACGATCACCATGCCGGCAGCCAGCAGCGAGGTCAGCGCGCTCAGTCCGGGTTGAGAAGAATGCAACACGCCAGACAGTCCACGTGCCCCCTTGGTGGCATGGCCAATTCGCCCAGCACGTGAGCGAGCCGCGCCATGCGGTTTCATAAGTTTCAAAAGGCTTTCTTTAATTCGCAAAACTTGGCCCTCGAAAGCCACATCGTAAGCTCCCTGTGACGCGCATCCACTGCGCGGACATGATGTCCCACCTTGTCCCAACCGATCCCGCGATGCCACGCCAGCGCATCCGGACATGACAACAGGTCCTGCAACGACAGAGTGCAGGACAAGGAGCCTGCATGACACATTCCTCGCAGACCGCCACGGCCACGCCTGCCGACGAGTCGCCTTACCTGAAGACACGCATCTTCGGCATGTCCCTGCCGATCTTCGCCCTGTCGTTTCTGGTCCTGATCGCCGCCATCGCCACCGATACCCTGCCGGCCGGCATGATCGGCGCCCTGATGGTCATGATGGTCCTCGGTGAGCTGCTGGGCTTTCTGGGTGATCGCCTGCCGATCATCAACAGCTACCTGGGAGGCGGAGCGATTCTCGCCATCTTCGGTGCCGCAGCGCTGGTCTACAGCGGCTGGCTGCCACAGGATGTCACGGCCAGCGTCAGCGAGTTCATGAAGGCCGGCGGCTTTCTGAATTTCTACATCGCGGCACTGATCACCGGCAGCATTCTCGGCATGGACTCCCGCGTGCTGGTCAAGGTCGGGGCACGCTTCGCGCTGCCGCTGCTGTGCTCGGTGCTGTTCGCGGCACTCTTCGCGATGCTGGTCGGCTGGATCATGGGCTTCTCGCCCAAGGATGCCGTCATGGTCATCGCTCTGCCCATCATGGGCGGTGGCATGGGGGCAGGCGCCGTGCCGATGAGCCAGATCTACGAGCAGCTGCTGGGACAGCCGGCCAGCTATTACATCTCGATCCTGGTACCGGCGCTGGCGCTGGGCAATGTCTTCGCCATCATCATCGCCGGGCTGCTCAACGGGCTTGGCAAGCGCTTCCCGTCACTGACCGGCGGCGGCCAGATGATGCCGGGTGTCGATGTCCGTGAAGAGAAGAGCGCGCCTGATCTCTCCCAGCTGGGCATCGGCATGGTCATCGCCCTGAGCTTCTTCGTCGCCAGCCAGATTCTCGGCAAGGTCATCCCGCTGCACCCCTACGCGCTGATGATCATCGCGGTTGCCGTACTCAAGTGCGCCAACCTGGTGCCGGAAAGCATCAACCAGGCCGCCGCTCAATGGTTCCGTTTCGTCGCGGGCAACTGGACCTTCGCGCTGCTGTTCGGCATCGGCGTGGCCTACACCGACCTGGGCCAGGTGATCGACGCCATCACCATCACCTACGTGGTGATCGTCTTCGGTGTCGTCGCCGGTGCCGCCTTCGGTGCAGGGCTGGTGGGCAAGCTGGTCGGCTTCTATCCCATCGAGTCCGCCATCACCGCTGGCCTGTGCATGGCCAACATGGGCGGCACGGGTGACGTCGCGGTCCTCTCGGCGGCCAATCGCATGCAGCTGATGCCCTTCGCGCAGATTTCCTCGCGCCTGGGCGGGGCCTTGATCCTGCTGATCTCGAGTCTGGTCGTGCCGATGTGGTTCGCATGATCCGCCCTCGATAGGAGCACCGACGCCAGGTGCCTCGACAGACGCTGCAGGAACGACGACGCCCCCGGCCTGTGCCGGGGGCGTCGTCGTTTCCAGGGACAGGAGCAAGGTCAGGGCTTCGCCAACGGATCATGACCGCTGGCCGGGCTCAGTCGCCCTCTTCCTCATCGTCTGCCAGCTGACGCCCGAAGGACTGCCATTGCTCCAGCGTCATCACCTCGGTGGATTCGGTGCCGATGTCATGGACGATCAACAGTTTGCCGCGTGACAACTGGCCTTCCAGCTCCGCGACCCAGCCGGCCATGCCTTCGCCGACATCGGTGGTGTCGTAGCCCTGACGGGTGACGAAGGTCTCCAGCAGGGCGCGACGCGTGTCGGCGGGCAGCATGGTCTGCGGCACCTCGATGAAGCGATCCTTCGGGTCCATCTGATCAAGCGGCATCTGACTCATGGGTAGCTCCTGTTCATCCGTGGAACGTGACGCAGCCATTGGCGCCTGCGGTGCATCATTCAGCGTGTCCGTACTCATGCATCCTCTCCTGCGCTGTCTTGCGCATCGGCTTTCTGCGCGTCCGAATCTGAATCTGAGCCTGAAACTGAGTCAGTGCCGGCTTCCCACTCGGCCAGACGCGCCACGAAGGCCGCTTCATCCAGCACCGTGAGCCCCAGCTGCATGGCTTTCTCGAGCTTGCTGCCCGCCGCCTCCCCGGCGACGACACCAGCGGTCTTCTTCGAGACACTGCCCGCCACCTTGGCGCCCAGCGCCTGCAGGCGCGCCTTGCCTTCATCACGCGTCATGCTGTCGAGACTCCCCGTCAGCACCCAGGTCTGGCCTGCCAGCGGCTGGGGCCGCTCGCCGATCTCGACCTCTTCCCAGCGCAGACCACAGGCGAGAAGCGCCTCCAGCGTCTCGTTGTTGGTCGCTTGCTGGAAGAAGGTATGGACATGCGCCGCGACGATGGGGCCGACATCTTCCACGGCTTCCAGCGCGGCTTGATCCGCCGCGCGCAGCGCCTCAAGCGTACCGAAGTGCGTGGCCAGATTCGCCGCGGTGGCTTCGCCGACTTCGCGGATACCGAGAGCATAGATGAAGCGCGCCAGGGTGGTGTGGCGGCTCTTGTCCAGCGAGGCGACCAGATTGGCGGCGGACTTCTCACCCATGCGCGGCAGCTCGGCCAGCGTGGCAGCGTCGAGATGGAACAGATCCGCCGGTGTCTTGACCAGCTCACGCTCGATCAGCTGCTCGATCAGCTTCTCGCCGAGGCCATCGACATCCAGCGCCTTGCGGCTGGAGAAGTGCTTGAGGGCTTCCTTGCGCTGGGCAGCGCAGATCAGTCCGCCCGCGCAGCGTGCCACCACCTCGCCTTCGAGACGTTCGATCTCGGAGCCGCACACCGGGCAGCCGTCCGGCAGCACGATGGCTTCGCGGCTGGCACCTTCGCTGGCGACCCGCACCACCTGCGGGATGACATCGCCGGCCCGCCGGATGATCACGCTGTCGCCGATCTGCACGCCGAGACGTTCCACCTCGTCCATGTTGTGCAGCGTGGCATTGGAGACCACCACCCCGGCGACCTGCACCGGTGCCAGCCGGGCGACCGGTGTCAGCGCGCCAGTCCGTCCGACCTGGAAATCGACGCCTTCCAGAGTGGTTTCCTGCTCCTGCGCGGGATACTTGAAGGCGATGGCCCAGCGCGGCGCGCGCGCCACGAAGCCCAGCTCGCGCTGCAGACGCAACGCATCCAGCTTGATGACCGCGCCATCGATGTCGTGATCAAGCCCTTCGCGCTGCTCACCGAGACGGCGGGTGTACTCGATGATGCCTTGGGCGCCGCGCACCACCTCAAGCTGCGGGCTGGTGCGGAAGCCATAGTCATTGAGCAGCGCCATCAGGCTGGAATGATTCTGACCGACCTCCGTGGCCAGCAGCGCCTCATCGAGGCGCGCGACCTGATAGGCACAGAACTCCAGCGGGCGCGAGGCAGCGATGCTGGAATCCAGCTGACGCAGACTGCCGGCGGCGGCATTGCGCGGATTGGCGAACACCTTGCCATCCTCGTCGCGGCCGCGCGCGTTCAGCGCCTCGAAGCCGGCGTGACTCATGTAGACCTCGCCGCGCACTTCAAGCAGCGCCGGCAGATCATCCCCCCGCAGCCTGAGCGGGATCGAGCGGATGGTGCGCAGATTGGTGGTGATGCCTTCCCCGGTACGTCCATCGCCGCGCGTCACGCCCTGCACCAGCACGCCATTCTCGTAGATGAGCGACACGGCCAGGCCATCGAGCTTGGGTTCACAGCAGAAGCTCAATGCCTCGCCTGCGTCTTCCGCATCGCCCAACTCCAGGGTTTTCGCCGCACGCTGCACGAAGGCACGCAGCTCATCGTCATCGAAGGCATTGTTGAGCGACAGCATCGGTACCGCATGCTGCACTTCCTCGAAACCGCTGGCCGGTGCGGCCCCGACACGCTGGGTGGGGGACTCCGACGTGATCAGCTGGGGGTAGTCGGCTTCCAGTGCCTCGAGACGGCGCAGACGCGTGTCGTAGTCGGCATCGGTCAGCGTCGGGTCATCCAGCACGTAATAGCGGTGGCTGGCCTCGAGCAGCTCGCGATGCAGCTGTGCGACCTCCTCCATGACCTTGGCAGGCACACCTTCCACCGCGGCCGGGGCAGCGGACTGAGGAACGCTCGAGGCGCTGGAATCATCGGCAGGGGCCGAAAACAGATCATCCTGGGCTGACATGACACTCACTCGAAACGGTGGCCTCATCAGCAGCGCCCAAAGGGCTGCGCTGATCGACCGGAAAGCGGGTGGCGACAGGTCCTCCGGCCTGAATCGCAGGGCCGGAGGATCGCCATGATGCCGTCATTGTACTCAAAGCGCTCGATGGACCCCACTCCCGGCTGAGAGGAAAGGCCGCAGATGACACATGGCATCAGGCGCTTCAGAACGAGGACGGTGAATCGCATGAACCACAAACGCCAACGGCGACCCGAAGGTCGCCGTTGGCGTTTGTGGCATGACGGACCCACTCTGAGAATGGCTCGCGAGTCGATCAGTTGGCCTGGTAGCGATGCAGACGATTGCGACGCTCGAACTCGTGCACCTGCTGGCGCTTGAACTCGATGGTCTGGGCCGTCATCACGCTGTGGTTCTCGTCCTTGAGCTCACCGCCCAGGCGACGCACCAGCAGCATGGCGATCTCGACCATGGTCTCGAAGGCGGCAGAAGTGTCGTCCGCGCCCGGCAGCGGCATCAGGAAGGTGACGCCATCCAGCTGACTGTCCACCATCTCGGCCGGCGTGAAGATCCCCGGCTTGACCACGTTGGCCATCGCGAACTGCAAGGGACTGTCGTCATCATCTTCCTCATGGCGCAGGAACAGCCCCATCTCGGAATGGCGCAGACCACAGGCCAACGAGATGCCCAGCACGTCTTCACCGCTGAAGCCTTCCTCGCCACGCGCCATCACCGAGATGATGATGACTTCACTGGCATCGGCCAGGGTGTCACGGGCGAGCTGGTCATCGACCTGATTGCGCTCGGCACGCAGCACCAGCGGATGGCGATCATCCTCGGAGACTGTCGTGTCGGCAGCAGGCACGGCGGCCGCTTCCAGCGAAGGTTCCTTGCGCTCGGAAGCCGCGCGCTCGTCATCGGCCTGCTGGCCAGCGGAGGACGCTTCGACCTTCACATCCTGACCTTCCTCGATCTCGGCCATCGGCTCGAGATCATCAGCCTGGGTGGAGGAGACGCTGATGCTGTCATCCTCGGCGGTGATCACCGGCTTCTCATGGAAGTCCTCTTCGCGCGCCGTCTCTGACTGCTCGCTGGAGGCGGTGCCGAGCACAGGCTCGCGATGCGCCTCGTCATGCTCGTCGTCGCGCCGCGCGCCCAGACTGGCGGTCACGTCGCGCATCGACTGGCTGGCACGCGCACCGAAGGCCGCCGCACGCTCGCCGAAGCCCTTGCGCTCCGGCGCTTCACGGCGCTCCATGGGCTGTGCCGGACGACTCGGTTGCGTCACCCGTGAGGCCTTGATGCCATGGGCATTGTCGAGCACGGCATCCTGCTCCGCCTCGGCCTGCGCTTCGGCATCGCCAACCACCCGGTAGCCGCCATTCGGCAGCTCCCAGTTGTCACGTTCTTCCTCTTCTTCCACCGCGGAAACACCCGCCTCTTCGGTGGAATCTTCCGTACCCGCTCGATCCAGTCGGGGTACTCGACGTTGACGTTGGAGCCTGCGCACACCGTCAACGACGATGATTGCGACCAGCACCAACCCCAACAAGATGAGCCACTCTCTCAATTCCATGGGTCATTAGCCTGTTTGCTTGGGCACCATGCACGTGAACAGCATAGCGCGATTGCAGAAAAAGGGGACATTTTTCGAATGTCAATCCTGTGGTGGTGACCTGCGCAATCGCCCTTCAATTATCCCTGACTGACACTATGACGCAAACTCGTAGTGCTTTCGATCTCTATGTGCAACACGATTTTGCCAACTTGGCCGCAAAGACGGCCGCTGGCTACCGCGCACAAGGATGACCTTGGCCTCCTGCACGGCTTTTCACTCACGCTTCAGCCAGTACCGCCGCTTCTTCGATCCCTACAGAGACAAGACGCGAGACGCCCGGTTCCTGCATGGTGACGCCCATCAACCGATCCGCCGCCTCCATGGCGATCTTGTTATGGGTGATATAGATGAACTGTACGCTTTCCGACATCTCTTTCACCAGCCTTGCATAACGCCCGACGTTGGCATCATCCAGCGGCGCATCCACCTCATCGAGCATGCAGAACGGGGCCGGATTGAGCTGGAAGATGGCGAAGACCAGCGCCAGCGCCGTCAGAGCCTTCTCCCCACCTGACAGAAGATGAATGGTCGAGTTTTTCTTGCCGGGCGGGCGTGCCATGATCGCCACGCCCGTCTCGAGCAAATCATCGCCTGTCAGTGTCAACCACGCGGTTCCGCCACCGAAGATCTTCGGGAAAAGCGTCTGGATTCCGGCGTTGACCTTGTCGAAGGTGTCCTTGAAACGCACCCGCGTTTCCTGATCTATCTTGCGTATCGCACGCTCAAGGGTCTCCAGCGCCTCGGCCAGCTCCGCATGCTGGGCTTCCAGGTAGTTGCGACGCTCGGCCTGCTGGTCGTACTCCTCGATGGCGGCGAGGTTGATCGCCCCCAGCCGCTTGATGCGCTCCCCGACCTGCTCCAGATTGTGGCTCCAGGCCGATTCGGTGGCGTTCGGGTCCAACTCGTCCTCCAGCAGCGTGATCGCCGCCTCGTCATAGCCCAGCTCCACCAGCTGCTCATCCTGCGCATCCGCTTTCAAGGTCAAGGCCTGCACCTGCATGCGCCCTTCCTCGAGGCGCTGACGAATGCCCTCGAGATTGCGTTCATGGGTCTGGCGCGACTGCTCGGCCTGACGCATCTGTTCGACCAATTCATGAGTCTTGTCACGACAGGCATTCAGCTTGGTTTCCTGATAGAGGCGTGTCTCGAGCAACATCTCGAGCTGTTCGCGCTCTTCTTCCTGCGGCAGCGAGGCTTCTTCACGGCTGGCCTCGAGCAGCTCGATGCGCTCGGCGAGCTTCTCGCGCTGCTCGACGGCTCGCATGCGCTGGCCCTGCATGCCATCGCGCTCTGTCACCAGGCGCTGACGCTCCATGTCGAGACGGCTGACCTGCTCCCGCGCGGGCGCCAGCTGGGCACGCAGCCCGGCCAGCGCCTCCTGATGCTCGCGCCGTGAGCGCTCCAGCGACTCACGCGACTGGGCATTGTTCTCCACTGACTCCAGCGCCTGCTGCCAGCGCTCACGCGCTTCCTCAAGCGTCAGGGCATGATTCTCGCGGGTCTCCGCCAGCTGCTCGAGCTCTTCCTCAAGCTCACGGGCACGGCCATCGACGTGCTCGAGTCGGCTGGCGAGCCCCGCCTCCTTGAGGCTCAGCTCACGCTGACGCTCGCCAAGCTCCCGCTCTTCGACCCGCAGATGCTCGAGCTGTTGCTCGGCGCCGGCAATCTGTTCATCAGCGGCAGCCAGCCGCGCCTCGATATCGTCGAGTCGCGACTCCAGCGCTTCCAGTTCCAGCACGACCTGCTCGAGACGCGCGCGCTGGCCAATCACGCTGTCGGCACGCTCGCCCGCTATCTGACGCCGGCTCCAGCCACGTCCCAACCACAGGCCGTCCGGTGTCAGCACGCTTTCATGGGCGGCCAGCGAATCGCGCCGGCCCCAGGCGGCGGCCTGTGACTCGACGCAGTGAATGCTGGATAGCCAGCCCGTCAGCGCCGGGGCACCGCTGATCCGCGCCGCCAGCGTGCCTTCAGGGGCCGTGGCATTCGTCTCCCCGGCAGCATCGACCAGCAACAGCTCGCCACCAGGCAACTCGCTCATCAGGGCAGCCGTCACATCCGACTCTGCACGGGACATGCGTGCCTTGAGGAAGGGCCCCAGCACCCAGGCACTGACGGACTCCCAGCCCTCGGCGACCTCGAGCCCCTCGGCCAGCGCCGGGGCCTGCGCGAGACCATGTCGGTCCAGATGCGTCGCCAGGCTGTCATCGTCATCCCGCAGCGCGGCATCGATCAGCGCCTGAAGCGAGGCCTGCTCGCCCTGCAGCAAGTTGCGACGCTGGCGCAGTTGGTCACGCTCACCGTCCAGCGCCAGACGATCCGTCTGTGCCTGCTCACGGGATTCACTGGCCTGCTCGCGGCGCGACTCCAGCGATTCGCTGCCGAGCGTCAGCTCGTCGAGCTGCTCGCGCAGTTCCTCACGGCTTTCGCGCAGTTCGGCGACATCCGGCAGCTCCGCCAGCTGCTGACGGCGGCGCTCGCGCTGAGTCTCGGCGTCACGAATGGCATTCTCGATGCGCTGGATCTCGCTCTGGGCACGCTCGGCCCCGCGCTGGGATTCGTTGTCAGCCTGGCTGAAGCGCTCCCACTCGCTCTGGCTGTCCTGGCGGCGCTCTTCGGCCTCTTCCAGCGAAAGCTCAAGGCCTTCCAGCGTCTCACGCGCCAGCTCCAGTTCCGGCGCGATATCTTCCAGACGCGCCTCGATCATCTCGAGACGCTCGCCGTCCTCGCCCTCGACGCGCTGGATGTCGCTCAGTTCACGCCGCGCGATCTCGAGATCCGCCGCCAGCTGCTGCTCACGGGTTCGGGCGTGCTCGAGACTCTGCTCGAGACGGGCGATCTGGGCACCGGTCTCATAGAAGGCGGCCTGGTGCGTTTCCAGCTCACCGGCCAGCTCGTCGTGCTGATAGCGCTGCTCTTCCAGCTGGCTCTCACACTGACGCTGACCGAGAATCTCGCGCTCGACACCGGTTTCCAGCTCCGCGACACGTGACTGCTGCTCACGCTGCTGCGCGCGCAGGCCACGCCGACGCAGCACGGCCAGCTCGCCCTTGAGGCGGTATTCGTCCTGCTTGAGGGTCTGGTAGCGCTTGGCGGCTTCGGCCTGACGCTTGAGGCGCTCGAGCTGCTTGTCGAGTTCCTCGCGCAGATCATCCAGGCGTTCCATGTTCTCCTGAGTGCGCTTCATGCGGTTCTCGGTCTCGCGGCGGCGCTCCTTGTACTTGGAGATGCCGGCGGCTTCCTCGAGGGTGCTGCGCAGATCATCCGGACGCGCCTCGATCAGCTGCGAGATCATGCCCTGACCGATGATGGAGTAGGAACGCGGGCCGAGTCCGGTGCCGAGGAAGACATCGGAGATGTCACGTCGGCGACATTTCTGGCCATTGAGGAAGTAGCCGGACTGGCCGTCACGCGTTACCAGACGCTTGACGGCGATCTCGGCGTACTCGGACCAGGCGCCACCGAGGCTGCCGTCGGCATTGTCGAAGGTCAGCTCGATGGAGGCCTGGCCCACCGGCTTGCGCCCGGTGGAGCCATTGAAGATGACGTCCGTCATCGACTCGCCGCGCAGGTTCTTGGCGCTGGACTCGCCCATGACCCAGCGCACAGCATCGATGACGTTGGATTTCCCGCAGCCGTTGGGGCCGAGAATCGCCGTCATGTTGCTGTCGAAGGGCACGGTGACCGGATCGACGAAGGATTTGAAGCCGACCAGCTTGATCGATTTGAGCCGCATTGCGCCTGGCGCGTCCTTGAGTCTGGAGGAAGAAGAGCTGAAGCAGGAAAACCTGAACCGCCGCGGTCTCTCAGGTCTCCCGGTGGAGAGCCCGCGCCGCTGCAGGGTAAACATGTCCTAACGACGAAGCAGCCGCTCATCGAGGGCATTTCGAAAAACCAGCGCGCAGTCTACCCAAAAGCGGCGATGGCCCCAACCGGCGCAATGATGATCCACGTGATCAGATCGTCGAGTCGGGGCACATCGCGACTCACCGTGCGACGCGGTGATCGATACGCAGCATCAGCGGTGCGTCCGCAGCCTCGTGGCTGACATCAGCATCGGCCTCGGTGCTGCGAGTAACGATGACATTCTCGAGCTTGCCTTCAAGGTCCCCCGACTGCGCCGCCGGCTGACCGGAAGCGGAGATGCGCGCGACGAGAGTGACGCGCTCCGCCATCGAGAGCCGCGCCATCGGGGCCATGGCATCATCATCCGAGAGCGTGACCGTCAGCGGCAGCGTGTCTGCGGTGGTACGCACCACCGCCAGCGGCGGCAATTTGCCTTCGGCATCACGCGCCACGATGAACAGGGTCGCCTCGTCAGCACTCACCGGCATCGCCGCCAGCTGCGCCTCGAGTGCGGGGTCCAGCGACACCTTGAGGGTCAGACGTGCAGTGCCTGCCTGACTGTCCTGAGCAGCAGCCGTTGCCGGGCTGTCCAGCGCCACCGAGGCATCGACTTCACCGGCACTCGCCATGCGCTGACGCGCGGCCGCGATGCCTTCACGCAGGGCCTTGGCGGCATCGGGGTTCTCGAAACCGGCAATCGCCTTGCGCCAGTAGTCGATGGCCTCGGGATAGCGGGCTTGCTCGAACGCCTCGATACCCAACAGGCCGAGCACGGTAGGCTGACGCGGGTCGGCTGCCAGCACCTCGTCGACCAGCCCCTGCACCTCATCGGTCAGCGTGCGCTGCGCGGCGAAGAACTTGAGCTGCGCCAGCTGCGCGACCAGCGCGGGCACCCGACCTTCGAGCGCGATCAATGCCTCGAGCGACTGCATCGCCTCATCGAGGCGTCCGGCATCACGATAGAGCGGAAACAGTGCCATCCACACCTTGGCGTTATCCGGCTGTGCCTCGGCCTCGGCACGCAGACGCGCGATGCGCGCATTGAAGCTGGCGGCATCATGGATCGGCGTGGCGGCAATCGCCTGCGCCAGCGCCAGATCGCCGCTCGCCCCTTCGCGCTGATACCAGTAGAGCGAGCCCGCCACCATCGCCACCAGCAACACGGGCACCAGCACACGACCACTGCCGGCCGCCTTGAGCGGGGAGCGCCTCAAAGCCTCGGCATCTTCCAGCAGACTGCGTTCCAGCTCGACACGCCCTTCCGCCAGCGCCGTGTCATCCAGCTCGCCGCGCGCATGGCCGCGCTCCAGTGAGGCCAGTCGACGTCGATAGACACGCACGTTCTCGGCGCCGAGGCTGTCGTTGTCCTCGAAGGCCTGCTGGGCGGCATGCACGCGGCGCGCGCGGCGCAGCGGCAGCAACAGCAGCCAACCGGCGGGAAGCAGCAGCACGGCGATCGCCAGCCATAACAGAATCATGAGCGCTCCTTGGCGTCTTGCGGTGCATTGCCGGCATCGCGATGCCTGTCGAGCAGCGCCGACAGGCGTGCCTGCTCATCATCGTCCAGCGCACGCACCCGTGCCCGTCGCCGAGCCCGCACGATCAAGGCCACGATGAGCAGTCCGAGCGCGATCAGGGCCGCCGGACCGCCCCACAACAGCCAGGTACGCCCATCGAGGCGCGGGTTGTAGAGCACGTACTCGCCGAAACGCGCGACCATGAAATTCTGGATCTCGCTGTCACTGCGACCATCATTGAGCAGATCCGCCACGTTCTGGCGCATGTCACCGGCGATGGGGGAATCCGAGTCACCGATCGCCTGGTTCTGACACTTGGGGCAGCGCAGCGCGGCCGTCAGGCTGTCGTAGCGCTTCTGCAGCACAGGATTGTCGAACTGATGCACCTCGATGGCAGCCTGCGCCTTGCCAGCCGCCAGCCACGAGAGAAACAGCAGCACGACCAGCGCCTGCACCAGCGGGATGGCGACACTCTTGAGCACGGACTTCATGAGCTGGCCTCCTCGCCGGCGGCACCAGTCGCAGGTTTCGCGATCCGCTCCAGTGTCGGCAGGATCACATCGCGAACATCTTCCGGACGGATATAGCCGGTGTGGTGATAGCGGATCACGCCCTCGGCATCGACCAGGAAGGTTTCCGGTGCCCCATAGACGCCGAGATCAAACCCCAGGGTGCCATCCGGGTCGAAGAGATTGACGCTGAACGGGTCACCGAATTCCTCGAGGAACTGGCGGCCCTTGGCACGCGTGTCCTTGTAGTCGACCCCGACCATGTGCACACCGCGATTCGCGAGATCCAGCAGCTGCGGCATCTCGTGCTTGCAGGTCGGGCACCACTCGCCCCAGACGTTGACGAGGCTGACCTGGCCCTTGAGCAGCGAGGCATCGAGGCTCGCCTGCGGGTCACCCAGGGTGCTGAGCGAGAATGCGGGGAAGGGGCGCGACAGCAGCGCGGAGTCCCGTGCGTAAGGGTCATCATCGAGGCGCTTATAGAGAAAAGCGCCCAGCCCCACCACGACCACCAACGGCAAGAACAGCACCAGACGACGAAGATTCATGGGTGAGCCTCCTGCGCGGTGAGTGAGGGATTGTCGGTCACCGTACTGGCCTCGACACGCCGACGATAACGGCGATCCAGCACGGCGATCACGCCGCCCGCGCCCATCAGCAAGGCGCCCAGCCACAGCCAGCGCACGAAGGGTTTGACCTGGATGCGTACTGCCCAGCTATCGTCATCGAGCTTCTCGCCCATGGCGACGTAGAGGTCACGCGTGAAGCCGGCATCCAGCGCGGTTTCGGTCATCGGCATGCCGCTGGCCAGGAACAGGCGCTTCTCGGGATGCAGCGTCGTCACCGCCTCGCCATCACGACTGACCTCCACCGTGGCGCGGTCGGACAGGTAGTTGGGGCCGCGATACTCGCCAAGCTCAGTCATGCGGAATTGATAGCCGCCCACGCTGACTTCCTTGCCCTGCACCATGCGCACGTTCTCGGCGACCTCGGTATTGGAGACCAGCGTCACGCCGACGATGGTCACGGCCAGGCCCAGATGCGCCAGCTGCATGCCCCAGTAGCTGGGCGTGAGGCGCTTGAGACCTGCCAGACGCCCTGCCCTGGAGGCACTCTTGTCCCACAGGTCGCGCAGCAGCGGCAGCACCACCCACAGCGCGATGACCAGCCCCAGCGCCACCGAGAGACTCCACTCGATATCCAGCAACAGCGGCAGCAGCCCGCCGATGATGAGTGCCGCGCCGCCGGAAAGTGCCAGACGGCGTGCAAGCTCGCGCCCAGGCATCTGCTTCCAGCGCGAGGCCGGCCCGAGCCCCATGAAGGCGCACAGCAGTGTGGTCAGCGGCACGAACAGCGCATTGAAGTACGGCGGGCCCACCGAGATCTTGCCCAGCCCCAGCGAATCCAGCACCAGCGGATAGAGAGTGCCCAGCAGCACGGTGACCATCATCACCAGCAGCACGAGGTTGTTGACCAGCAGAAAGGCATCCCGCGACAGCCAGTGGAAGCCGAGCGTCGAGCGCACGCGCGGTGCGCGCAGCGCGAACAGCAACAGCGAGCCACCGACGGTGATACCGAGCAGCACGAGGATGAACAGGCCGCGGTCCGGGTCACTGGCGAAGGCGTGCACCGAGGTCAGCACGCCGGAGCGCACCAGGAAGGTCCCCAGCAGTGACAGCGAGAAGGCGAAGATCGACAGCAGCACCGTCCAGCTCTTGAAGGCACCGCGCTTCTCGGTGACCGCCAGTGAGTGGATCAGGGCGGTACCCGCCAGCCACGGCATCAGGGAGGCGTTCTCCACCGGGTCCCAGAACCACCAGCCGCCCCAGCCCAGCTCGTAGTAGGCCCACCAGCTGCCCAGCGCGATGCCAACGGTGAGGAAGGCCCAGGCGATGTTGGTCCAGGGGCGCGCCCAGCGTGCCCAGGCCGCATCGAGGCGCCCGCCCAGCAGGGCCGCCATCGCGAACGAGAATGCCACCGAGAAACCGACATAGCCCATGTAGAGCATCGGCGGATGGATGATCAGCCCGATGTCCTGCAACAGCGGATTGAGATCCGCGCCATCTGCCGGCATGTCCGGCAGCAGACGTGCGAAGGGATTGGAGGTCAGCAGCACGAAGGCCATGAAGCCGGTGGAGATCAATCCCATGATGCCCAGTACCCGCGCCAGCATGTCGCGCGGCAGATCGCGCGCGCCCAGCGAGACGGCAAAGCCCCAGCCCGCCAGTATCAGGCTCCACAGCAGCACCGAACCCTCGTGACTGCCCCACACGGCACTGAACTTGAAGTACCACGGCAGCTGGCTGTTGGAGTTGTTGGCGATGTAGGCGACGCTGAAGTCATCCAGCAGGAAGCTCGCGGTCAGACAGGCATAGGCGATCAGCACGAACAGGAACTGCCCCCAGGCCATCGGCTGGGCGAAACTCATCCACAGCGGGCGACGCGTGGCGGCTCCCGCCAGCGGCACCACCGCCTGCACGCAGGCCAGACAGGCCCCCAGAATCAGCGCGAAATGGCCGATTTCCGGCAACAGTTGCGTCAACATCACTGCGCCTCCTGAGGTGTTTTCTCTGTCATCCCGGTGTCTATCCTGTCACCCGTCCTGTTGCCAGAGACATCACGTCCGGACGCCTTGAGAGCCTCGGATACCTCCGGCGGCATGTACTTCTCGTCATGCTTGGCGAGCACTTCGCTGGCCTCGAGATGCTCACCATCGAAGGTGCCCATCACCACCACGCCCTGCCCTTCACGGAACAGGTCCGGCAGGATGCCCTGATAATGCACCGTCACGTCATGATCGAAATCGGTGACGGTGAAGATGGCATCCAGCGTCTCGTTGTCACGCCTGACACTGCCATCGCGCACCATGCCGCCTGCGCGAATCTGACGCCCCTGGGGCGCCTCGCCACTGGCGATCTGGGTCGGGGTGTAGAAGGCATTGATGTTGGCGCGCAGGGCATAGAGCGTGAGGCCCACCGCGAGGGCGGCCAGCAGCACGATGGCCGTGACGAGATACAGGCGCTGCTTGCGTTTGGGGGTCATGGTCAGGGCTCGATCAGGGCAAGGGACGATCATGCCTCTCGCGACCAGCGGGACGGCTGGCACGGGAGGTCGAGAATGGATTCAGGAACGGGCGGATTCCCGACGCAGGCGACGGCGAATATCGGCCTCCACCGCGCGACGGGACAGCCGCGTGGCGATCACCAGCCCCGCGAGGCATGCCGCCGTCAGCCCCCAGGCGGACCACACATAGAGGGCGTGCCCTCCCATGGCGAAGAACTCGCTGACACTCGAGAAGGCGACATCGGGCAAGCTCATCAGTGATCACCCTCTGTGGAAACGGGGCCTGCAGGCGAATTCTGGCCGGGGCGTGAGTCCGAGTGCGGGCTCAGCAGGTCACGCACCCATTGCTTGCGACTCTCACGCCTCAGCACCTCGACCCGCGTGCGCATCAGCACCAGCGCACCGAACAGGGCGTAGAAGCCGATGACCATCAGCAGCAGCGGAATCCACATGCTGGCCGGCATCGGCGGTGCTTCACTCAGCGTGAAGGTGGCAGGTTGATGCAGTGTGCTCCACCAATCCACCGAATACTTGATGATCGGGATATTGACCATGCCGACCAGCGCCAGAATCGAGGCGGCACGCGAGCCGCTGTCACGACTGGCGAAGGAACCGCGCAGCACGATCACGCCCAGATACAGGAACAGCTGGATCAGCATCGACGTCAGCCGGGCATCCCAGATCCACCAGGTGCCCCAGGTGGGAATGCCCCATACCGAGCCGGAAAACAGCGCCAGCGCCGTCATCAAGGCGCCGACGGGGGCGGCGGCCGTGGCGACCATGTCCGCCAGCTTGATCTTCCAGACAAGGAAGATGAGTGCGCATGCCGCCAGCAGCATGAAGCAGGACTGGGCGAGAATCGCCGCCGGCACATGCACATAGATGATGCGGAAGCTGTTGCCCTGCTGGTAATCCGCCGGCGCGAAGGCCAGTCCCCAGGCACTGCCGGCCACCAGCGCGAGGATCGCCACGGCCCATAGCCACGGCAGCCAGCGCTGGCTGGCCGCGAAGAAGGTCGCCGGTGTGCCCAAGCGATGCAGCCATGGCCACAGCCCGCCCTTGCGCGGGCGAACCTTGCGAGCAGGCGCTTGATGAGAGTCGGAATCGGCGTTCACACGAGCCTCTTGTCAGGGGCGAAAGGATATCTGGCGAAGTGCTGGCGGCACTCAGGCCACCCTCTGCCAGCCGGCAGGGAGCAGGGACTAGCCATTGATGCTCAGCCTCAGGCCGGCGGCGATGGCAAGCGGCGCCAGCAACAGTGCCAGCGCCAGCATCGCACCCAGCATGGCCAGGTGGGCGGCGCTGGGCATGCCGGTGACGGCGCTCTGCACCGCGCCGGCGCCGAAGATCAGCACGGGAATGTACAGCGGCAGGATGATCAGCGAGAGCAGCACGCCGCCGCGCCGCAGCCCGACCGTCAGCGCCGCGCCGATCGCGCCGATCAGCGACAGGCTCAGACTGCCCAGCGCCAGCGAGGCGATCAGCACCCCGAAGGCGCCGCTCGGCAGCCCCAGCATCACGCCCAGCAGCGGTGCCATCAGCGCCAGCGGCAGACCGGTCAACAGCCAGTGCCCCGCCACCTTGGCCAGCACCAGCAATGGCAACGGCTGGGGGGTCAGCAGCAGTTGCTCAAGGCTACCGTCGTCGAGGTCCTGCCGGAACAGCCCCTCAAGTGACAGCAACGTGGCCAGCAAGGCCGCCACCCACAGCAGCCCCGGCGCCAGTGTCGCCAGCAGCGCCTTGTCCGGCGAGATCCCCAGCGGAAACAGCGTGATCACCAGGGCGAAGAATACCAGCGGGTTGATCAGCTCACTGCGCCGGCGCAACGCCTGACGCAGGTCGCGTCGAAGTGTCGCCTTGAGTGCTCCACCCAACGAGCAGGCAACGGGAGACTCGGACAATGGTGTCAGAGGATCATGTCTCATGCCCAGGCGCCCTCCCTCGACTCCGCGCCAGCGCGTTGCCCAAGGCCTATTCGGCGCAATCGCGAGACATCCGAGAAGCGATGGTGGGTCGTCATCACCACGCTGCCACCCCGCTCGGCATGCGCCAGCAGCAGCGCCTCCAGCGCCTGGACGCCATCGATGTCGATGGCGGTGAAGGGCTCGTCGAGCACCCACAGTTGACGCGGTGTCAGGTGCAATCGCGCCAGGGCGATGCGCCGCTGCTGACCAGCCGACAGCTGCTGGGCCGGGACATCCTCGAAGCCGGCAAGCCCCACGGCGTCCAGCGCTGCCCAGGCGAGCGAGCGTCGCTCCGCGGCGTTTCGAGAAGATGCGGCGTCACCGAGCGCCTGATACCAGGCAAGATTTTCCAATGCCGTCAGCGTGCCCTTGATGCCGGGCTGGTGACCCAGATAGAGCAGTGATCCCAGAAAGTCGTCGCGCACCCGCGAGGCAGGCTGCCCCTGCCAGAGCACTTCGCCTTCGTGATCATGGAACTGCCCGGACAGAATCTTGAGCAGGGTGGTCTTGCCACTGCCATTGGGGCCTTCGATCTGCAGGATCTCGCCCGCCGCGAGGCTGAAGTCGAGCGTCTGGAACAGCCAGCGCTCATCGCGCTCACACCCAAGCGCCCGCACCGCCAGCAAGGGCGGCACGCAACGGGCTTCATCGCTGACTGGCTGGATCGACATCCCGACATCTCGCGGCTGGTCAGTCGCGGAGCGCGACATCAGAGGCTGGTCCCGAGGGATCCAATCGCGTCATTCTACGAGCTGAAGCCGGCACTGACCACCGGTCGCCCGAATGACGCGACCCGCACGCGTCGAGCCTTGCACGGGAGTCAAGTTCTCGCGCGCTCCATCAGCAAAGCATGGTGCACATTCATACGACACACCCATCGCCTGATTGGCATCGACGACCGACTCACCCCTTGCCACCTCGCGCTGGCTTGCTATGATGCAGACACTGTATACAAAAACAGTACTCATACAGTATCGTCATCGCATGCCTGGCATTGCCCGGGCAGCAGACCGAACGGGTCGGCTCTCATCGCGTTGTCATCATGTTCGCAGAGCCTATCAGGCCGCAGATGAACTCAGCCTGACGACCTTTCACGCTGCATCGCAGGTCGGCTCCCTCTGCCGACCGCACAGCATCAGGGGATAGCTCATGTCACGTCTTCACGCTCCACACTACCTTCAGCGCCTTCACAATCTGCCGCTCAATGACGAGGCCTGGCAGGAAATCACTGCCAGCGACATGATGGATATCCCGTTGCTCGGCAACATCACCGCCGGCATGCCCATCGAAGCCATCGCCGACTGCGGCACGATCGCCGTGCCGACGCGCATGGTGCGACGCAACACCTACGCCCTGCGCGTTCGCGGCCACTCGATGATCAACTGCAACATTCATGATGGCGACATCATCATCATCGAGCGCAGTGAAAGTGCCGAGAACGGTGAGACCGCCGTGGTGATGATCAACCAGCAGGAAGTGACGCTGAAGAAGCTGTATATCGAGAAGAGCGGTGTACGCCTGCAACCGGCCAACGACAGCATGGCCCCCATCTACCTCAAGAATGCCGATATCGAAGTGCTGGGCATGGTGATGGGTGTCGTACGCGGCAACGCCGTCACTCATTGAGGGCGACGCTTTGCTAAGATGGCACGATGAGCTATCAGATACCTGCACTGGCGCCAGAGGCGCATCACGAGCACAGCATCGAGATCGAGAAGAGCCGCTTCATCGCCTGGCTGGCCCACGCTCCGACACCAGACGCCATGACGCGGCTGCTGGTAAAGGCGCATCTCGCCCATCCCAATGCACGTCATCACTGCACGGCATTCATCGCGGGTGCGCCGAATGAGCAGAATGCCATCGGCTTCTCCGATGACGGAGAGCCGGGCGGTACCGCCGGCAGGCCGATGTATCAGGTACTGGAAGGCAGCGGCGTGGGACAGATCGCCTGCGTGGTGATCCGCTACTTCGGCGGCATCAAGCTGGGCACCGGTGGTCTGGCTCGTGCATACAGTCGTGCCGTGCTCGACGCCCTCGAGCGACTGCCCACCACCACCTTCACGCCGCGTACACCCAGACGCCTCAAGGTCGGATTCGCTCATGAGGCCGACGTGCGTCACTGGCTGAACGGCTACGATGTACCGGTGGATGCCAGCGACTATGCCGCCGATGGCGTGGTGTTGACGGCCGGCTGGCCGCAAGGCGGCGCTCAGCCGCCGCTGGAAGAGCTGCATGCGCGCCTCAAGGGCGCACTGGAAGTACTCGAAGACCAAGGCTGAGCGTTTCCGGCCACTGGCTCCTCCCCCAGTGACCTCTGCTTCCCGATAGCACAAACGCCACCGCCGCTCCTCTCAGAGCGGCGGTGGCGTTTTCATTCATCATGCTCAACCAATGTGACTCAGCTACGGCAGATACACCGGGTCAGAGAGCATCTACGTAGTTGGCGATGCCTGTCCTGGCCTCTGACAGAGCTCCCACCTTTTGCTCATCGCCCATGTTGAGGCCTTCAGCGTATACGAAGTGCTGATCCGTGATGCCCATCAGCCCAAGCATGGATGTGAGATGCGGCGTCTGGGAGTCCAGGTCACTGCCCGCATACATCCCGCCACGTGCTGCCAGCACCAGTGCCTGCTTGCCTTCCAGCAGACCCACGGGCCCTTTCTCGGTGTAGCGGAAGGTCTCGCCGGCACGCAGCACCCGGTCGAACCACGCCTTCATCTGCGTCGGCAGGCCCAGATTGTAGAGCGGTGCCGCGATGACCAGCAGGTCAGCCGCTCTCAGCTCGGCCAGGAAACCATCAGACAGCTCGGCGAGCTTGCGTTGCTCAGCGCTTCGCTCATCCGCCGGCGTCATCCATGCCTGCATCTCGGCGGCACCCAGGTGCGGAAGATCGCGCTCGACCAGATCATGATGCGTCAACTGATGCTCGTGACCGGACGCCTGCAAGGCATCCACGAACGCGGAAGCCAGTTCACGAGAGTTGCCTTTTTCTCCGAACAGGGAAGATGAGACCAGCAGAACATTGAGCGGTGTGGCAGACATGGCAGGTTCTCCGCAGACAGAAAGGACGATTTCCCATCACGAGCCAGGCTTGGCATCCGTTGCCCGTAATGGAGAGCTGCCCGCCATGATAGATGAACTCCGTGGCACGAAAAGCGATAAAGATCGCACCAACCATTCGAAAAAATCGACGAAAAGAAACGTCATGTCAGGGGAGGTATGCCTCTCCACAGCCACTCAGATCTCGAGATTCTCCTCCTTTTCGCGTCAGAGTCAGCTCGGAGGTCAGCGGATACGGGGTACCTTGCATGGTGTCGAAGCAGGCACCCGGCGTCAGGCTCAGTTTCAGCCACCCCCTGCCGACTGAAGCGCGCGGCAAGCGCGCCGACAGCACCTTGCCATGCTTGCCGTCGTCATTGACCCGATAGGGTAACGTCAACTGACTGAGCGACGATGACTCCTGATCCTGCTTGCCGCTCTCGTTCCCGGCAACGCCAGAGCTGCTGTCATCGGTGCCTGTAGCGTCCTGCGACACCCGCGCCTTGCCTTGCACGGCACCCAACAGGCCGGGCGATGCCGTCACCGTCATCCGGTTATGCGCTCGATCCAGACTGATACGCCACTCAGGCTCGTGACCCTGTGCCACCAGCAGCGGCTGGTCATCGGGGATCTGGATGGTGCGCTGATCATCCTGAACGCACTCAAGGTTGCCGCGCGCATTGTGCAGCGTGGCTTCCCGCCCCTTGAACCAGACTTCCAGTTCACGGGCTCCCCCCTCCGCCTGTTGACGCTGCCGCTCGGAGACCGGGGCGTCATTGGCCCGATAACGAGCGCCGGAAGCACTCACCACATGCCCCAGGGCGTAGGCGTGCTGACGCGACCATAGCCGCAGCCAGCCTTCAGCAGTCGCCTCCTGAGGGGTGTCCGTCGCCACAGAGACGGGAGGCCTGCCCCTCGCGTCCTGTCCATCACTGAAGGCCATCAACAGATCCTGCGCCGGCGTACAGCGCCAGACCTGATACTCGCTGGCCCCCCGAGGCGGCAGGAAGGTCGCGGGCAATGTCACCGCCGGCGCCTGACCCAGCGACTCGGCACTGGGTGCCCTGGGCTTGACTGGTTTCGTGGCAGGACGCACTTCAGGAATCTTCAGCGGTGCCGGCATCACCTGCGCACTCGGCGCATCACGCGATTCATCCGACAGCATGGAGCAGCCACTCAGCAGCGCCATCATCGACACGCACAGGAGATTGGCCGAGGCGCCTGTCGAGATACCTGTCGCAGTGCATGTCGAGATAGTGGCCACCTGACGCCCGCCACGCCAAGGCGAGACATCTGGCGCCGAACAGGCAGCAGCCCTCGTATGATCCGGGCGCGAATGAAACGGAAACATGAAAAGCCCTCCCTGGGCATGCCTGACGACAGAACGTAACGCACCGCACTCCTGTAGAGGCGGCGACACAGCGTGATTTCAAGGCGTAGAGAGCAACGCCATCCTGGCGCATGAAGAAAGTCTATCAAGCGCAGCCAGCCTTGTGGGCCTCGATTCACGGCAATTCCCATGAAGTGCCGTCATCGTGAAGACACTGGCACTGCCTGCATGAGACACCTCCCTCTGCGATGGCCATGCCGAGATCCATCAGGCTCAGGGGGAATGCCCAACGGAGCTCATTGACGCTTCCTCGCGCAGCAGCGATTGACCTGCGCAGCACTTCGCCCAAGAATTGAATGAAAATGAACTGTTCACTCATCCAAATGAGCAAAACTCATCATGCTCGAACTACGCCATCTCCGCACGCTGCTGGCACTGCGTGATGCCGGCTCGCTGGTCGAGGCTGCCGAGCGCATCCACCTCACCCAGTCCGCCCTCTCACATCAACTGAAGGACCTGGAAGAGCGCCTGGGCACGCCACTGTTCATTCGCAAGACGCGCCCGGTCGAGTTCACCCGTGCAGGGCAACGCCTGCTGTCACTGGCAGAACAGGTACTGCCGCAATTTCGCATGGCAGAGCGTGACATCGCGCGCATGGCAGGCAGTGAGCAAGGACGGCTGCATATGGCCATCGAATGCCACAGCTGCTTCCAATGGCTGATGCCGACGGTGGATCGCTTCCGGGATCACTGGCCGGAGATCGAGGTCGACATTCCTTCGGGCCATAGCTTCTCTCCCCTCCAGGCGCTGGGTCGCGAGCAGCTGGACCTGGTCATCACAGCCAATCCGGTGGAGATGACCGGTATCCAGTACCTGCCACTGTTCCGCTACGAAGTCATGCTGGCCGTGGCACGCCAGCATGCACTGGCTCTCAAGGGCCGTGTGGAACCGGAAGACCTGCGGGAAGAAGTGCTGATCATCTACCCTGTCGAGCATGACCGGCTGGACGTGTTCACCCAGTTCCTCGAACCCGCCAGCATCAGCCCTCGCGAGATCCGCCATGCCGAGATGACGGTCATGATGATGCAGCTTGTCGCCAGCGGTCGCGGCGTGACGGCACTGCCCAACTGGGCATTGGCCGAATACCTGAACCGCGATTATGTTCGTGGCCTGCCTCTGGGCGACGGAATCTGGGCGACGCTCTATGCCGCGGTGCGAGAGGATCTGCTGGGCACTCCCTGGATGGATGATTTCCTGCGCACTGCCCGCGAGACCTCCTTTGAGGTGCTCAGCGGCGTGAAGCCAGCCTGAGCCAATGCCCCAGGGCATCTCCGGACAACCACTTGAACGACAAGAGCCCCGTCCCACTGCGCTTATCGTGCAATGGGACGGGGCTCTTGTTCATGGCATGCCTCTGCGGAGTGTGCCAGGTCACCGATACTGCATTTTTTGCACGCACACAAACAGAAGCGCCCCAGCATGAGCTGGGGCGCTTCTAGACATCTATCATCTCACACGGAACGAATTCCGCAGCGAGTGATGATCAGTCGATAGCCTTGACGTTGGCTGCCTGCAGGCCTTTCTGGCCCTGAGTCACGTCGAAGGAGACCTGCTGGCCGTCCTGCAGGGTCTTGAAGCCTTCTGCCTGGACTTCGGAGAAGTGAACGAACAGATCGTCACCGCCGTCAGCCGGAGCAATGAAACCAAAACCTTTCGCGTCGTTGAACCACTTAACTGTACCAGTTGCCATGAGAAATTCCTCTCTGATTAGCATGTTTGAAATAACGGGCATTACCCGAAGAGCGTGGGCAAAGCAAAACCATGCATCAAATCAGCGAGGCATTTCGGGGCGCTCAAGGCGTTTTACCGAGCAGCACAGGCGACTGAGTGGTGCGTCTTGCTATCCAACAGGGGTTACCTTGCACCTTAAGCCATGATCCCGTCAAGCCTTTTCGGTAATGATGTCATCTATCATGAAGACGCTGCCAGGCAAGCCAGGTGGTATAGCCCCCTGCAGGCAGCTGAAGATTGGGCGCGTCCGTGCCCAGCAGCAGTGACTCTCCGGTGAGCTGGACTCGCCGCGCCAGCGTCACGCCACTCCAGTCCGCGATGCTCGCGACGTCTACCTGATGACGGACCTCCTGACGCTGCTCATCCCAGCACCAGCGCCCACAATAGGCAAAGCCCTGCCGAAAGGCCGCCATCAATTGATCATCAGTGGGCGCCACCCCTAGAGGTTCACGCTCACGAGCCGCCAGCTGAACGCTCATGAAGCCATTGGGGAGATAGTGCAGCTGACCCGCACACCTCCCCAATGGCTCCCATTCACGCCCATCCGGCCAGGCATACCAGAAGCGTTGCAGCTCCCAGGAGCCGATCAATGCGTCATGCAGAGCCCCGACGTCACGGCTCGCATCTTGCAGATTCATCCACTTGCCCTCCTCGCTGATGACATCGCTTCGCACCACTGCGTATCACGATAGAGTAGCATCGCTCAGGTGCGCTGCCCGTCATCCCCCTCCCCGGGGGTCACGGGCGGCAAGGAAGGAGGCGCCTCACGTCCCAGCTTGCTGCTGGACAAGGGCAGCAGCAGGCTGAAACGTGCCCCTTTCAGGGCGATGCCCCGATCGACCACCACGCTTCCGCCATGAGAGTGCATGATCTTCTGCACGATGGAGAGCCCCAGACCATAGCCACCTGAAGATCGCGTGCGTGAATCATCCAGTCGCGCGAATGGCTTGAAGACCTTCTTGCGGTCCTCCTCGCCCACGCCGGGGCCATCATCCTCGACATCGATGCGCACCACCTGCGGGTCTCTGGAGATGCGCACCAGCACACGTGAATCTGCATGCCGACAGGCATTCGAGACCAGATTCTGCAGCGCACGCTGCAGATAGCGTGCCTCCGCCTCCACATCAAAGGCACCGCCTTCAATGCTCAGCAGCAGCTCAGGATGCAGTGGCGCCAGGGTTTCACAGACCTGCTCCGCCACTTCCCGACAGTCCACCGCCCCCAGATCCAGCTGAACCCCGGCGGCGTCATTGAGGCGTGCATAGGTCAGGATCTCGTCGATCAGCTTGTCGAGCTCTTCGATGTCACCATCGGCGCCCTTGATCTGCCGGAGCACGAAATCATCATCCACCATGTCCTCGATCATCTGCAGCGCGAAGCGGATACGTGCCACCGGGGTACGCAGCTCGTGGGAGACGGCGCGAATCATGTCCTGCTGGGCTCCCAGCAATCCCTGCACGCGTTCGGCCATGCCATTGAAGGCCATGCCGAGACGGCCAAGAAAGTCATTGGTCTCGATCCTGACCCGCGTATCGAGGTAGCCGCCGGCAATCCGGGTCGCCGCCTTCTCCAGTCGAGTCAACCGTGCCTCCAGCGAACGCACGACCAGATAGATGACACCCCCCAACAGGCTGATGACGGCCAGAATCATGGCAACGATCAATGCCGCCGGGGTCGTCTCGAAGACCTGCAGCGGCCCGACCTTGATCAGGTTGTGACCCTCCAGGCGGGTATAGAGCGCCAGCGCCTGTCCATGGCTTGCCATGTTGAGCACCACTCGCTGGTCGTTGATCCGCCCGACCTGTTGCGCATCCAGCCCGTTGGGCATGTCAGGCAATTGAGCGAAGGCCAGCCCGGAGGCATCCTGCAGCTCCGACAACAGAGCGACACGCTGCTCCGGTGCCATGGGCAACAAGGCTTCCCGCAGTAACGACATCAATCCCCGCAACTGTCGCTCAGCCAGATGCAGCAGCCTGAGCTCCAGCACCTGCTCCTCGCCCGGCACCTGCATCAGTAGCTGCCAGCCGGCATCCTGATGCTCATGCACCAGAGGCCGGCCGGCAGCCAGACGGCGCTTCTCCCACCAGTTGAGGTCGAATACCTCGACAGGCGCCAGCATCAGCCGCGCATCCAGCAGGCGCGAGGAGCGCTCCAGCAGGCTCGACCTTTCGGCAGGAGGCGCCTCGGCCACCTGCCGGGTCAGCAGCAGCATCGGCGCCGCCCCCAGGCGGGTCTGGTAGGCCTCGAGTCGGACAGCGTTGGTCAGCTGATAACCGCCCAACGCCACGCCCAGCGTCAGGAGCAACGCCAGCAGCAGCACCACGTAGACGCGCAGGAAGATACTGTCAGACAGCGCACGCCGCATGAATCAGAGGTCCTTGACGAACAGGTAACCCTTGCTGCGTACCGTCTTTATCCGCTCAGGGTGATTGGGGTCATCCCCGATCTTGGGCCGGATGCGCGAGACGCGCACGTCAATGGAGCGATCCTGGCCGTCATACTTGATGCCACGCAGTGCCGAGAAGATCTCTTCACGAGTCAGCACGCGCCCGGCATTGGAAGACAGCAGCCACAGCAGGTCGAACTCGGCACTGGTCAGCTCGATACGCTCACGCGCCAGCCAGGCTTCACGGGTAGCGTTGTCGATCTCCAGGTCATTGAAGACGAGACGCGTCTCGCCTGCCGCCTCTTCCGGGCCGTCGGCCCGCCTGAGCAAGGCACGCATGCGCGCCAGCAACACGCGAGGCTGCACCGGCTTGGGCACGTAGTCATCGGCGCCCATCTCGAGGCCCAGCACCTGATCCATGTCATCAGTACGTGCCGTCAGCATCAGAATGGGGCCGGAGAACTGGGGCCGCACGCGACGACAGATGGACAGGCCATCCTCGCCCGGCAGCATCAGATCGAGGATCACGATGTCGGGGCGCAGGCTGATGATCAGGTCCACTGCCCGGCCGCCATCGTGTTCGACGCTGACGCGGAAGTTGTTGGCTTCGAGATACTCACGCGTCAATGTCGCCAGACGCTCGTCATCCTCGACAATCAGTACATGTTCTTGCGCATTGGTATCCAAGGGCATTCCATCCGCATCGTTGGGTCGGCGTGGCCAGCGGCTCACAGGGAGTTACCGTCCTGTGCCACGTCGTAACCTTTTCAGGGTGATTTGTCACGAATGATACGCCAATTTGGGGATTTACGCGCCAGCTGTCCCGCACACATGCGCACTGACGAGGGGCAAAGAAATTAACACGCAATGTCTTGACATCCCCGGGCGGCAGGCACGGATTTTCAACCACACCTTACCCACAAGTTATCCACTTGCACGACCCCAAAAACAACACTATCTTGTGTCCAAATTCAGCTCACACCCCATATGTAGGGTTTTGGCGACGTCCGCACCCATAAGCCGGAAAGGCAATTTTCAAGCCTCAAGTCAAGCCCGAAAGAGATGATTCAGCAGATGGCGCGGCAACGCATGATCTGCCGCAACCAAGCTGTCATCGGTACCGAATTTCCTGTCTGACCGCCTTTCAGTGGCCTGACGGGTCATGCCAGCCGAGACAGCGAACAGATGATATGTCAGCCAGCCGTACGTGATGGCACGCCCCACCGGGTGCCTCGCCGGCAGTGACACACGCTTTGCCCACGGGCCCTCGCCGGGCAACGATTCACCTTCAGACGATTCAGGAAGGCGTCATGGATTCCACTTTCAGCACCGATCAGGCGGCAGTCGACGTGACCGCACCCCAGCGCCTGCGCGTCATCAAGCGCACTGGCGATGTTGCGCCCTTCGATGCCAGCAAGATCTCCGTCGCACTCTCCAAGGCGTTCATCGCCGTGGAAGGCGATCAGGTCGAGTCCAGCTCGCGCATCCGCGATCTGGTCCAGCAGCTGACCAGCCAGATCACCGATGCCTTCCAGCGTCGCATGCCTGATGGTGGCACTCTGCATATCGAAGACATCCAGGACCAGGTCGAACTGGCCCTGATGCGCTCCGGCGAGCACAAGGTGGCCCGCGCCTACGTTCTCTACCGTGACGAGCACGCCCGTGCCCGCAGCGCGCAGAACGACGGCATCGCCAAGCCGCACCCGACCATCAATGTCACGCACCTCGACGGCAGCGTGCGTCCGCTGGATCTGGGCCGTATCGAGACACTCGTGTTTGATGCCTGCGCCGAGCTGTCCAACGTCGACGCCCAGAAGATCGTCGATGACTCGCTGAAGAACCTGTACGACGGCGTGCCGGTCGATGGCGTGTCCACCGCGCTGATGATGACCGCGCGCACGCTGGTCGAGAAGGACCCGAACTACACCTACGTCACCGCCCGCCTGCTGCAGGACAACCTGCGCCGCGAAGCCCTGAGCTTCCTCAAGGTCGCTGACGAGGCCACCTTCGGCGAGATGAAGGACCACTATCCGGTCGCTTTCAAGGCCTACATCGAGAGCGGCATCGCCTTCGAGCAGCTGGATGAGCAACTGGCCACCTTCGATCTGGATCGCCTCGGCGCCGCCATCGATCACACACGTGACAACCAGTTCACCTATCTCGGCCTGCAGACTCTGTACGACCGCTACTTCCTGCACCAGAACGACGTGCGCTATGAGCTGCCGCAGGTCATGTTCATGCGTGTCGCCATGGGTCTGTCCCTGAACGAGGAAGACCGCGAAGGTCGCGCCATCGAGTTCTACGAGCTGCTGTCCAGCTTCGACTACATGGCCTCCACGCCGACCCTGTTCAACGCCGGCACCCGTCGCAGCCAGCTGTCCAGCTGCTACCTGACCACCGTGCCGGATGCCCTCGACGGTATCTACGGTGCCATCCGCGACAACGCCATGCTCTCCAAGTGGGCCGGCGGTCTCGGCAATGACTGGACGCCGGTGCGCGCACTGGGGTCCTACATCAAGGGCACCAACGGCAAGTCCCAGGGCGTCGTGCCCTTCCTGAAGGTCGTCAACGACACCGCCGTTGCCGTCAACCAGGGTGGCAAGCGCAAGGGCGCCGTCTGTGCCTACCTGGAAACCTGGCACATGGACGTCGAGGAATTCCTCGACCTGCGCAAGAACACCGGTGATGACCGTCGTCGTACCCACGACATGAACACCGCCAACTGGGTGCCGGACCTGTTCATGAAGCGTGTCTTCGATGACACCGAGTGGACCCTGTTCTCGCCGTCCGACTGCCCGGACCTCCACGACCTGTACGGCGCGGCCTTCCAGGCGCGTTACGAGCAGTACGAGGAGATGACCCGTCAGGGCCAGCTGAAGCTGTTCAAGCGCGTCAAGGCGCGTGATCTGTGGCGCAAGATGCTCTCCATGCTGTTCGAGACCGGCCACCCGTGGATCACTTTCAAGGACCCGTGCAACCTGCGCAGCCCGCAGCAGCACGCCGGTGTCGTGCACTCGTCCAACCTGTGCACCGAGATCACCCTCAACACCTCCGAGGATGAGATCGCGGTCTGCAACCTGGGCTCGATCAACCTGGCGCAGCACGTCATCGACGGCAAGCTGGATGGCGACAAGCTCAAGAAGTCGGTACGTACCGCCGTGCGCATGCTCGACAACGTCATCGACATCAACTACTACGCCGTTCCGCAGGCGCGTCGCTCCAACATGCGTCACCGTCCGGTCGGCCTCGGCATCATGGGCTTCCAGGACGCGCTCTATGCGCAGTCCATCGCCTATGCCTCCGAAGAAGCCGTGACCTTCGCCGACGAATCCATGGAACTCGTCAGCTATCACGCCATCGAAGCTTCCAGTGATCTGGCGGCCGAGCGTGGCCGTTACGAGAGCTTCGACGGCTCTCTGTGGAGTCAGGGCATCCTGCCGATCGATTCCATCGAGAAGCTCAAGACCGAGCGTGGCGCCGACTACATCGAGATGGACGAAAGCCAGACTCAGGACTGGGACTACATCCGCGAGAAGGTCCGCACTCAGGGCATGCGCAACTCCAACGTGATGGCGATCGCGCCGACCGCGACGATCTCCAACATCTGTGGCGTCTCGCAGTCCATCGAGCCGACTTACCAGAACCTGTTCGTCAAATCGAACCTGTCTGGCGAGTTCACCGTGGTCAACGCCTACATGGTCAACGACCTCAAGGCGCGCGGCCTGTGGGATGAGGTCATGATCAACGACCTCAAGTACTACGACGGCAGCGTCCAGCCGATCGAGCGCATTCCGGAAGACCTCAAGGCGCTGTACGCCAACGCCTTCGAAGTCGAGCCGAAGTGGATCGTCGAAGCCGCCTCGCGTCGCCAGAAGTGGATCGACCAGGCGCAGTCCCTGAACCTGTACATCCAGGGCGTGTCCGGCAAGAAACTGGACGTGACCTACCGCATGGCATGGTTCCGTGGCCTCAAGACCACCTATTACCTCCGTGCTCTGGGTGCAACCGCCGTGGAGAAGTCCACCGTCGATCGCAGCAAGCACAACGCCGTCGGCAACGCACCGACCCCGGCTCCTGCTCCCGCGCCGACCCCGGCACCGGAAGCCAAGCCGGAACCGCGTGGCATCGAAGACTTCCTGCAAGGCAAGAGCGGTCAGCGTGCCCCCTCCGCCAGCAACATCGATGAGCTGGGCTGTGAGGCCTGTCAGTAAGCGATTGCGCAAGACTCGAGTCAGGCCCTGCCTGACTCCCCGCCTGCGATGACATCCCCGGCAGGCGGGCTGCGGCACTTTCTCAAGACCGAGCCTGGCTCGGTCTTGTGCCGACACAACAATCACTGCCTCCTGACATTGTCTCGAAACACGGCCCGGGCCTGACCTTCCCTCTCGGCAGATCACGCCTCTCGATGGCGCCAGCGTCGCAGGACGCACCGCCAACGCCTTCTTGTCACGCTGATTGCCCGCGTGACCACTACGAACACGAGGAACGCAACATGTTGAACTGGGACGATTTCCACGAAGACGAAGCCCCCGCTGCCGAGAAGCCGGCCGCTGCCAAACCGGCGCCGCAGGCCGAAGCCCCGGCGACTGCCCCTGCGGATGAAGTTGCCGTCGCGAGCGAGAACAGCGAAGGCTACGCGGTCAGCGAAGCGGAACGCATCGCCCGCGCCCAGCAGGCGCTGGACGATCTTGACGTGGCCAAGGGTCTGGAAGAACTGGAAATGGGTGCCCAGCGCATTCAGGTCGACGAGAAGCGCATGATCAATGCCCGCGCCGACGTCAACCAGCTGGTGCCCTTCAAGTACGACTGGGCATGGCAGAAGTACCTCGACGGCTCCGCGAACCACTGGATGCCGCAGGAAGTGAACATGAACGCGGACATCGCGCTCTGGAAGAGCCAGGACGGTCTGACCGAGGACGAACGTCTGATCGTGATGCGCTCGCTGGGTTACTTCTCCACTGCCGACTCGCTGGTCGCCAACAACCTGGTGCTGGCCGTCTACAAGAACATCACCAACCCGGAGTGCCGCCAGTACCTGCTGCGCCAGGCCTTCGAAGAGGCGATCCACACCCACGCCTACCAGTACTGCATCGAGTCCCTGGGCATGGACGAAGGCGAAGTCTTCAACATGTACCGTGAAGTGGACTCCGTGGCGCGCAAGTCCGCCTGGAGCCTCAAGCACACCCAGGCACTGGCGCGTGCCGACTTCCACACCGGCACCCCGGAAGCGGATCAGGAATTCCTGCGCAACCTGATCGGCTTCTACGCCGTCACCGAAGGCATCTTCTTCTACTGCGGCTTCTCCCAGATCCTGTCCATGGGTCGTCGCAACAAGATGACCGGCGTCGCCGAGCAGTTCCAGTACATCCTGCGTGACGAGTCCATGCACCTGAACTTCGGCATCGACGTGATCAACCAGATCAAGGTCGAGAACCCGCACCTGTGGACCGCCGAATTCCAGGACGAAGTCACCCAGATGATTCTGGAAGGCACCCAGCTCGAGATCGAATACGCGCGTGACACCATGCCGCGCGGCGTACTGGGCATGAACGCGGCCATCATGGAGGAATACCTCCACTTCATCTGCAACCGTCGCCTCGCGCAGCTGGGCCTCAAGGAGCAGTTCCCGGGCGCCAAGAACCCGTTCCCGTGGATGTCCGAGATCATCGACCTGCGCAAGGAGAAGAACTTCTTCGAGACGCGCGTCACCGAATATCAGGTCGGCGGTGCCCTGAGCTGGGATTGATCGCTGATCACTCCCTCTCCCGGAGACAGGCACGCGACTGACGCCTGTCTCCGCTGAGCACCCCAACGGGCCATGTCATTGATATGGCCCGTTTTTGCGTCCAGCGCCCGCACAGGGTAGGCTTCGCGCCGTCCCGACTCTCCCCGGCTTCACGTGAAAGGAACGAACATGCAACTCGGTATCATCGGACTCGGCCGCATGGGCGGCAACATCGCCCGCCGCCTGATGCGCAATGGCCACGAAGTGGTCGCCCATGACCGTGACGAGGCGATTGCCCAGTCACTGGTCGCTGACGGCGCGACCCACGTCGACAATCTCGCGGCGCTGGTCCAGCAGCTGAAGGCACCGCGTGCCGTGTGGGTCATGTTGCCGGCGGGCGAGATCACCGAGCAGACCATCAGCGCACTGGCCGAGCTGATGGAAGCCGGCGACACCATCATCGATGGCGGCAACACCTTCTACAAGGACGACATCCGTCGTGCTGCCACGCTGAAGGACAAGGGTCTGAACTACGTGGACGTGGGCACCTCCGGTGGCGTGTGGGGCCTGGAGCGCGGCTACTGCATGATGATCGGCGCCGAGAAGGCCGTGTTCGATCATCTCGAGCCGCTGTTCGACACCCTCGCCCCCGGCTATGGCAACCTCGAGCGCACCAAGGGTCGCAATGCCCCGGATGAGCGCGCGGAACGTGGCTATATCCACGCAGGCCCGGTCGGTGCCGGCCACTACGTGAAGATGGTGCACAACGGTATCGAGTACGGCCTGATGCAGGCCTACGCCGAAGGCTTCGAGCTGATGCAGAGCAAGGGCTCCGAGGACCTTCCGGAAGACCAGCGCTTCGACCTCAACCTGGCCGACATCGCGGAAGTCTGGCGTCGTGGCAGCGTCGTCTCCTCCTGGCTGCTCGACCTGACCGCCCAGGCGCTCGCCGGCGATGCGCGCCTGGATCACTACAGCGGTGCCGTCTCCGACAGTGGCGAAGGCCGCTGGACCGTCGATGCCGCCGTCGAGCAGGGCGTTGCCGTGCCGGTGCTGGCAAACGCGCTGTTCTCGCGCTTCAGCTCGCGCAAGGAAAACACCTACGCCAACCGTCTGCTGTCCGCGATGCGCTTCGGCTTCGGTGGCCATGTCGAGCCGCCCAAGCAGGACTGATCTTCCGCTGACGCGTCAGACGTGAAACGCCCCGCTCATGGTCTCCCATGAGCGGGGCGTTTCGTTGGCGAGGCCATCGTTGGCAAGACAGCATGAGCATCAGAACCTGTCAGTCTGACTATCTGGCCGGCCTCTCCTGACCGGCAGTCTCGTCAGCCGCCACGCCCCGCAACCGGCGTGAGTGTCATCTGCTGCCCCCGCATGTTGATATCGAACTCCCCCAGAAAGCTCATTCCCAGCAGCACCACCTCATCATGCATGCCCGGCACGATGGCCCCGCGCACCTCGCGCTGGTTGAGCCCCGCCAGACTGACGACATCCAGCGTGGTCAGTGCGCCATGGCTCACCCCATTGGCGGTGGTGAAGCGGGCATCGCGCCCGCGCGGCAACGCCAGACGCTCGGCCAGTGATTCGGACACCGAGACATAGGTGGCGCCGGTATCCAGCAGGAAGGTCACCGGCTCACCATTGATCTCGCCGGGGGCCACGAAGTGCCCTGAGCGGTTGCGCGTCAGGGTCAGCGGCTCCCCCTGGGACAATGCCTGACCGGCCAGCGAGGCATTCGGGCGGGTACGCTCCTCGAGCTGCCCCTGGAACCACCACACCAGCATGCCAAGTATCAGCCCCCAGCACAGCACCAGCATGCCGATACCGTAACGCCGGGTTGCCCCCTGGCCTTCAGAATCCTTCATTCACCCTCACCTCTGACAGCCGGTTGCCAACATGCATCCCCCTCCATGCCACCGGCCCTCTTAATGCTACCGACCCTCTTCATGCTACCGGCCCTCTCAACAACAGACGCAGCGCCACCAGACACAGCGCGATCCCCAGCGCCAATGGGACGCCGATCAACCAGCCGCGCGTGCCAGGCAGACTGGCCTCATGAGGCGCACTGCGTCGATAGTTCACGGCCACGGTCTCGCCGACCGCAGGCGTCGGCGTCTGTACCGCCAGCGGTGATACATATTCATGCCAACCGCCACGACTGTCCTGGTAACGCACGATGGGCGCGTACTGGATCGACTCGACATTGAAGCGTCCCCCCGGCGGCAAGCCTGCCATCGCCAGGGCCTCGTCCTCACTCAACTCACCGCCCTTGGGCAGATGGATACGGCCGCGCCCTTCCACGTTCAGGGCGCGATCATGACTGATCACCTCTCCCATCACCTGGACGCTTTCCCGTGCGAGTGATTGTGCGTACTGCCAGCGAAGCGCACCCAGCAACAGCAGCGCCACGCCGATGATCAACAGCCCCCAGGGTAATACCATGCGCTGCCTCCTGCGTAGGTTGGCCATCATGTCTGGCGGGAACTCGCCGAGCGGGCTGCCTGAAGCGTCTCGTCCGACACGACATGCGCCACGCCCTGCTCCCGACCACCAGCCGCTTCCAGCATGTCACTCAAGGTCTCGAACTTGCGCCAGCGTGCGTGCGCCAGAGGTGTCACTCCCTCGGCATCCGCGAGATTGACGTCAGCGCCGTGATCCAGCAGCTGCTTGACCACCTGTTGATAGGCATCCCCGCCGTCCCCCAGCAATACGGCTTCGATCAGCGCCGTCCAGCCAAGGCGATTCTGATGATCAGGCGGCACGTCCGTCTGCTCCAGCAACACGCGACAGATATCCGCATGGCCGCGCTCGCTGGCGGACATCAGGGCCGTGGAGGAGAAACGATTGAGCACCGTGGCCGAGGCACCGTGCTCAAGCAGGCAGGTCAGGCAATTGCCATATCCCAGCGCCGCGGCAGCCAGCAAAGGCGTGTCATGCAGAGCGTCAGTCTGCTCGCTGTCAGCTCCCGCGGCCAACAGCACCGCCACCGCTTCGGGCTGATTGGCCTGCACGGCCACCATCAACGGCGAGCGTCCGCGATAATCGACATCATTGAGGCGCTCACGCGCCCCGGGCTCGGCAAGCGCTTCCCTGAGCCCTTCCAGATCCCCACGCTGAGCGCACATCGTCATGTCCTTCATGCCCACCTCCTGACGCCTGAGAATTCACACGACTCCTGTCTGACAGCCTATGCGATCCTGAAGACGACCGTTAGCCTCCCTGCGTTCAATCTCCGCCTTGCACAGCCGTCAACCCTCTCCCGGGGTCACTGTCACGCGCGCATCTCGCTGCCGGAACAGGGAGATATCAGGCATAAAAAAAGCGCCCCCGAAGGAGCGCCAGTTCGTCATCACCGCAGGGCGCGGCAGACGAGACTCAGAAACGAAGCCCGTCCGGCTGCCAGCCGAACCCCTTCAGAATACGGTGCGGCTGGTATGACGCCCAATCATCTCTCGGGATCGAGATGATAGCCAATCTCTATGAGTTGATATCTTTCAATAGGCTTATATCAAAGGACTGCAGGACACCCCTCTTCCCATCAGGCCGTGGGCTTGGTCCCCACCAGCGGTGAGCTGGGCAGCCAGACATGCGCCGCCAGGCCGCCCAGAGCGGAGCGCTCCAGCCTCAGCTCGCCGCCATACAGCGCCATCAGGTCGTCCACGATCGCAAGCCCGAGTCCTGAACCGGAGCGCCCCTCATCGAGACGTGCACCACGCCCCAGCGCGGCGGCGCTCTGCTCGTCGCTCATGCCCGGGCCATCATCCTCGATGACCAGCAGCACACCGCCATCGCGGGACTCGCTGGTCACACGTACCTGCTGCTGCGCCCATTGCAGCGCGTTCTCGAGCAGATTGCCGACCATCTCCTGCAGGTCCTGCGGGTCGACGCGCACACCGGCATCATCCTCCAGCGCGAGGCTGAGAGTGATGCCACGCCGGCTCGCCAGGCGCCCAAGGCCATCGAACACCGGCCCGGCGGCCTCGCGCAGACTGACTCGCCCACTGAGATGCGCACCGCCCGCGGCACTCGCCCGCGCCAGATGGTGACGCACGGCCTCATCGATACGTCGCAATTCGGCATCGATGCGGGCGCGGTCCTCGCCATCAAAGCGCTCGGACTGGGCCTTGAGCACACTGACTGGCGTCTTGAGCGCATGCGCCAGATTGCCCGCCGCGGCACGCCCACGCTCGATCAGGCGTTGATCTCGCTCCAGCACTGCATTGATCGCGCGCGTCAGCTCTGTCAGTTCAGGCGGCAGGCGTGTTTCCTCCAGCCTGTCTGCCTCACCCTCCGCGACCCGCTTGAGGCGTGCCCGCAACCGCCGCAGCGGTGCCAACCCCCAGCTGATCTGCGCGGCGGAACCACACACCAGCAACGACGCCAGCGCGACAAGCGCTCCCGCCAGCAACCACTCGAAACGCGCGACCTCGGCGTCCACCTCGCTGCGACTCGCCGCCACCATCACATGCAGTGGCTGGCTGCGGCCCGGCAGGCGAATATCACGCTCGATGGCGCGCAACGACTGATGACGCGGTCCGTCGAGATCCCGGCTCAGGAACCCGTCGGCACTGATCTCATCGCGAATCGGCAGGCGTTGATCCCACAGCGAGCGCGAGGTCAGCACATTGCCGTGGCGATCGGAAATCTGCCAATACCAGCCGGAGTAGGCCTGATCGAAACGCGGATCACCCAACGAGCGCGTAAGCCCCGGACGGCCTTTCTCGCGATCGAACTGGATCGCGGCGATCAACACCTTCGACAGCGACAGCAGCCGCTGGTCAAAGGCTGTCGTCACCGCATCCCGAAAGCTCCACGCCAGCCCCAGTCCGGTCAACGGCATGACGATCAAGGCGATGACCAGCGAGCCACCCAGCAGTCGCCGGCCGACGGACAATGGCTTCATGCGTCGCGGCCGTCCGCTCCCGCTGCGCCGGCCCCGTCTGCGCCACCCGATTCGGCATCCGGGTCGCGCAGGCGATAACCGCGGCCGCGCAGGGTCTCGATACGCTCAGCCCCCAGCTTGCGACGCAGGCGGCTGATCTGGACATCGATGACATTCGAGTCGGGTTCGTGGTCGCGATCATAGACATGCTCGACCAGCTCCGAACGGCTCACCACGCCGGGCACGGCATGCATCAGGTGCATCAGCAACCGCGTCTCCTGTGCCGTCAGTGACACGGGGCGCCCCGCCAGGCTGACGGTGCCGCCATGCGTATCACAGGCCAGATCCCCCAGCTTGAGCACCGGATGGGCATGCCCGCGCGAGCGACGCACCAGCGCGCGCAGGCGGAAGATGACCTCGGCCGTCTCGAAGGGCTTGGTCACGTAATCATCCGCACCGGCAGAGAAGCCGGCCGCCTTGTCCGACCAGCGCTCACGCGCCGTCAGCACCAGCACCGGGACTTCGATGCCGGCCTCACGCCACTGGGCCAGCCAGCGGGTGCCATCACCATCCGGCAGGCCAAGGTCCAGCACCACCGCATCATAGCGCTCGGTCTGCACCAGGAAATCGGCATCGGCACCATTGACGGCATGCTCGACCAGCACATCTGCCTCACTGAGGCGTGCCATCAGCGCTTCGGCCAACGGCATGTCATCTTCCACCAACAATATCTTCATGAATTCTGGGCACTCCTGGGCAGTCGCTATCCGGTGACGAATACCGCGTCACGGCATCACACGAGGACACTGCTGCAAGCATAACGGTCCTCAGGGGTCTTCGGCACCCTCAAGACCGCCCGTTGGCTGACGCTCGCTCAGGGTTGGCGACGGGCCTGCCGGGCTCTCGAGAGCATGACGGCGCATCGCGTCCAGATTGACGCCACGCACCTCTCGCAGCTCTCCATCCGCGGCCCGTACGGTGAACTTGGCCATCTGGCCCTGCGGCCCGAGCATCTCGACCTCGTAGATCAGCTCGCCATGGATGTCTTCAAGCTCCACCTCGACCACCTGCCCCAGCCAGTCACGCTCGAGACTGTCCAGCAGTTCAGACAGTGAAATGACACGGCCGGCAGCCACCTCATCGTGCAGGCTACGCCAGCGCTCACTGTCACACAGCGCATGCGGCGGCATGGCCAGGACACCGATCAGCAAGCCGCCCAGCCCCAGGCACAACCATCCATAGCGTTGCCGCCATTGGCTGACGCGGGATGCGCTGGCGCCTGTCTGGGCCTTGCGGGGAGTCGGCATGACGGAAAACCTCTTGAATTGCGGCGGGTCTGGTGCGCCGCGACGGGCGCTGATGCTCGACAAGCATCCTGGCAATGGAATGTGCAAGCAAACCTGCGTTGGAACAGCGCGGACGCCAGCGGATGCGCACGGATGACCGCATGCCGCAAAGACTGACAGGCAGCAATGAACCTCAGATGAATCCCCCTCTCAGTGTCATGCAAGGTCGCATGTCTCACAGTGAGGCCATGTTCCACTGCCTTGAGGAGGCGTCCATGCCGTCATCTCCTGCCTCTCCCAGTGTGAAGGAGGCTCGCTCTCGGGCCATCAGCATCCGGCTGGCGGGGCGCTCCATCGTGAACCTTCGCCAGCGTCTGGGAGCGGGCGCTCTCGGCCTGATGCTGGGCTCGGTGCCCGCCTATGCCAATGGCATCGAGGATCTCCCTCCCCAGCATCGACTGAGTGCTTCCACGCTGGGCACGGGGTTGGATGACACTCGTCGCGAGGTGGCCGCGCTCGCCACGGCGAGCGGGCACAGTCCTGACAGCTCTGGCAGTCCTGACAGCTCTGGCAGCCCTGACAGGCGTGCTGCGGGGATGGGCGATGACAATGGCGATGCCACGTCAGGGCAAGCGGCACCGGACTCGCAGCGCGATCACGAAAGCTCTCACGAAAGCTCTCGCCTCCTGTCCACGGGGCTGGCTCCGGAACTGCTGACCCAGCTGATGATGCGAGCCAGCCACAGTGGGATGCGTCAATTCAGTGGCATGGACATCGTGGCGAATCAGGTCCGTTTCACCGGCTGGGGGCGAGACGGCTGGGAGATGGAACTGTCCATCAATCGCGCGGATGGCGAGCTGATCGATGAGGCGCTACGCCGCCAGACCCGCCAGACGGAGGAAGGGGCAATGGGGAGAAACAGCCTGCGTCAGACCTTGAATTTTGCCGCCAGCGACGGCATTGAAAGAATACGCAGTGTCGACGTGGAGGCGCATGCCATCCGAATCGTCGGACTGGACGGGCAAGGCCGACAGCAGACCCTGTCCTTGAGCCTGCCCACCCTCGCCAGCACGATGCCGGGCGGATGACGCTCGGACCTGACGGCCTCCACCGCGCCCCTGCGGACACGACAATCGCCTTGACGACAACGCTGCCAACCTCGATGCTGAGATCATGAGGCAGCCAAAGGCATGACGAATCTCGCAGGGGCCTGCAGTACCGCCCTGGCTCAGGTGCTTCAGGCGCTGACAGCCAAATGAGACACCCCACTTTCCAGACCCGATACCCCCGACCATCCACCTTCACACATCGGGTCTTCCCTGCCCGGCCCATCGGCCCGGCAACCATTGCGGAGAATCAACATGCAAGGCCAACAGCACAACACTCTCTGGAACCAGGCT
This sequence comes from Cobetia sp. BL01, assembly GCF_056493605.1. Lineage (NCBI taxonomy): Bacteria > Pseudomonadati > Pseudomonadota > Gammaproteobacteria > Oceanospirillales > Halomonadaceae > Cobetia > Cobetia sp. BL01. Next base: position 167,760 of record NZ_JBVBEE010000004.1, on the reverse strand, counting down.
CGCCAATGGCAGGCCAACGCCGGCAACCAGCGTCCTTCTCAAGGCCTGTCCGGCCTCAAGCTGGTCGCTGCCTGGCTGATCGGCGGTGTCGTCATGATCTTCAGCCTGTTCGCGGCACTGATCATGATGGTACTGGGCATCATCATGCTGCCCTTCATCCGCCGGCGCATGAAGAAGCGCATGAGCGAGATGCAACAGCGCATGCAGGAAGCCCAGGACAAGGCCAACGGCCGCCAGAACTATTCGCGGGATGCGACACGCGAAGACGGCAGCAGTACCGCGACGCTGGATGGTGAGTACCAGGTCAAGGAATAAGCCCCGACACCGATGACCGATTCAGGGTCACACGACGCAAGAAGGCCGCCCCACGGGGCGGCCTTCTTCGTTTCAGCGACCTGACGCTACGCAGGCAAGCTCAGGTGCCTGACCCTCACACGCGATAGACGCTGGCGGTCATCACCTTGGACATCAGCCGCATGGCGCTCTTCAGCGGCCCCGGGAAGCGATGTCCTCCGGCCTCCAGCGCCCATTGCTCATGATGCGCTTCATCGATCTCCATCTGCCGCAGCACCGCGCGTGAACGCTGATCGCCCTCGGGCAGTGTCTGCTGGTGCTTCGACAGATGCTCGCCTACCAGCTCCTCGGTCGCGGCCACGAACCCGAGGCTGACCTTGTCGTTGATGGCGCCGGCCGCTGCCCCGAGCGCAAAGCTCGTCATGTAGAACAGTGGATTGAGCAGGCTGGTATTGGCATCCAGCTCGACGAGACGTGCATCGCACCAGGCGAGGTGGTCGATCTCCTCCTGAGCGGCAAGCTCCATCTGGCTGCGCGTTTCCGGCAGACGCGCCGTGAACCCCTGGCCCTGGTACAGCGCCTGGGCGCAGACTTCACCGGTGTGATTGATGCGCATCAGACCGGCAGCATGCTGACGCTCCGCATCACTGATCTCGCTGTCCACGATATCGCCTGCCGGGGTAGGTCGTGACGGCTGAGCCGCATGAGGGACCAGCGTGCGCAGAACGGTATCGAACTGATGGATCAACTGGTCGGCGCGACTGTGGTGACGTTGTGCCTGACTGGCGGTGGGGTGCGTCATGTAAGAACTCCTGCACGGCGTGAGCAATGCCACCATCTTACGCAAGGCCCCCACTCACGGTAAGGGGCAGAGTGACGCTGTCGTCGTCGGCACGTCTGAGTCTCGCATCGCTCCGACATCTCCTGCCTGCAGCCTGCAGAACAAGACCGGGCATGACGCTTTCACGTCATGCCCGGTATGCGCCCGTGTGCCGCACGCTTGTATATCGCTAGCCGCTACCTGCCCGCGAACCGCCGGTACAGGCGCCTGCTCTACGCCGGCTCAGCCAGCCGGCCAGGTGAAGCGGCGACCACCCATCAGGTGCATGTGAATATGATAGACCGTCTGGCCGCCATCTTCATTGCAGTTCATCACCACACGGTAGCCATCGTCGGCGAAGCCGTATTCCTTCGCCAGTCTGGCGGCGGTGTACTGCAGGCGTCCCACCGTGGCCAGCTGGCTTTCCTCGATATCATTGAGCGTGGCGATGTGCTGCTTGGGAATGATCAGCACATGGGTCGGCGCCTGAGGGTTGATGTCATTGAAGGCCAGCACCTCCTCATCCTCATAGACGATATCGGCGGGAATCTCGCGATTGATGATCTTGCAGAACAGACAGTCCATGACACCTTCTCCCTCGACAATGACGTCGCCGCCAACGGCAGCGCAAGGTGCAAGCGTAGCGTCAGCACCGCAATGGGCCAAGCCCCGAGACAATGATCACCAAGACAATGATCACCGAGACAGTGATCACCGAGACGCCCCCGATACCGACAGGCTTCTGCGCATGAGACGAGTGTCGCTGGATGGGCAACAGAATGATTCACTCACGACGGTGGGCGGACTCGCTAAATGATAGGATAATCATTGTTACCTCGCTAACAAGAAGCCTGCCGTCATGCGCCTGCAAACCTCCTTGATCCCCTCCCTGCACAAGGCGACTCACGAACTGGACGCCACCGGCAGGGCCACCACAGGTACAGTGACACCCAAGGCATCAGTGGCCACGCCTGACGCGGACACTGCCGGGACGCTGACACGCGAACCGGCGGCAGAGGACTTTCTGCAGCGCGCCAAGGGCTTTCTCAAGGCGGAAGTCTATCTCACGCACCTCGATGGCCAGACGGTGGTATGCAAGGACTACCGTCGTTATGCCGGCACCCCGGCGGCACTGGTCGCGCGCTGGCTGGTCCGTCGAGAACTGAAGATGCTGAGCCGCCTGGCCGGCTGGACGCATGCACCGCGCGCCATCGCACGCGTCTCCCCGCTGGCACTGGCCATGGAATACATTCCCGGCCCTCTGCTGAGCGATGCGCAGCTGGATCCCGCGGCGCATCCAGGACTCTGCCAGCAGCTGATTCTCGTCGTGCAGCAGCTGCATCAGCGCCGCATGGCACACAACGACATCCGCGGCTCCAACGTCATACTGCGCGATGGCATACCGGTCCTGATCGATTTCACCTCGGCGGTGCGGCTGCCGCGACTGCCGGGCACGGCCGGTGTGATGCGCATGATGCGTCGCTTCGACCTGCGCCACTCACTCAAGCTCAAGCAACGTACGCTGGGGCTGCCGCTGCGGCCACGCGAGGCTCGCCTGCTGATGCGTAGCGGTCGCCTGAATCAGGTATTGCGCCTGTGGAAGAAACGCATCCTGCCGCGTCTCAAGGGCCGGTGACGCGTCCTGCTCTCGCCGACCTCACGTCTCAGCGGAAACGGCGCTGGGCCAGCAGACTCCTGACCAGCGGCGTGATGATCAGCTCGATGGCCAGTGCCATCAGGGCACCCGGCACCACCAGCGTGTGCGGGCGCGACATGAAGGAGCCCTGGATCATCGCCAGCAGATAGGGGAAATCGACGCTGCCCGGATCACGGAAGTGCACGACGACCATCGACTCGGCATCGGTGGGAATGTCCTGCGGCTCGAAGGGGTTGGAGGTATCCACCGTCGGTACGCGCTGGAAGTTGATATGGGTACGCGAGAACTGCGGCTGGATATAGCGGACGTAGTCATCCATGCGGCTCAGGATGGTATCGACCACCGCTTCCTGGGAGTGGCCGCGCAGCTTGGTGTCCCGGTCGATCTTCTGGATCCACTCGAGGTTCATGGTCGGTGCCACGCCGATCAGCAGATCCACATGACGCGCGATGTCATGCTCGGGCGTCACCAGCCCGCCATGCAGGCCCTCGTAGAACAGCAGGTCCGTGCAATCCGGCAGCGACTGCCATTCGGTGAAGGTCCCGACCTTGTAGCCCGCCTCGATCATGCGCTTGTCTTCGGCATGGATGTAGTGACGGTGCGTGCCGGAGCCCTGCTCGCCATACTCCATAAACAGCGCTTCCAGTCGATCGAGCTGGTTGGCCTCGACCGCGAAGTGTGACAGCTCGCGCTTGCGCTCCGGCGCCTCCTGGAACATGCGTACCAGTTCATCGCGGGTATAGCGGTGAAAGGCATCACCATCCACATAGGCGGCATGGATCGACTCACGCGAGAACATGCGCTCGAAGGTCCGCATGACCGTGGTCGTCCCCGCACCGGAGGAGCCCGTCACGGCGATGATCGGATACTCCCGCGACATCAGCGCGCCACCTCGCAGGCCAGCGCCGCGACCGTGCGCTCGATCTCATCACTGACGCGTGCACTCGGCACGGCCAGTCCGTCGGGGCCGGCAAACACCAGCCCGACCCTGACAGTGGCCAACACGCTGCCGTCACCGACCCGCACCAGACGATGATGGACACCCAGCCCCTTGCCGGACACGAGGTCCATGGCAGTCTCCACCACCAGCGCATCGCCCAGCTTGCCTTCCCCCTGATACTGCACGGCCAGATCGGAGACGATGCTCATGAGGCCATCGACATCCCATTCCGGGAAGCCGAGTGCCTGCCAGGCCTGGCCACGTGCCTCGTGCGCCAGGCTGACCACGCTATCGTGACCGAGATGCTGGCCATAATTGATATCGCTGACACGAATCGTCATCGCATGACGATGCACCAGGCGCTGCTCTGGGAACTCGAGCCGAATACGCTCCATGAGGACTCCTCGTCGGCGAGACGGAAATGGACGATGACGGCGGAGTCGCCATGCTTCCCCGATGCCATGCTCAAGGCCGGGGAGACCCATGGGCCGCCGTTCATGCGTGAACAAGTGATGATGAAGGTTATCGCACGGCCGACACCGACATGACCAGACTCTCGACACGATGGTCGTAGAATGGCCGACGCGAGAATCACGGTGCGATAACGACAAGACCCGGCCAGAAGCCGGGTCTTGCAGACAATGCGCTGATGCCGGACAGGCTCAGGCGTCGCCACGCTCACGGGCGATGGCACGCCAGGCGATGTCACGTCGCACCAGCACGTCCTGCCAGTCGATGGCGTCCACACCCTCGTAGGCACGCTCGGTGGCAGCGGCCACGCTGTCGCCCAGCGCGGTGACGCACAGCACGCGACCGCCACTGGTGACCACCTGCCCGTCCTTTTCGGCGGTGCCGGCGTGGAAGACCTTGCAACCGGTCGCCTCGGCAGCATCGAACCCGGTGATGACATCGCCCTTGCGGTATCTGGCCGGGTAGCCGCCTGCCGCCAGCACCACGCCGACCGCCGCGCGGGAATCCCACTCGCAGATCTGGGTATCGAGGCGCCCGTCTTCGGCGGCCAGACACAGCGCCACCAGGTCGGACTTCAGACGTACCATGATCGGCTGGGTCTCCGGATCACCGAAGCGGCAATTGTATTCGATGATCTTCGGCGCGCCCTGGGCATCGATCATCAGGCCGGCGTACAGGAAGCCGGTGTAGGGATGTCCCTCTGCCGCCATGCCACGCACGGTGGGCAGAATGATCTCGTCCATCACGCGCTGGTGCACATCGGCGGTGACCACCGGTGCCGGAGAATAGGCCCCCATGCCACCGGTGTTGGGGCCGGTATCGCCTTCACCGACCCGCTTGTGGTCCTGACTGGTGGCCATCGGCAGCACGTTCTCGCCATCGACCATCACGATGAAGCTGGCTTCCTCGCCATCAAGGAACTCCTCGATCACCACGCGTGCACCGGCATCACCGAAGGCGTTGTCCTCGAGCATGTCACGCACGGCGGCGCGAGCTTCCTCGTCGGTCATCGCGACCACCACTCCCTTGCCCGCCGCCAGACCATCGGCCTTGATGACGATCGGTGCCGGGTGGGCGGCCAGATACTCAAGCGCCGCATCGACCTCGGCGAAGGTGGCGTAGTCGCCGGTCGGGATGGCGTGACGCGCCAGGAAGTCCTTGGTGAAGGCCTTGGAGCCTTCCAGCTGGGCAGCGCCGGCCGTCGGGCCGAAGCACTTGAGCCCCGCCTCGCGGAAGCGATCGACCACGCCGATCACCAGCGGCGCTTCCGGGCCGACGATGGTCAGCTCGATGGCGTTGTCCCGCGCGAAGGCGACCAGAGCATCGAGATCGTCAGCGGCAATCGCCAGATTGGTCAGCTTGGACTCGCGCGCCGTGCCCGCATTGCCGGGGGCCACGAAGACCTCCTCGACACGGGAGGACTGGGCGGCTTTCCAGGCCAGCGCATGTTCGCGGCCACCGCCGCCGATGATCAGGACCTTCATCTTTTCAACCTTCATGAGCCAGTGAGGATCAAGGCTGCCCGCAAGACACGGGCGACCGAGGAAATGTCAGGCTGCGCATTATGGCAGAAAGGGGCTCCCCTCGGGACGCCCCTTTTCACATCAACGCGATTTCATGTGATTTTCATGCCGGCCGACCAGGCATCACTCAGCGTGTGCCCTCGGGGTCGTGAGCCTCGCCGTCGTCGTTCGTCCCGCCCTCCGGGGCATCATCGGCAGAGCGTGAGCTCGTCCGGCCCCGGTTGATGCCGCCCCCCATGGCCTGCTGCCAGAAGCGCAGATTCTCTTCGGCGACTTCGCGCATCATTTCCATGGGCGAGTGACGCATGGCCTGGGACCATTGCTCCTGCATGCGCTGCTGTTGCTCCATCATCAGCCGCGTGCCCTGCTCCAGATACCCCGCCAGCGGCAATGGCTTGGCCATCGCATAGATGCGGATGAACTGCTCCAGCAGCTCGTTGGAGAAGACTTCGGCCTCACCATCGCCCTGCTCCTGCTCGATGATGATGGTCAGCAGAATGGTACGCGTGAGGTCCTCGCCGCTCTTGGCGTCCTCGACCTTGAAGACCTCTTCCGCCAGCACCAGGCTGCGCAGGTCCTCGAGGGTCACATAACGGCTCTGCTCGGTATCGTAGAGACGCCGATTGGCGTATTTGCGGATGACTCTCACGGATCAAGCTCCTGTCGATTTTTCTTCATTGTGCACTCAAGGGGGGGCACTGCAAGGAAAGCCGCTTCCACGCGGCTGATCCACTCCCGCCACGCCCCGGGCAATCGCCCCCTTCGCTGTCATTTCGCCGGAGCCGAGCCATCTGGCGTCCATGCTAGAATGCCGCCTCTTTTCCTCCTGTCTGTCTACGGTATCGCCATGAACCTTATCCTGCTCGGCGCTGATGACCTGCTCGCCTCCGACCATGCACGCGTGACGGACCCGCGCAGACTGCGCCATCTGCGCGAGGTGCATCGTGCCGCTGTCGGTGACGAGATGACCCTGGGAATCGAAGGCGGGCTGATCGGTCGTGGACGCCTGGAGCGACTGGACGCCGAGGTGGCCGAATTCAGTCTGCGTCTGGAGCGTCAGCCGCCGGCACCACTCGATGTCCATCTGCTGCTGGCGCTGCCACGCCCGCGCATGCTGGCGCGCTCGCTGGAACACGTCACGGCGCTGGGCGTGAAGCACATCACCCTGCTGCATACGCGGCGCGTGGAGAAGAGCTACTGGCAGTCGCCGGAGCTGAAAGAGGAAAAGATTCGCCAGCATCTGGTGCTGGGACTGGAGCAGGCGCGCGACACCATCATGCCGACGGTCACGCAGGAGACATTGTTCAAGCCATTCGTGGAGGACAGACTGCCGGACCTGATGGCCCCGGAGAGCGCCGTGAAGCCGCGCGGCATCATCGCGCACCCGAGCATGCCGCAGGAGTGCCCGCGCGCGGTGAGTGAGCCGGTGATCCTGGCCATCGGCCCGGAGGGTGGATTCGTGGACTATGAGGTGGAGCAGTTCATGAAGGCCGGCTTCGAGGGCGTGCACCTCGGCGAGCGCATCCTGCGCGTCGAGACGGCGGTCACGGCGCTGCTGGCGCGACTGGGCTGAGACCTCACACCGGCTGACCCGCCAGATGCCGCCACTCCCCCCAGTGGACGGCGGCATCGAAATCCAGCAGACAGTGCTCGAACCAGCGCGCCCCGAGTCGCCAGTCTCCCCCGGCGGCAAGCCATGCACGGGCCAGATGCTGGCGCTCATCCCACGGCAGCCAGCCTTCCCGGGTCAGCCTGTGCATGGCCCGGTCCACCCGTACGTCGCCCGTGCGCCCTTCGCGCCAGCGCTGGAATGCCACATCGCAGGCCGCCTCCTTCTCAAGCGCCTCGCCATACCAGCCCATCAGCGATTCCTCGGGCTGCGCTTGCAGGACCCGCTGCCAGTACTCGCGCTGGAGCAGCACGGCCATCAGCTGATGCGCCGCGAGAGACTCCCCCATTTCCCGTCGATGTTCCGCCAGTGCCTGCAGGATGCGCCGCGGACTGATGCAGCCCTGCGCCAACCAGGCGGACAGGCGCCAGGCAGCCTGCACCTCGGCATCCTCTGATTCCGGACGCGACCAGACGAGGGAAGACAGCTGCTCGCGCGCCGGCTCCTCTCCGCCTTGAAGCGTGGCGATCTCCCCCACCGGTTGCCAGGCGCTGGCCGTGGCGCACACTGCCTCCAGCGGCGGGAAACCGCGTGATGCCGATTCCGGCCATGGCGGCAAGGAACACGGCAGCCCCTGCAAGGGATTTCGCGAGGCATGACGCGTCCACCACTGGGCATCATCGAGACGCAGAGACATCGCCCCGCATGACGCCAGCGCTGGCGAGAGCCGCGAGGAGGCGGGCAATTCCGGGGCGGCGAGAGACATCGCCTTCGCACCGTGGGCCGGGCTTTCCATCACATACGGAGGCGTCCACAGGGCCGTGGGCTCCTGCGTCGCATCCCGCTCGTCCAGCGGCTCCAGCACGAGCCCTTCACGTGGGTGGCAATGCAGCCGGGTACTGGCAGGAAGTTGCGCGGCAAGACGCTGAAGATTGCCGGCATCATCCGGGGTGCGGGAATGACTGACTTCCAGGCAGTCCACGTCATGCTGGCGGACCTGGGCCAGCACCTCGCTGACGGGATCCCCCACTCGCACCAGCAGATCACTGCCGCGGCGCAGCAACATGCCACGCAGGTTCATCAGGCTCTGCCAGAGGAGGCGAAGGCGGGCAGGTCCCAGGCGAGGCAGACCCTCGACAGGCGTCAACCAGCGCTGGTCCAGCACGTACATGACCAGAAGTTGATAGGGGCGACGGACACTGGGCAGCGCGAATACCGGGTTGTCTTCCAGACGCAGGTCATGACGCAGCCAGACAAGTGACGTCTCCGGTGGGCCGCCCGAATTCGTGCTGATGGCCTCTCGCATGCGAGCTCCAAAGCGTTATCGGCGTATAATATTTGTACAATAAATAGCCCGCTCTGTACAACACGCTGTCCGATCAGGGACCTCATCCGACCTGCCGCCCGTGCGCTGGCGAGAGGTGCAAGTGCGTGATACATTCGAGAGGTTAGGTCACGATCCACCAATGTTTTCAACAAGATCGCGCAAGTGTCTCTACCCGCAAACACACTTGTCATCCAGGGGCTTCAGGAGGAATACGGCCATGCTCGCAAGACATGACATGACCGCACCAACCCGGCATCTTCACCGTCTGCCCATCGCGGGCAGCCGGGGGCGCGCTGCGGACCTCATCCCCACCTGGATGCTGGCACCTCGTGCCGTGCGCCTCCCCTTTCTGACTGATCCGCCCGCGGCGGTGACGTCTCATCCCGAGGTACCTGCGTCCCTGCCGGGCGCCTGAACCTCTGAGCCGCCATCGGCTGCCACTGCCACCCATTCCCGCCACTTGATGGCGGCACGCACCTCCCGAGCAGGCGTCGACCTGACACGGAAGCGTGATCCAGAGGTGGCAACCTCGGCAGCCTGCAATGCGCTCGCCTATCCTATCGGCACCCAGTGGCCGAAATCCGCGTCCCGACCTCGAAGCTGATGGCCTGGCCCTGAGCCCGTGTCCGCTCCGCTGACGACAGAGGGACAACGCCCTACAACGACTGGAGCGAGTCTTCCATGACCCTGCTGTTGATCGTGCTACTGCCATTGCTCGGTGCCCTGGTGCCGTTGATGGCCAGAGACCTGCCCCGCGGCCGCCTTGCCTGGCTGACGGCGGTTGCCCCTGCCCTGGCACTTGGTATCGCCGTCTTCCATCTCGGCGATGTCTTCGCCGGCCAGATAGCCCAGTTCCACCTGCCGTGGATCACCGAACTGGGGCTGGATCTGGCGCTACGCTTCGATGGCCTGTCAGCTCTGTTCGTCCTGCTGATTCTCGGTATCGGACTGCTGATCATCCTCTATTCTCGCTACTACCTGTCGAGCGAGGACTCGCTGGCACGCCTCTACAGCTTCCTGATGCTGTTCATGACCGCGATGCTCGGCATCGTCATGGCGGACAACCTGCTGTTGATGTGGGTGTTCTGGGAGCTGACCAGTCTCAGCTCCTTCCTGCTGATCGGTTACTGGTATCAGCTGAGCGAGGCGCGCAAGGGCGCCCGCATGGCGCTGACCGTCACCGGTGCGGGCGGGCTGGCGCTGCTGGCCGGCATCCTGGTCATCGGTCATATCGTCGGCAGCTACCAGTTCGATGACGTCCTCGCGGCGGCAGACCAGATCCGCTCCCACGAGCTGTATCCTGTCGCACTGGTACTGGTGCTGCTGGGCGCCTTCACCAAGTCCGCGCAGTTCCCGTTCCAGTTCTGGCTGCCCCACGCGATGTCGGCGCCGACACCGGTGTCCGCCTTCCTGCACTCCGCCACCATGGTCAAGGCCGGGGTCTTTCTGCTGGCGCGCATGCACCCGGTGCTCTCGGGGACTGATCTCTGGTTCTACATCGTCAGCCTCACGGGCCTTGCCACCCTGCTGTATGGCGCCTGGTTCGCCTTGATGAAGCAGGACCTCAAGGGTGTACTGGCCTTCTCGACCATCAGTCATCTGGGCCTGATCACGCTGCTGTTCGGCTTCAACAGCCAGATGGCCGCCGTCGCGGGCCTGCTGCACATCATCAATCACGCGACCTTCAAGGCCTCGCTGTTCATGGCAGCCGGCATCGTCGACCACGAATGTGGCACGCGTGACATCCGCAAGCTCAACGGCCTGTACCGTTACATGCCGCATACCACGGTGCTGGCGATGGTCGCCTCGGCCTCGATGGCCGGCGTGCCGCTGCTCAACGGCTTCCTGTCCAAGGAAATGTTCTTTGCCGAGAGCCTCGATGCCCAGCTGCTGGGCGGTCTTTCCTGGCTGATTCCGGCGCTGGCGACCCTCGGTGGCATCCTGTCGGTGGCCTACTCGCTGCGCTTCATCCACGACGTCTTCTTCAATGGCGAGCCGAAGGACCTGCCCAAGACCCCGCATGAGCCGCCGCGCTACATGAAGCTGCCCATCGAGGTGCTGGTGCTGATCTGCCTGCTGGTGGGCATCCTGCCGTCACTGGTGATCAAGGATCTGCTGGTGAGCGCCTCCGCCAGCGTACTGGCAGCGCCGGTGCCGGACTTCAGTCTCGCCATCTGGCACGGCTTCAACCTGCCGCTGCTGATGAGCGTCATCGCGCTGGGTGGCGGTGTCGCCGTCTACGCCCTGCGCCATCATCTGTACGCCTTCCAGCGCCAGTTCCGGGCCCGCAACGCCCTGCTGGTCTTCGAGGCCAACGTCCAGCGAGTCGTGAAACTGTCCGAGCGCTTCATGGACAGCTTCGAGAACGGTTCGCTGCAGCGCTACATGCTGTGGCTACTGCTGACCGCGCTGGTCTTCGTCGGCATCGGCCTGCTGGCCGTGCCGCGCCTGGGCGGAGAGCTTGAGCAGCAGCCCTTCGATGGCATGCTGCTGACGGGTGCCGTGATCACCGGCCTGGCCGGCCTGGGCACCGCGATCACTCACCGCAAGCGCCTGATCTCCCTGCTGATGCTGTCAGTGGTCGGCCTGATGACCTCACTGGCGTTTGCACGCTTTGCCGCCCCGGACCTGGCACTGACCCAGCTGGCGGTGGAGGTGGTGACGATGATCCTGCTGATGCTGGCACTGTTCTTCCTGCCACAGCGCACACCCAAGGAATCCAGCGCGCGACGCATCATGCGTGACGTCCTGCTCGCCAGCGCCTTCGGCGTGGTGGTCGCAAGCCTCAACTTCGCCATCCTGACCCGCCCGGTCGAATCGATCTCCGACTTCTTCATGGCCAATGCGGTCTCCGGCGGTGGGGGCCACAACGTGGTCAACGTGATTCTCGTCGACTTCCGTGGCTTCGATACGCTGGGCGAGATCACCGTACTCGGGATTGCCGGACTGGCGATCTTCAAGCTGCTCAACCGCCTGCGCCTGTTCATGCCGTCCACTGACCTGGATGGCCGCAACTGGTCGCCGGACCGCCACCCGATGATTCTGGCCACCGTGTCCCAGACCCTGCTGCCACTGGCGCTGCTGGTCTCGGTCTACATCTTCCTGCGCGGCCACAACGAACCCGGCGGCGGTTTCATCGCCGGTCTGGTGACCGCCGTGGCCATCATCCTGCTCTACATCGCGCGCGGCGTGGACTGGACACAGCGCTGGCTGCGCTTCCCCTACCAGCCGGTCGCGGCGGCCGGGGTGTTGATCGCCGGCCTGACGGGCGCGGGCAGCTGGGTCTTCGGCTATCCGTTCCTGACATCATCGTTCGGCCACTTCACGATTCCCGTGATCGGTGAGATAGAGCTGGCCACCGCGCTGCTGTTCGACCTCGGGGTCTATCTGACCGTGGTCGGCGCGACCCTGATGATTCTCGCCAACCTCGGCAAGCTGACGACACCGCACCGTCCGACCAAGGAGAAGAGCTGATGGAAGCCCTCTACGCCACTACCACCGGCCTGCTGGCCGCCTGCGGTGTATACCTGACCCTGCGCGGGCGCACCTTCCCTGTCGTGGTCGGGCTGACGCTATTGTCCTACGCGGTCAACCTGTTCCTGTTCTCCATGGGGGGGCTTGCCATGCACGGCACCCCCGCCGTGGTCGGCTCAGGCTCGCCCACGGCGGACCCGCTGCCCCAGGCACTGGTGCTGACCGCCATCGTGATCGGCTTCGCCATGACGGCCTTCGTGGTCATCCTCGCCATGCGCGCGCGCGGTGACCTGGGCAGTGACCACGTCAACGGCAACCGTCTGGACGACTCGAAAGAGGATGGCAAGTGATGCTGCAACACCTGATTGTCCTTCCGATCGTCCTGCCGCTGCTGGTGGGCGCCTGCCTGCTGCTGAGTCGCGGCTCATCGCCGGTACTGCGCCGCAGCATCAGCCTGATCACCCAGGCCATCATGGTGGCCATCGCCATCGCGCTGGTCGTTCAGGCCAACGACGACACCATTCGCTACTACGCGCTGGGCGACTGGCAGCCTCCCTTTGGGATCGTGCTGGTGCTGGATCGCCTGTCGGCGACCATGGTGCTGCTCAGCTCGGTACTGGGCCTGCTGGCCTGCCTGTATGCCACGGCGGGCATCGATGAGACAGGCTCCAACTTCCATGGCCTGTTCCTGCTGCAGCTGATGGGGATCAACGGTGCCTTCCTGACCGGTGACCTCTTCAACCTGTTCGTGTTCTTCGAGGTCCTCCTGATCGCCTCCTACGCCCTGCTGCTGCACGGCGGCAGCAAGGCACGCACGCTGTCGGCCCTGCATTACGTGGTGCTGAACCTGATGGGGTCGGCGTTCTTCCTGATCGCGCTGGGCATCCTCTACGGCGTGACCGGTACGCTGAACATGGCCGACATGGCCGTCATCGTCACCACGCTGGACCCGGGACGGGCCGGCCTGATGGAAGCCGGCGGGCTGCTGCTGCTGGTGGTATTCGGCCTCAAGGCCGCGATGCTGCCGCTGTATTTCTGGCTGCCCCGCGCCTACGCCGCGGCCTCGGCGCCGGTGGCGGCGCTGTTCGCGATCATGACCAAGGTCGGCATCTATTCCATCCTGCGCGTCTACTCGCTGATCTTCACCGACAACGCCGGCACCCTGGCAGATCTTGGTCGCGACTGGCTGTGGTGGGCAGGGCTCGCCACGCTGGTCGTGTCGATGCTCGGCGTGCTCTCGGCACGTGACCTGCGCACCCTGGTGGCCTATCTGGTGATGATCTCGGTCGGTACGCTGCTGACGGCGCTGGGCATGAACAGCATCGCGGCGGACAGCGCCCTGCTGTTCTACCTGATCCACTCCACCCTGGTCACCGGCGGCCTCTTCCTGCTGGTGGATGTGATGGCAGGCCAGCGTGGCAAGGCCGGTGCCCGTATCGTGCGCTCACGGCCACTGCTGCAGGCGGGCCTGCTGGGCGGACTGTTCCTGATCGGCACGGCGGCCGCGGCGGGCCTGCCGCCCTTCTCGGGCGCCATCGGCAAGGCGCTGATCCTGTCGTCCGCCTCACTGGAGCAGCAGGTATGGCTGTGGCCAGTGCTGCTGCTGGCCGGGCTGTGCTCGATCGTGGCCTGTTCGCGTGCCGGTTCCAGCGTGTTCTGGCGCACCGGCAACAGTGAACCCAGCGGTGAACGACTCGGTGTCGCGCGCGGGATAGCAACCTGCGGCCTGATCTCCGCCGCACTGGCACTGGTCGTCTTCGCCGGTCCCGTCTCGCAGTGGACCAAGGCCACCGCACAGCAACTGTCGGACCCGGCCCCCTATCTCGATGCCCTTCTGGGCAAGGACGCCGCACCGGAAACCGCTCTGCCGCTCAAGGGAGACGATCAATGATCAAGTCTCGTTCTCGCGTTCTGCCCACCCCGATGCTCTCGACCCTGCTGCTGGTCGTGTGGCTGATGCTGCAGAACAGCGTCTCGCCCGGGCAGATATTGCTCGGTGCGGTGCTGGCCATCGCCATCCCGGCACTGACCTATCGTTTCTGGGAGCCGCAGCCGGACCTCCAGAAACCGTGGCGACTGATCGGCTACCTGCTGCGCGTCATCCTGGACATCATCATCGCCAACCTGCAGGTCTCGCGACTCATCCTGAATCCGCGTGCGAAATTCCGCCCGGCCTTCGTGCGCTATCCGCTAGAGCTCGAGCAGAAGTTCCCGATCACCCTGCTGTCGAGCACCATCACGCTGACACCGGGGACGGTCTCTGCCTATCTCACGCTGGATGGTCGCCATCTGATCATCCATGCACTGGATGTCGAGGATGAACAGGCATTGATCGACGAGATCCGCCAGCGCTACGAGCGCCCGCTGAAGGAGATCTACGAATGCTAGACATCGCCCTGTGGATCAGCATCGCGCTGTTCGCGGCGTCCCTGATGCTCAACGTCTTCCGGCTGGCCATCGGCCCGGATCTGCCGGACCGCATCCTCGCCGTGGACACCATGTACGTGAACTCCATCGCGCTGATCGTGCTGTTCAGCATCCAGCTCAACAGCAAGGCCTACTTCGAGGCGGCGCTGCTGATCGCCATGCTGGGCTTCGTCAGCACCGTGGCAGTCTGCAAGTATCTGCTGCGCGGCGACATCATCGAATGACCTGAGCGGAGAGTCTCCATGCCCACCTGGTTCTATCCTGTCCTGGAAGGCGTCATCGCCTTCTTCCTGATCGCCGGCGGCCTGTTCGCCTTCATCGGGTCGCTGGGGCTGACGCACCTCAAGGACTTCTACATGCGTCTGCACGGTCCCAGCAAGACCACCACCCTGGGGGTCGGCTGCATACTGATGGCGTCGATGATCTATTTCCGTGCCACTACCGGTCACTTCAGCTTCCAGGAGATGCTGATCACCATCTTCCTGTTCATCACCGCCCCGGTGACCGCGCACCTGCTGTCCAAGGCCGCGCTGCATCAGAAGCTGGTGGCGGACATCCGTACCCGCAACGTGCCGGAACGTCTGGAAGTATCAGACGAACCGGATGAGGCAAATGCCGAGGCCTCGGAATCGCGCCTGCCCTGAGCGCTCGTGTTCGCCTGACGCTCTGACCTGCCCCGGTCGGCCCCGCTCCTCTCGCGAGGCGAGACGGCAGACCAACGCAAAGCGCCCCCGCCAGGAGACTGGTGGGGGCGCTGTCTTTCCAGCGTTTCACTGCGCATCTGTCACACGGACTGCGGTGCTCAGATCATTCAGGCGGGCCTCATGCCTGCCCCTGCTCGTCACCAGCCCTGAGCATGCTGGCGGCACAGTGCCTCTAGCAGATCGATATGCTCACGACGGTCATTGAGCGCCGGAATGTAGCGGAACTCGCCCCCGCCGGACTCAGTGAAGTAGCCGCGATTCTCCTCTTCCAGCTCCTCCAGCGTCTCGAGACAGTCGGCCGCGAAGGCCGGCGAGATGACGTCGACGCTTTCCAGACCTTCAGCCCCCCAGGCCTTGAGCGTCTCATCGGTATACGGCTTGAGCCACTCGGCCTTGCCGAAGCGTGACTGGTAGGTCATCGCCCACTCATCGTCCCCAAGCCCCAACGCCTCGGCCAGCAGCTGGCTGGTGCGCTCGCACTGGCGTGGGTAGGGGTCGCCCGCCGTCGCATAGCGCTTGGGGATGCCGTGATAGCTCATCAACAGACGCTTGCCGCGATGCCCTGCCTTTTCCCAGTGTTCACGGACACTGGCGGCCAGCGCGGCGATGTAGTCGGGATGATCATGGTAGTCACGCACGAAGCGCAGTTCCGGCAGGTGCGGACACGGCTTGAGCGCGCGCGCCAGGCGATCGAACACCGCGGCAGTCGTGGTCCGCGAGAACTGCGGATAGAGCGGCAGCACCAGGATGCGATCTGCCCCACGACTGGCCAGCTTGCGCCCCACCTCTTCCATGGTCGGCTTGCCGTAGGTCATCGCAAGCTCTACCGGAATCTCCTCGCCCAGCGATTCGGCCAGACGCGCCTCCAGCGCGGCACGCTGACGCTTGCCGATGGCCATCAGCGGCGAGCCGTCTTCCGTCCACACCGAGGCATAGGCCTCGGCGACCTTCTTGGGGCGAGTCGTCAGCACCAGGCCATGCAGGATCGGCAGCCAGAGCAGACGCGGCAGGTCGATCACGCGTACATCACCGAGAAACTCCGCGAGGTAGCGACGCACCGCCTTGGGTGTCGGGGCTTCAGGGGTGCCGAGATTGACCAGCATGACGCCGAAACGCGGGGTGCTCATGGGCGATGAACTCCTGACAAGGGGCAAGAAAAGGGGTGAAGCGGCAACCAGCCACCCTCACCGACAGCGCAGCCATGTTACCAGCTCGCCCTGTGCGTGAGGGATGAAGTTATACTATCATCACGATTTGTACAGCTTTACGACAATTATTGTCACAACCTGACGCAAGCCGTGCTTGCGCCCCGCCGCAGGAGTCAGTGTGCCCGAAACCTCCACTCTGCAACTTGCCACCCGTCACGACTTCGCGCGCCCGCTGGTGCTGATTCTCGGTGACCAGCTCAGTCACGAGCTTGCGAGCCTCAAGCAGGCACCTGCCGAGAGTCTGATCGCCTTCTGCGAGGTCGAGGAGGAAGGCCGCTACGTGCCACACCATCCGCACAAGATCGCGATGATGCTGGCCGCGATGCGCCATCACGCACAGGAGTTGCGCGACTGCGGCTGGCAGGTGCATGAAAGCCGCCTGGATGACCCGGACAATCGTCAATCGCTGATCCTGGAAGCCGAGCGGCTGGCCGCGCTCCATCAATGTGACGGCATTCTGGTGACTCGCCCTGGGGAATGGCGACTGCTGGAGGCCTTCCTCGCGCGCCGCGAGAAAGGCGAGGTTCCCTGGGTGGTGCTGGAAGATCACCGCTTCTTCACCACACCGGCACAGTTCGCGGCCTGGGCCGACGGACGCAAGCAATTGCGCATGGAATACTTCTACCGTGAACAGCGCCGTGACACGGATCTGTTGATGGAAGGCAGCGAGCCCGCCGGCGGCAAGTTCAATCATGATCATGACAATCGCGAACCGATTCCCGCCGACTTCCAGTCACCGCCACCACCGCAGCATGACCACCGCCAGGATGCGCTGACGCGCGAAGTGCTGACGCTGGTGGACACCCGCTTCGGCGAGGGAGCCGAGGGCGAGCTGCGTCATTTCGGCAATCTGGACAACTTCAACTGGGCTGTGACCCGCGCCCAGGCGCTCGACGATCTCGCTCACTTCCTCGCGCACTGCCTGGCAGACTTCGGCCACCATCAGGATGCCATCGATGACAGTGACCCCTTCCTGTTCCACTCCCGGCTTTCCGCGGCGCTCAATATCGGGCTTCTGAGTCCCCACGAAGTCTGCGCTGCCGTCGATGATGCCTGGCGACGTGGCGAGGTACCGGTCAACTCCGCCGAGGGCTTCATCCGGCAGATTCTCGGTTGGCGAGAGTATGTGCGTGGGATCTACTGGACACGCATGCCCGGCTACAAGCAGGAGAATCGCCTGAATGCGACACGGGGTCTACCGGAGGTCTTCTGGCGCGGCGACAGCGGCATGCGCTGTGTGGATCAAGCCATCCTCAGTACGCGTGATCATGCCTATGCCCACCATATCCGCCGCCTGATGGTCACCGGCAATTTCGCCCTGCTGTGCGGCGTGAAGCCCGAGGCGCTGTGCGACTGGTATCTGGCGGTCTACGTCGATGCCTGCGAGTGGGTGGAGCTGCCCAATACCCTGGGCATGGTGCTGCACGCCGATGGCGGCCTGATGGGCTCCAAACCCTATTGTGCCTCGGGCAAGTACATCGATCGCATGTCCAATCACTGCGACAGGTGCCAGTACTCGCCGAAGAAGGTCACCGGCACGCATGCCTGCCCCTTCAACAGTCTCTATTGGCACTTCATCGAACGCCATCGCGAATCACTGTCACGCAACCCGCGCATGTCGCTGGTCTATGGCAGCTGGCGACGCATGAAGGACGAAAAGCGCGAAGCATTGCTGCAACAGGCCGAGGCCTTTCTCGCCCGACTCGACAGCGCCGCTGACTATGGCAGCGGTGCCCATCGCGCGGGTTACCATCCCGCGCCCTCCAGTTCCACGACCGACAAGGAATCCTCATGAGTCGCATCTGGCAGGCCAGTGCACCGGTCACGCTCTATCACGATGGCAAGTGCCCCCTGTGCCAGCGCGAGGTCGCCTGGCTGGCGAGACACCCGAGGCGGGAACGGGTCAGGACGGTCGACATTCGTGCAAAGGACTTTTCCCCAGATGCTCTGGGGCTGAGCTTCGAGACGATGATGGGGCGCCTGCACGTGCAGGATGCGCGCGGGGAATGGTATGTCGGCATGGACGCCAGCCGAGCCCTCTATGCGGTACTCGGCTATCGGCGCCTGGTGAGGCTGTCATTGCTGCCGGTGCTGCGTCCGATACTGGATGTCGGCTATCGGGTCTTTGCCCGCCACCGTGAGCGTATCGGCCGCTGGGTCCCCCAGAGGAGACGCTGACTCAGAAGCTCAAGGGGATGCGCGAGCTCAACGGTTGATGGTACTGAGGCGGTCGGCCGATCATCTCGTCGTTGGCCACCTGCGATACCAGCCAGGCGCGTGACAGACCGGCGCGCCTGAGCTCGCAGTAGACATCCTCCAGCGAGCGGAACAGCATCGGCTTGCCACGCTTCATCAACAGTTCACTGCGCTCATCGTCTTCATCGGCACCCGCTTCCAGTACCAGCTGGACCTGATAGAAGCGGCTGGCGGCATGACTGATCACACGCGCCTCCAGTGCCGGATACTCGGCGATCAGCGCATTCAGGTTGCTGACCAGCAGGCCAGCAGGTGTTAAGGCAGCGGCAATTCTGGACATGGTGTCGGCTCCTGGACCTCTGTTGTCTGAGGTATCCATCATCGTGAAGGTGGCGTCAAGGCTTCACGCCAGCTTGCGGGGAGACGATGACGATTGCACGGCACCACCATGACGATTGGATGACGTCATGTTCAAGGCCGCCGACCCGGAGAGGCTCACGGACACTGAGCACGAACCGCCAGCTGACGTTCCGCGAGGATACGCAGCAGATCCAGAGGACGCCCAAGGCCGCGATAGCATCCCCCTCGCATGATGATGAAATCCTCGTCACGATGAATGTCCCGGCGCCCGAGCAGCTTGGCCGACAGACGCTCGAGCGGCTCATCTTCCTCGACACGCAGTGAATGGGTCTGCATGACCTCATGGATCGCTCGTCGTCCATGCAGCTCCGGTCCGAAGCGCTGATTCAGCAATCCCAGCAGTCGATGGCGGATGATCATGCCGACCGGCCGCTGCTGCGCGTCCACCACTGCCAGCGCCATCAATTCCGGCTCGGCATGCAGACGCTCGGCCACCTCCTCGAGACAGGTATCCTGCAGTACCGGCGCCACCTGCCGCAGCAGGCTGCCGGCACCGAGTGCCAGAGGCGCGGCATGCCGGCGGCGACTCAGACGATGCAGGCGCTGCTCGAGACCGGCACGCTGGCCAGCAGGGTCCACCTCGGCGCTCGCAAACAGCCAGCCTTGCAGATACTCGGCCCCAAGCTGAGACACGCATTCCATCTCGCCTTCCTGCTCGATGCCTTCCGCGATCACCTGACTGCCACTGCCGTGGGCGATGTCGATGATCGAGCGCACGAAACGCCGCTTGAGTGAATCCTGATGAATACCGCTGATGAAGTGTCGGTCGATCTTGACGAAGTCAGGCTGAACCGCCGACCACAGCTTGAGGCTGGCGTACCCTTCACCGAGGTCATCCAGCGCGATGGCGAAGCCCATCGACTGGTAATGGCAGACGGCCTCACGCATCAGTGCCGGGTCCAGCCCCGGGGTCTGCTCAGTCAACTCGATGACGACCTGATGCGGATGCAGCCCATGGCGATGCAGGAGGTGACGTGTCAGTCCCCGAGAATGCGCACTGTCCAGCAGCACCTCCGGCGACACGTTCAGGAACAGGCGCTCACTCAGGCCCTGCTCGGCCCATTGCTCAAGCGCCAGTTCACGACAGAGGCCGTCCAGCTCGGCGAGGCGCCGATGCTGGCGAGCCGCCTCGAACATCGCCATCGGTGAGCGCAAGCTGCATCCTGCAGCAGCTCGCGCGAGTGCCTCGTAGGCGAAGACCTCACGGCCATCTGCCGCCACGATGGGCTGGAAATGCATCCGCAACTGGCGAAGACGCAGCAACGCCTCCAGCGCCTGGCCGGATTCGGGAGTGGATGCCTCAGCTAAAGCGGGATGCGGGGATGGCAGCATGCCAGAATCAAAGCATGCTGATATGACAGGAAAATGACATGGGGCGGTGATGTGTCAGCGAAGGGTCGGGCACATCACCGCGGTGCTGCCATGCAAGGATGCCTTGCGACGAGCCTGCCCGGTCGCGGCTGGCCAATACGCTCATGCCACGCCGGAGGTGGACGCCTTACAGCGAGTTGGGGTCGATGGCCTTGCCGAGGGAATTGCGGTCGATCCACTTGCCGGCCTTGGTTTCCTTGTAACGGAAGACCACCATGTCGCCCGCGACGACCGGCACTTCACTGTCTTCGGTCTGATAGCTGTAGCTCTCGCCCTCCACGACCAGCGTGAAGCGATAGAGATCCGGCATGCCCAGCCATTCCTTGAAAGGCCCTTCGCGCTCAAGGCTCTCCAGCGTACCGCGTCCCTGAAGCTTGGGAGTGCGTGCGCGTCCGCGCCCAAATCCACCTGCCATGCTATCTCCTCCCCGTCAGTGCGGGTCTTGCGGGGCGACGTCGCTGCCGCCGCCCGGGTACATGTTTGATGCGCATGCGCATCACGTCATTCAGCGAAGGCCTGGCCATAACTGTCTGGCGCCAGGTCCTCGAAACGGGTGTACTTGCCGATGAAGGCCATGTGAACGGTGCCGATGGGGCCGTTACGCTGCTTGCCGATGATCAGCTCGGCCAAGCCCTTGTTGTCGGGATTGTCCTTGTTATAGACCTCATCACGGTAGACGAAGGCGATGACATCGGCGTCCTGCTCGATGGCGCCGGATTCACGCAGATCCGACATCACGGGGCGCTTGTTGGGACGCTGCTCAAGCGAGCGGTTCAGCTGCGAGAGCGCCACCACCGGGCAAGCGAATTCCTTGGCCAGACCCTTGAGCGAGCGCGAGATCTCGGAGATCTCGGCAGTACGGTTCTCGGACAGCCCCGGCACCTGCATCAATTGCAGGTAATCGATCATGATCAGGCCGATGCCGCCGTGTTCGCGCGCCATGCGGCGACAGCGTGAGCGCATCTCGTTGGGCGACAGGGCCGCCGTGTCATCGACGAACAGCTGCTTGTCCTTGAGCAGGTTGACCGCCGAGGTCAGCCGCGGCCAATCCTCGTCATCCAGCTGACCGGTACGCACCTTGGTCTGATCGATGCGGCCCAGCGAGGAGATCATGCGCAGCATCAGCGACTCGGCCGGCATCTCCATCGAGAACACGGCCACCGGCTTGTCGCCGGAGACCACGGCATGCTCGACCAGGTTCATGGCGAAGGTGGTCTTGCCCATCGAGGGGCGCCCCGCGATGATCACCAGGTCCGATGGCTGCAGACCGGAGGTCATGTCATCCAGGTCCCGGAAGCCGGTCGAGAGGCCGGTCATCTGGCCCTTGAGATTGAACAGCTCATCGATGCGGTCCACCGCGCCGGTCAACAGCTGACTCATGCCCTTGGGGCCGCCGCTCTTGGGGCGTGATTCGCTGATCTGGAACACCAGACGCTCGGCCTCGTTGACCAGCTCGTCGGCGTCTCGCCCCTGAGGGCTGAAGGAGCTCTCGGCGATCTGGTTGGCCGCCTGGATCAGCTTGCGCAGCGTCGCGCGCTCGCGAACGATGTCGGCATAGGCCTTGATGTTGCTGGCCGAGGGCGTATTGCGCGCAAGCTCGGCGAGGGTCGCAAGCCCGCCGACCGACTCCAGCTGGTCACGGCTTTCCAGCAACTCGGACAACGTGACCACATCCAGCGGCCGGCTGCTGCCCACCAGCTGGGACATGGCGTTGTAGACCAGACGATGCTCGTAGCGATAGAAGTCGTCGGCCACCAGTCGCTCGGACACCGTGTCCCAGGCGCTGTTGTCCAGCATCAAACCGCCGAGGACCGATTGCTCGGCCTCCAGCGAATTGGGGGGCACCTTGAGCGCCGCCGTCTCGCGATCCTGATCCTGCATCTCGCTCATGCCTGGCTGACTCCTGCTGATGACTGACACGCCCGCGGGAACCTCCATTTTCGTGCATCGCCGCGAGCCTGCCAACCATCGCGACCGCACATGATGCTCTACCTCACGGGGGCAGGCATTCTACCGGATTTTGCCTGTCATCGCCCTGCCCGCGTGCAGAGGATTTTCCCTGTCACGCCCGACAAAGAAACGCCAGACACAAAAAAACCGCCCCCGCATCCAGGATGCGAGGGCGGTTCGAGTACCACCTGTGGTGGCAGCGCCGGATCACCGGGCAGCCACCACGGATCAGCGATTACTCGCCGACCACGACCACACGAACAGTGGCAGTCACTTCAGCGTGCAGCTGCAGCACGATGTCGTATTCGCCAGTGTTGCGCAGCGGGCCTTCCGGCATGCGGACTTCGCTCTTGGCGATGTCGATGCCGGACTGGGCGATGGCTTCGGCCAGATCACGCGGACCGATGGAACCGAACAGCTTGCCTTCTTCGCCAGCCTTGGCGACCAGGGACAGTTCGATTTCGTTCAGCTGAGCGGCACGCGCTTCAGCTTCGGCCTTGCGCTCTGCAACCTGTGCTTCCAGCTCAGCGCGCTGAGCTTCGAAAGCCGCCTGGTTTTCGGCAGTGGCCGGAACAGCCAGACCGTACGGCAGCAGATAATTGCGACCGAAACCAGCCTTGACGGACACCTGGTCACCCAGGTTGCCCAGCTTGCCAATCTTGTCGAGCAGAATGACTTGCATCTCGTAAACCTCTTATCGATGACTGCCAGCAAGACGTGCGCGAAGATCCGCAAAGACGTCAACAAGAGCCAGCAGCAGCAAAATCAGAATCGTGGGCCAGGTCGTCAGCAGCAGAAAGTAGACGCCGACCAACCATAACCCGCTCATCCCCTTTAACCCGATATAGCCATGCACCAGGGCAATGCCGGCCACGAACAACGGTATCCAGATCAGCAGGAGCACTGCAGGCACATCGAGGAAGACCCCGATGATGCCGCAGGCTGCCAGTATCAGGATTTCTCGCGGGCTCAGCCGGAAGGCATGAAACTCGTGACGAAATCCCCCCGGATTGTAGAGCCCGGACTGCCAGCTGCGCGCCAGGGCCAGACAGGCCGTGGCGGCCAGCAGGACCACCAACCCGGTAATACCGCCGATGACCAACCCTGCGAGCTGTTCAGTCGGCACACCTTGAGCGGCAAAGTCGCTCAAGCGTGCATCAAGCTCAGGGGCATTCTGACGAATGCTCTCAAGCAGTGGACCAGCCCCGCCTGGTGGCAGGAATATCCCGGACTGCACCATCATTGCCGCTGTCAGGCTGGCGCCAATCAGCGCCTCCCCCCATCGCATGCGAGCACGCAGCAGGGTTGCCATCAACGTGACCAGCAACACGGTCGCCAATGGCACCGGATCGCCTTGTGTCCACCACCAGCCTGCCGGAATGGCAGCGGCGATGAACACGGGTGCGGCTGGCGCAAGGCCACGCCGAAGCGTGACCAGCGCACTGATGGAGGCACTGAACCAGAAGAACCAGGGCAGAAGACCCGTCAGCAGTGCAATCGCGATGCACTGCAACGGTCCGCGCATGGCCCAACGTGCCAATGCCAGCATCATGGTGTCGCCTTACTGGTGGCTGTCGCTGTACGGCAGCAGTGCCAGGTAGCGCGCACGCTTGATGGCAGTCGCCAGCTGACGCTGATAACGCGCCTTGGTGCCGGTGATGCGGCTCGGGACGATCTTGCCGGTCTCGGTGATGTAAGACTTCAGGACTTCGATGTCCTTGTAGTCGATCTGCTTCACGCCTTCAGCGGTGAAGCGGCAGAACTTGCGACGACGGAAAAAACGTGCCATTGCAATGACCTCCTGGGGGTGCGGTATCAGTTAGCGTCTTGAGTTTCGGCTTCGTCACGCTTGTCTTCGCGACGCGGACGCTTCTCTTCAGCCGGCTTCATCATCGGAGACGGCTCGATGGCCGCTTCCTTTGCACGCACAACCAGGTTACGGATGACGGCGTCGTTGAAACGGAAGATGGTCTCGAGTTCCTCGACCACTTCACCGGTAGTTTCGACGTTCATCAGCACGTAGTGGGCCTTGTGGATCTTGTTGATCGGGTAGGCCAGGTGACGGCGACCCCAATCTTCCAGACGATGCACAGTACCGCCGGCTTCGGTCACGATGGAGGTGTAACGCTCGATCATGGCCGGAACCTGTTCGCTCTGATCCGGGTGGACCATGAACACGATCTCGTAGTGACGCATGGCTTGGCTCCTTTCGGTTTGACAGCCTCCACGGCGCGTCTCGGGCCGGGAAGCAAGGAGTGGAGTGATTACTACGGTTGTGTCATTCGGGCTCGAAAGCCACGTACAACGCGCGCGGGCGAGGACAGGTGCCCCCATGCCGCGCATTCACTGCAGACTGCACTTCACAGAACCGCAGTATTGTAGAGAGGTGTCAAGGGCTTGGCAAGCGACACGTCGCGAGGCACGCCTCATGCCCTGACACCCCCATTCTCGCTGTCAGCCGTTGCGGCGCTGACGAACGGCTTCAAACAGGCAGATACCGGCCGCGACCGAGACATTCAGACTCGAGACACTGCCCGCCATCGGCAGCTTAATCAGGCTGTCGCAGTGCTCGCGCGTCAGGCGACGCATGCCCTTGCCCTCAGCGCCCATCACGATGGCCACCGGCCCGGTGAAATCGGCCTCGAAGGCCATGGCCTCGGCTTCGCCAGCCGTACCCAGCACCCAGACACCGGCTTCCTTCATGGCATCCAGCGTGCGGGCCAGGTTGGTGACCTGATAGACCGGCACCACTTCCGCTGCCCCACAGGCGACCTTGCGCACGGTCGCGTTCAGGGAGGCGGACTTGTCCTTGGGCACGATGACACCATGGGCACCGGCGGCATCGGCGCTGCGCAGACAGGCCCCGAGGTTGTGCGGATCCGTGACCGAATCCAGCACCAGAAACAGCGGCGCTTCCTCATGGGACCAGCCATCGAGGCGCAGCTTGAGGCCAGTCTCGTTCTCGGTGGCGAGCGGCGCGCACAGAGCGACCAGCCCCTGATGGGCACCACCGCCGGTGGACAGCGCATCCAGCTCCTCACGCGCCTTCAAGGTGACGCGTGAACCGGCGGCACGCGCCTGCTCGACGATCTCGTTCAGACGCAGCTCGGCCTCGCCTGCCTGCACCCACAGCTCGCTCGGCGCGCGGCCGCGTGCCAGCAAGGCTTCCACGGCGTGCACACCATAGACGGCTTCCAGGCCACCGGGGATCTTCGGTGCGCCAGTGCGAGCGCCACCTCTGCGGGCCCCGCCACGTTCCTGGCGCTGAGCGCCACCACGCTCCCCCCTTGAGTGCTCGCCTCGAGAGTGCTCACTTCGAGAATGGCTACCGCGCTCGCCGGCGGGCTTGCCGCGGCCGGGCTTGCGCCCCTTGTCCTGACTCATAGTGCCTTCCTGCCTGATGGCCCTGACAGGGCCCTGTCACTTGGACGGAAACTGAGCTGTCGCCATGGCGACAGCCATGAAATCCTGCGAACTCACGGCCGTGCAACGCATCAGCCCCGACCATGGCCGGGGCTGATGAATGCTGCGCGGTGAATCTTGCCGGCGGTCAGCTGCGGCCGTTGCCGCGACGCCCGCGAGAGCGGGAGCCGCGCTTGCGCGACGGATCATCCTTGCCAGCGGCACCCATCGGCGCGACTGCCGCGAACGGACTGTCAGCAGATTCCGGACCGCTCGGCACCGCCGGGCGCGCCGCTGCCGGAGACTCAGGCGCGGACGGACGCTCATTGCCGGTGGAGGGCTTGCGCTCGCCGCGACCGGAACGCTCATCACGCTCGCTGCGCGGCTTGCGGGCAGGACTCTCCTGCGCAGGCGTCTCGGACGCTCCGTCCGTACCGCCACCCTGGCCTTCCTGACTGACTTCGTCCGTCAGGGACTTGAGGCGCTCGCGCTCACGCTTGCCGGGACGACCCTTAGGGGCAGATTCCTTGCCGGAGGCTGCACCGCTCTTGCCGCTTGCGGGCTTGTCAGCATCACGCTCGCTGCTGCGTGCCTTGCGCGGCTTGCGCTTGGGACGCGGCGTCGGGTCACTGAGCATGAAGTCGATCTTGCGCTCATCCATGTCGACGCGAGCCACCTGGACGGTGACGCCATCGCCGAGACCATAGCTGACGCCGGCACGCTCACCCTTGAGACGATGCTTCTCGGCCTCGTAGTGGTAGTAGTCGGACGGCAGCGAGGAGATGTGCAGCAGACCTTCGACGTAGTAGGCATCCAGACGCACGAACAGGCCGAACTGGGTGACCGCCGCGACGGTACCCTCCAGCACTTCACCGACCTTGTCCTTCATGAACTCGCACTTAAGCCAGTCGTTGACGTCACGCGTCGCCTCATCGGCGCGGCGCTCGGTCATCGAGCAGTGCTCACCCAGCTCGAGCATCTGCTCGAAGGTGTACGGGCACCATTTGGTCGGACGCTCGGTCACGGCATCTTCGGCGCGCAGCACGGTGTCGGTCTTGCGCGGACCACGGATGACGGAACGGATCGCACGGTGCACCAGCAGATCGGGATAACGACGGATCGGCGAGGTGAAGTGGGCGTAGGCATCGTAGGCCAGACCGAAGTGACCTTCGTTCTGCGGCGAGTAGACCGCCTGGGTCATGCTGCGCAGCATCACGGTCTGGATGATGTCGAGGTCCGGGCGCTCGGCGATCGAGGCACGCAGTGCCTGGAAGTCCTTCGGCTGTGGCTCATCGCCACCTTCCAGCGTCAGACCCAGCTCACCCAGGAAGGCGCGCAGGTTGTTGAGACGCTCAGGTGCCGGCTGCTTGTGGACACGATAGAGGGCCGGCAGATCGTGCAGGTCCAGGAAGCGCGCCGTGGCGACGTTGGCCGCCAGCATGCATTCCTCGATGAGCTTGTGCGCGTCATTGCGCGTACGCGGCACGATCTGTTCGATCTTGCGCTCATCGTTGAACAGGATCTGCGTCTCGGTGGTCTCGAAGTCGATGGCACCACGCTTGTCGCGCGCCTTGCGCAGCACACCGTACAGCGCGTGCAGGTTGTGCAGCGACGGCAGCAGTTCATTGTACTGCTGACACAGTGCCTGACCTTCCTCACTTTCCGGGTCCGTCAGCATGGTGCCGACCTTCTCGTAGGTCAGGCGCGCATGGGAACGGATCACGGCTTCGAAGAAGCGGTAGTCGAGCATCTCGCCATCGGCGGCGGAAATGGTCAGCTCACAGACCAGCGTCAGACGATCGACATGCGGGTTTAGCGAGCACAGACCATTGGAGAGCAGCTCCGGCAGCATCGGCACGACCTGACCCGGGAAATAGACCGAGTTGCCGCGCACGTAGCCTTCCTGATCCAGCGGGCTGCCGCCACGCACGTAATGCGATACATCGGCGATGGCGACCAGCAGCTTCCAGTTGCCGTTGTCGTCCTGCCAGGCGCAGACGGCGTCATCGAAGTCCTTCGCGTCTTCGCCATCGATGGTGACCAGTGGCGTCTCGCGCAGGTCGATACGCCCCTTCTTGTCCTCTTCCAGCACTTCGGCGGAGATGGTCGAGATCTGATCCTCGACTTCCGGCGGGAATTCGCTGGGGATGTCATGCGAGCGGATCGCGATGTCGATCTCCATGCCCGGGTCCATGCGCTCACCGAGCACCTCGACCACTTCCCCCACCGGCTGCACGCGTGTCGCGGGCTGCTGGGTAATGCGCACGGACACCACCTGACCGTCCTTGGCACCATTGGCCACACGGTTGGGGATGATCACTTCCTGCGCGATGCGCGAATTCTCCGGAATCAGTACCCCGAAGTCCGGCTCGGATTGGCGATAGATGCCGACGAGCGTCTGGGTATTGTGAGCCAGCACCTCGACGATGGTGACTTCATCACGACCACGGCGATCACGGCCGCTGACGCGCGCCAGCACCTGATCACCATGGAAGACGCGACGCATCTGGCGCGGCGGCACGGCAAGATCCGGCTTGACGCCATCTTCGCGCGCCAGGAAACCGAAACCATCGCGATGGCCGACGATACGGCCACGGATCAGGTCCAGCTTGTCGATCAGTGCATAGGCACCACGACGATTGCGCAGCACCTGGCCATCACGCTCCATGGCATTGAGGCGACGGCGCACGGCTTCCTGCTGCTCGTCGTCCTCGAAACCGAGCATGCGGCTCATGTTCTCGTGGGTAATGGGCTTGCCATACTCTTCCAGCTTGTCGAGAAGATACTCGCGACTGGGGATGGGCTTGTCGTACTTATGGGCTTCGCGTTCCGCGTGCGGGTCGTCGCTGAGCGTCCATTGGGTCATTAATCAGGATTCCTTGACGATGAATTCGAGACGGGCAGCGGGCGCGGCACGGAATGACTGGTTGTCTCTCATGCGCGCATTATAGCCCCTACCATTGGGCCGACCCAACCATTCCCCAACCTTCCGACTCCCGGAAGCTCGTCAGAGTGATGCAGGAGGCCTCATTTCATGGCTTTCTTTCATGGCTTTGCCAAGCGCTTGTTTTTCCATCGGGTCTTCCAAAGCTTGCACCATCTCGAAGTTCCGGCCAGCAAGGCAGACGACCGAAATGCGTCATGCAGCCCCTGACGTCACAAATAAAACAGAAACCTCTTGCATTCCCTCAGAAGATCCGTATTATTCGGCACCACTTGCCCAGATGGCGGAATTGGTAGACGCGCTAGCTTCAGGTGCTAGTGTCCGTATGGACGTGGAGGTTCAAGTCCTCTTCTGGGCACCAATTTCAGGTTTCATGTTGACGTGACACACGTTAGGATGGATACCGGAAAACGGGTAAAGCATTCAAGTTTCAACAACTTGGACTGCTGATCCGGGTCCTTGGACCAAAACGAGTTCTGATGTCTGCCCAGGTGGCGGAATTGGTAGACGCGCTAGCTTCAGGTGCTAGTATCCGTAAGGATGTGGAGGTTCAAGTCCTCTCCTGGGCACCACGGACGTCAGACTCACGATGAACGACCCCTGTATCGCGCTTCGCCCAGATGGCGGAATTGGTAGACGCGCTAGCTTCAGGTGCTAGTATCCGTAAGGATGTGGAGGTTCAAGTCCTCTTCTGGGCACCACGATGCGCACTCGAACAGGGAACATGGTATCCACTACCAAGGATGTCATGATCGTTCCGCTGCAAGGTTCTGCTCTTGAGACTTCAGCACACAACTTGATGCCCAGATGGCGGAATTGGTAGACGCGCTAGCTTCAGGTGCTAGTGTCCGTATGGACGTGGAGGTTCAAGTCCTCTTCTGGGCACCATCAAGTTGTCATCCGATGTACTTTCTCGCAGCGCCCGCTGCTCACATCGCGATACTCTCCCCCTGCTATCAGCTTCATTGCTTTATCCAGACCTGCAGCGCTCTGCGTTGTCTTTCGCGTGCTCCCAGAAACACAGCCCCCCCGACGCCTGCTGACTTGTCCACACCCGCTTCCACTGCCTGGCCTGTGGATGGATTTCCTGCGACTGCGCGACGAATATCCCCGGACGCATCCTTCTGCACGACCCATTGCCTCCCCTGCGCCATCAGAGTCATCAGACACTCAATAGCGTGACGGGATGCGACTGAAACTCTCGACCTGCCATCCATCACGACGTACCGAGGCTTCTAGGCGCTGCTCGATATCGTCCGGCAACTCGTGGAAGAAATCGAAACCGGTGAGAGATTCGATTCTATCGATGCTGACCAGAAAGCGATCCAATGGCTCATCCCCTCTTACCTGCTGAGGAAAGAGAAACGCCAGGGCGCGAGGCGCCTGCCGAGCAGTGCCGGGCGAGACGATGATCTTGTAGAAACCATCCGGAATCTCGATCAGATTCGGCAGACGCTCGATCTCTCCCGTGAAGACCGGGCCTGCGGTGATCCACAGCGCCTCTTCCCGCGGCAGAATCCTGTCCATGATGGCCGCCTCGAGTCGCTGCCACAGCTTGCGATTGAGCGCCGGTGTCTGTGGCGAGATATTGGTCATGCGAAACGTCTGATGCTGGGCCTTGACCCCGTAGATCTTGCCGATGGCGTAATTGGGCGCCAGGTGTCCGCGGTCGTAGCCACTGTTGCGATAGCTGTCCGGCGTGACGGGCCATAGCGAGCGCCAGTCGCGCTCGAACTCGTCAGGACGCTCCCCTAGCCGCGACCCCTGGGTATTCTCGAGACGCCATGTCACCCATAACGGGTTGGCGCGCAGATCCGACCACCCCACCAGATAGGCATCGCTGCGCAAGCCACGCGCCAGCGTCTTCCAGTCAAGTTCACGTGCCTCAGGCACTCCCTGCCAGGCGTAGAACTGCTGGTAATCACGCTCCTGCCACCACCACAGCCCACCTCCCACCAGCGCGAATGCCACGCTGACGCCAAACCCTCGCCACAGCTTGCGACCGGCCGAGCGAATATCATCCATCACATCCAGCATCCCGCCATTTCCTTCTTGTCGTTGCCATTGCCTCGGCAAGGCATGCGCTCGTCATTCCGTCACGACCCGCAAGCCGCAGCAACTTCATTCACGTTCTACCGTAGCATTCCATCATGCCAGAGTTCCGTTCGCGAGGCTGACGGCCGCCCCAACTCAAGCCACAATAAGCAGGCAGCACTTGCTTCATGCACCATCAGCGAGCAGATATCCACGAGGGGGATCATCCCGACGGCGGATACCGCAGAATCTGACCGCATGATCAGTATCTGGCATGCCACCTGCATCTTCCCGTACCAGGATGCTTGCGACCAGCCGCGCCACACAGAGCGCTCATCAAGACGCCCGTGGCACGAGTGACACTGCAACGATCGACATGAAAGCGCCTCCTGACAGGCGAGCCGTGACCGCAGCACATCCCACCGGCTGTGCTCCAACGATGAGAAGGAATCTGACCATGGCTGATCAAAGCCGTCGTAACTTCATGCGCAACAGCCTGCTGGGGCTTGCCGCCCTGCCATTGGGTGCTGCCGTGCTCTCGCCGCGCGCCCTTGCCGCCGACCTGCCCCCACTGGATACCGACAACCCGCAGGCAAAGGCGCTCCACTATGTGGAAGATGCCAGCGAAGCCAGTGATCACCCCGCCTTCAAGCCCGGCTCCGACTGCACCAACTGCATGTTCTACAAGCCGGAGAACAAGGGCTGCCAGCTATTCCCCAGCAATAGCGTGGCACCCGAAGGCTGGTGCCAGTCCTGGACCAAGCGCCCGGCATGATACCGGTGTCGCCTCGGACCTGATACGAGAAGACCGCCTCGGGAACCAATCCCGAGGCGGTCTTTTTCATGGCTGTATTACCGGGACCAGACCTCAGCTCGCAGTGGAGCCGGAAGCATCCTCCGGCAACGGCCATTGGTAGCGGCGCGCGATCTCATCCTGCTCCAGTGATTCGAGATGCACCGGGAACCCCCACAACTGATGCAGATAGCGCATCACGGGATAGACGCTGCGTGACAGCGGGCGACGATCATCCTGGACATGGCGCAGCGTCAGCGAGCGATCTCCCCGGATATTCGCGGCCCACACCTGGATGTTCGGCTCGCGATGGCTGAGCGCATATTGCACCGACAGCGCCTCTCGAATGCGCTTGTAGCCTCGACTATCGTGAATGGCATCGATGAGAAGATGCTCATCACAGTCGTCATCCACCAGCGAGAACAGCTTAAGATCACGGATCACCTTGGGCGACAGGAACTGCTGGATGAAGGACTCGTCCTTGAAGTTGCGCATTGCGAAATGCACCGTCTCCAACCAGTCACTGCCGGCGATGTCGGGGAACCACTCACGGTCCTCGTCGTCAGGATTCTCGCAGATGCGCTTGATGTCCATGAACATCGCGAAGCCCAGCGCATAGGGGTTGATGCCATTGTAATGCGGGTGATCGAAGCCCGGCTGCTGCACCACCGAGGTGTGCGACTGCAGG
This sequence comes from Cobetia sp. BL01, assembly GCF_056493605.1. NCBI lineage: Bacteria > Pseudomonadati > Pseudomonadota > Gammaproteobacteria > Oceanospirillales > Halomonadaceae > Cobetia > Cobetia sp. BL01. The sequence continues at coordinate 135,508 of NZ_JBVBEE010000004.1, read as the reverse complement.
AACTCGAGAATCACCCCCTCGCCGATCAGCTGCTCATCATAGAGTTGATTCATGATGGTGTAGTGCCAGAAGCATGCCCAGCCTTCGTTCATTACCTGGGTCTGGCGCTGCGGGTAGAAGTATTGCGCCAGCTTGCGCACGATACGCACCAGCTCCCGCTGCCAGGGCTCCAGCAACGGTGCATTCTTCTCGATGAAGTAGAGCAGGTTCTCCTGAGGCTCCGGCGGGTAGCGACCACGACGATGCAGACCCAGTGGGTCGTTGACCTCATCGATCAACTCATCCTCCTCCTCGGCCTGCGGAATGGTGGTCCACAGCGCATTCACCTGAGCCTGCAGATAGGCCTCACGCTCCTGCTGACGTTGGATCTCCTCTTCCGGCGAGATGGGCGAGGGACGCTTGTAGCGATCGACGCCATAATTCTGGAGCGCATGACAGGCGTCCAGCAGCTGCTCGACCGCATCGACACCATGGCGCTCCTCGCATTCGGACACGTACTTCCGGGCGAAGACGAGGTAATCGATGATCGCCGAGGCATCCGTCCAGGCACGAAACAGGTAATTGCCCTTGAAGAAGCTGTTGTGGCCATAACAGGCATGCGCCATGACCAGAATCTGCATCATCAGGGTGTTCTCTTCCATGAGATAGGCGATGCAGGGATCGGAATTGATCACCAGCTCATAGGCCAGTCCCATCTGTCCGCGCCGATAGGCCTGCTCCACCGAGAGAAACTGCTTGCCGAACGACCAATGGTGATAGCCCACCGGCATGCCGATGCTGGCATAGGCATCCATCATCTGTTCGGAAGTGATGACTTCAATCTGATTGGGGTAGATATCCAGCCGATACTGCGCAGCGATACGCGCGATCTCGTGCTCGAAATGCTCCAGAAGCTCGAAGGTCCAATCGGAGCCACTGGCCGGTTGCTGATTTTCCAGTCGATTATCACGTCTCTGGCTCATGGGGCCTCCCGGCCCGGCAGATGGCCGGGCGCGTCACATGATGCGATCAGGCGCTGATGCGGCGCTTGAACAGCTCTCGAAATACCGGGTAGATATCGCCCGCCTCGACAATCTGCTGCATGGCGAAACGATCCGGAAATTCGGCTTCGACTCGCTCATATTCTTCCCACAATGCCTGGTGTGCATGCGGGGTGATCTCCACGTAGGCGTAATATTGCAGACGCGGCATCAGCTTCTTGATCATCAGCTCGCGACAATTGGTGGAATCGTCATCCCAGTTGTCACCATCGGACGCCTGGGCCACGTAGAGATTCCATTCACCCGCCGGATAGCGGGATTCGATCACTTCATCCAGCAAGGTCAGAGCACTGGAGACGATGGTGCCGCCGGTCTCTCGGGAGTAGAAGAACTCTTCCTCATCCACCTCCTTGGCGGCGGTGTGGTGGCGAATGAACACCAGCTCGACCTTCTCGTAGTTGCGTTCCAGAAACAGATAGAGCAACAGGAAGAAGCGCTTGCCGATATCCTTGTGCGCCTGGGTCATCGACCCCGAGACATCCATCACGCAGAACATCACTGCCTTGTTGGACGGCATCGGCTGATTGATGAGGTGGTTGTAGCGCAGATCATAGGTATCGAGAAACGGCACCGCCTTGAGGCGCGCTTCAAGACGCTCGATTTCCGCCTTGAGCTCGGCAATGCGCACCTTGTTGCGCAGCACCGGATCCTTGCGCTCCTCAAGCTCCAGCGCGTCAGTGGCCTCCTTCAGCGCCCGCTTGATGGGGGATCGCATGGCGATACGCCGCGCCTGGGCTGAACGCATCGAGCGCACGATATTGATCCTGGCGGGAGTGCCATCGCGAGCGATGCCCGCCCGCACCGGACGTACTTCATCCATGTCCGCGATCTGCTTGCGCTCCAGATGCGGAAGCTCCAGACCATCGAACACGAATTCGAGAAACTCCTCGCGCGACAGGGTGAAGGCAAAATCATCCTCGCCCTCGCCCTGGTTGGAGGCCTGACCTTCTCCGCTGCCGCCACCGCCGCCGCCGCCACTCGGGCGGCGCATGCGATCACCTTCCACGAACTCCTTGTTGCCCGGGTTGATGACACGCCGCTTGCCGCCTTGGCCATGCTGGAAGACCGGCTCCGAGATATCGCGAGTCGGAATGGAGACTTCCTCGCCACGCTCCATGTCGGTGATGGAGCGCCGATTGACGGCATCCTCCACCGCCCGTTTGATATGGCTGCGGTAGCGCCGGATGAAGCGCTGGCGATTCACCGCACTCTTGTTGCGCGCATTGCTGCGTCGATCAATGAAGTAACTCATTCGCCCTCCTTGCCGGCCTCGCGTTCAGCGAAAGACCGGATGGCAAGTGCCGGCGGCAATCACGCCCGCCGGCAGGCCTGTCGTCAGTTGGCAGGGCTTACTGCGACTTGCGCACTCGCAGATACCACTCGGACAGCAGACGCACCTGCTTCTCGGTATATCCGCGATCCACCATGCGCGCCACGAAATCCTCATGCTTGCGCTGATCCGATGCCGATGCCTTGGCATTGAAGGAGATGACCGGCAGCAACTCTTCGGTATTGGCGAACATCTTCTTCTCGATCACCGCACGCAGCTTCTCGTAGGACTGCCAGCCCGGATTCATCCCGTTGTTCTGCGCGCGAGCGCGCAGCACGAAGTTGACCACTTCATGACGGAAGTCCTTGGGATTGGAGATGCCCGCTGGCTTCTCGATCTTCTCCAGCTCCTCATTGAGCGACTGACGATTGAGCAGCTCGCCAGTCTCGGGGTCACGGTATTCCTGGTCCTGAATCCAGAAATCAGCGTAGGTCACGTAACGATCGAAGATGTTCTGGCCATACTCGGAGTAGGACTCGAGATAGGCGGTCTGGATCTCCTTGCCGATGAAATCGACATAACGTGGGGCCAGATACTCCTTAATGAAGCGCAGGTAACGCTCGTGGGTCTCCTTGGGCAGCTGCTCCTGCTCGAGGCGCTGCTCCAGCACATAGAGCAGGTGCACCGGGTTGGCAGCCACCTCGCTGGCATCGAAGTTGAAGACCTTGGAGAGGATCTTGAAGGCAAAGCGCGTGGACAGACCATCCATGCCCTCATCGACCCCCGCACTGTCACGGTACTCCTGGATCGACTTGGCGCGAGGGTCGGTATCCTTGAGGTTCTCGCCATCATAGATGCGCATCTTGGAATAGATACTGGAGTTCTCAGGTTCCTGCAGGCGCGACAGCACGATGAACTGGGACAGCATGCGCAAGGTGTCGGGCGCACAGGGCGCATGATTGAGCGACGAGTGCTCCAGCAGCTTGGCGTAGATCTTCACCTCCTCCGAGGCTCGCAGGCAGTAGGGCACCTTGACGATGAACACGCGGTCCAGGAAGGCCTCGTTGTTGCGATTGTTGCGGAAGGCCTGCCACTCGCTCTCATTGGAGTGCGCCAGCACCACGCCATCGAAGGGAATCGCCCCCATGCCTTCGGTGGGGTTGTAGTTGCCTTCCTGAGTCGCGGTCAGCAGCGGGTGAAGCACCTTGATCGGCGCCTTGAACATCTCGACGAATTCCATCAACCCCTGGTTGGCCTTGCACAGCCCGCCGGAGAAGCTGTAGGCATCCGGATCATCCTGGGCATAGAGCTCAAGCTGACGGATATCGACCTTGCCGACCAGCGCGGAAATGTCCTGGTTGTTGTCATCGCCCGGCTCCGTCTTGGAGATGGCGATCTGGTTCAGGCGGGATGGGTAGAGCTTGACGACACGGAACTGACTGAGATCTCCGCCATATTCCTTGAGACGCTTGGCCGCCCAGGGCGACATGGCGCTGCGCATGCAGCGGCGCGGGATGCCATATTCCTTCTCGAGCACCTCGCCATCCTCTTCCAGCGAGAACAGCCCCAGCGGCGACTCGTATACCGGTGACCCCTTGATGGCATAGAAGGGAATCTGCTCCATCAACAGCTTGAGTCGTTCGGCCAGCGATGACTTGCCGCCGCCGACTGGCCCCAGCAGATAGAGAATCTGCTTGCGCTCCTCAAGCCCCTGAGCCGCATGACGGAAGTAGGACACGATCTGCTCGATGGCCTCCTCCATGCCATAGAACTCAGCGAAGCTGGGGTAGCGTCGAATCAGCTTGTTGGAAAAAATCCGGGAAAGACTGGGATCCTTGGCGGTATCGATGACCTCCGGTTCACCGATGGCCGCCAGCATTCTCTCGGCAGCGCTGGCGTAGGCAGAACGATCCTGCCGACATAACTCCAGGTACTCCTGGAGACTCATCTCTTCTTGCTGGACCCGCTCGTAGCGGCTCTGCACGTGATCGAAGATGCTCATGGAAGCCTCCTTGTCGCGACTCGGGGTCGCTGGGACCATCGCCGGGGCCACTCCTGTACGATGACAGTGGTACCAGGTCACTTGATGCCCCGCGCTGCTGGCGCTCAGGTGACTGCCTCGGCGTGTTTATCAGCATAGATCGATATAGGTAGCGAGTGTCCAATACATGGACCCACCGCATTCAACGAACTTTCGCCACCCGAATGGACAACCTCGTCCCTGCATGACAAGCGCGATCTGGAACGAGGCAGGAGTGACGCCTCCTCGAGCGCACCGTTGCGCAAGAATTGCCTCGCCTCGTGGCCGTTGAAGCCCCTCCTCCTGAAAGGCACCATGTCTGCCACGTCGCACTGCAGCACACGTTCAGAATAGGGACAGAGCGGCGAGTCTCGCCAGCCAGTCCTTGCACATATCCGGCCCCACGAGGTGTCGCCAGCGACTCGATGGCGACCCGAAGGCGAATCGATGACATGCGAAACCGCCGACGCGGGCGGCCACGAGGCGACTGCTGACAGAAGCCTTGGCCGTAGCGATCACTGACCTTGTCACACCCCCGCAAGGGCATGGACGCGTCGCAACGTCCTGAAAAATCTTCATGAAAAAAAAGCCCATCGGATGGCCGATGGGCTTTTTTCACTTTTCAGCACACGCTACGAGAGTGTCACTCTCAGCTCCCTTTCTTACAGGGCACTCTGGATATCAGAAAGCAGAGCATCCAGAAGATCCGTACTGGTATTCCAGGAACATACGAAGCGTGCGCCACCTGCGCCGATGAAGGTGTAGAAGGTCCAGCCACGCTCACGCAGCGCCGTCAGCACATGCTCGGGGAAGCTGGCAAAGACGCTGTTGGCCTCACAGGGAAACAGCAGTTCGATGCCGTCCAATGCCTCGAGTCGCTCGGCCAGATACTGCGCCATGGTGTTGGCATGACGTGCGTTGTCCAGCCAGACGTCATTCTCGAGCAGCCCCATCCACGGCGCGGCGATGAAACGCATCTTGGAGGCAAGCTGACCGGCCTGCTTGCAGCGATAGTCGAAGTCACGGGCCTGCTCGCGATCAAAGAATATCACCGCCTCCCCCATCGCCAGCCCATTCTTGGTACCGGAGAAGCACAGCACGTCCACGCCGGCCTTCCAGGTAAGCTCGGCCGGAGAGACACCCAGCGAGGCACAGGCATTGGCAAAGCGCGCGCCGTCCATGTGGATCTGAAGATCATGACGGTCGGCCACTTCACGAATCGCCTGAAGCTCTTCCAGGCTATAGACGGTGCCGACTTCGGTGCACTGGGTCAGCGAGATGACACGCGGACGCGGATAATGGATATCACTGCGCTTGGTGACCAGTCGCTCGATGCCTTCAGGCGTCAGCTTGCCATTCGGACCCGGCGCATTGAGCAGCTTGGAGCCATTGGAGAAGAACTCCGGCCCTCCGCATTCGTCAGTCTCGATATGGGCCAGTTCATGGCAGATGACGCTGTGATAGGACTGACACAGATGCGCCAGCGACAGGGAATTCGCCGCCGTGCCATTGAAGACGAAGAATACCTCGCACTCGGTCTCGAACAGCTGACGGAAGCTGTCCGTCACCTGTTGAGTCCAGCGGTCGTTGCCATAGGCGAGATCATCATCCTGATTGGCTCGCATCATGTATGCCATCGCCTCGGGGCAGATACCGGACGTGTTGTCACTGGCCAGAAAACGTGATGTACAGGTGTCATCGATGTCAGTGGCCGCGAAGCGGGTCGTGGCGAGGGCGTCAGTCGTCATGGGAGTATCCAGAGCAGAGCAAGGGGTCACCTTGCCCGATGAAACGAACGCGGTACCCAGGATGGCAGGCACCACAGTAGAAATCCCATCATAACAGCGCTGCATGCCGCCGCCAGCCATGATCCGACGCGACCATCACGACGGGACGGCCATGCAGGAAAATCCCTCAGGCAGCATCGAGAGCCGGGAACCCTCTGCGCCCCTGCAGACCGCCCGTATGCAGAACCCGTACACGAGTCCCGGGGGCGATCATCCCGTTGGCGAGGTGGTGGGCCAGTGAGGCAAACAACTTGCCGGTATACACCGGCTCGACCTGCAACCCGGTCTCGGCCTCGAATCGTTGGATGAAGTCGATCAACCAGGCGGGTGCCTTGGCGAAGCCGCCCGCCTGCGCTCCCAACCACAGCCCCCACTCCGGTGTCTTCTGCTCACTGCCGCCGCTCCGGGCCAGCAGACGACGCACACGGTGATAGAGCTGATCTCCGTGATTCATGGTCGGGACGCCAATCACACGCAGACCATCACGCTCCCCCAGCGCGCTCAGAACACCCGCCAGCGTGGTCCCGCTGCCGCAGGCCATCAGTACCAGCTGGGGCGCCGGCTCTCCGTTGCAAGGTGTCACCAGCGCCTGTGCCAACGGCTCGAGCCCCGCCACCCCCTCCACGCTGCCCCCACCTTCCGGCACCCACAGCGCATCACTGAAGCGGGCAGAGAACCCGGGCTGGTCGCGCTGTTTGTATTCCGCCCGTGAGATGAAGTTCAGGTGCATGCCGTTGGCCATGGCATCCTTCAGCGTCGGCGTCAGCGGAGCTTCCGGATGCCCACGCACCAGGCCATGCGTCGCCACCCCCAGACGCGCCCCGGCAGCCGCCAGAGCATGCAGGTGATTCGACCAGCCGCCGCCACAGCTGATGATGCCTCGCCCCTCGCTGAGCGCTCGCGCCAGTGGCAAGCGCAGCTTCCATGCCTTGTTGCCGGATATCTCGGCATCCAGGGTATCGGCCCGCAGGCATTCGACCACCACCCCAGCCTCGCGGGCCACGCGCCAGTCAAGGCGCTCCACCCGTGGCAGGGTGAACAGCTCGAGCAGTGCTTCCAGGCCGCCCCCTGCCGATGAGGAGTCGGCCTCGAGCGAGGCGATCGGCGAGGCCGTGACCGTCGCTGAAGACGCGACAGCAGCAGGAGAGGAGAGCGCACCTTGAGGCGCGGACAGGACCGTGGCGCCATCCGGCGGCAGAGTCTCGTCGGTGGATTGGCGAGAAGCGGCTGCGTGCGATGACATGAGCGAGTCCCATCGTGGTGATGCGCCGTGAGAACGGCAGAAGGCGGAGAGACGACAAGGCCATCACGGCCGTCATTGTCACGCAGACACGACGGCCGTGATGGCCACTCTCAGTCTAGGCAGAGCTTCGGCTCAACTCAACGCTGAATATCCCCATCTCGCCGACACTCGCTCCGCCACGAAAGGCGCCCCGGCCAGCCGAGACTCCCGGGAGCGGGCTAGAGGGCTGCGGCCGCCATGGTGCCCTGCGCGATGGCGCGCTTGGCATCCAGCTCAGCGGCTTCATCGGCGCCACCGATGATGTGCAGCTCGTTCCCTGCCGCCTCCAGGGGCGCCTTGAGCTCCAGCACCGACTCCTGGCCGGCACACAGCACGATACTGTCGAGCGCCAGATGCTGGACCTTGCCATCAATGCTGACGGTCATCCCCTCGGCATCGATGGACTGATAATCGCAGCCCGCCACCATCTTGACTCCGCGCTGCTTGAGGGTGGCCCGGTGCACCCAGCCGGTCGTCTTGCCCAGATGCTTGCCCGGCTTGGAGGTCTTGCGCTGCAACAGCCATACCTCACGAGGGCTCTCGCCGGGCGTCGGTGTCTTGAGGCCGCCGGCGGTGCTGACCGAGAGATCCACCCCCCACTCCTCGCACCACAGTTCGCCGTCCAGCGAGGGTGACGGCTCACGATGCGTCATCAACTCCGCCACATCGAACCCGATGCCTCCCGCACCGACCAGCGCCACACGTCGCCCCACTCGCTCCGGAGCACGAATCGCCTCGCCATAACTGAGCACCTGGCCACGCGAGATGCCCTCCTCGATACCGGGAATCGCGGGCGTACGCGCACGCACGCCACTGGCCAGGATCACGGCATCGAACGCTGCCAGCATCTCCGCGGTGGCACGCGTATTGAGCCGAACCTCGACACCATTGCGTGCCAGCGCCTCGTTGAAGTAGCGCAGTGTCTCGTCAAACTCCTCCTTGCCCGGAATGCGGCGCGCGAAATTGAACTGCCCGCCGACTTCCGCCTGCGCCTCGAACAGCACCACCTCATGACCACGCTCTGCCGCGGTGACGGCCGCCGACAGACCTGCTGGACCACCTCCGACCACGGCGACACGCCGCACGCGGCGGGCAGGCTCGATCACCATCTCGGTCTCGTGGCAGGCTCGCGGGTTGACCAGACACGAGGTCAGCTTCATCTGGAAGGTGTGATCAAGACACGCCTGGTTGCAGGCGATGCAGGTGTTGATGATCGCGGCATCATCCGCCTGCGCCTTGCTGACCCACGCCGGGTCAGCGAGGAACGGACGCGCCATCGACACCATGTCGGCATGCCCCTCCGCCAGTACCGACTCGGCCACGTCCGGCATGTTGATGCGATTGGTGGTGATCAGCGGCAGACTGAGCTCCGCCTTCATGCGCTGGGTCAGTCCGGTGAAGACGGCACGCGGCACACTGGTGACGATGGTGGGCACTCGTGCCTCATGCCAGCCGATCCCGGTATTGATGAGGCTGGCACCGGCCGCCTCGATGGCCTTGCCCAACGCGACCACCTCGCTCCAGGTGCTGCCCTCATCGACAAGATCCAGCATCGACAGCCGATAGATGATCAGGAAATCCTCACCCAGCGCCGCGCGGATGCCCGCGACGATCTCCACCGCCAGACGGATGCGATTCTCGAAGCTGCCACCGTATTCATCCTCACGCTGGTTGGTCCGTCGACAGATGAACTGGTTGATGAAGTAACCTTCGGACCCCATCACCTCGACACCGTCATAGCCCGCTTCGCGTGCCAGGGTGGCACAGCGCACATAATCCGCGATCTGGCCTTTCACTTCCTCGGTGCTCAGCGCCCGCGGCATGAAGGGGTTGATCGGGGCCTGAATGGCAGAAGGCGCGACCTGATCCGGAGAATAGGCATAGCGACCGGCATGCAGGATCTGCAGGCATATCCGCCCGTCCTCGGCATGCACGGCATCGGTCACTTCACGATGATGCTGCGCCTCCTGCGAGGTGGTCAGCTTGGCCGCCCCCTGCATGACCGCGCCCTCCGGGTTCGGGGCGATCCCTCCCGTGACGATCAGGGCGACACCATGACGGGCACGCTCGCGATAGAAGGCCGCCAGGCGCGTGAAGCCATTGGGAGCTTCCTCGAGCCCGGTATGCATCGACCCCATCAGCACGCGATTCTTCAGCGTGATGTGTCCCAGCTTCAGCGGACGGAAGATATTCGGATAGGCAGTCATGGCGCTTGCTCCTTGCCGTCGCACTGGCGTGGCCGTCAACCGGACCCTGGGACACCAGTACGCGGAACTCATCAGGTCGTCATTGTCATCTTGTCGCCTTGCGTTGCTCGTGCACGTTGGCGGTAGACACGTCAGGGCGACGCACACCCAAGGCAAACAGTCGTATGAATCTCGATACGCTCAGTGTAGTGCATCATCGCTTGCACTCAATGCGCCTGGAGGACACATTGATATCCTTGCAGGACATGCCCTGAGCAATATCCGGCCGACGGCAAGCCTCGCGCTTGTCTCCCCGACCTCTCGACACGAGCCAGCCCCATGCAATTAGGAGAAGTCTCGGTCAGCCTGGCGCACCTCGTTGCACGTGCCCTGGACGCGCGCAACGTGCACGCCGAGCCCATCATGCAGCCCTACACGGGCTGGCCGCTGCCGGACGACGGAGATGCCCGGATCGGCATCGCTCGCTACATGCGACTGGGCCATGCCGCCATCACTGCCAGCGGTGATGAACTGTTCGGCCTGGAGATGGCCGCTCAGATTCGCCCGGGAGACTTTCTGCTCCCCGGACTTGCGTGTGCCTGCGCCCCCACTCTGGCGGCAGGACTGACGTTGCTGTGCGAGGCTGAGGCACTTTACAGCGACAACAGTCGTGGGCATGGCCATTTCGAGCGCCAGGCCACCGGCGGCTGGCTGAACTTCTACTCCCTCGCTCCCTACAATGCCTACAACCGCTTCGTGGTCGACAGCGTGCTGGGAGGCTGGTGGCATCTGGCTCGCCAGCTGAGTGGCGATGCCTTGAGCGATGCATCGCTCGAGATCGATTACACGATCCCCCGCTCGCCGGAGGACAGCTCTCCGCTCACCCCCTCACCAGACGATATGCATGAGCAGACGGAGAAGCGCTGGCGCTGGCGATATGCCCGACGCCTGGGCCTGCCTGCGAGCCAGTTGCACTTCGCGACAGGGCGCAATCGGCTGTGGCTGCCAGACAGAGTATTGAACGCCCCTACCGTGCAGGCAGCACCGGTCGCCTTTGCCCAGCTTCGTCAACAGATCACGGAGCGACTGGAGAGCCGTCAGGGCCCTCATGACACGCTGTCACGCACACGACGTGCCATTGCCATGCGGCTTTCGGGGCGCGCACCCGGACGCGACGAGATCGCAGCGGCCCTCAATCTGCACCCGCGTACCCTGGCCAGACGACTCGCCGCCGAAGGCTGGCACTACGAGGGGCTGCTGGATGACACACGCCGCGCACTGGCCGAGCGTTATCTGCGTGACACCCATCTGAGCCTGAAGGAAATCAGCTGGGTACTGGGATTTGCCGGTCCGGAAAGCTTCCAGCACGCCTGCAAGCGTTGGCACGCCAAACCACCGGGCGCATGGCGCAGACAGCACCGCGCATCCAGCCGAACGGGTAGCTCACGGACCTGAAACACGAAGAAACGTCGAACGGGGGATGATGGGACGATGGGGCATCCAGAAGGAAGGCAACAGCGAGGAAGGCAACAACGAGGAAGGCAACAACGAGCATCTTGCTGGCCAGAAACGCGAAAACCCGAGCACGAGGGCTCGGGTTTCACGAATTCTGTAGATCGAGTGGCGGACTGGACGGGACTCGAACCCGCGACCTCCGGCGTGACAGGCCGGCATTCTAACCAACTGAACTACCAGTCCACATTGGTGGGTGATACTGGATTCGAACCAGTGACCCCAAGCATGTGAAGCTTGTGCTCTAACCAACTGAGCTAATCACCCAACACAGACGATCCTTGCTGCAAGCAGCGGTGACATCGCGTCATTCTGAATGGCGGACTGGACGGGACTCGAACCCGCGACCTCCGGCGTGACAGGCCGGCATTCTAACCAACTGAACTACCAGTCCATTCAGAACAACTCAACATCGGGCGCATGACAAACGGTAGTGGCGGACTGGACGGGACTCGAACCCGCGACCTCCGGCGTGACAGGCCGGCATTCTAACCAACTGAACTACCAGTCCACTGCAACGTTTGCTTCTGCTGACGAACCAGGCCATTTAATCAAGTAACGCTTTGATAAGCAATAACTTTTTTCAAATGGTGGGTGGTACTGGGTTCGAACCAGTGACCCCCAGCTTGTAAGGCTGGTGCTCTACCAACTGAGCTAACCACCCCTGTCTCGTTGGCGCTGCATTCTACGGAATCCGCCCCATGAGTCAATACTTTTTTTACAGGCAGTTTCAGAATGCTCCTCGACAGGGTCTTGATAAGACTGGATTTTCCCAGCACCACTCACCTGTAGCCCAGCAACCATCAGCATTGTGTCAACATTCTGACATCAGGATGCCACGAGGGAGAAAATTCGTGTCGCTCATGGATTGACACCCATCAGCGCAACGCAGGGTGTGCAAGGATCGCTGCCACCGCTGAGCGAATCAGTCCCTCACGCGTCTTGCCGCTCGCCTTGCGAGGCTTGAAATCATGCTCGCCATCCTCCAGCCAATGCAGGCTGATGGTGCATGGCAATCCGTAACCTTCGACTTCCTCGCAATGACCAAAGGGATCTCGCGTGCCCTGGCAGATCAGGCCCGGCGCATCAATTGCCGCCAGATGCTCGGTTCGCAGCGTGTCCGGCTTGCCGGTCGGGTGAAAGGGATAGCCCAGCGCATACCAGCCCAGGGGCGACATTCGACGTAGGCCTGATGAGGGGGCTGGCATGCCTCGCCCCTCCAGCTCCTGCAACACATGCGAGGCCACGCGACTCCCCATGGACTTGCCACCAAGCAATACCGGGCATGTCGCCAGAGACGCCCTGGCGGCAAGACTGGCGGCCAGCGCCTCATGCCAGCGCGTCATTTCCTCGATCAGCCCGGGCAGCCGCGGCGGCGGACGACGGCGTGCCTCGCAGCGCATCTTGACGAGGTAGGCGAAGTCGAATCCCAGCCATGCCGCCCCCTGGTGCACACAGGCCTTGCCGAACTGCTGATGGAAATCGGTCTCGCGTCCGGCGCCCGCCCCATGGGCATGCAGCAGAATCACCTGCCGAGGGCTGCCATGAATCTCCAGCGGACCGAACGAGGCCACCCAGCCTCGCCAGGGGCCGCGCGCCGCCAACGCCTCCTCTGACAGCTCCAGACGCTTTTCCAGCTCATCGGCGATGGCGTCAAAGGAAGCGACCTTGAAACCTTCCTCGGCGTAGGGGGTGGGAACGGCCGCCACATTGGACGCATCCCGATCTTCGTCCGATGATGAAGTGACAAGAGACACTCAGTGTCCTCCCTGGTAGCTGAAATGAATGCTGAATCGTCTCGTGAGTCGTGCTCTCTTCAGGAGAGCACATCGCTGTTCACTGCATGATGAGGTCATGACATGGGCACAGCACCTGATGGAGCAGGCGCCTCTCACGAGGTGATTCGCCAATTTGGCACGACGGCCATTCTTTCAGGCGCCGTCAGTCTATTGCTGGCGGCATGGCTGACCGCCGTGCAGTTGTGGCCAACCCTGGCCCCGCCCATCGCCTGGCTGAGCCATGGCCGTCTCGCCATTGTGCAACAGCATCTGCTGCTCTTCGGCCTCGGCGGCTCGGCATTGATTGCCAGCCTGTATTCACTGGTCAATCATGACACGCAAGCCCGGCCAGGCCAGCGGCGTCTCCAGCGGTTCACGCTGCAGGCCTGGCAGACGATTCTCGTGCTTGGCAGCATATCGATTGCCGCGGGCTTCGCGTCGGGGCATGGCCAATCCGAATATCCCTGGCCACTCAACCTGTTGATGCTGGCAGTGTGGATCGCGGTCGCGTGGCTCTTCCATGTCAACTGGAAGGCAGGACCGACAGCGCGCCTGCCCGTGGCTGGCTGGTGCTTCATTGGCTGTCTGGTGATGATACTGATGCAGCATACCCTGCTGTCACTGGCGGTGCCCCTGGGCCCGCTAACATCGTTACCCATGTTCTCAGGCAGTCTGGACGCGCTGCTGCAGAGCTGGCAGAAGGGAATGCTGCCCGGCGGCATGCTGGCACTGGGCTTCATTGCCATGGCGTATCAGGCACTCTCGGGACTGACCCGCCAGCCCCTTCACTCTCACCGTCTGGCCATCATCAGCTTCTGGCTGCTGGTATTGCTGCTGCCCTGGAGCGGCGCGGCGCTGCTGCATGCCAGCGCCCTGCCCCAGTGGAGCCAGGCGCTGGGAATGGCGATGGGGCTCCTGCTGCTGGCGCCGGGACTGGCCATTCCTCTCAACGGCCTGCTGACCCTCAAGGCGGACTGGCCCTCCCTGCGCCATCATCCTCAGACCTGCCTGCTCGGCGCGGCCCTGCTCTTTCTGGCCATCAGCGTGATGGAGCATGTGGCACTGTCCATCGCCCCGCTCAACGACATGACCTTCAGCGCCGCCGGCAGCCTCTCGCCGGCCGGCACACTGGGCGTCATCGGTCTGGTCAGCGTGCTCATGCTCTACCGTCTGCGGCTGCCTGAAGCACCCTCGGCGCTGATCATGACCCACGCCTGGCTGGCCATCGCCGGCACGTTGCTCTGCATCGCTGCCAGCTGGACCACCACCCTGCTGCAGGGCAGCCTGTGGCATGCCGTAGACGCAGAGGGACAACCGCTGCACTCCCTCGCCGACGTCCTGGCGGTGGCTCGCCCGCCGATGCTGATGACGCTGGTGGGGCTGAGTTGCTGGGCACTCGGCCTGCTGCTGATGGCAGCGTATCTCCTGCGCGCCTCCCGCCGTCCCATCACGCGCCCCTCTACCCAGCGCGCTCATCACCACATCGGGGATTCACACGCTCGGGGGAGGACACCGGCATGAGACACGTACTGCTCGAACGGCATCCGGGCCTGATGGTCGCGCTCTGCGTGATGGCGGCAAGTGTCGGCGCGCTGGCCCAGTTGCTGCCTCTGGGGTTTCAGGAGGCAGGGCAAGAAGTGACACCGCTGGATGCGCTGGCGCTGGAGGGACAGCGTCTTTACCTGCGGGAAGGCTGCCAGCAATGCCATACCCGAATGGTGCGGGATCTGCCGGGAGACCAGGCACGCCATGCAAGCCGGGACGCCGCCTCCCGCCACCTCATGGAGCGACCGGCCCTGTGGGGCAACGCTCGTCAAGGCCCTGACCTGAGCCGCCTCCCGGCGGAACATGATGAGGCCTGGCAACGCCTGCACCTGTACTCGCCGCGCCACAAGGTGGCGGATTCCAGCATGCCGGCCTACCCCTGGCTGTTCGAGCACGCCCTGAGCGGCGAGGGTGTCGCCGAGCGAATGCGGGCCCTGCAGGCGCTTGGCGTGCCCTACCGAGACGACGAGATCCTCGCGGCGCCCGCCCGGGTACGCGGCAAGGCCGAGGCGACCGCTCTGCTGGCCTATCTTCAACAGACGGATCCCCTTCGGCACTCATCCGCGACAATACCCGACCCGACAGGGGAGACACTCGCTACACTGACACTGACGACAGGAGCTGCACCATGAACCTGCTGGCAAACGTCGATCTGCCACTGTTCTGGCAGGCATGGATCAGCATGCTCACGCTGGGCAGCCTGGCCTTCTGCACGCTGTTGCTTGTCGGGCTTCGCTCGCGCAGCACCTCACCCGATGATGACCTGCAGGGAGATGGGCCAGGCGACGAACACCGCATTGACGGCACCCCTCAGCCGGACAGGCCGCTGCCGCTGGTCTGGAGTCTGCTGTTTCTGCTCACACTGCTGGTCAGCATGGGGCAGATCGTCATGTCCTTGAGTGGATGATGTCACCTGGCTCTCCCGAGTCGGATGAGGCAGGGCGTCGCAACCTGCCCCTTCGGGAGGTTCTGCGTCTAGAGTCATGCAGGACATCACGACACAATCAGAATTATCTAATATAATGCGCGCGATTCACGGAGCACTTCACATCCCGCCCCACAGGACGGGAACCCGTTCTGGGAAGTGCGCCTGACAGGTATCATTGACGGACAGCACCGACAGGCAGCAGCGACTCAGTCCATGAGGATGCTGCCTCTTCGTACAGGACCATGGAATCGCCCTGTACCAGGTGTCGCACCCGGACACCCCCACCCGAAACCCGCTCCCCACGAGTTTCGGCGTAATGCCCCAGGAGAGTCACCATGACGGCCCAGACAACGGCATCCCATCGATTGCGTGCGCATGAAGCACGCTGTCAGACCTGCTCGCTCAGCTCACTGTGTCTGCCGCTGGCACTGAACATGGAAGCCATCGACCAGTTCGACTCCATCATTCGGCGCCGCGCGCCGCTCAGAAAGGGCGAGGTTCTCTTCACCCAGGGCGAGCCCTTCGACTGCGTCTTCACGGTGCGCTCAGGCAGCCTGAAACAGATCAACACCGAGAACAGTGGCACGGAGCAGCTCACCGGTTTCTTCCTGCCCAGCGAGCTGGCTGGACTGGATGCCATCGACAGCAATGCCTACCCCGGCAGCGCCGTGGCACTCGAGACCACGACCGTGTGCGAGATTCCCTTCGATCGCCTCGATGCGCTTTCCGCCCAACTGCCGGAACTGCGCACCCAGCTGTTCAAGAGCCTGAGCAAGGAGCTGCATGAGGATCGTCGGATGATGATGCTGCTGTCGCGCAAGACGGCAGATGAGCGCCTGGCCAGCTTCCTGGTCAACCTCTCTCAGCGCTTCCGTCGCCGCGGCTATTCGCCATACAGTTTCCGTCTTTCCATGTCCCGCGCCGACATCGGCAATTACCTGGGACTGGCCGTGGAAACCATCAGCCGTATCCTGACGCGTTTCCAGGCTCAGGGGCTGGTGGATATCCAGGCCCGCGAGGTCCATATCCTGCACCTGGATGGCCTGATCGAGCTGGCAGAAGGAGAGTGTCAGGGCGGTCGCTGAACGCCCGTGATGCCATTTCTCTCACCACGAAGGCCCGCCACATCCTCATGTGGCGGGCCTTCGTGTTTTCCAGACAGCGCCAGGCGGCTCGGAGACGCTCAGCGATTCTGCAGACGGTTGTAATCCAGCAACCCGGCCTCGACGGGACGATCCGCATAATTGGCACGCAGCACGCTGTCCGAGAACTGCCAGAAGCGTGGATCGGTGCGCCGCACTCCGATATCGGCCATCAGCTGTCGATAGTCCGCCTCATCCTTGAGCACGGCGACCCGCCGTGCCAATCCCTGCAGCGACTCGGGTGTCAGATGCCAGAAGGCATTCGGATAATCCCCGGCCACGCCGCGCAGCACATCCAGCGTATCGCGTTCAGGACGCCGATTGGCTTCCTCGTCGAACAGACTGGTGATGTTGGCATGAGCCGAGTTGCGCAGCACGCTGAACAACTGTGGGTGCTCGCTTCCCTCCCGTTCCAGCGCAATGATGGTGACTTCCGGCAGCAGGCTGGCCGCCAGACCACTCACCTCGCTCAAGGCCTTCAATTCGCGGCGCACGGCATCATCCTCCAGCGTCTCCAGGCTACGCTCGTGGACAAGTTCCGGCGCCAGGCGCTCGCGCAGGCGGCGCATCAGCCCAATGCGCGCCTTCTCCGGTGAGGAAAGCTCTCCCGGTGTCCAGACGATATCGCTCGGGGCATCAAACTGGGGCGGCTTCTTGAACAGCAGCTTTTCCAGCCCAGAATCCACATCCTGATACCAGCTGTCATGCACTGCCTGACGCTCGCCGGCAGGCAGAAGCGCCAGCAGGTTGTTCTCGCCTTCCATGCGCAGGAAGTCCATGTACAGGCGCGTGGTCAGCTGGTGGCCGAGGTTGCCATAGACATCGAAGCCGGCCACCAGCAGGTAATGGATGCGCTCAAGCATCGGGTAATCGATCACCCAGGCCGTCTTGGGTACATTGCCGACCAGCCCTTTCATCACGGCAGCGTTGTCGAAGTGACGATAGACCGTCAGGGCGGCATTGGGGTTGTGATCGCCACCCTCGCCGCCTTGCCAGCCGCTGCCGTCCCACAACAGCTGCATGTCGAGACGCAGATTGCCGTCCTCGTAGGCCTGCATCATCAGCTTTTGCTTGGCCTGCAGATAGGCCTGCTGCTTGCGCTCGAACTTGATCCACGAGGAGATGGGCAATGCATTGCTGCTCTGCTCGGCAGGCAGGCTGAGATTCTCGCCCTCCCGTGCCAGGGTGCGCTCGACCTGCGGCAGGCTGAACAGTGATGGATCGGTGAAACTGACCCAGAAGTGGTCATTGATGACGTCCACGGCCACCTGGCCACGACAGACCGGCCCCTTGATGAAGCCCATGATGGTGTTCTGCGATTCATCCAGCATGAAGCGGTAACGTGACTCGGCAGGGATCGCCTCGAACGTCAGGAAGGGATTGGACGCCGTCTTGAGGTCATAGCCAGGCAGGTCATCCACCGTATAGTCCGGCGCGAGGAACAGCGACTGCCAGCGCTCCAGGCGCGCGTCACTCAGCGAATAGGGCAGATGATTCTTGGCCAGGATCGTCGAGCGCTCCTGCCATAGACGGTAATAGACGCGAGGGCGCCCGGCCTCGTCATGCGGCATGACGTCACGACCATCTCCGGGATAGGCGGCGTAGGGAGCGTCATAGGGGCGGCGCGAGGAGATGCGCTGGATGGGCTCGCCGGGCGGCGTACTGGAGCGCACCAGCGAGAAGAAGATCGGCCGGCCATTGGCTCCCTTGACCTCGGGGAAGTAGAGGTGCGTCAGGAACAGGTGCTCGTAGATGTAGCGACTCATCAGCCGCTGCTTGAGGCTGTCACCATTGAGGAAGGCTTCCACCTGCTGAATCCGTGGCACCAGGGCCTCAGACACCGGGCGCACCTTGGTCATCGGCGAGCCCTGCGCCAACCAGTTGACCAGCGTACGGTGCTCCTCATCACTGATCTGCGGCAGCGCATACGGCATGCCCCAGTCCGGGTGATCTTCCGCGAAGGCATCATAGCGCTCGATGGGCGCGCACACCTGACTGCGATTGAGCGACAGATCGAAGCGGTCTTCCGGCAGCAGGCCTTCCTCCGTCACCGGCAGGGGTTGCTTGCGCTTCTGGCTCAGCGAGCGGAACAGCACACTGCCTTCCAGATTGGCGAGCGCCGAGTCGTTGCGCTCGTTGAGCACCGGCGAGAAGTTCATGTCACGCCATTCAGCGGTGCTGTCGGCATCCTCGAACAGTCGCGTCAGATTGGCCGCCAGCAAGCGGGTGCCGTCATAGACAGGGGCGGGATTGATACCGCGGTCGATCCCGGCCGCCGAGGACATCTTGAGCTGGCACGGGGCGTCATAGCAGCCATGGCAGACCACGCAACGCGTCTCGAGGATCGGCTTGACCTCATCTTCCCAATGCCTCCCCGCCAGACTATCGCCGGACACGACGCGATCGCGTGGCTCGGGCGTCCCGAAACGCGCATCCAGCTGATGCACGGTGACGGCGCTACATCCTCCCAGCAACAGGATGACGAGGATGCTCCAGCGCCAGCGCGGGGTATGCCACAGGCGTCGAAGGGAGTTCAGCATGCAAGGCTCCATAAGCAGAGTACGAGACCGATGGACGGATCGGCCATGAGGCAGGCAGGGCTCGCTGCACACTGCTTCGACAGAGCACAGAAGACATGACAGGCACACAGTATGCCACGAGCAGAATAGCGTCTTTCAGAGGGTTTTCGCGCTCCCGGTCAAATTCTCGAGCCGCGGTGCATCCACCTTCACGCCGGCGACGTAAGACTCAATGACCCGGCAACGAGACCTGACTGGCCGGGTGGATATCTGCATCGAACCTTGCTCAACAACCAGAAAAAACGGGCTCGCCCGAAAGGAAACCATCATGACCATGAAGAAGACCGTGACTGCCGCCACCTTTGCCGCTGCTGCCGCTGCACTGTTCTCCACCGCCGCCCTGACCTCCATGTCCGTGCAGGCGGCTGACAACGCCGTGAAGTGCTCCGGGATCAACTCCTGCAAGGGCACCTCCGAGTGCGCCACCGCCACCAGCGCCTGCAAGGGCCACAATGCCTGCAAGGGTCAGGGCTGGTCCTACACCGCAAGTGCCGAATCCTGTGTCGGCGCTGGCGGCGAAGTCATCTCCGGCAAGAGCTGAGCACTCGAGATGAGGGCACCGTCACCCAGGTAACGGTGCCGCCAGGAGTCCCTGGACGCAACGGGAGGACGGCATGCCGTCCTCCCGTTGTTGCATCAGGTCTACACTGCCAATGCAGGCACTGCCTGCCATGCCATGGAAAAGGAGTCACTCATGACGACAGCTTCCCGGAGTCACCAGCCTGCCACTGCCACCTCGGGTGCCGGTCAAGGGCTTGGGCTACGTCCTGAGTACTACCACGAGATTCTGACGACACTGCCGGATATCGATTGGTTCGAGGCCATCAGCGAGAACTACATGGGCCCCGGATTCATTGACTCCGACGGCGTCAGTGCCGGCGGCAAGCCGCTGCACTTTCTTGAGCGAGTCCGCGAGCACTATCCCATCGCCCTGCATGGCGTCTCGCTATCCATCGGTGGCAGCAATCCCATCGACACCCGCTATCTGCGCGAGCTGCGCGCACTGTGTGAGCGCATCGAACCGATGTGGGTCTCCGATCACCTGTGCTGGACCCGCACCGGCGCGCATCAATTCCATGACCTGCTGCCTCTGCCCTATACCGAGGCCACCATCACGCACCTGGCCGAGCGCATCGACCAGGTCCAGAACGCGCTCGGGCGCCAGCTAGTGCTGGAAAACGTCTCCAGCTACCTGACCTGGCAGCCCGACGAGATGAGCGAATGGGAGTTTCTGGCCGAGGTCAGCCGCCGTGCCGATTGCCTGATCCTGCTCGACCTGAACAACGTCATCGTCTCCAGCCACAATCATGACTTCGATCCGCTGGCCTATCTGGATGCCATGCCGGCGGAGCGTGTCTGGCAGCACCATCTCGCCGGGCACATCAGGCAGGACGTGTCTGGCGGTGAGCTGTGCATCGACACCCACGACCAACCCGTCCCGGATGCCGTGTGGTCATTGTATGACGCCGCACGCGAGCGCTTCGGCGATGTTGCCACCATGATCGAGCGCGATGACAACTTCCCGCCATGGTCGGAGCTGATGGAAGAATATGCCGAGCTGCGTCGCCGCAGTGGTCGCCCGCTGGCCGACGATCAACCGACCCGGACTGTCGCGGCGGCAATGAATGGGGGGCTGCACGCATGACGCATGCATCAACCACAGCGACGACAGCATCACAGTTCGATCGCCGCGCCTTGACCCAGCTTCAGGACGCCACCGCCGCCTATCTGGCCGCGCCGTCACCCGACACCCGCAGCATCGCGGCACAGGCTGTCATCAGTGATGAGCTGGCCAGTGCCGAGGAGCGCCTTGGCATCTATGCCACGGCTTACCGCCTGCGCCTGTTCGATGTCTTCGGCGGTGATTTCGAGGCCGTGCACACCTTGATTGGCGATGATGCCTTCGGCTTGCTGTGTCGCGAGTACCTCAATGCCCATCCGCCGAGCCACTACTCGATCCGCTGGGCAGGCCAGCACTTTCCGGCCTTCGTGGCCGCGCGCGAACCCCGGCGTTCGCTGGTCACCGAGATGGCGGCCTTCGAATGGGCACTGGGGCTGGCACTGGATGCCGAGGAGATCGCGCCGCTCAGCGTCGAGACCCTGCAAGGGCTCGCCCCGCAAGACTGGCCGACGCTGAGACTGGCAGCCCATCCGTCACTGCATCACTTCGCCTTTCATTTCGATACGCCGGCCATCTGGAAATCCATCGACAATGACGAGCCGCCACGTGTGCCGGTCGAGAGCGACATCCCCACGCCATGGGTCGTCTGGCGTCAGCCGACCGAGGGCGCACCCGAGGTGCACTATCGCTCTCTCGAGCCATTGGAAGCGCTGGTGCTCGACGCCATTCTCTCCGCCGGTGATGACGGCCTGAGCTTCGCCTCACTGGGAGAGTTGCTTGTCCCCGAAGTCGGCGCCGAGGCAGCGCCGAGCGCCGCCATCAACCTGCTGGTGCAATGGATACCGGCCGGCATGCTGATACGTCCCGAAGACACCGGACGGGCCAGCCGCCATACCTCAGACCGTATTGCCTGAGGCGGCGCCCCCTCCTGCAACAGACCGGACATGACAGCCAGCCAGGAAAGCCGGACAATACACGCCGATCACCCCCTAGGTGATCGGCTTTCGTCTTCCTGCTGCCGTGATGCCCATGCCCCCTTCTTCCCATGATCTACCCTCTTCCCCCGATGGCCTGCCCTGCGACGCGTCAGTGACGTCTCGACCACTCGTGTCGGCGCCCCTCGATGCTGACCCGGCTCACGAGGCCGAGCCCATCTTGCCACTCGACATCCTGTTTCAGGATGACGTGCTGGTGGTGGTGCAGAAGCCTTCTGGCCTGCTGGTGCATCGCAGCCCCATCGACAAGCATGAGACGGAATTTCTGCTGCAGCGCCTGCGTGACCAGATCGGCATGCACGTCTTCCCGGTGCATCGTCTCGATCGCCCGACCTCCGGGCTGATGGTCTTCGGCCTCTCACCGGAAGCCGCCCGCAAGCTGAGCGCCGCCTTCGAGGAACAGCAGGTCAGCAAACGCTATCTGGCCGTGGTGCGTGGCGTCGCTCCCGAACAGGAGCGCCTGGACTACGGCCTGCGCAAGGAAGAGGGTCGCCTGCCCAAGGCCCAGATGCCGGAGCAGGAAGCCATCACCGACATCCGCCGACTGGCGCAGGTCGAGCTGCCCGTCGCGATCGACCGCTACCCCCAGTCACGCTTCTCGCTGGTGGAGGCACGCCCCTTGACCGGCCGTCGACACCAGATTCGTCGGCACCTGTCGCGCCGTGGCTATCCCATCATCGGAGATGCCAGGCACGGCAAGGGCAACTACAATCGTTACTTCGCCTCGACCCTGGAATGTCCGCGTCTGCTGCTGGCGGCGGTCGGACTGGAACTGCCGCACCCCGAGGGTGGCTGGTTGCGTCTTTCATGCCCACCGGATGGCGCCTACGCTGCCCTGCTGGCGCGCTTTGGCTGGCTGGGACATCTGCCGGAGCGCCATGCCATCCACCAGGCCGAACGCCCCGAAAGCGACCTGGCTGGCCGGCCCACAGACGACTTGCCCGAATGACGACCGGGCACCCGCGAACACGCTTCGCCATCTGCATTCAACGTCCCTGGAAAGCATGAGCTGCGCATGACCACTACCCCTGACGACATTCCGCTGAATGAGCCAGCGGCCCACACGGCCTCTCTCTCGGACGCCGCGCCCTCTGCCAGCGAACGCATGCTGGCGGATTTCTTCGCCACCGACGCCGAGGCACCGGCGGCGGACGATTACGACTTCCGCTTCGGCGGCATTCGTCGTCTCTACGGCGCCAGCGCCTTCGCCCACTTCCGTCACGCGCATGTCGCGGTGGTCGGGGTCGGCGGGGTCGGCAGCTGGAGCGCCGAGGCGCTGGCACGCTCCGGCATCGGCGAGATGACGCTGATCGACCTCGACGACGTCTGCGTCTCCAACGTCAATCGTCAGCTGCATGCGCTGGATGGCCAGATCGGCCGCCCCAAAGTCGAGGTGCTGGCCGAGCGCTGCCAGTTGATCGCGCCACAGATGAAGATTCACGCCATCTCGGCCTTCGTCACCCCGGACAACCTGGCCGAGCTGATCCACGATGAGCTGGATCACGTCATCGATGCCATCGACAGCGTGCCCGCCAAGACGGCGCTGATCGCCTGGTGCAAGCGTCGCAAGCTGGGGCTGACCGTGACGGGCGGTGCCGGTGGCCAGCTCGACCCGACACGCATCCAGATCGCGGATCTTGCCCGTACCGAGCAGGACCCGCTGCTGGCGCGCGTTCGCTCCCTGCTGCGCCGCGACTACCATTTCAGTCGCAATCTCAAGCGCCGCTTCGATGTCGAGTGCGTCTACTCCGATGAGCAGCTGACCTACCCCGGTGCCGATGGCGAGGTCTGCGCCACCAAACCCGGCGACAGCGCCACGCGTCTGGATTGCGCCGGCGGCTTCGGCGCCGCCACCTTTGTCACCGGCAGCTTCGGCTTCACCGCCAGTGCACGCGCCCTGGCGCGCATCGCACGCCGTGGTGCCAAGGCCACGCCGGCCAACGCTCTCAAGCCCGCGCCCGACGCCTGATCGCGCCGGGCGACCGCGCCAACTGTCTTGCCCATCAAGGAAATCATCATGTCAGAGCTGCCTCCCATGCCGCCGCTGCCCGAGAATCGCCCCGTGCCGGGGCTCTACCGCCACTACAAGGGCGCGCAATACGAGGTGATCGGCACCAGTCGTCATAGCGAGACGGAAGAGCTGCTGGTGGTCTACCGCGCCCTCTACGGCGAATGTGGTCTGTGGGTGCGCCCACTGAGCATGTTCATGGAGAATGTCGAGATCCAGGGCGAGCCAGTGCCGCGTTTCGCGCTGGTCACGCAATGGTCCTGCTGAGCCTCGCCGGCCGGTGGCGCCCATAAGCTGACCGACCGGACAGGTGCATGCCGCCTCTCAGGCTCGGTGCTATACTGCGCCGCTTGTTTTTCCAGACATACGCATTGAGGTGGGACTGGCCATCACGGCCCGGCCACCTCGACCACGCCCACACAGCGGGCCGCCCAGCATGCGCTGGCGGTGGCTGTGAGCTGGTTCATACCACGTCAAGAGCGGAGGAAGCATGAGCGCACTGGTTGGTGTCATCATGGGATCAAAATCGGATTGGGCGACCATGTGCCATACGGTCGAGACCCTAGAAGCCCTGGGGATCGAACACGAGGTCAAGGTCGTCTCTGCCCATCGCACGCCTGACCTGCTGTTCGATTATGCCGACACCGCCGCGGAGCGTGGTCTCGAGGTCATCATCGCCGGAGCCGGTGGCGCCGCCCACCTGCCGGGCATGTGTGCCGCCAAGACCTGGCTGCCGGTGCTGGGCGTGCCGGTGCAGTCCAGCATGCTGTCTGGCGTCGACTCTCTGCTCTCCATCGTGCAGATGCCCGCCGGCATCCCCACCGGCACCCTGGCCATCGGTCGTGCCGGTGCCGTGAATGCGGCGCTGCTGGCTGCCAGCCAGCTGGCCAACAAGTATCCGGCCATCCGCACGGCGCTCATCAACTTCCGCGCCGAGCAGACCGACCGCGTGCTGGACAATCCGGACCCGCGTCCCGATGCTCCCAGCCTGTCGCATGGAGGCCAGTGAATCATGAGCGAGCCGATCCGCTTCGGTATCGTCGGTGGTGGTCAGCTGGGTCGCATGCTGGCTCAGGCTGGCGCCGCCCTCAATGCCCGCTTCACCTTTCTTGATCCCGCCGACTCGCCGTGTGGCCGCGTGCATGGCCATCATCTGCGCGCCGACTGGCAGGATGACGCCGCTCTGACACAGCTGGTGGCGGCCTCCGATGCCATCACCTTCGAGTTCGAGAACGTGCCCGCCGACGCCGTCGAGCGCCTGGCGGCAGAGCGTCCGACCTACCCCCCGGCCGGCGCGCTGGATACCGCGCGGGATCGCTGGAACGAGAAGTCGCTGTTCATGCGTCTGGGCATCGAGGTGCCGCCGCTGGCGCTGGTCGACAGCCAGGCCGATCTGGAAAGCGCGGTGGCCACCATCGGCCTGCCTGCCGTCCTCAAGACACGTACGCTGGGCTACGACGGCAAGGGTCAGAAGGTGCTGCGCGAGATGGCGGACGTGGCCGACACCTTCTCCGAACTCGGCAGCGTGCCGCTGATTCTCGAAGGCTTCATCGCCTTCGATCACGAGGTCTCGGTGATCGCGGTACGCGGTCGTGACGGAGAGACACGCGCCTGGCCGCTGTCCCGCAATGAGCACCGCAGCGGTATCCTGCACTGCGCCACACCGCTGGCCGCGCATGACCTGCAGGCCGAGGCCGAGGCGGCTGCCTTCAAGGTGATGCACGAACTCGACTACGTGGGCGTGATGGCCTTCGAGTTCTTCGTGGTCAAGGAAGCGGACGGCAGCGAGCGCCTGCTGGCCAACGAGATCGCCCCGCGCGTGCACAACTCCGGTCACTGGAGCATCGAGGGCGCGGTCACCAGCCAGTTCGAGAACCATCTGCGCGCCGTCGCCGGCCTGCCGCTGGGCGAGACAGCCCTGCTGGCCCCCTGCGCGATGCTCAATATCATCGGGCGCATGCCAGAGCGCGATGCCGTGCTGGCCATTCCCGGTGCTCGCCTGCATGACTACGGCAAGGCACCGCGAGCCGGCCGCAAGATCGGTCACATCACGGTGCTGGCCGCCGACCAGGCCAGTCTCGACGCGCGCATCGCAGCCGTCGAGGCGCTGCTGGTCAATGACCTGGGCAAGTAAGCCGGTTCTGCGCCACTGAAGACAAAACGCCCCCGCTGCCGATCGATGGCAGCTGGGGCGTTTTCGTTCCTGTCACGACCTGGAAAGCCGCGCCTGGAATCAGTCGATCTCGTGATGGATCTGCTTCTGCAGGTAGAGCTCGATACCGACCTTCTCGATCAGACCCAGCTCGGTCTCCAGGTGATCGATATGCTCTTCCTCGTCGTCGAGGATCTTGCGGAACAGATCACGTGAGGTGTAATCGCGAACCTGCTCGGCATAGGCGATCGCTTCTTTCAGATCACCATGTGCCTGGTGCTCCAGCGCCAGATCGCACTCGAGCATTTCCTTGGTGTTCTCGCCGATACGCAGCTTGCCGAGGTCCTGCAGGTTGGGCAGGCCTTCCATGAACAGGATGCGCTCGATCAGGGTGTCCGCATGACGCATCTCTTCGATGGACTCGTCATATTCCCACTTGGCCAGGCGCTTGAGCCCCCAGTCCTTGTACATGCGCGCATGCAGGAAGTACTGATTGATGGCTACCAGCTCGTTGCCCAGTATGGTGTTGAGATGCTCGATGATCTTGGGATCGCCTTTCATGTCGCCATTCCTCTCTTGTCCGGTGCGGTCTCGTTGTCGTCGGCGACCGGCATGCATGCCGGTGTCAGGGGCCGTCGGGGGTGAGGCGTCTCAGGCACTCGCCCCGCTTCGTCAGGTCCGGCAAGTATGGCGCAAAACCATGAATTTTTCGAGACATGACAACAAGTTATCGACTTTTAGGCGCAAATGGGAAAGATTGGTATCCGCGTTGTCATATGCAGACGGACACCGATGAGCGTACAAGCGATGAAAGCCCGGGAGAGGAAAGCACGAGAAAGGAAAGTGCGAGAAAGGAAAGTGCGAGAGAGGATAGCTGGAAAGATGAGCTCTCCCGGCAAGGAGCGGCATGCGAAAACGCCAGAGGCCCGATCATGTGATCGGGCCTCTGGCGTTTGAATGACATGGACTCGTGGCGCTGTGCTGCATCGACAGGGCAATCCTAGCCTGGAGAGGCAAGCTCCCCTGACATCAGACCGCGTAGGCGAGATCGTCAGCCGGCATCATTTCGCGTGCCACGGCTTCACGGGTGATCGTCTTGGCCATGCAGGCACATTTTCCACATTGGGTCGCACACCCGGTCTGCTCGCGGACCTCACGGAAGCTGCGCGCTCCCTGCTCCACGACTTCACGGATCTTGTGGTCTGATACACCCTTGCACAGACAGACGTACATGGCTCACCTCGCTCACTCCAAGTGAGACAAATGTAAATGATTCGCAGAAAGATGCGCAACACCTGACTGCAAAAAATTCTCATTTGCATGACATATCAACCACTTGCATTACCCCGTCTTCCACCGTCAGCGCCATGAATTGCTGCTGCGGGATGTGAACGTCCGACCAGAGCCGCGTGACGGTTCTCGACCCGCCGTTCTCCCCGCTTTCCTCAACCCGCTTTCCTCAACCCGCTGTTCTCAAACCATTGCTCTCAAATCCATTGCTCTCAAATCCACTGCTCTCAAATCCGTTGCATCGATGAAAGCGCCCACCGTATAAAGAAGGGAGTCACCTGCCTAAGGCAGGGGTTGCGATTTGGGACAGGGACGCTAAGATGTATAACGTTTTATTATGCAGACAAGAATCAAGTCGCAACAAAAAATAATGAGCCATCGACATCCAATGGTTCAGGCAGGTCACTCGCCTCCTGCTAGCGTCACTTCGCCAGAACGCTGCCGTTCATGACGATGACCCACACGCAGCAAGGCGACGGCAAATGACTGCCACGACCTGCCAGGCAATCAGGAAAAGCACATGAACAGGACACTGCAAGAGATTCCGTCGACGCCCTCCATCCTGACTCGGCCCATCGGCATGCCGATGATGGGCGACATGATGATGCCGTGACCGGCCCGAATCCGTCTGCTGTCCGTTCGTTTCGCCTACTGCCAAACTGCAAGGAGTCCTGACCCAATGTCCGCATCCATCGCTACCGCCGAACATCACGCCGCCTCCCACCTGCCGCTCAATCTCGACGCCGTTCGCGATGCCGGCAGCTGCTTCGGGGACCATCACCGCCTGCCGCTCAATCCGCTGCTGCGCAATCTCTATCGCGAGGCGCGTCGCGAGGGCCTGGTGGACGAGAGCTGCAACGCACGTGAGTTGATGAGTCACATCGCACTGCCGCACGATCACGTCGTCACCCAGGAAATCTCCGATCGTGTCTGGCGCTACAACGTCGGTTACGCCAACAGTGAAAACAGTGCCGAACAGGGCGACCTGAATGCTGCACTGGACTCGCTCAACGAGCGTACCCTCGATGAGCCACTGCCGGGTGCGCTGCATCGCCTGACCGAGGCCTGGCTGTACCTGCCCGGCGAGCTGGAAAGTCCGCGTCAGGCCAGCGCCGACGTCCTGTGGCTGGACAAGCAGGGCCGTGCCCGCTATCGCCTGGATCAGGCACGTCACTGGTTCGCCACCCTGCGTGACGAAGCCGTCGAAGTGGACGACTGGCTGGCATGGCGCCTGACCCACCTGCCGCTGACCAGCGCACCGGTGCTGGACACGGTCAGTGCCTTCACACGCCTGGCCCGCCTCGACCACGACGGTCAGCGCCCCATCGGCCAGCTGCCCTTCGTGCGCTATCGTGATGGCGTGCGCTTCGAGGGCATGGGCAACGCGGTACTCGACCTGCCACGTGAGCTGCCGGAAACCGCGGCACAGGAAGACAGCCTGGTCGTGTCACGCGCCACGGTCGACCGCATCATCACGCGTCTCGATGGTCTGCTGGGCGTCTGATTCACGTCCTGCCCCCCTGACAGACACAACGCCCCGCCAGTCGATGACTGGCGGGGCGTTGTGTTTTCCGGCATTCGGCATGCCTTTCACGGCGATTCCTGCACGCCGCCCTTGCACGACACCCGCAAGGGCGGCGCCTACCGGGCCGTCACTCTCGGCTGGGCCTCGGCACCACCACCACGCGCGTGCCTGAGGCGATGTCGTGCCAGCTGCGGTGTTCAGGGTCCCATAGCTGCCAGAGATACCCCAGTCCACCGCATCCCAGCGAGAGACCGGCAACCAGAAAACGCAGCAGACACTGAGGCAGTGTCGGTGCGCAGCCTTCCGGCGTCTGCAGCCTGAGCCGCCAGGCCTGCATGCCCAACGTCATGCCACTTCGGCTCCAGAAGTAGGCAAAGAAGGCGAACACCGCCACCAGCAGAAGCGAGCGGAACAATGGCGACTGATTGGCCTCTCCGCCATTCGCGGCCACCCCCACGAACCCCAGCACGATCAACAGCGCCACAACCAGAAAGGTGTCATACACCAATCCGCCCAGACGCCGCATCAGCCCGGCAGGGCGCACGCCCTGCTGCGCGAAGCAGCGCCGAGCCACCGGGAACCGTGCCCTAGCCACTGCGACGAATCAGCAGCAGGCCGATCACGTAACAGGCGATCGTGGGGGCCAGTACTGCCCAGATGGGCGCGAACCCGAAGACCACCGAGGCCGGTGCCAGCAGGTCCTGCAGGTATTTGAACAGCAGACCGACGATGATCCCGTAGAACACGCGCGTCCCGGCTGCCACGGTGCGCAACGGCCCGAATACGAAGGACGCTGCCACCAGTACCAGCGCTGCCAGCGTCAGCGGTTGCAGGATCTTCTGCCAGAAGTACAGCAATGGCTGGTTGGCAGACAGACCCTGCCCCTTCAGATAGCTGGCGTAGCGCCACAGATCAGAGGCGGATTGCTGCTTGGGTTCGGTGATCACCAGCTTGAGCAGGTCCGGCGTCAATCGGGTATCCCACTGGCGTGAGTCCTGCTGCTCGACACGCGTGGAGGCCACCTCGCCGCCCTCACGCTCGAAGACCGTGGTTTCCACCGCCTCCAGCGTCCAATGGTCGTCCTCCCAGACGGCACGCCGGGCGTACATGGCCTGCTTGAGCTCCTGATCATCATCGAATTGATAGCGGGTCACGTTGAGCACCACATCATCACTGCGGATCGAACCGAAGCGATAGAAGTTGTTGCCCTCACGCTGCCAGCCACCGCCTTCGGCATAGACGGCACCCGCCCCCTGCTGCTGCTCGGCGCGCCAGGCATCGGCCTGCATCTCGGTGACAGGCGCCACGTACTCTCCCACGGCCATGGTGATGGCGATCACCAGCCCGAGCGGCTTCATCACGCCCCACAGGATGCGCGTCAAGGAGCGGCCCGCCGCACGCATGATGGTCAGCTCATTGCTGGATGCCATGCTGCCCAGGCCGATCAAGGCCCCCAGCAGCACCCCTACCGGCACGAATTCGTAGAAACGTGACGGTAGCCTCATCAACAGGTAGAGCAAGACCTCAAGGGCACCGTAATCCCCCTCGACATCGCCCAGGTCATTGATATAGGTGATCATCAGGTCAAGCCCAAGGATCAGTACCTGTACCACCAGCATGGCCAGCAGCACGTTGCGCGCGATGTAACGGTCGAGACGATCAAGCAGCATCAGCGGCCACCTCCGCGGTTGTCGCGCCAGCTCAGCCAGAGGCCAAGCGCCAGATAGACGCCGTGAATGGGCCACAGGCCGATCGCGGCCGGATATTTGCCGGACGCGACGGCATTCTGAGCCGCGATCAGCAAGCTGAGGTAGGTGATATGCACGAAGATGGCCGGCAGCAGACGCGCGAAGCGGCCCTGGCGCGGATTGACGCGCGCCAGTGGCAGACCGATCAGCATCAGGATCGGCACCATCAACGGCAGGGAGAGACGCCATTGCAGCTGGGCCTGGGCTTCGGGCGTCTGCGTGGCCAACAGCTCTCGGGTGGAGACGAGTTCGATGTCATCCTTGAGGCTTGCCTCGCTCTGCCCCTCGCTGACCCGCACCGCATAACGCTCGAAGCCCAGTCGCTGTGAAGCCGACTTGCCCGGCTCCACCGCGTAGCGTGAGCCATCCGCCAGCACCAGATAGCGACTGCCGGTCTCCTCGCTGACGTCCTGGAAGGCGCGCTCGGCGCGCACCACCGACTGACTCGGTTCACTGTCATCGCGGCGGGTGGCCCCGTCATTGCCACGCTCGGCGATGAAGACGTGCTTCAGTTCGCTGTTGTCGTCACTCATGCTCTCGGCATAGACGGTGCGATCGCCGATTTGCTGAAAACGTCCCGCGCCCAGCACCGAGAAGTCGGTCTTCTGCTTCTGAAGCTCCAGCAACATCTCGTTCTTCAGCGCGCCAGCCGGCGTCAGGTAGAGGCTGCAGGCCGCCACCAGCGCCGTGATCAGCAGTGCCGGCAGCAAGGTGACGCGCAGCAGACGCTCCGGGCCGACACCGCAGGCCACCAGCACGGTGATCTCACTGTTCATGTACAGCTGACCGAAGGCCAGCAGCACGGCCAGGAAGAAGGACAGCGGCAACAGCAGCTCGAAGAACCCCGGCAGGTGATAGAGCATCAGGCTGCCGAGAATCGAGGCCGGGAAGTCCCCCTCTGCCGCGTCACTGAAATAGCGGATGAATCGGCTGCCCATGATGACAAGCATCAACACCCCGGCCACCGCGGCCATGGTGGTGAGAATCTCGCGTGTCAGGTAGCGGAAGATGATCAAATGAAACTCCTGTTTCCCACTCGCAATCGAGCGTGTTGACCAGAACGATGATAGCCGGTGAAGACACGATACGGGACACATGAAGATGCACCATCCCTCATGCATGCCGAACCGCCTTTGCGTACACTGGGCATCCGGCCTGCGCTTGCGCCTCGGCCCGGTGCGATCGAGTGTCGATGACACTGGGCGTGCCGAGCCCCGCAAGGGCATGCTCGAGCATTATCCAGAAAGCATGCAGCCTTGTCGCGGCCATGCCTTGCGACAGACACATGATCTTCCGCATGATGGACGGCACCGGGAGATGCTTGCCATCAGCGGCCAGTGTCCCCATTCAAAGGTCATGCTCGGTCAGACACCGATGGACGGCAGAGCCTCTTCACATCC
Source organism: Cobetia sp. BL01 (assembly GCF_056493605.1). Classification (NCBI taxonomy): domain Bacteria; kingdom Pseudomonadati; phylum Pseudomonadota; class Gammaproteobacteria; order Oceanospirillales; family Halomonadaceae; genus Cobetia; species Cobetia sp. BL01. The sequence goes on along the minus strand of NZ_JBVBEE010000004.1, from coordinate 103,700 downwards.
GCCCCTGCCGGACCCGGATGCCTGACCCCGGATATCGCGACACGCCCGACCCGCTTCGGTCTGACGCTATCCTCATTTTCGTATCCCTTACTCGCCCGCGTGGAGTTGTCATGGAATTTCCTGTTGTCACTGTCAATCCGGCCCAGCTAGAGACCGCCTGCCTGGTGGTTCCCGTCATTGAAGGCGAACTCGAAGGCGCCGCGGCACGTCTGGACGACGCCAGCGAGAAGCTGATTTCCCAGCTGATCGAACGCGGCGACTTCAAGGCCGAGCTGGGCAACACCCTGCTGCTGCCATTCGCCCCGGGGCTCGGCGCACAGCGCCTGCTGCTGGCCGGGTTCGGCAAGGCGGAGAAACTCGACGAGAGCCGCTACAAGCGCGGACTGGACGCCGCCATGGCAGCACTGCTCAAGCTGCCGGTGGAAGACGCCGCCTTCGCGGGAGTCGGCCTCGATATCGAGCTGCGCGACGCCGCATGGAAGGCACGCATGATCGCCGAGAGCGCGCTGCGCAACGCCTACCGTTTCACCGAGATGAAGAGTCAGCCGGGCGAGCCTGCCTCTCTGACCCGTCTGAGCGTGGTAAGTGCCGACAAGAGTCAGCAGGAAGAACTGGAAGCGGGTCTGCGTATTGGCGCGGCCATCGGCGAAGGGGTCAACGAAGCCCGCACCCTGGGCAATCTGCCGGGCAACATCTGCACCCCGACCTATCTGGGCGAGCGTGCCGAGCAACTGGGCAGCACCTCCGAAGGCGCACTGAAGGTGACCGTGCTGGGTGAGGAAGAACTCGAGAAGCTTGGCGCCCTGTCACTGCTCTCGGTCGGCCGTGGCAGTGAAGAGCCGAGCCGCCTGATCGTGATGGAATACCGCGGCGCGGAAGACGAGAACGAGGCACCGCACGTGCTGGTCGGCAAGGGCATCACCTTCGATACCGGTGGCATCTCGCTGAAGCCGGGCGCCGGCATGGACGAGATGAAGTACGACATGGGCGGCGCGGCGAGCGTCTTCGGCACCATGCGCACCGTGCTGGCACTCAAGCCCAAGCTCAACGTGGTCGCCATCGTGGCCAGCGCCGAGAACATGCCGGACGGCCGTGCCACCAAGCCGGGCGACATCATCAAGACCCTGAAGGGCCTGACCGTCGAAGTCCTCAACACCGACGCCGAAGGCCGCCTGGTGCTGTGCGACGCCCTGACGTACGCCGAGCGCTTCGAGCCGGCCAGCGTCGTCGACATCGCCACCCTGACCGGCGCCTGCGTCATCGCGCTGGGCAATCACGCCACCGGCCTGATCTCCAACGATGATGACCTGGCGCTGGATCTGCTGGATGCCGGGGAAGAAGCCTGGGACCGCGCATGGCACATGCCGTTGTGGGACGAGTATCAGGCACAGCTGGATTCCAACTTCGCCGACATCGCCAACATCGGTGGCCGTGAAGCCGGCATGATCACCGCAGGTTGCTTCCTGTCCCGCTTCGCGGACACCTTCCCGTGGGCGCACCTGGACATCGCCGGCACCGCCTGGCAGTCCGGCAAGCAGAAAGGTGCCAGCGGCCGCCCGGTGGGCCTGCTGACCCAGTATCTGCTGGATCGCGAAGCGGAACTCAATGCCGCCCAGGAAGAGACGCTCTGAGGCTTCGCATGCTCTCGATGGCGTGCTAGCGTTGAGACACGCGGGTCGGCACGCCACTCGGCACCGCTGACCCCAGAGGTCCTATAAAAATGATTCGACCCCCGGCGTTTCGCGCCGGGGGTCTCGCTGCTACGGAGACACCCACGTGACCAAAGGCTTCGACGTCCGCGCGTCCACGCAACCGGCGGATGCTGCCATTCGCGACACCATCCTGGCCAATCCCGGCTTCGGCCGTCACTTCAGCGACCACATGGCACACGTCCGCTGGACCGCCGATGGCGGCTGGCACGGCCATGAAGTCCGCCCCTATGGCCCGCTGAGCCTCGACCCCGCCGCCTCGGTACTGCACTACGCCCAGGAAATCTTCGAAGGCATCAAGGCCTATCGTCATGAAGACGGCTCGGTGTGGACCTTCCGTCCCGAGAAGAACGCGGCACGCTTCCGCAACTCCGCCCGCCGCCTGGCACTGCCGGAGCTGTCCGACGAGGACTTCGTCGGCTCGCTCAAGGCCCTGCTCGCCCAGGACAGCGCCTGGGTACCGACCCCCGCCAGCGCCAGCGATGAGTGCAGCCTCTACCTGCGCCCGTTCATGATCGCCAGCGAAGCCTTCCTCGGTGTGCGTCCGTCGCGTGAAGTCGATTACTACGTGATCGCCTCGCCGGTGGCCGCCTACTTCAAGGGTGGCATCAAGCCCGTCTCCATCTGGCTGTCCTCGCATTACAACCGTGCGGCGGCCGGTGGCACCGGTTTTGCCAAGTGTGGCGGCAACTATGCCGGTTCCCTGGCGGCCCAGAGCGAAGCTACCGCCAATGGCTGCGATCAGGTCGTCTTCCTGGATGCCGCCGAGAACAAGTGGGTCGAGGAACTGGGTGGCATGAACCTGTTCTTCGTCTTCAAGGATGGTCGTCTGGTCACGCCGCGTCTGACCGGCACCATTCTGGAAGGTGTCACCCGTGACTCCATCCTGACCATGGCGGGTGATCTCGGCCTGACGCCGGAAGAGCGCCCGGTCAGCATCGACGAGTGGCGCGAAGGTATCGCCTCCGGTGAGATCACCGAGGTGTTCGCCTGCGGTACCGCCGCCGTCATCACCCCGGTGGGCGAGCTGGTCAGCGAAGACGCGCGTCTGGATCTGACTTCCAATGCCGGCGACGTGGCCATGCGTCTGCGTCGCCAGCTGCTGGACCTGCAATACGGTCGCGCCGAAGACACGCGTGGCTGGATGACCCGCCTGGCGTAAGCTCTGTGGCCCATGCCAGACGACAACATGAAGGCCCGCCTCGCAAGAGGCGGGCCTTCATGTTTGCAGACGCGAAGATATCGCGCTTTCCGATGCGTACCGAGTCCCTCCTGCATCGAAGCCGCGTGGCGAGTGCGGTATCCTGAGCGCTCGCGAACTCTTGCCACGAGCGGTGCCCATGACCCAGATCGACTTCTACATCCTGCCCGATACCACGCTGGAAGCCCGGCTGGAATTCGCCTGCCGTCTGGCCGAGACCATCCATGCCAAGGGGTTCCGCCTGCACGTGCATGTCGAGGATGAGGCGATGGCGCGTCAGTTCGATGAACACCTGTGGCAGTTCCGCCCCGAGAGCTTCGTACCCCATGCGCTGGATATCGATCTGGATCTCGCGGCGCGCGAGGCAGAACACGCCGATGACGTGCCACGTCCGCCCGTGACCATCGGTTGGCAGGACGCGCCGGCACCGGGCATCGAGGCACTGCTCAATCTGCACCCCGAGATCCCCGAGTGGTTCTCGCGTTTCGAGCGCGTCGCCGAGATCATCAACCAGCATCAGGATGTGCTGGTCACCAAGCGCGAATGCTGGCGTACCTACAAGTCACGTGGCTATGCGGTGCGTTCGCATCAGCTCAAGGGCGTGAGCTGACGCCGCAGGTACCGGTGGCGCTGTCAGCCGACTCAGCGCTCGCGTTCCTCGTCTTGCCCCCGAGCCTCGAGAAACTCGCGAAAACGCACGGTCAGCCACTCGATCCAGTGCTCGACGTCCTGCATGCCGGGGGGACTCTCCCCCACCGCAAAGAATTCCGGCGGCAGGCCATCGGCTTCCGCGCCCGTTCGCTCGCCGATACGCACAGCCCACAACGGCGCCTCACGCGGCAGACGCTGGATCTCGCTGAACAGCGACGCCACGCTCATGTCGGCGACGTCTCCGAAGATCACCATGCAGGGACTGACATCACGCACCAGGCGCAAGGCCTGAGCCGCGCTGCTGGCAGTGATGATGTCCAGATTGGCGACATGGCTGCCGATCACTTCCAGGCGCAGTCTGTCCTCCGCGCGCGTGCTGATCACCAGCCAGCGACACGCCACTGGCAGCGCCTGATCCGCCGACCATGCCGCCTTCACGACCTGTTCATGGGCACTGACATCCGCCAACGGCAGCCATACCCGGAAACAGGCCCCCTCGCCCAGTACGCTCTGCGCGGTGATCTCCCCCTGCATCCGCCGCGCCAGCTCACGCGACAGCGCAAGCCCGAGGCCCGTGCCCTCGATTCCCGAATCCTCGCGACCCAGACGCGAGAAAGGCTGGAACAGCTGAGCCGCCTGATTCGGGTCAAACCCGAAGCCACCATCCTCGACATCCACCCAGGCCATCTCCTGGCCGTGGGAGTCGATACCGCGCCCGAGAGCGAGACGTATCCAGCCGCCCGCGCGGTTGTACTTGATGGCATTCCCCATCAGGTTGCCGAGAATCTGGTCCAGACGACGGCGATCGGCATTCAGCCACAGCGACGCCTCTTCCAGCGCCAGTGACAGCGTCAGTTCCGCCTGGTCCAGCCGCGGCTGGTACTGACTGACGAGGCGAATCAGGTGCTGGCCGATCGACAGAGGCTGGCAATCGAGGGGCAGTTCTCCCGCTTCAAGGCTCGACATCTGCAGCACGTCCTCGATCAGCGCCGAGAGCTGGCTTGCCGCGTGGCCCGCTTCATCCACATAGCGACGCTGTTCGCGCGTCAGGGACGATTCGTCCACCAGCAGGTCAGTGAAGCCCAGGATGGCATTGAGGGGCGTGCGGATCTCGTGACTGAAGCTCGAGAAGAACCGCGACTTGGACTGACTTGCCTCGGTGGCGCTGTCACGTGCCGCTTCCAGCACCTGCAGCGTCTGCTTGTGACGCTGGATGTCCAGCACCACCCCCGTGGCACGCAGCGGTCGTCCGTCACCATCGCGGCGGGTCACCTGACCTCGCACCTGCATCCACACCCAGCTGCCGTCGGCATGGCGGTAACGCACGTCACGCGCCTCGGCCCAGCTGTCGCCATGCAACACGCGCCAGCGGGATTCCAGCATCCCCGCCAGATCCTCCGGGTGAGTCATGGCATCGAGATCGGCCAGATGCATGCTGGCCTGGATGGGGAGTCCCATCATCAGGAAGAAGTTCTCGTGGAAGTGGAGATCATCACGCTCGAAGTCATACCGCCAGGTCGCATCACCGGAGGCCGCCATCACCATCTCGACATGCCGGGCATCCTCGGCGCGTTCGAGCTCGATCTGATCACGCCGCAATGCGGCTTCCCGCAGGGCTTCCCCCGCCTGGTCAAGCTCTTGCAAGGCAAAACGCTGACGCACCACCGGCTGTCCGCGACCGATGCGCAGCGCCATGTCACTCAAGCGTTCCAGGGCTTCGGAAAGCGTGGTAGCCATGGATTCCGCCCGCCAGCGCATCACCACCAGCAGGACCAGGAAGAAGGCGATCAGGCCGACCAGCATCACGTAACCCAACTGATTGAAGCGCGTATTCCAGTGCTGGATGCCGCTTTCCACCTGCTGCGGGTCCACCACGGCCAGCAGCCGCCAGTCCGTCCCCGCCACCGGATACCACGCCACCAGCCGCTCACCGGCGAGCAGCGGTATCTTGCGCATGCCATGGGGAGCATCGTCGATACCATGCAGCAGGCGCACCATCTCCGGCGACTTGCTCTGATCACGTGCCGTTTCCAGGAAGCGGTCATGCGTCAACGGGGTCGGCTCGATCCGCGGAGTGACATGCACCCCGAAATCCTTCTGACCGGCCTCGGGCATGGCCATTACGCTGTTGCCACTCACCAGCACCAGATAGGCGTTCCAGGGAAGTCGCGTGCTCTCGAGATGCTTCGCCAGCGCATCGAGCGTGACATCGATACCGACGACCCCCTCAAGGAAGTCCCCACGATGCACCGGCATCAGGGTCGAGATCAGCCAGCCTCCCCCGACGGGGTCCTGATAGGCCGGCGTCACGACCGGCTCACGCGTGGGATTGTTGCGATCATCGGCCAGGTAATAGAAGCCGTAGCTGGTGAGATCCACCCCGGGGGTGAAGATGCCGTGGGTGTCGATCCACGGCTTGATACGGAAATAGCCGTCGTAGCTGGAGAACCACGCCTGACGCAGCTCGGGACGGATCTCGAGCATGTCCTGCATGACCGTATCCAGCCGCGACAGCCGTGCCACCTTGCCGTAGTCCTGCAGATAACTGGGGGCCAGCGACGAATAATAGGAGCCGGCCTCCCCGTCATCCTCGGCCACGTAGAGGGTGCCATCCTCACTGAAGACATGACGCGCCATCTCTCGGACACGCTCGCCCGGCGCGATGGGAGCGTCCATCTCACGGAGTGCCGAGTGTGCCAGCTGCTGCACTTCCCTGCGCCAATCCTCCACCACCATGCCGGCATGCTCCGCCTCATAACGGCTCAGCTGCTCAAGCTGGGTACGGATCAGGTCTTCACGGGTCGCTTCCTGCTGCTGCGCGACCAGCCAGTGCAAGCCCAGATAACCGCCCAGCAGTGCCACCTCCATCACCAGCAGTGGCACCAGGGCATGACGCAGCAGTTCATGCCAGACCCAGCGACGGGTCGGACGAGGTGCACCATCCGTGGGGCGAGGCTTGGACATTGCGGCTCCGCGAGCAGGATCAGGAGGGAGACTCCGAGGCGAGGCACCTCGGCGTCAGCAGGTTGCGACAGGATACGGCATCATTGCGTGGATGTTGCCTGCTTTGTGAAACCGTCCCCTTGGCGAGGGCCACAAGAGCCTGCACGCCAAGACCGAATGACGCCTGACATCAGCGGCGCTATAATCGAGCCCATTTTCTGCCTGCGCTGCCCCGCTCACTGAGCCGGCGCGGGACGTCCCGCCCAACCGGATCATTTGCAGACCCATGGACAAGACCTACCAACCGAACGCCATCGAGACGCGCTGGTACGAGCGCTGGGAATCCGAGAATCGCTTTGCGCCGTCAGGCCAGGGCGAGAGCTTCTCACTGGTCATCCCGCCGCCCAACGTCACCGGCTCCCTGCACATGGGCCATGCCTTCCAGGATTCCATCATGGACACCTTGGTGCGCTGGCGTCGCATGCAGGGTCGCAACACCCTGTGGCAGGTAGGCACCGACCACGCCGGCATCGCCACGCAGATGCTGGTGGAGCGCAAGGTCGCCGCCGAAGAAGGCAAGACGCGTCATGATCTGGGTCGCGAAGCCTTCACCGACAAGATCTGGGAGTGGAAGGAAGAGTCCGGCGGCAACATCACGCGTCAGCTGCGTCGCATGGGCACCAGCATCGACTGGAGCCGCGAGCGCTTCACCATGGACGATGGCTTCTACAAGGCCGTGCAGGAAGTCTTCGTGCGCCTGCACAAGGAAGACCTCATCTACCGTGGCAAGCGTCTGGTCAACTGGGACCCGACCCTGCACACCGCGATCTCCGATCTCGAAGTCGAGAACCGTGATCAGCAAGGCAGCTTCTGGCACTTCCGCTATCCGCTCGCCGATGGCGTCAAGACCGCCGATGGCAAGGACTACGTCGTCGTCGCCACCACGCGCCCGGAAACCCTGCTGGGTGACACCGGCGTGGCCGTCAATCCCAAGGATGAGCGCTACGCAAGCCTGGTCGGCAAGTTCATCGAACTACCGCTGGTCGGCCGTCGCATCCCCATCGTCGCCGATGAACACGCCGACATGGAAAAGGGCTCCGGTTGCGTCAAGATCACTCCGGCACACGACTTCAATGACTACGAAGTCGGCAAGCGTCAGGGCCATCTGCTGATCAACGTGATGAGCCAGGATGCCACCATCCTGGAGCGCGCCGAGATCTACGACCTGCAGGGACGTCCGCAGCCCCAGGAAGATGCCAGCCTGCCGGCCGCCTACGCTGGCCTGGATCGCTTCGTCGCGCGCGAGAAGCTGGTCGCCGACATGGACGCGCTGGGTCTGCTGGAGCAGGTCGAGACCATCAACAACACCCTGCCCCACGGTGACCGCTCCGGCGACGTCATCGAGCCGCTGCTGACGGACCAGTGGTTCGTGGCCGTCGAGGAGCTGGCACGCCCGGCCATCGAGGCGGTCGAGAACGGCGACATCGAGTTCGTGCCCAAGAACTACGAGAACATGTACTTCGCGTGGATGCGTGACCTGCAGGACTGGTGCATCTCGCGTCAGCTGTGGTGGGGCCACCGCATTCCGGCCTGGTATGACAACGACGGCAACGTCTATGTCGGCCGCAACGAGGAAGAAGTCCGCGCCGAGAACCAGCTGGGTGCCGACATCGAACTGCGTCAGGACGAAGACGTCCTCGACACCTGGTTCAGCTCTGCGCTGTGGACCTTCGGCACCCTCGGCTGGCCGGCGGACACCGAAGAACTCAAGACCTTCCACTCCACCGACGTGCTGGTCACCGGCTTCGACATCATCTTCTTCTGGGTGGCGCGGATGATCATGTTCACCCTGAAGTTCAAGGGTGAAGTGCCGTTCCGCAAGGTCTACGTGCATGGTCTGGTGCGTGACAGCCTCGGCCAGAAGATGTCCAAGTCCAAGGGCAACGTGCTCGACCCCATCGACCTGATCGACGGCATCGGCCTGGATGAGCTGGTCGAGAAGCGTACCGGCAACATGATGCAGCCCAAGAAGGCCAAGGCGATCGCCAAGGCCACGCGCAACGAGTTCCCGGAAGGCATCGAGCCCCACGGTACCGATGCGCTGCGCTACACCCTGCTGTCACTGGCTTCCACCGGGCGTGACGTGAAGTTCGACATGGGCCGTCTCGATGGCTATCGCAACTTCTGCAACAAGCTGTGGAATGCGGCGCGCTACGTGCTGATGAATGCCGAGGACCAGGATTGCGGCGTCAACGGCGAAGCCGTCGAGCTGTCACTGGCCGATCGCTGGATCATCGCGCGCCTGCAGCAGACCGAGCAGCAGGTCACCCGCGCGCTGGAAGAGTTCCGCTTCGACCACGCCTCCCAGGCGCTCTATGAGTTCATCTGGAACGAGTACTGCGACTGGTATCTGGAGCTGTCCAAGCCGGTGTTGTGGGACGAGAACGCCAGCGCGGAAGCCAAGCGCGGCACGCGTCGCACCCTGGTGCGCGCGCTCGAGACCATCCTGCGCCTGATCCACCCGATGATGCCGTTCATCTCCGAGGAGATCTGGCAGCGCATCGCGCCTCACGCCGGCAAGCCGGTGGAAGGCGAGAGCATCATGAGCCAGGCGTGGCCGCAGGCCGACGCCGAGCGGATCGATGAGCAGGCCATCCGTGACATCGAGTGGCTCAAGGGCATCATCATCGCGGTGCGCAATATCCGCAACGAGCTGAACCTGTCCCCGGGCAAGCCGCTGGAGGTCTACCTGCAGAACGGGGCCGACGGCGACGCCGAGCGTCTGGAAGCCAATCGTCTGTTCCTGTCCAAGCTGGCCCGTCTGGAAAGCATCACCTTCCTGGCGGCGGGCGATGAAGCGCCGATGTCCGCCATCCAGCGCGTCGGTGAGCTGGAAGTGCTGGTGCCGATGGCCGGCCTGATCGACAAGGATGCCGAGCTCAAGCGCATCGACAAGGAACACGAGAAGCAGCAGAAGGTCATCACCGGTCTCGAGAACAAGCTCGGCAACGAGAAGTTCGTCGGTCGCGCACCGGCCGATGTGGTCGAGAAGGAGCGCGCCAAGCTGGCCGATGCCCAGGCGGAGCTTGCACTGCTGGAAAGTCAGCGCGCCAAGATCGAAGCGCTGTAAGCCACGCTCGTCTTGATCGCAGGCAAAAGCCCCCGGCACCGAAAGGTGCCGGGGGCTTTCTTCATTCCGGGCATGTCACGGGAGTCGGCGCAGGCGCTCAGTCGTCGCTGGCCGCGACGGGCATGAAGGTCGCCAGCAGGTAGCCGGTGTCATCCATCACCCGCAGGCGAGCGCTCTCGCCTCTGCCGACGATCTGATAGCGAGCCACCTCCTCCAGCATGCGATTGAAGGCATTGGACTGCTCCGGATTGGGGCACATCTTCATGGTCGAGGCCAGCGGACCGATCTCCAGGGTCTGGCGAGACTCATCCAGTACCACCGGCCCCATCAGACGATTGCAGCCATTGCTGCCCACCAGGCGCAGGCGGTCATCCTCTTCATCCGCCAGCTGCTCCGGTGTCGGGGCCTGCAACAGGAAATTGGGCGCCTCACCGGTCTCCTCGGTCTTCGAGAAGCTCCAGGGGGTACCGACCAGCGCAGGGCTCGCTCTGCCGGCACCGCTCCCGCCGCCCTGCCCGGCGTCCGTCGCACCTGAGTGACTGACCGCGCAGCCGGCCAGCAGGGAAGTCGCGATCGCCAGCGAAGTGGCAAGTGATAGACGGCGCAAGATGACGCTCATGAAGAGATCCCCCGTGATGAGCCTGCCTCGATGTCAGGCATTGATGAAACGATCGGGCGCGAGCATGCAGACCCGTCGCACAAACCACAAGCCCCTTGATGCCCTGCGCCATCCCGGTCCCGACAGACCGACTGGCTTGCGAGACGATAGCCCGCCAGATCGCGTCTGACGCAACGATGCTTCTCTCCTGGAACATTCGAAAACAGTGTTTCTTGAAGAGCCTTTGAAATTACCATACGCCGTGAAGGCAGCGATAGGGATCGCTTGCTGATGCTTGATGATACCTCGCACCATCTGCACCAGGAGGGACGGAGATGCTGACCAGACGACTACTGGCACTCAATGCCACAGGATTCGCCTTGCTGATCAGCTGGTGGGTACCGGCACTGGATTTCTGGCCCGATCTGGACGGCCGGGTATTCTGGGCATTCAATCACCTCATCTCGCCACTCAATCCGCACTGGGATACCCTGCTGGGGCTTCTCAACACGCGGTTCTTCGATGCTGCGGCCTTCGGCCTGATGGGTGTCCTGTTCTGCTGGGCGATGCTTGAGGATTCGCGCCCCGACCGCTACCGGCGCTGGACCAGCCTCGGCATCACCATGTTGCTGACCGCCGGTATCATCTCGCTGTTCGTGCTGCGCGCCATCAGCTACGGCCATGCCAGTCCGACTCGCGTCTTCCAGCACGCACAGCATCTCTCCGACCTGGTGTCCTTCAAGACCAAGGACTCGGCCTCGAACAGCTTCCCGGGGGATCACGGCTTGATGCTGATGGTCTTCGCCAGTTACATGTGGGCCTTCGCCCCACGACGCATCGCGCTGTGGAGTCTGGCATTCGTGGTGATATTGAGTGCCCCACGCATCATGGTGGGTGCCCATTGGTTCAGTGATGTCTATCTGGGCTCGCTCAGCATTGCACTGATCATTCTGCCCTGGGTGCTGTGTACGCCCGTGGCGCGCCGTCTGGCGAGAGCCATCGAGCGCTGCCTGTCAGGCCTTGGCCGGCACACGCTCGAGAACTGAAGAGCGACTCGAGAGCGCAAGACAGCCTCGAATCATCCCACGAGTGTCCTGTCGGCAAAGTGCCCATGTTCTGCCGGGGGCTCACCCTGATCCCCCTGGCGCGCCGTCTCAGGGGCAGCCAAGAGGCTGCATGACTCGCCTTCCCTTTCCTGCTGCCGCTCACCCCCCGCTACCACCCGGTCGCGCCCCTGATGCTTGGCGTGGTACAGGCGACGATCCGCCAGCTGCAGCAGGTCATCCAGTGATTCACACTCATGACTGACGGCGACCCCTATCGAGACGGTGACCGGCACGGCGCTTCCCGCAAACTGTGGCGGCGAGCTGGCCAGCAGGGAACGTATCCGTCCCGCCACGGAAATCGCCTCGCCGCGCCCGCTGCGCGGCAACAGCACCAGAAACTCCTCACCACCGATACGCCCTGCTCTATCCCCCTGGCGCAGTGTGGCATTGAGCAGGCGCCCGATCTGTCTCAGGGCCTCATCACCTGCCGCATGCCCCCGCAGATCATTGATCTGCTTGAAGTGATCCACATCCATCATCAATACCGAGCAGGGCACGGCGTCCTGCCACCATTTTTCCGCCTGGCGCAGGGTCTGGCGCCGATTGAACAGCCCGGCCAGCTCATCGCGACTGGCATCCTGGCGGTACTGGCGTTCGAAGTGTTCGGTGAGTGCCAGCATGCGCCACAGGAAGGTGACCATCAGCATGAAGACGGCAAACAGGTTGAATGACTGCATGATCCAGACAGGGATGAAGCCATCGGAAACATGCTGAGAGGCCACCATCAGCGACAGCACTGCAGCGACGAAGAGAGACAGCGTGCTGATGACACGCACCTTGCCTGACAGGGGAGCAAGATGGATACCGGCCATCACGATGAAGAAGTAATATTCGTAGCCGGCGGCATTGCCGAAGCAGTAGGAGGCAAGCCAGGTCATCAACGTCAGACTGCCCAATACCAGCACCAGGGCCATCAGCATGTGATGCTGACGATGCAACAGCACTCCCAGCAGCCCCACCAGCACCATGATGCCGCTGGCGAACGCCAGTCGTGGTGCCTTGAGCACCATGAAGACAGGCAGCCAGGCCACATAAAGGCCCAGCACCATCAGATAGACCCACAGATAGGCATGATAGAAACGGCGATGCTCGACAGCGAGCAGACGCGGTTCTTGACGCAACCAGGCACGAGCAACACTCAACATCAGGCAGTCCTTGCCATTCGGCAGTCATCACGTGGGCGAAACTCTCATGACACGAACACGGCCAGCGCGCGACAGGGGGAGTGTCATGGAGCCTGCACCTGTCTGGACGGCAGGGGTAGCCCTGCACAACACCAGAAAGCCACCGCATGACGTGTCATGTCTCATGCGGCGAGCATTATTGTTCTGATCACAGCATAAGCCCAAATGCCGGTTCCGCCAGCCCCGCACCGGCATTGCGTCACCATTGTGCGACGCTTGCCCGCGCCTGAGCGCTGTCGGGCATCGCGACCCCGGCGTGAGCGTTACCAGCTGCCGGTATTGGCCATCGAGACCCACGGTTCCTGCGGCGCAAGGGATTCGCCGGCCTGCAGCAACTCCAGCGAGATGCCATCCGGGCTCTTCACGAACGCCATGTGGCCGTCACGCGGTGGGCGATTGAGGGTCACGCCATTGTCCATCAGATGCTGACAGGTGGCGTAGATGTCCTCGACACGATAGGCCAGATGGCCGAAGTTGCGCCCGCCTTCATAGTCTTCCGGGTCCCAGTTATGGGTCAGTTCCAGCATCGGCGCCTGCATCTCACGGGCACGTTCGGCATCCTGCGGGGCTGCCAGGAAGATCAGCGTGAAGCGGCCCTTCTCGGAATCCTTGCGCGAGATCTCGACCATGCCGAGCAGGTCACGGAAGAAATGCAGTGAAGCGTCGACATCACGGATACGCAGCATGGTGTGCAGATATTGCATGGATCACTCTCTTGAACGATGGATGAGCCGGCACTGAAGACGGGAAAGGACGTACGCCGAGCGAAGCGGGCTCGGCGTACGGGAATATTCTAGACACACGACTGCCGCGCGACGAGTCTCCTCGCCACGCGGCAATGTGGTGATGCTTGCATCCTACTGCTGGCGCCTCGCACCGTCAGGCGATGCGTGAACTGCGCTCCAGCCGCACGGGGACCGCCTTGGAGGCAGGTGTGCCGGTATCGCTGCCATGGCTTTCCAATGCGACCAGCACATTGGTTTCCGGATAATAGGCACCGATGCAACCGGCCGGGATATCGTATTCCACCAGCTTGAACTGAGGCGCACGCCGCTCACTGCCATCCGGGCGCGGCTCACCGACCATGTCGACCCAGTCACCATCGGCCAGCCCCAGGCGGGCAAGGTCCTGCGCATTGATGAAGACCACTCGTCGCTGACCCGACACGCCACGATAGCGGTCGTTGTAGCCATAGACGGTGGTGTTGTACTGGTCATGGCTACGCATGGTCTGCAGGGTCAACCAGCCTTCCCGACGCGCGAGCTGCTGATGCAGCACGGACCCCGGCAGCGCCGCCGCCGAGAACTCCGCCTGGCCACTGGTGGTGGGGAAGCGCAGCTCACGCACCGGATTGGCGAGATGGAAACCGCGCTTGTGGGCCAGACGGGCATTGAAATCGGCAAAGCCGGGAATCACCGCCGCGATCTCGTCGCGGATGAGATCATAGTTCTCGCTCAGCGCCTCCCAGTTGACCGGGTCACTCACGCCGCGCCGTGGCAGCACCCGGGCAAGCGTGGCGCGCGCGATACCCGCGATGATGCCGGGTTCCGAGCGCAGCTCGTCACTGGCCGGCGCCTTGATGCCAGCGCTTGAGTGCACCATCGACATCGAGTCCTCGACGCTGATGTGCTGGGAGGCCACCTGTGCGGAGCGGTCGATCTCGCTGCGCCCCAGACACGGCAGAATCAGCGCTTGCGTCGTCTTGCCGATCACCAGATGACTGCGGTTGAGCTTGGTGCTGATCTGGACGTTGAGCTTGAGGTTGCGCATGGCCGCCTCGGTGCGCTCGCTGTCCGGCGTGGCGCGCGTGAAGTTGCCGCCCAGCGCGATGAAGGTCTTCGCCCTGCCCTGTTCCAGCGCCGCCAGACTCTCCACGGTGTTGAAGCCCTGGCCACGCGGCATGCTCACGCCATAGCGGGCTTCGAGTGCATCGATCAACGCGGCCGGCGCCTTCTCGTCGATGCCCATGGTGCGGTCTCCCTGGACATTGGAATGTCCGCGAACGGGGCAGGCACCGGCACCGGGACGCCCGAAATGGCCCCCGAGCAGCAGCAGATTGACGATCTCCCGCACGCTGTCCACGGCGTGCAGATGTTGCGTGATGCCCATCGCCCAGGTGCAGATGACGTTGTCGGCCCCGGCGAAGATCATCGCGGCCTCCTCGAGCTGCGCACGGGTCAGCCCGGACTGATCCTCGAGCGTGGCCCAGTCCGTCGCCTCGACCACGTCCTGCCAGGCCGTCGCTCCCCGCGTGTGGCGCTCGATGAAGGAAGCAGCGCGCGTGAATTCGCCGCGCGCCTCCATGGCGAAGAGTGCCTTGGCCATGCCCCGCACCGCCGCCATGTCACCTCCCATCCGCGGCTGGTAATAACGATGGCTGATGGGCTGACTGGAGAGGGTCATCATCTCCAGCGGCGACTGCGGGTCGGCGAAGCGCTCCAGCCCCCGTTCACGCAACGGATTGAAGCTGACGATGCGCGCCCCACGTCGAGAGGCACGTCGCAGGTCCCCCAGCATGCGGGGATGGTTGGTGCCGGGGTTCTGACCGAACACGAAGATGGCATCTGCGTGCTCGAAATCCTCCAGCAGTACCGTGCCCTTGCCGACACCGAGGCTCGCCTTCATGCCGACGCCACTGGCCTCATGACACATGTTGGAGCAGTCGGGGAAGTTGTTGGTGCCGAACAGACGCACGAACAGCTGATACAGATAGGCCGCCTCGTTGCTGGCGCGTCCGGAGGTATAGAACAGCGCCTCATCCGGTGACGTCAGCGCATCGAGGTGCTCGGCGATGATCGCGAAGGCCGCCTCCCAGCTGATCGGCTCATAGCGGTCACTGGCCGCGTCATAGCGCATCGGTTCGGTCAGGCGGCCCTGATCCTCGAGCATGAAGTCGTCCCAGCCCAGCAGCTCCGTGACGGTGTGCTGAGCGAAGAAGCGCGGCGTGACACGCTTGGCGGTCACTTCCCAGGCCACTGCCTTGGCGCCGTTCTCGCAGAATTCGAAGGAGGAGCCGTGCTCCGGATCGCCCCAGGCGCAGCCAGGGCAGTCAAAGCCCTTGTCCTGATTGGCCTTGAGCAGGGAGCGCACGCTCTTCCATGGCGCCCTGGAGTGACTGACATGCTGACCGACACTCTTGAGCGCCCCCCAGCCGCCCGCCGGACCGGAGTAGGCAGCGATGCGGGGATGGCGCGTCATCCTCTCATCCTCACGTGGCAGGCGAGCCGATGCGTGCTCAGGCGTCTCGGGGGCGGCAATATCAGTCATGTCAGGGTCCACAGGCAAAAGGGGAAGGCGGGAAAGGATCAGACAGGCGTGAGTACGCGCCAGGGGCCGTCAGTCGGCCTGACCACTGAGCAACTCGAGTCGACGCCCGCGATGGGCACAGATCAGGTTGAGATCACAGGCACGCGCGGTCTCCACCGCCAGGCGTGAAGGCACGGCAAGGGTGGCAAGCGTCGGAATGCGGGCACGGATGGTCTTCTGGACCAGCTCCAGACTGCTGCGACTGGAGACCAGCAGCGCCTCGGGCCAGACGCCGCTGTCGAGACTCATGCCGATCACGCGGTCCAGCGCATTGTGGCGACCGATATCGGCCCCCTGCGAGATCAGGCCGCCCTCGGCGTCCAGCCCCAGCGCCAGGTGCATGCCGCGCCGTGTTGCGCGCTCCAGGCGCTCCAGCCCACGCATCAACGCCTCAGGTGAGAGCGCTGCCCGTGGCGGCAGGCGTGTCAGGCCAGCCATCAGCTCGGCCTCATCCTGCACGCCGCAGGCGCCACAGCTGGACACGCTGCTCTCGCGCCGCTGATGGTGCTCGGCCTTGCGCGCCAGCGACTCGCTGACATCCAGACGCACCGCCAGCCCATGGCGCAGCCGCGAGAGATGGATGGCGGTGACCTCCTCACGCCGCGTGATCCAGCCTGCGGTGAAGGCGTGCCCCAGCGCCAGTGGCTCCAGCGCCTCGGGGCTCGCCAGCAGCGTGCCCATCGGGATCTCATTGAGCACCAGACTCACGGGTAGCTCGGAGGGCCCATCCAGCTCTCGCAAGGGCCGCTCACGCGCATCCTGATAACGCAGTCCCTCGGTCGCTGCTTGATAGAGTGAATCACTCATTCCGACACCCCGTTGTGCGCGACATCACTGTGCAGATTCGCGAATGTACGCAAGCCGTCATGGCGATACGATAGCGTCATCATCGATCGCTCACCAATTGAACTCGCCCGTACCTTGATAGACACCATCAATGAAATTGCCAGCATGAGGCACCCCTTGATCCCGCGCAGGAAATTCGTGCGCGAGTCACGTAAAATATGCCGCCGAACCACGAAGGCTCGCCTGGACGACGCGGCACTCACGCGCTGTCGCACGCCTTCCCTTCTGATCATCCTGCTCCGGATTTACGTTCCGGCCCGCATGAGGACTCCTGCATGACCGATACCCCCACGACCGTCGCACCGGCTGCCGACACCGCTCGTCCCAGCCCGCTGGCGCCGCAGCATGTCGTCTGCGCGCTCTACAAGTTCGTCACCCTCGAGGACTTCGAGGCGCTGCGCGAACCGCTGCTGGCAGTGATGGACGAGCATGGCATCCGCGGCACCCTGCTGCTGGCACGCGAGGGCATCAATGGCACCGTCTCCGGCTCTCGCGCCGGCATCGATGCCCTGCTGGCCTGGCTGACGGCAGACCCGCGCCTGGCGGAACTGGATACCAAGCAGTCTCTGGCAGAGCAATCCCCCTTCCTGCGAGCCAAGGTCAAGCTCAAGCGCGAGATCGTCACCATGGGCGTGGAAGGGATCGACCCGCGCCATACCGTCGGTACCTACGTGGAGCCGAAGGACTGGAACGCGCTGATCTCCGACCCTGACGTGCTGCTGATCGACACCCGCAACGACTATGAAGTGGAAGTGGGGACCTTCAAGGGTGCCGTCAACCCGAACACGGCCGCTTTCCGTGATTTCCCGGACTATGTCTCCCGTGAGCTGGACCCGCAGCAGCACCGCAAGGTGGCGATGTTCTGCACCGGAGGCATTCGCTGCGAGAAATCCACCGCCTATCTGAAGGAGCAGGGGTTTGAGGAGGTCTATCACCTCAAGGGCGGCATTCTGAAGTATCTGGAAGAGGTGCCCCAGGAAGAGACGCTGTGGCAGGGCGAATGTTTCGTGTTCGATGACCGTGTCACCGTCGACCACAAGTTGCGCCCCGGGCAGTTCGACCAATGTCACGCCTGCCGTCTGCCGATCACGCAAGCGGACAAGCAGAGCGATAAGTACCAGAAGGGTGTCAGCTGCCCGCGCTGCTACGACAAGCTCAGCGATGCCCAGAAGGCACGCTTTGCCGAGCGCGAGAATCAGATTCGTCTCGCCGAGCAACGGGGTGAGGCGCACCTGGGCAAGGACGCGCTCGCCCAGATGCAGGCGCGTCGTGACGCCAAGCAGCGTCAGCGCGAAGCGGCTCGTCTGGCCGCGCTCAAGGCGCAGACCCAGGATGCCGACAAGGGCTGACCCCCACCTCGTGCGTGGCTGAAGACTGATCAAGACACCCCGTTTTCACGGGGTGTCTTGCGTTGCCCCCTCCATCATCCGTCCACGTCTGCCGACCGAGGGAGCGAGCGCAACAGCTCCAGCACGGCATTCAGCCGACGGCTATGCTGTTGGCCGCTACGCCACAGCAGCCCCACCGTCTCGCCCTCCCCGGGCAGGCGTCGCGCCACCAGCCCCGTACCGAGACGCGAGTCGGCAAGGTGTTCCGCCAGCACGCTCACCCCCAGGCCCGCCTCCAGCATCACGCCCAGCGCCGCGATGGAGTTGGCTTCCAGCAACGGCGACGGCTGATGGTTCAGCTGAGCCAGTTGCTGATTGAGCCGGCGTCGCTGCTGCATCTCCGGCGTCAGCAGCACCAGCGGATACTCCCGCAGACACTCCCATGCGGGTGTCTCGGGCAGCAGGAAATGCGCCTGACTGGCAATCAGCGCCGAATGCTCCTGATAGAGCGGTCGGCAGGCGAAGCCGCTCATGGCGGGGGCCGCCGGATAGCCGACCGCGAGATCCAGCTCACCATCCTCCAGCCCCTGAGCCAGCGAAGAGGTGGACAGCTCCCGCATGCGCAGGGAGAGCTGGGGAAAGGCCTCACGCAGACGCGGCAGGAATTCCCCCACCGCCGCCAGCGCGGACGGCACGACACCCAGCGTCAGCCGACCGGTCAGCACGGCCTCGGGTGACAGATCTCCCTTGAGCTCATCCAGCTCGGCGATGATGCGCCGCGCATGCGTCAGCACCCGCTCCCCCTCCGGCGTGAAGCCTTCGAAACGATGCCCTCTGAGAATCAGCGCCGTGCCCAGCTCCTCCTCGAGCTGCTTGAGACGCGCCGAGAGCGTCGGCTGGGTGACATGGCAGACTCGCGCCGCCCGTCCGAAATGGCGTTCATTGGCCAGCGCGACCAGAAAGCCCAACTGCCGATGATCCATGACGGGGTCCTTGCAAGGGGGAGAGTAGAGAAAGTGAATGGCACGCAGAGCAGATGCACGCGACGACGGAAGGCCGGACACGACGACGCCCGGCGGAAATCACCGGGCGTCATCATCGGCGCAGGGCCGCTATTGCATCGCGCCTCATGCCTCACGTCTCGTGCTGACAGTGAAGCGGCGTGTCTGGCGACCTGCTTACTGGGCAGCGTCCTGAACGGCTTCACCTGCGTGCTCGACATCCTGGCCGGCACCGTCAACGGTGTTGCAGCCGGAGAGTGCCGCCACAGTGAAGAAAGAGGCGAACAGCAGTGCAATGGTACGGGACATGGTCATGCTCCTTGTGGTGATGGATATCATGGATCCTGCCATTCAACGCGTCATGCCTGCGCTGATACCCATTACCTTGGGCCACCCTGCGGGGTTTCAAGGGAGAAATTCATGTTTCGTTCATTGCCTGAATCCGCTGCCACCTCACTCGCTCAGCTGGCCGACTCCTCGATGGAGCCCCCCAGATGCTCAAGATCTTCCCCGAAGCCTTCCACGGTGTTGCAGCCTCCCAGCATCAGGCCGAACAGCAGAGCCGTACCGGTCATCATCATGAAGCGTCGCATGGGTATTCCTCTCTCAAGTGCCTGATCGCACGCAAGGTGTCGATCAGGCCGTCAGGCTCAGCTGGCTGCGTTGTCGATCTTGCCACCCAGGTGTTCAAGATCCTTGCCAAAGCCGGCCACCGTGTTGCAGCCCGTCAGGGCCACGCTGGCCACCAGCAAGGCGGCCATCATCAAGCGAGTCACTCGCATGTCATGCATTCCTGATCAATCGTCTCTGCCACTCTGACCTTCGTGACACTGGAAAGTGCCAATTCTCAGCGATTCACCAACAGAATCTTGCCCAGTGCCTCGCCGGATTCGATCAATTCATGTGCCTTGGCGATATCGCGGAAGCTGAACTGATGCTCGTCCAGCAGCGGGCGAACCGCCCCGGCCTCCAGCATCTCGCTCAAGGCGTTGAGCAGCTCCGGCTGCTCATCCATGCCGATACCGGTCAGCAGCGGCACCGAGCGGAAGATGACGTGCAGCGACAGGTTCTTGGCGTGCAGCTGGGTCAGGTCGTGGGTCGAGCGGGTGTTGATGGAGCACAGACGACCGGAGATCGCCGTGGCCTCGATGGAGCGATCCAGATTGTCACCACCGACGGTGTCGAAGACGAGATCGAAGCCACGCCCGGAGGTCAGGCGTGCCACATAGTCACTGACCGCTTCCTCGCGATAGTTGATGATCTCGTCGGCGCCCAGCTGGCGCGCCAGATCGGCCTTGGCCTCGCTGGACACGGTGGTGGTGACATGTGCGCCGAGATATTTGGCGATCTGCACCGCGACATGACCGACCCCTCCGGTACCGGCGTGGATCAGCACGTGCTCGCCTTCCTTGATCTGACCGCGCGAGACCAGCGCCGTCCAGGCCGTCAGGAACACCAGTGGCAAGGCCGCGCATTCTTCCAGGGTCAGCGCCGCCAGACTCGGGCGTTTCACGATCACACGGGTGTCAGCGATCATGTAATCCGCCAGTGCGCCCTGCCAGCCCTTCACGCCACCGGCGCAGCCCAGCACTTCATCGCCGACCGAGAAATCCGTCACGCCCTCGCCCACGGCGTCGATCACCCCCGCGACATCGCCATTGAGGATGGCCGGGAAGTCGGGGTGCGACTTGACCAGGCCACTGCGCAGCTTGGTCTCGATGGGATTGACGCTGGAGGCGGATACCTTGATGCGCACCTGACCTCGTGCCGGGGTCGGCGTGTCCAGCTCGCGCTCGACGAACACATCCGGGGCGCCGTATTGCTCGATGACCATGGCCTGCATGTGGGAAGACTCCTGAACAATGAGAAAGAAGCGACGCCCTGCCCGCACGGCGTCGTCATGAAAGTTGGGTGACACCGCGCCACGAAGGTGGCGCCATGTCGGCAATGACCCGAGCTTACTCCGTGTCATGCCTCAAATCAGCATCAGGTCAGCACCAGCTTGAGCACGATGAGGAAGATCACCGCCACCGTCAGCCACTTGACCCAACGCGCACCGGCAGGGCTCATGTTGACCCGCGCACCGAGGAAGGCGCCGCTCATGTTGCCGACCGCCAGTACCAGGCCATAGGCCCAGCGCACCTGACCATCGAACACGAAGACCGCCAGCGCCGGCAGGGTATACATCAACACGATGAAGACCTTGAAGACGTTGACCTGGGTCAGATCGATCTTGAGCAACCGGTAGAGCACCACGATGAACAGCACGCCGACGCCCACCTGAATGAAGCCACCATAGAGACCGATGCCGAACATCGCCAGCAGCACGATGGGAGTGATGCGTTCCGGGGTCAGCTCACGGGTGTCGATGCGCGGCGTCGGCAGCAGCATCATGATCGAGCACACCACCATCACCACGATCAGCACACCCTCGAAGGCCTCGGCACTGATCCGGGTCGCCAGCCAGGCCCCCAGCATCGCGCCCAGCACGGCAGGCACGGCCAGTCGCCAGGCCACCCCCATGTTGTGCGCCCCCGCCCTGAGGAAGGTGCTGGTGGCAGTCGCACTCTGCAACGCGATCGCCACGCGGTTGGTGGCATTGGCCTGCGCGGGGGGCAGGCCGAGAAACATCAACAAGGGCAGCGTCAGCATCGAACCACCCGCCGAGAGCACATTGATGAAGCCGGCCACGCCACCCAGCGCGATCAGCGCCACCACGCTGATCAGATCAAGGCCGCCTGCCAGCCCTGCCACATCACTTGTCATGCCGACATTCCTTGTCTTGCCGTAAAAGGGGGACACGCTGCACGCACTTCGTCATTCAGAGCGCGCGATGCCCGACACACCCTCCTCGCAGGAACCTCGCGAAGGCAGGGATGCCGGGCATCGTGGATGATGCATTGCGTCACGTCATGCAGGATTCAGGCACGTCTGCCGGAACCTGCCGGAACCTGCCGGAACTCAGGAAGCCAGGGCTTCCTGACGGCCACTCTGGCGCACGCTGTAGGTCAGCACGCCCAGGAAGATGGCCAGCCCGGCAATATCATAGGTCAGCTGACCATGCGGCCACAGCATCAACGCTCCCAGCGGGAACATCGCCAAACGCAGCCACCAGGGCAGTTCGTGCTCCAGATAGCCTTCCATGCCCGCCACGATAGCGTAGATCCCGAACAGCGCGAACACGAAGACCGTCAGCATCTCACCGATGTCACCGGAGATCAGCGGACTCCAGGCGAACAGCAGCGGCACGATGTAGAGCCCCTTGGCGATCTTCCACGCCATCAGGCCTGTCTTCATCGGCGGTGTCTTGGCGATGGCGGCAGCCGCGAAGGCGGTCAGGCAGACCGGCGGCGTGACGTTGGAGTCCTGGGACAGCCAGAAGATGATCATGTGGGCACTCACCAGTGCCATGGTCAGCACGTGCGGCGACAGCGCCTGCTCATACAGCTGGCTCTGGAAGGTATCCGGCACCAGGGCCAGCAGTTCACGTGCGGCGTCCATGCTCATCGGCGCGCCCAGCAGGTCCAGCTTGTCAGGTGCCGCCAGCATGAAGATGGCCTTGGCCTGCTCCGGCAGGTTGCCCGCCGCCAGCAGATCCACCAGCTGGGAGTGCGCGATCAGGTTGTAGAGCGCCGGGGCGGATAGCGTGCCCAGCACGATATAGGACGCCGTCACCGGCAGCCCCATGCCCAGGATCAAGGACGCCAGCGCAACCAGGATGATGGTGATCAGCAGGCTGCCACCCGCCCAGTCGGTGATCATCAGCGAGAAGGTGTTGCCGATCCCCGTGGTGGAGACGACATTGACGATCAGCCCGACGGTGATCAGCAGGATCGCCGTGGTGGTCATGTTGCGCACCCCGGCCAGCATCGCCTCGATGATGTCGCCGAGCTTCATCGGATTCTTCGACAGCCACGAGGCCGCGATGACGGACAGGATCGCGATGCCGGCGGCGTAGGTCGGCGTGAAGCCGTAGATCAGTGCACCGACCAGCACGAACAGCGGTGCCAGATAGTGCCAGCCCTCCTTGAGCACGTCCTTGAGGCGCGGGCCCTGCGGGTCATCCAGCGCCGTGGCGTCGGAGCGTTTGGCCTCGATGCGCACGAACATGGCGACAGACAGGAAGTAGAGCAGCGCCGGCAAGGCGGCCACGCCGACGATGGTCAGGTACGGCACCTGGGTATAGGACGCCATGATGAAGGCGCCCGCGCCCATCACCGGCGGCATCAGCTGGCCACCGGTGGAGGCGGCGGCCTCCACACCTGCCGCGAAGCGCGCCGGGAAGCCGGCACGCCGCATCAGCGGGATCGTGATCACGCCGGTGGAGACGGTGTTGGCGACACTGGAGCCGGAGACCGAGCCCATCAGGCCGGAGGCGAACACGGCCACGAAGCCCGGGCCACCCTTGAAGCGACCCGCCGCGCAGCGCGCCAGGTCGATGATGAAGTCACCCGCGCCGGACTTGACCAGGAAGGCGCCGAACAGGATGAACATGAACACGTAGGACCAGGAGATGCGGGCGATGGAGCCCAGCATCCCTTCGCCGCCGATGAAGCTTCTGAACAGCACCGTCTCCCAGGTCAGGCCCGGGAAGTTGAACACGCCACCGACATACTTGCCCCACCAGGCCACATAGGTCAGCGCGATCAGACACAGCACCGGGATGAACCAGCCGGTGGTGCGCCGCGCGAACTCGAGAATCAGCCCCACCGCGACGATGGAGACCACCCAGTCCGCGGGGGAGAACACGACCCCACGATCATAGAGCGCATCCTCGAAGCCGATCAGATAGAGACCGCAACCCAGTGCCGCCAGCCCCAGCATGACATCCACACCCAGCACCCAGCGCTTGGCACCATCACTGGACGGCGTCAGCATCGGGATGGTCAGCGCGCACAGCAGGCCGAACAGCCCGAAGTGCAACGCGCTCACCCACAGCTCCGACAGGGTCGAGATGGTGTTGAAGTACAGATGCGCCAGACAGATGACGATGGAAATCACGAACACGGCCCGCCCTAGCCAGGGCAGTTCCATGCGCCATGGCGCGGCTTCGACGGATTCATCGCGCACACCGGACAGGTCCGGCGCATCCGGCACGGCTTCAGTGGGACGAGAGGGCTCTGGCGAGCGGGAATCATGCATGGCGGTGCCTCAAGACGGGATCAGACAGCGATGGCGCGGCGGCGACGTGTGGCGTCAACCTGCGCCCGGGCTTGCGAGGAAATGCGGACTTGCTTCATCAATGACGTCGGTGACATCAGTGATGCATGGGCAGGCTTTGGCCTGGCAGAGGCTGCCTTGCGAAACGAAGACGCAGCATGACGCCGGACCGGCACTGTCTTGTTGGACTGCACAGCCCTCACCGCGGCCATGGGCGCGCGATGAGGGCTGCGATGGAGCGGACTCAGGGGTGGGTCAGTCGGCGATCAGACGCTCAGGGATCTCGATGCCCTGCTCCTTGAAGTAACGCACGGCACCCGGGTGCAGCGGCAGCGGCAGACCAGCGATGGCCTTGTCGAGTGCCATGGCCTTGGTGGCCGGGTGGATGTTGTTCAAGAACGGCAGGTTCTCGTACATGGTCTTGGTGATCAGGTAGACGTCTTCTTCGGAGACGTCATCACGTACCACGAGGATGTTCGGCTGGGCGATGGTGTTGATCGCCTTGTCCTGGCCCGGATAGGTGCCAGCGGCGATTTCATACGGTGTCCACAGCTCGAACTGGGAATTGACCTTGGCCAGCTGCTCTTCGGTGAAGTCCAGCGTGGTGATCTCGTCACCGAGGTTGGCGTAGGCACGCGTCACGGCGGAAGCCGGTGCGCCTGCCGGAATGTTCATGCCGTCGATGTTGCCGTTCTGCATCGCGTCGGCACTCGGGCCATAGCCCATGTAGGCCAGATTCATCTTGTCGGCATCGATGCCCAGCTGCTCGAGAATGAAGCGACCCGAGCCCTCGGTGCCGGAGTTCTTCTTGCCGATGGAGAAGCTCTTGCCATAGAAGTTGGTCATGTCCTCGATGGTGCCGGTCTTGACCTCATCGTTGCGTGCCACGAAGTGCTCGACGTTCTGCCACAGCATCGAGATGCTGCGCAGGTCCTTGTGCGCCTTGTTGACCGGCGGAGTGCCATTCCATGCCCAGGCGCCATAGAGACCCTGGATGATGCCGAACTGGGCCTGGTTCTCTTCCATCAGCTTGAGGTTCTCGCCGGAGCCGGCGGAGGAGATCGCGGACACCGAGATGCCGGCGGTCGGCTCGAGCTTGACCTTGATCAGCGTGGAAAGCGCCACGCCGACGGGATAGAAGGTACCGCCGGTGGTCGCGGTACCCATGATGTACTTGCCTTCCGCCTGGGCTGCGGCACTGAGGCCCAGAGAGGCAGCGATGGCGAGACCGAGGCCGGCCTTGAGGAACTGGCGCTTTTGCATGGAATGACTCCTTGGCGGGCCTGCCGGAACGCAGGCGAACCCTTATTGTTGGAATAGGCGAGACGTGGCGATAGCGGACGGGACAGCGAAGGTCAGGTCGTACTGCCCAGCCTTGAGTGAAGACTAGCAAGTGTCGAGCAGGGGCGGTATTTGGCGATGGGGGCATTGCGCCAACGGCCGGCCGGCATGGCGCAAACCGAAAAGTGGCAGGATTCTGCCGATCTGGTCACACTGGAGACATTAAGACACCTGGCCTGGGGACACCCGTGACGGCCCCGCCGGCAGACGGACCGGCAGACCAGCCGAGGCCATTCGGGCGCGCCAGCCCCGCGACGACGAGGAACGACAATGAATGATTTCACCCTGCACCCGCAGCTGGAGGCAGACACTCACTTCGTGGCCGATCTGGCATTGTGCAGCGTGCGCCTCATGAACGATGCGCGCTATCCCTGGTTGATGCTGGTACCACGCCGTGCGGACATTCGCGAAGTCTATGAGCTGGACAGCCATTCCCAGCACCAGCTGTGGCACGAGACCACCCTGCTCGGCGAGCTGTTGATGCAGCTCAGTGACGGCGAAAAGCTCAATATCGGCACCCTGGGCAATGTCGTGTCACAGCTGCATGTACACGTGATCGCCCGCAGCAGCGATGATGCCACCTGGCCCGGGCCGGTCTGGGGAGTGGGACGCCCGAAGGCCTATGACAATGAAGCGCTCACCACGCTGATTGACACGCTACGCATGAAGATCGCCGAGCTGCCGACCTATTCCTTCTAGAGAATTTGACAATACTTGAGCATGTCAGAAATTGGCATGCTCATATTAAGGAGCAATCACGCTTATTGGGAGGGTTATTGTCTAGCATTGCTTTCGTAAAACCCTTCATCTCTTTTATAATTTTATCTACAAACTCATCCTGTACAATCAGATAATCTCTCGCGTAACTCTCCACGTGTAACCCTGACTCTCTACCAATAAATTTGGCAACTGCTATATCCTTTGTCTTGTCTATGCATCCTCCGGCATGAGCAATCAAATTCCGAATAGACACTAGCCCCTTAATAAAACTCCACGCAGGATTATCAACCGGTAAAGAGACCTCTCCCTGTTGCTTCAAATATTCTTTAGCTCGATCAAGTATCCCATGTTTTTTATTTCTTTCAAACGGCAAATATGGATCGCGACAGTAACTTTCAACGGAACTAACCAGTTTAATCAAAAAATCTTCAAACAAAGACACCAGCATTAAAACGTGTGCTTTATTCTGATGCTGCGGAAATTCATCTGAAATATAGCACGAGAGATCTGAACGGTAATTGTAGTCTTTTGCTCCTTCTTCGCTCACCACCTCACAATCATAATTCCTTGTTTCTTCATGCCACATTCGACGCGCTGTC
This sequence comes from Cobetia sp. BL01, assembly GCF_056493605.1. NCBI lineage: Bacteria > Pseudomonadati > Pseudomonadota > Gammaproteobacteria > Oceanospirillales > Halomonadaceae > Cobetia > Cobetia sp. BL01. The sequence continues at coordinate 76,877 of NZ_JBVBEE010000004.1, read as the reverse complement.
TTGGCATAAACATCGTAATAGTCAAGCTCATTATAAAATATGCCACTACTTGATATGGAGGCAATTTACCTTTCGCCATAGACTCTTCCTCTATAATTAAAGCAGCCACCATAAACCTAGATTCAACTCATGATTTAAATACTTTTATGGTTATCTCTTGAATCCAAGTCTTCAACTGGTGCCGCGCGCCCGAACGGCGAGGCACCGCGTCCGGTGGGAGAGTCCAGCGCCTTGAGACTGCTGGCGACCAGCAAAGCCCCGAACACGCTGATGACGATCCCGCCGAGCAGCCCGATCACCGCGGCCCATGGCCACTGACGAAGCACTCCGCCCGCTTCGCGCTTGCCGGTCAGGCGCGCCGTGCCCGCCGCCAGACGCCCGCTGGCCTTCATCAGCAGCGTGGCCATCGCCACGCTGCCCACCGTCAGCGCGGTGCCCAGTGACATCGCCAGTACCGCCAGTACCCCGCTGCCGACCAGATTCAGCGCCAGCGCGGCCAGCAATACCAGAATCGCGCCGGAACACGGCCGCAGGCCGATCGCCAGCACCGCCATGCCCATGGTGCGCCAGTCGCCGCTGGCCTGCTCCGCCGTCACGCCATGCGCATGGCCGCAACCGCAGTCATGCCCGTGTGAATGATCGTGGCCGTGAGAGTGGTCGCGACCATGCGACGGCTCGAACGCCAGCTCCTGCATCGCTGGCGCTTCCTGTGTCGTCACGCTCTCTTCCATGCCAGTGGTGGCGGGCGCCCTGAGTGCCCGCCACAACGCACGCGCGGCACGCCACAGCAGCAGCAGGCCCAACGCCAGTACGCCGACATGGCTGAGCAGGGTGACCTTCTCGACCTGCCCGAGCACCTCACGCCCGGCCCAGTCCAGCAGTCCCGCCCCCAGCCCCACCAGCACCAGCGCACTCACGCCCTGCAGCAAGGCCGCCAGCAGCGAGAGCCATAGCGCACGTCGCCGCGCGATGGGCTGGCTGGCCAGCAGCGTACTGATCACCACCTTGCCATGGCCGGGGCCCGCCGCATGCAGCACTCCGTAAGTGAAGGACAGCCCGATCAGCGCCCAGGGGGTGCCGGGGTGCGCGGCAAGCTCGCTCATGGCGCGCCCGAGCGAGCGCTGAAAACGCGACTGTTCAGCGAAGATCCAGCCCAGCGCCTCACCCCAGGCCTGTACCAGGCTCGGCCACAGTGCCATGCCCAGCACGATCAGTCCGAATCCGAGGGCCAGCCACCCGGCCAGGCGTCGCCCTCGCGAAGAGGCCGGCTTGAGCAGGCCATCACGCATGCCCTTGAGGCTTTTGACATCCCCAAGCCCGGAGGTGTCCTTGTGCTCATCGCTCATCGAGACGCCTCACAATGGACACTGCCGACATCGGCGAAATACTGGCCAAGATCCATCGGCGCGGTGGCATTGATATCCAGCATCGAGGCCTCGGCGACCTTCTGGGGATCCGGGTCTGCCTTGGCGATCTTCGCCGTACAGTCCATCGGCACCTGCTGCGAGGACAGCCCCTTGATCACCAGCCCTTCCTGGACGGCGATCGCATCCGGGTCATGCAGGATCTCGATGTAATAGGTGGGATCATAGATACGATAACTGAGCGTATGGCCGGCCATCGGCACGGGTTCGGCCAGAGGCAGTTCCATCTGGAAGGCGACGCGCTCCCCCTTGAGCCAGGTGGTCTGGCGTGTCGCCTCTCCCAGCGCCACCGGCGCTCCGTCACGCTGAACATGGGTGTAATAATCGAACTGGGAAAGATTGGCGAGGATCTCGCTGCCCAGCGCATCCAGGCGCTGCTCCATGCTGGTATCGTCCTGCAGGGCGGCCAGCTCCTGCCGCAGCGTCAGGCTATAGAAGGGGTCCAGCAACCAGTACTGACGCAATGCCACCGCCCGCCCCTGATCATCCAGGCGCAGGGTCACGCGCAGATCCACCCAGCCATGCGGATGGGCAAGCGCCGGTTGACTGACCATCAACGACGCGATGGCCAACATGCCGACCCACGCCCCCGTCAGCAAGCGCAGGCAACGACGCCAGGCGCGCGGAAACGATCGCGCATCATCGCGATGATCAACAGCAAGGGGCATGCAGACACTCCGGAAAGGCGGATACGAAGAAAAGCGAATGCCAGGCGTGGCACATCGTCGTTACCTTATAACATTCGGGGGCACGAACCACCCCTTCGACGCCAGACCGACAATTTGATTCCCGAGCAGGCGCTCATTCCGATGCCCCGTCCGCACCATGACGAAAGTCATCACGCCGCAGTCCGTACTTGTGCATCTTGAGGTTGAGCGTCCGGCGCGGAAGGGCCAGTTCCTCCAGCACCTGGGCAATGTTGCCTCGGGCACGTGTCAGGGCCGCTCGAATCAGCGTCGCCTCGAACAACGCCACCTGCGCGGCAAGCCCGTCCGGGTCCTCCTCTCCCGCTTCCTGCCCGGTCGCCGGCGGCTCCTGCCCCTGTTCACCCAGCACGGTCCGCTGGCTAGCCAGCTGACGCAGCTGGGCAAGATTTCCGGGCCAGTCGGCCGCCATGAGGGTCGTCAGCTCGCCCCGGACGAAGGGCAGCTCAGGAACCTGATGAACGTCGGCGGCCTGGCGGCTGAAATGCGCCATCAACAACGGGATATCCTCGCGCCGCTCACGCAGTGACGGCGTGACCAGCTCGATCTCCGCCAGCGCGTGCCCCCGCGTCAGCCCCAGCGTGCCGGAGGCCACCAAGGCCTGGACGCTGCACTCGGCGCTGAAGACCACCCGCGGCGCGCGACGTCCGCCCTCGGGCTGAGCGTTCAGCCAGGCGTCCAGCCACTGCCACTGCTCACGGCTCAGGACGTCGACGTCATGCAGCAACAGGGTATTCATCTCGGGAGCGGCCTGAAGAGCCTCATCAATCGCCTCGGACAATGCCGCGCCGCTCGACGCCGCGCCGCTCGACGCCTTGGTGCTCGATGCCTTGGTGCTCGACGCCTTAGTGCTCGACGCCATACCGACCAGGGCACGACATTCGACCTTCGCCAGCAACGCGGAGGCCGGCGATGTGCCGACGCGCTGGGTCTCTCCCTCCGCCGGCGCATGCTCGGCGAGTGCCAGCGCCGTGGTGGTCCGCCCGCTGCCCGACTCCCCCGTGATCCAGACGCGTGCCGGATGCCCCTTGAGCTCCAGTATCTGCTCGCGCAACTGACGTATCTTCGCGCTTTCACCACGTAGCAGACCGGCAAGCCCCCGCACGCTCAGGCGACGACGCAGCCGCTGGTTCTCATCGCTCAGCCGCCGGCCTGCCAGCGCCTGACGCAGCTTGAGCTCGAGCGCTTCCGGGTCAAAGGGTTTCTCGATGAAATCGCGCGCTCCGCCCTGCATGGCCGAGACCGCAGTGGCCACATCGCCATGCCCTGTCATCATCAGCACCGGCAGCTCCGGCGCCTCGAGCGTGAGCCGTGACAGCAGCGTCAGCCCATCCATGCCCGGCATGCGAATGTCACTGATCACCACGCTGACCGGCTCGCCGGCGGCCAGCGCTTCCAGCAAGGCCTCAGCCCGCGGGAAGCAGCGCAGGTTGAGGTCCGCAAGTTCCAGCCACTGAGACAGCGATTCCCGCACGGCCGGGTCGTCGTCCACCAGCCAGATGGGCGCCTCGCGGGTCAGCTCATGATCCTGAGCCAGGCGCTCATCGCCCGTCTCGAAGGCAGCATCACTCATGGTCAGGTGCCTCCGGGGTCAGTCGAGTGGGTGTCGGGCTGCCCGCGTCATCAGGGGGCGTGCACAGCCACAGTTCGAAGTTGGCACCGCCCAGCGCACCCGGCGGGGCATCATCCGAAAGCCGCAGGACACCGCCCAGGTCACGTGCCATGCCATAGCTCAGAAAGAGCCCCATGCCCATGCCGTCACCCACTTCGCGGGTGGTGGTGAAGGGGTCGAACAGGGTGGCCCGCAATGCCGGGTCGATCCCGGGGCCATTGTCCTCGATGCGCAGGCAACCGCCGGGCCGCCCCTCGAGCCAGGCAACCTCAGGCCAGGCCTGCCAGCTCAGCCGGATACGGGCGACCCCGTCCAGGGTGCCATCGCGCTGCTGACCCTCCAGCGCATCCACGGCATTGCGGATCAGGTTGGTGAGCAGCTGCTCGAGGCGCGCCTGCTCTCCCATCACCCGCACCTCTGGCATCAGTCCCTGCCGCTCGATCACGAGCCCCAGAAGCTCGCACCGCTCATCGAGCAGTTCCAGGGCGTACTCGATGCGAGGCACCAGTGCCAGCGGCGCTGGCGGCTGCTGACTGGCCGGCCGCACGAACACCCGCAACTGGCGGATCATGTCGCCCAGACGCTCGGCCAGTGCCGCGATACGCGTGAAATTGCCGCTCGCCGCTTCGGCGGCACGTGGCAGCAGCTCCGGGCGGGTCGTCGCCTGAGACACGCCACGCGTCAGCAACTTCCCGCCACTGGCGGCATAGGTGCGAATGCCGACCAGCGGCTGATTGAGTTCATGGGCAATGCCGGCAGCCATGGTGCCCAACGCCGCCAGCTTGCCCGCCTGCACCAGCTCGTCACGGGTGGCCTCAAGCTCGCGGGAGCGCTCGGCGACACGCTCCTCGAGACGCTCGTTGATCTCACGCATGACCACCGCCTCACGCCGGATGAGCCGCAGGCGCGCCTGACGCTCGCGCATCCAAAGCGCCAGCATGCCCAGCCCCAGCAGTACCGCCAGCCCGGCCAGCATGGTGTTGCGCGCCTGTATATAGAGAGGCCGCAACGGCATCAGAAAGTGCAGCTGCCAGGCCAGCGGACCACTGAACAGCGACTCATCCAGATAGCGCTGGCCGACGGAAGTCGAGGAGCGGGAAGACGCCTCACCCGCCCCCAGCACCAGACTGCCGTCTTCCAGCGAGCGCGCCAGCGGGGAGAGCGGCGCCCCACGAAATTGCTGCTGCGCCCGGATGTCGTCGAGAGCGGCGGGCGCGAGGGGTTCGAGAGTGCGGTATTTCCAGCTCCGCCGTGAGGCCAGCAGCACGACACGATTGGCATCGGCCAGCAGTACCGTTTCGCCGGCCTGGCGCCAGGTATCCTCCAGCGCCTCCAGCGAGACCTTGACCACCAGCACGCCCAGCGGCTGGCCGTCCGCCCCCGATACGGGCGCGGACACGAAGTAGCCGGGGCGCCCCGTGGTATTGCCCACCGCAAAGAATTCCCCGCGCCCGCCCGCCATCGCATCCAGAAAATAGGGCCGGTAGGCGTAGCGATGGCCCACGAAGCTGTCGGATTCATCGAAGTTGCTCGCGGCCAGCGTCACGCCGGAGGCATCCGTCAGGAAGATCGCAGCGGCGCCGGATTCCCGTGCCACACGCTGCAGGTGCCAGTCGAGACGATTGCCGGACTCGGCGACATCGGCCGTGTCATCGAAGGCGGCACGCACGCGCGGTTGTCGCGCCAGCATGGCGGGCAGCCACTGAAAGCGCGACAACTCCGCATTGAGGGTGCTGGCATAGAAGTGCAGCCGAGTGGCCGCATGCTGGCGTGCCTCACGCTCGCTGCGGGCGAACTCCCACTGCCAGAGCGCGAACAGCACCAGTACGCCGGCCAACATGCTGGCGCCCAGTGCCAGCCAGGCCAGGCGCCGTCGTCGGTGCAGACTCAATCCCTCCGGGCGCAAGCGATCGGAAGATGCCCGATCACGCCCCGGGGCATGGCGCGATGTCATGGGGTGCTGGCGATCATGGCGTGCCGATCACCGGCACGGTACGTGCGTTCAGCGCCACGGCCACGTCCACCAGCAGGTTGTCGAGACGCCCCGGCGCGATCTCGGCGCCATTGCTGTCACCCGTCACGCTCAGACGAATCTGGCCGTTCACCTCACTCACCCAGGCGTCGAGGGTCAGCGGTGGTCTGGCGGCGTAGCTGGCATCCAGCCGCTCGAGATCCGGGTCTGCCCGCTCGATGATGAAGCCGCGCTCCGCAAGCGTGGTCATCAGCGTGACGAAGACCTGCCGGGAGGTCAGCGTGCCGCTGTCGGGCGCGATCACCGCGGTACGGGAGTCCGGCGCATGGGTCGGCTGTGTCATGCAGCCGCCCAGCGACAGCAGGGCGAGACAGGCCACCAGACGCAGGCAGCGAGGAAGGGAAGGATTCATCAGCGCACCTCTCGAGGATCACGGCCCGCCAGCGCGGCTTCCAGCTGACGTTCGATCTGTTGACAGCTCTCGCTGAGATTCTGTGGTCGAGCATCGATGACATACCCGCCCTGATTGATGACCTGCTCATCACGGATCACGCGCACTCGCTCGTCCGGTGCCACCAGCGAGATGCGCTCGAAGCTGATCGGGTCGTCCCGATAGACGTCATTGCCCACCCCGACACCGATGCCACGCCCGGCGGCCACGCCGTAGCCCACCGAGAACCCGATGCGAGAGCCGAAGGGCCCCTCGATGGCCCCGAGCCCCGGTTGGTCGACCTTGCGCTCCCCGGTCACCAGGCCCAGCGACAGCTCACTTTCGCGCACCTTGTAGCCACGGGCCTCCACGACCTCGGCGGCGGCGCGCAGCCACTGATCGGCATCGCCCTGACGCGGGAAGATGCAGGCCGCAGGCAGCGCTTCGCTGTCATGGGCAGATAGCGGGTCCTGACTCGTCAGCGTGGAACAGCCGCTCAGCAGCAGCAGGCCCGAGATGAGCAGCCCCGTGCGAGACACCGCTCCGGCCTGCGGCGTTCGAGCGCTTGCCTCGGTCCGAGAGGGAGCTAAGGGAAGTCGAGAGAACATGCGAACGTCTCCGGTCAGCCATCTGACTTGGCGATCCATCACGATTTCCATCCGCGAGATGGCGCAAAGCCACTAGACTGACACTTAAGCCTTGTAGGATTTGTGCATAACTATAGTATCAAGCAGTAAAGGGGCCTGAATGCAGACGGTCTCATCTTAGCTCGCCACCACGCCAACGCCTACCTCATGCATGTTCCCGGGCGACGGCCAGTACCGGCTGGCACGACGCCTGACCCGCGATGCGCCATGGCATCAGCGTGCCGGAGCGCTTTCGTCCCCATCGCATTTCCATGGCCTCATCATCGGTTACACATGGAAACGATATGGCGCGGGCAACTCACGACGCCACAGGTTCAATAAGTTACCATTATCGTCGAACAGGCAATCAGGGAGAGAAATTTATGTCAGAAAATGCCGACCAACCTACGGTCGCGAAGATCAATCCGCCAGTCTTCTTCGGCTCCGCCGTGGTGATACTGGCGTTCGTGATCTTCACCGTATCCATGCCCGAGACGGCGAACGTGGTCTTCGGCCACGTCCAGACCTGGATCATCGATACCGTCGGCTGGTTCTACCTGCTGGCCATGGGGCTGTTCGTGGTCTTCACGCTGGGGCTCGCCTTCTCGAAATCCGGTGACATCAAGCTGGGGCCGGACCACTCCGAGCCGGACTTCAGCTACGGCTCCTGGTTCGCGATGCTGTTTTCCGCGGGCATGGGTATCGGCCTGATGTTCTATGGTGTCGCCGAGCCGGTCTTCCACTTCACCGCACCGCCCGTGGGCGATGCCGGTACCGTGGAAGCCGCTCGCGAGGCCATGAAGACCACCTTCTTCCATTGGGGCATCCACGCCTGGGGCGTCTATGCCGTCGTGGCACTGGCGCTGGCCTACTTCAGTTTCCGCCACAACCTGCCGCTGCGCATCAGCTCCGCGCTGTACCCGCTGATCGGCAAGCGCATCCACGGCCCGATCGGTCATGCCGTCGACATCTTCGCCGTCTTCGGCACCATGTTCGGGGTAGCCACCTCGCTGGGTCTGGGGGTGCTGCAGGTCAGCTCCGGTCTGCATTATCTGTTCGATATCGACAACAGCCTGACCACCCAGGTCATCCTGATCGCCATCATCACCGGCCTGGCGACCATCTCCGTGGTCATGGGGCTGGACGGCGGCATCCGTCGTCTCTCCGAGCTGAACCTCGGTCTTGCGCTGGCATTGATGCTGTTCGTGCTGTGCGTTGGCCCGACCATCTTCCTGCTGCAGACCCTGATCCAGAACATCGGTGGCTACCTCAGCGAAGTGGTCGACAAGACCTTCAACATGTTCGCCTACATCCCGGAAGACGGCCCGTCCGAGTGGCTGGGTGGCTGGACCCTGTTCTACTGGGGCTGGTGGATCGCGTGGTCCCCGTTCGTCGGCATGTTCATCGCACGCGTCTCGCGTGGTCGTACCATCCGTGAATTCGTCTATGGCGTGCTGTTCGTGCCGATGGGCTTCACCTTCATGTGGCTGACCTTCTTCGGCGACAGTGCACTGCACCTGTTGATGACCGACGCCGCTGGCAATCTGGCCGAAGCCGTCTCCGCGGATGCCTCCGTGGCACTGTTCAAGTTCCTGGAACTGTTCCCGTTCGGTAGCGTGACCTCCCTGCTGGCCACGGTGCTGGTGGTGACCTTCTTCGTCACCTCCTCCGACTCCGGCTCATTGGTCATCGACATGCTGACCTCGAAGGAAGGCGATGAATCTCCGGTCTGGCAGCGCATCTTCTGGGCCGTGTCCGAAGGTTTCGTGGCCGTGGCGCTGCTGATGGCCGGGGGTCTCGGCGCACTGCAGACCGCCTCGCTGGCCTCTGCTCTGCCCTTCGCCATCATCCTGATGTTCGTCTGCTACGGCCTGCTCAAGGCGCTGCGTCTTGAAGGCGTCAAGCAGCGCTCCATGCAGCATCTCAGCAACACGCCGGGGCATACCGCCGGTGGTGCACGCAGCTGGCAGAAGCGCGTCCAGACCCTGGTCGAGACGCCGCAGCAGAAGAATGTCGAGCAGTATCTGTCGGATGTCGTGACGCCGGCGCTGTCGGATGTCGCCAAGGAGTTCGAGGCGCAGGGGCTGGATGTGCGCGTCAACGACGAAGATGACCGCAGCTATCTGCAGGTCAGCCATGGCGACGAGATCGACTTCATCTATGGCGTACGTGTCCGCGAGTATGCGGCACCGGCCTTCGCGCTGCGCAACGTCAAGCGCAAGGGCACCAGTGACGTGGAGCGCCAGTACCGGGCCGAGGTCTTCCTGCGCGAAGGCGGCCAGACCTATGACCTGATGGGCTACACCAAGGAGCAGGTCATCGGTGATGTACTGGATCAGTACGAGAAGCACATGCACTTCCTGCACATGGCGCGCAACTGACGCCTGAGCGTTGCTGAAGTGATGACAGCTGCTGGTCTGGCTGTCGCAAAGGCCCCGCCCCGTGCGGGGCCTTTGCGTTTCTCACGGTCATGCCTCGGCAATGAACCGCGTGCTACCTTGCCGTGCCACCTTGAAAAGCGTCATCCTGAGCCGCATGTATCAGAAAGACGCTTGATCACGGATTCATCGTGAGGCACTGGATGGCTCAGTCATCCGATCATTCGCACCGGAACACGTCATAGCACCAGACGATCACGACGATGCAGCGAATTCGTTACTGCACGGCACCGTCACCCTCTACACTGGTGTCATCGACCCGGTTGCTCGGGCCTGGTGCCATGGGCTTGGCTTCATGAACCTGAGGCACTCGAAGGTAAGGGATATCGCCTGCTTGTCCTCAGTGCCCGCGCCCTGCCTCACCACGTATTCCAACCACATTTCACGTCGCCCATTCTCAAGGAGAGTCTTCATGTCCACCGATACCAATGCCATTGGCCTGCATACTTCCAGCGCAACCCAGCTGGCGGAGCACCTCAATGTGCTGCTGGCCAACTACCAGACCTTCTACATGAACGCGCGTGGCTATCACTGGAACGTGAAGGGCAACCAGTTCTTCGAGCTGCACGTGAAGTTCGAGGAAACCTACACCGACCTGCTGACCAAGGTCGACGAGATCGCTGAGCGCATCCTGACCCTGGGTCACGAGCCGATGCACGCCTACAGCGATTACGCTCGCGTGGCGACCATCAAGGAAGACACCCACGTCAGCGATGGCACCGCTTGCGTCAAGGGTCTGCTCACCGGCTACAAGTCCCTGATCGAGCTGCAGCGTGAAATCCTCTCCGTCGCCTCCGATGCCGACGATGAAGGGACTGCCTCGCTGGTCGGCGACTACATCCGCGAGCAGGAAAAGACGGTCTGGATGCTGTCCGCCTACCTGGGCGAGTGATTCTGACCAAGACACCATCGCGTGTCTGACACTGCCGCCAGCGTGATCGGCAGGCCGTGAACGCCGCCTTCTGTCCCGTGCTTGCGCGGTGTCCGGAAGGCGGCGTTTTCGTGGGTCGGACACCACTCGAGAGTCAGACTCGAGAAGAACTTGAGCTCGAGAAGGACTTGAGCCCGAGAAGAACTTGAGCCCGAGAAGCACTTGAGCAAGAGGCGCAGGACCATGCTCGGAAGCGCATCATCACGCGACACGCAGGGTGGCTGCCAATCAGGCAGGTTGATCAGGCGTCATACCAGGAGGGTTGCATGTCACTGCCGCTGACACGTCTGCTACGCAAGTTGCTGCATGTGGCTGCCAAGCCCATGCGCCATGCCCAGGGCAAGGATGGTTGCGTCATCCATGCCTATCGTGGCTATGGCTCACACAATGAAGCCTTTCTGATGGGCCGCATCTTCCAGCAGCCCGGTTCGCGCAGTCAGCTGGCGCCCGGGGCCGGGCGCGACCTGATGGATGTCGGCCGCCGTCTGCTGCGCTGGGGCAAGGGCGGCGTGGAGGTGGACGTCAGCCTTGGCGGCAACCAGACCACGGTCGTCACCGACCGCGATGGCTACTTCAGCGTCCACCTGCCTCTGCTGTCGCCCTTGGCAGATCAAGGCCAATGGCAGACGGCACGGATCACCGCCCGGCCGCCGAAGCAGGCCGCTGTCGAGGGCGAGGCCCAGGTCTACCTGCCACCGGCCAGTACCCGACTGGGCGTGATCAGCGATATCGACGACACCGTGATGTACACCGGTGTCGCCAACAAGCTCAAGATGCTCTATCGGCTGTTCATCGAATCCGCCGAGCGACGCACTGCCTTCCCGGGAGTCGCCGCGCTCTATCAGGCGCTCCACGAGGGCAGCGACGGTCAGCAGAGTCGCCCGCTGCTCTACGTCTCACGCGGCCCCTGGAGCATCTATGAGATGCTGGAGGTGTTCTTCCAGCACAACCGCATCCCGGTCGGCCCCATCCTGTTCCTGCGCGAATGGGGGCTGACGCTGCAGCGCCCCCTGCCCAAGCGCTCGGAAGACCACAAGCAGGCGCTGATCGAGAAGATGCTCGACCTGTATGACGAGATGCAGTTCCTGCTCATCGGAGACAGCGGTCAGCATGATCCGGAGGTCTATGCCGATGTCGTGCGCCGTTACCCGGGCCGCATCTGCGCCATCTACATTCGCCAGATCGGTGACTCCGAATCGCGCAAGGCAGAGCTGGCCACGCTGGGCGAGGAGCTCTCCGCACTGGGCTGCGACATGCTGTTGAGCACCGACAGCCTCGACATGGCGCATCATGCACACGCCAATGACTACATCGATGCCGCCAGTGTCGAGATGGTACGTGCCGAGATCGAGCATCAGCGCGCCGAAGAGCCTGTCTGACCCACGACGACCCACGATACGCACAACGCAAGACGGAGACCCCGAGGTCTCCGTCTTGCGTTGTGGCCAGCAGGCAAGATCAGGCGATACGTGAGCGAATCAGGTGATCCAGTGACAGACGCCCCGGGCCCTGCAGCACCAGTACCAGCAGACTGGACAGCCACAGACCGTGCGTCACCCAGGCTTCCGGGTAGACGAACAGCTGAATGGTCAATGTCATGCCGGCCAGACCCAGCGCGGCAAGGCGGGAGCCCAGGCCCAGCCACAGCATCAGCGGGAAGAGATGCTCGGCAATCGTGGCCAGATAGGCGGCCAGTACCGGCGGGACCAGCGGTAACGCGTATTCGTACTCGAACAGGAAGAAGGTGCTTTCCTTGAGCGCGAAGCCATCGACCTTGGTCTGCGCTGACATGAAGAACACGGCGCCAATGACGATGCGCATCAGGATCAGCACGGCATCCATGCGCAGATTTTCCAGCCAGACGAACACGTTCAGGACTTGCCCCGCCACACCGGTACGGACCGCGGGCGTCGTGGATGACTCAAGGCTCATGATGAGGCCTCCTCAAGGATGCGCCAGTGCGCGAGAAAAAGGGGATGCGCCAGCTCGGCCCGGGTAGGTCGGCAGGAGACTGGCATGGACGAAAGATCATGGGGCAACACTAGTCCGGCGCGAGAAACACGCCACTTGCCAGCAGAGGGGCCAGCAGCTGCCCCAGGTCCTGCTCGGGATGGACATCCGCCAGCATGGCGGCCGCATCCGCGAGCGATTCACCCGCCAACAGCTGGTCGAGCAACCAGGCAGCCGCCTCTGACAGCACCGTCACCTGAACCTCCAGGGCCGGACGGGTGATCAGCAGGTTCTCGGGCCGCGCGACATCCAGGCCTGCAAGGCTGGCTCCCTCATGCTGGTGGCGCTGCCATACCTCGAAGATCGCATGCTCCAGGCGCAGCAGACCTGCCGCGGGATGAGGCAGGAAGGTCAGCGCCATCACCGCCTCGGGTGACAGCTGCGCCAGCCTGGCCGGTGCCAGCACTTCAGCGTCGGCGGCGTGATAGGCCGTGAGACGCGCGGCCTCGAACCGCGCCAGATCCACCGCGTAGAACGGCAGCTGAGCGACCGATGCCTGTCGATGCTCGACCAGCGTCGTCAGAGTCGTGTGCAAGGTCTCGGCAAGCCCCGCCCCGTACTCCATCATCAAGGGCGATTCCGGCAGGTGACGGCGTGAGTGATCATGCGCCAGCGCCGCGAAGAAGCGCTCGCCCACGACCTGACGCGTCACGGGATAGGCGTCCTGCAGCGCGGAGATCAGGCTGGCCCAGACATTGTTGCGATAGACGTCAAGACGCCCCTGATGTGCCGCCTCGATGCCCGGGAGATGACGGTCAGGCTGCTCAAGCGCCGTGATGAAGGCCCGCTGCCAGGTGAGAAGATCATGGTCAGTCATGGGGGCCGTTGGCGTGCTCATCGCGGACTCTCCACCTGAGGGCCAGAGGTCTGCGGGACCCGAGAGCCCTGCTGAACCAAGGCGCTCTGCAGAATCTGCTCGGCCCGAGCCGTCTGCCCCAGCAACACCTCCAGCGCCGGCACCTGGGTATCCCACTCGATCAGGGTCGGGCGCGGCCCGACTCGCTGGATGAAGCCGGCATACAGGGCCCATACCGCCTCGCAGACCGGCGCACCGTGATTGTCGATCAGCAGGCCTTCGCGCTCATCGACGACATGACCCGCCAGATGGATCTCGCCGACGGCCGCGGCCGGGATCGACTCAAGCCATGCCGCAGGATCGACACCGATGTTGTGCGCCGAGACGAAGACATTGTTGACGTCGATCAACAGTCCACAGCCGCTGCGCTCGACCAGTCGGGTCAGGAAATTCGTCTCGGGAATCAACTCCGCGCCCAGAGCCTGCGCATCAAAGCGCAGATAGTGTGCGGGATTCTCGATCAATACCTGGCGGCCCAGGCAGTCCTGCAGCCGCATCAGGTTATCGCTGACCCGTGCCAGCATCGCGTCGGTCAATGGCACCGGCAGCAGGTCGTTGTAGAAGTGGCCGCTATGGCCGGCCCAGGCCAGATGCTCTGACACACTGGTGGGCGGGTGACGCTCGCAGAGCGCTCGAAGGCGCGCCAGATGCGCGGCCTCCAGCGGACGATCCGATGCCAGCGACAGGCCGACACCATGGATCGACAGCGGATACTCCTGCAGCGCATCCAGCCGCGCATGGGGAGCTCCGCCTGCGCCCATGTAGTTCTCGGCATGAATCTCGAGGAACCCCAGCGCCGGCCGTGATGACATCAGCTCCCTGACATGCTGCGCCTTGAGGCTGATTCCCGTGGCCATGTCATCGAACGACGGCAAGGCCGTACCGAAATCCGGGCTGCGGGAGGTGGGGGATGACTCGTGCATGACGACCTCTCGATTCTGCGAGCGTCCGGCGGAGGGGTGAGACACCCGCCCACCGGACGTCAGGTTCGGGGGAGACCCGAGGCGTGATGCTTACTTGATCTCTTCCAGGCTGCCGGTGCCAGTGGGCGTTTCGATGGAGGTGCAGGTGCCTTCCGGGACCAGCTTCCAGGCATTGCCCTGATAATCGACGGTCGAAGTGCCGGCACAGGAGGTGCCCGGGCCTGCAGCGCAGTCATTCTCACCGGCCAGCGACACGCCGTAGCACTTTTCCATGCCTGCGGCATGCGCCGGAATGGAGACCACGGCGGCAGACAGCGCTACGGCGGTACCGAGGGCGGAAGCCAGGGCGAAAGCGGTCTTGGCGGACTTGTTGGACTTGGTAGACATGGGCACATCTCCTGAGAAAACGCTCATTCATGAGCTGAAAGTTGTTCATTTGTCATTTTCGCCCCATTACCGCAGGCTCAAACCAACTTACGGGGAGGTCCGGAGAACGGATGCAGAAGATGTCGAATTTTTTGCATCACTCACGATATTTCCTTCCTCGCCGCGTCAGAACACGATAGTCCGAGCTTGCGTTGACCCTGCATCTCAAGAAAAACGGCCCTGCTGGAGGGCCGTCGAGAAAGAACAGGGAATACGAGAGATGGCATGCCACCGAGTGTCAGCCGGCAATGAGCGAGATGTGCCGGTTCACGGGGTGTCCCCTTGCCACTTGCGCTCCAGATGTTCCCAGCGCGATAGCGTGGCACCTTGAGCCTTGTCCGCCGTCGAGCCAGAGGCAGGCTCAGTCTCAGTCTCAGTCTCAGGATCAGATTCAAGAGCAGCATCGGACTGCGATGTCGGGCCAGAGACCGGCCCCTGGTGATGCAGGGAGTCACGGGATTGACGCACCAGGGTCTCGGGCAACGGCTTCTTCATGCGCGCGCCGAGCTCCAGCAGCTCCTCGGCACGGCTGATCAGGTTGCCGCGCCCGCTGGCCAGACGCTTCATGGCGGTATCGTGCGCCTCGCGGGTACGGCCCAGCTGGCTGCCAAGCTCCTCGAGGGATTCGGCAAGTCCGCGGAACTTGTCGAGCAGCGCCCCGGCACGCTCACCGATCACGCGCGCATTGTCGTTCTGGCGCTCCAGACTCCACAGACTGGCCACGGTGCGCAGACTGGCCAGCAAGGTGGTCGGCGTCACCATCACCACGCCCTGGGTGAAGGCGTCCTGGAACAGGCTGTCGTCATGCTCGAAGGCCAGCGCGAAGGCGGGCTCCATCGGCAGGAACAGGAACACGAAATCCGGTGACCCCAGCCCCTCGATGGCAGGATAGTTGCGCCGCGCCAGTCCCGTGACGTGGCCGCGCACCGAGGTCAGATGCGCCCTCAGGGCTCGCGCCCGCGCCGTCTCATCCGCGGCATTGACGTAGTCGGTGTAGGCGCTCAACGAGACCTTGGCATCGATGATCAGATGCTTGTTGTCCGGCAGATAGACGATGGCATCCGGGCGCTGGCGCCCGCCTTCACCGCTGAACGACACCTCACGCTTGAACTCGATCCCCTCTCGCAGGCCAGAGCGCTCGAGCACGGTCTCCAGAATCATCTCGCCCCAGTTGCCCTGCATCTTGCTGTCGCCCTTGAGCGCACGTGACAGATTGGCCGCTTCCTCGGTGATCTGGCGATTGAGTCCCGCCAGCTGGTCGATCTGACTCTTGAGGCTGGTGCGTTCGCGTACCTCCTCGCCATGCAGCTGCTCGAGGCGCTGACGAAAGTCCCCGACCTGCTCGCGAAACGGCTTGAGCAACTGTTCGAGCTGGGCACCACTGGCGGCGGTGAAACGCTGCTGGCGCTCCTCGAACACCTTGCCTGCCAGCTGCTCGAATTCCTGACTCAGGCGTTCGCGGGAGTCGTTGAGCAGTGCCAGCTGCTCGGCGTGATGAGTGGCCTCCTGACGCTGACGCGTGACCAGCGAGGCATGCGTCTCGCGCAGCTCGGCGTAGCGCTCGGTCAATGTCTCGAGACGCTCCTCGCGCTCCAGCAGCTGGGCCTCCAGCACTTCCTGCTGGCGGGTCAGGCTGCGTGCCAGCGTCTGCTGTTCACTCAGCGCACGCGACTGTTCATCAAGCCGCCCCTGCAGCGACTCGCGCAGCGTGGCGAGCTGTTCCGTCAGCGCATCGCGCGCCTGCCGCGTCTCCTCCAGCGACTGGCTCAGATAGCGTTGCTGCTGCTCCGCCTGCTGCCCATCCAGTGCGGCACGCTGCTCGACCAGGGCCGCCCGCTGCTCGGCCTGTTGCTGTAGATCCCGCGCCTCTTCAAGCGTCTGCTGCAACGCCTGCCGGGTTTCGTCACTGCTCTCTTTGAGAGCGTGAAGCTGCTCGCGGGTTCGCCGCCAGCCCAACCCCAGGATCAACGACAGCATCAACAGCACGCCGACCAGCAACCACATCACGGCGGAGGATTCAGAAAGCAGAGGCATCGGGCACTCCATGGCCGGTGAAAACGCAGTGGGGTCACCCCCTTGAAAGTCAGTATCGCGCATCCATGTCTTGAGTGTCAGGGCACGAAATGACGGGAATTCGCTGCATCAACGTGGGGCGCTCACCTCAGTGAGTAACGCATGCTGAGAGCAGAATTTTTCCCTTCTCTGCCCAACACGCTCGCAAGAGCCGAAGCACGGAAAGGAGATTTGCATGACACAGCAGACCGATCAGCAGACACGTCAACAACTGCAAGGTAAGCGCGTGGCCATTCTCGCGACCCATGGCTTCGAGGAATCCGAGCTCGCGGTGCCGCGCGCCGCACTGCAGGAGGCGGGCGTCGAGGTACACATCGTCTCGCCGGAGAAAGACGGCATTCGTGCCTGGGCCGAAACCGACTGGGGCGAGACCTACCAGGTCGACACCTCGCTCAGCGATGCCAGCGAACACGACTATCATGGCCTGGTGCTACCGGGTGGCCTGTTCAATCCCGATACCCTGCGCCAGGACGAGACCGCACTGAACTTCGTGCGCAGCTTCTTCCAGGCCCACAAGCCGGTGGCTGCCATCTGTCACGCGCCGTGGATCCTGATCAACGCCGGGGTGGTCGAAGGCCGCAAGATGACCTCCTTCCCCTCCATCGCCCAGGACCTGAAGAACGCCGGTGCCGAGTGGCAGGACAGTGAAGTGGTGTGTGACAGCGCGCTGGTCACCAGCCGCAAGCCGGATGACCTCGATGCCTTCAATGCCAAGCTGCTCGAGGAGCTCGCCGAGGGCAAGCATCAGCATCAACACGCCTGATCTCGTCCCCGACGACAGCACCCGAAAACGCCCCTGCCCCCGCGGCAGGGGCGTTTTTTTGCGCTCTGCACCGCAGACTGACGCTCATCGCGGGAAAAGCATTTGCGAGCAAGCACTTACCTTGAGCGCCATAGAGAATGAAGGCCAGAAGATCACGACATGGACTCAGGGAGACGTCGGCACATCAGAGAACGCTGTTCGTCAAAGTGTCCGCGACCCGGTATCGTGTGAACAGGGATCAAGAAGGGTGACTATCCGACAACACGGGAGACCACCCCATGCACACCATCACAATGGCACCAGTCCTGCTGGGCCTGGGACTCATGCTGAGCCTCGCCATCCCCGGTGTCGTTGCCGCGGATGATCGTCATCGCTCACAGGGTCAGCAGCATCACGGCCGACAGACCATCGAGCGTCACAGCACACCGCAAAGCCGCCATGAGGCGATCAAGCGCCGCCATCTCAGGATGTTCGATGAGCCGCGAGTGGAGCGCCATCACTCTCGCCACGACACGCGTCACCGCATTCCCCAGCGCCGCTACTACCAACATGAGCGCTACGCGCCTCATCAGTATCGACAATACGATTCGCGCCGCCATGACCTGCGCCGCCGTCACGATGGCGTGAGCATCGGCTTCCCAGCGATACGCATCAATATCCACTGAGCTGACGCACTCTCGAAGTGCCCAGCCAGCGCCCCCGCAGGAAGCGCAACGAGAGCCTGATGCCCAGATACGACACCGCCCCCGCAGGCTACCTGCGGGGGCGGTGTCGTGGGGAGTCAATCGGCCCGGATCAGGCGTCGCGCGGCTCGGCAAGCGTCGTGATCAGTCCTTTGAGCACCTGCCAGAATTCCCCGACCGAGTCGACCTCGACGCGCTCGCTGGGTGAGTGCGCACCGCGAATCAAGGGGCCGAAGGAAATCATCTCGAGCTGGGGATACTTGGCCCCCAGGATGCCGCATTCCAGACCGGCATGGATGACCTTGATCTCCGGCGCGCGGCCGGTGACGCTCTCGTGCAGGCGGCAGAATCGCGCCAAAAGCTCCGCCTCAGGCTGCGGCTGCCAACCCGGGTAGGCATTCTCGGCCTGAGTGTGCGCCCCCAACAGGCCGAACAGCCCGCGGATGCGCTGCTCCATCATGGAGACCGCATCATCACGCAACGAGCGCACCAGGGCGCAGAGATGGAAACTCCCCTCACGCAGCTGGACCACGCCGAGGTTGTTGGAGGTTTCCACCACGCCTTCCACGGCTGCACTCATGCGCTCCACGCCATAGGGCGCGGCATCCAGTACGGCGACAAGCCGCTGGGTATCCTCGACGGACAGGGCACTCTCGGCATTGCCGCGCGTCACGCTGAGGGTGACGTCCGGGTCCGTGTCACGCAGCTCATCGCGAATCTGCGCCTCGAATTCCGCCAGACGCTGGCGGGCTGCCGCGACACGCTCATCGAACAGCACCACGCCGACGGTCGCCTCGCGTGGCAGTGCATTGCGCAGCGTACCGCCAGACCAGCTGACCAGACGCGGCGAGAATTCCGCCAGCGCCACCAGTGCCCGTGACATCAGGCGGTTGGCATTGCCGCGCCCACGATGGATGTCGAGCCCGGAATGTCCTCCAACCAGCCCGCCGATGGTGAGTTCAAGCTCCGCCTCGGCATCCTTCAGCGAGGACGTGGCGAATTCGTGCGCGACATTGATGTCCGCACCGCCAGCGCAACCGATGTAGACCTGGCCACGGTCCTCCGAATCCAGATTGAGCAGATAGCGCCCTTCCAGCCAGCCTTCGGCCAGATTCAATGCGCCGCCCATCGAGGTTTCTTCCTCGAGGGTGAACAACGCCTCCAGCGGACCATGCACCAGCGTCTCGTCTTCCAGCACCGCCAGCGCCGCGGCGACGCCGAGGCCATTGTCGGCGCCCAGCGTCGTGCCGCGCGCCTTGAGCCAGCCATCCTCGAGATAGGTCTCGAGCGCATCACGGGTGAAGTCATGGCGGGAGTCACTGGCCGCCTGGGCCACCATGTCGAGATGCCCCTGCAACACGATCCCCGGAGCGCTCTCATGGCCGGGGGTGGCCGCCTTGCGCAGACGCAGGTTGCCGAAATCGTCGCGGTCATGCGCGAGGCCGCGCGACTGCGCCCACTCAATCAGATGCTCAACCAGTGCCGCTTCATGCCCGGAAGGGCGCGGGATATTGCACAGGGTACGAAAATGACGCCAGACAATGGCGGGTTCCAACGTGTCGATATGCTCATTCATGGCGAAGTTTCCTGTTCTTGTCATCCCCGAGCATACGGAACCGTCCACGGCCATGGCTAGTGGTTGTCGGTGCCTGTCGATCAGTGACTGCGAATATGCAAGGATGAGATCTCTCGACACGGCCACGCTGTGCACTTCCAGCCCCTGACAACCGGAGCCCTCATGCCCCGCCGACTTCTGCTGTTATCCGTCCTTTCCGCCACTGCTAGCCTGCTGATGCTGAGCGGCTGCTCGCCGATTCCCGACATGCCGGGACCGATCGGCATCCCCGGCCTCTGATCAATGATCGCCGCCAAGCAGGGCACCGTGCGCATCGACGAGACGCCCTGCCGCCGCACGACACCAGCGATCACGCGCCTTGCGCCCCACGATGCCCTGACGCTGGGCCCAGTCGATGAAGGCTGGTGCATCCTGGCCGGCCAGGGCCAGTGCGAGTCCGTGACGCGCGGTCTCATCCAGTCCGGATGAGCCGACGCACTGCTCATCTGGGGAGCCGTGGGCTTTCAGCGCGGCCTGCAGCCACGGCCGCACCAGAGCAAGACCTCCGCCACCGCGCCGATACCAGTCGAGTCGTTGCAGCCAGCCTTGAGCCGGTTGACAGCCTTGAGCCGGTTGACAGCCTTGAGCCGGTTGACAGCCTTGAGCCGGTTGACAGCCCTGAGCCGGTTGACCGCCCAGGGCGAGCCGCGATGCCAGCACGTCAGGCAGCCCGGCCAGCTCATGCGCCAGCAGGCTCGGCAGCAGATGCTGAAAGTCCTGATGCAGCGCCTCGAGCAAGGTATCTCTCGGCGAGGCCTCGCCTGCGCCATCGCATGGCTCCCCCGTCGCCTTGCCCATCATCACCGCATGCTCGCCACTGGCCGCATCGCGCTTGAGCCCCATGCGCAGTGGCATGAAGCCCTGGGACAGCCAGAAGTCCACCAGCCCCGCCTCGGCTCCGAAACTGGTGCCGAGACGCGTGACACCCGCCAGCCGAGCCTGCTGCTCCAGCGCATTGAGCAAGCGCGCCCCCTGCCCACGCCGCCACAGTGCGGGATGTATCGCGATGCGCAGAATCCGCCACCAGCGCGTCTCGGCGGCCGCCTGATGACCGGCATGCGCCGCCAGAGACTGCGCCAGCAGATGCCCGCGCGGCCGCCGCTGACCTCGCCAGATATCCTCTGCCAGCGGTGCAGGAAACCCGCCCTCCTCGACGGCGGCCACCACCCCCAGCCAGGCATCACTCCCAGTCGTGGCATCACGCTGACGAATCGCCATCAACGTGAGCCCCGGTGTATCGAGCAGCTGGCGCAGGTCCGCCGGTGTGGTGCGGTAATGCGCCTGCACCAGCAGGCCGAACAGCTGCCGCAACGCCGCCTCGTCACGCGCCAGAGAGTCACGCTGCAACAGGACGACCTCACTGCGGGCCAGCCATTGCTCGATGCCTTTGGCTGGCTGTATGACTGGCTGCCTGGCGGTATCCGCCAGCGCGCCAAGCTCAGGCGGCTGCGCCGAGAGCAGCAGCAGGTCATCGGTCAACGTCTCCAGCGGATCGCCGGGCGCCCAGCGCACGGGCATCGTCATCTCCAGCGCCTGCCAGCCGGGGCACTGGCGCTCGAGATGATGGCGAAACCGCAGCTGGAAGCCGCGCCCGGTGCCTTCGTAGCCATGCACGGTGGTGGCGAAGGCGATGCGCGGAAAATGCGCCAGATAGCCTTTCAACAATGGCGTGGGGATGGCGGCGGCTTCATCGACGAACAGCCGCGGCAGCGTCGCATCGCGACAGGCGAGACGAGCCGCCTCGATGGCATCCGGCGCCAGAAAGCGCAGTTCGCTGCCAAAAGCCGTGCCGTCCTCCGCCTGCCCAGCCGGCAAGCGAAAGACATTGCCCTCGCGGCGCCCCCGTGGCAGCAGCGCTGCCAGACGCGCGAAGACCGCGGCCACCGCCGCCGGCCGTGGCGCCGTCAGCCAGACACTTTCCCCCGCTGCCAGACAGCGTGCCGCGGCGATGCCCAGCGCGGCACTCTTGCCGCGGCCACGATCGGCACTGATCACCACCGGCTGGTTCGGGCGGAGCGCCGCCAGCGCGGCCACCACCTCGGCCTGATCTGACGTCAGGCAATCAGGGTCCGTGACCTCACCGACGCGGGTCGCTGCCTCCCCGGCGGGTGGCAGCGTCGGTAACGGTTCGCCCTGCGGCCAGTGCAGTACGCTGGCATCCGCCTGGAGGCGCCGTGCCAGCCGCGCCAGATAGCGCGCCGCAAGCTGCTCACGCGCGAACGGCCAGTGCGCCAGACGCGCATAGTCGCCATCCGGCGCTGGCGCTGGCTCGGCGTCGGCCCAGGCGGCAGGCGTCACCAGCACCAGCAGTCCTCCCGCCATCAGAGTGCCGGCCACGGCCCCGAAGGCATCGGGATCAAGACCACTCTGCGGATGTGCGGCATCGAAGACGACCAATGCCTGCTCGCCGCCCAGCTGAGTGGCAGCCTTGGCCATCGCCAGCGAGCGCACGTGTGTCCCGCCCGGCGTCGTGATCGCCTCTCCGGCCCCCAGCCACAGCGGAGCAGGCTCACGCGCTGGCCACAGATCACAGATTGCCAGCGCAGCAGCGCAGGGATCACCGCTCGTGCCCTCTCCGCCGCTGATCCACAGACAGGCGCGCTGATGCCGCGCGAGCAGGCGCTCATGCAGTGTCCGGCACCAGGCATCGATGGCGGGAGGGTCCAATGGGGCGGGGTAACGTGAAGAAGTCGTCATCATGGCGCGCAGCATGCCGCATGGTGACGTGGCAGACCAGACATGGTGCTGGAACCCTCATGACGGGAGGCCAGGGGCCAGTCACGCCGGGCACCCCTCTCTCTCTCAACATCCTTTTATTTAAGTAATATCTCATATTTAAAAACACCCCGTTGCAAGATAGGCAACGCAGGCGGCGCAAGAATGAGAATGGTTATATTTATGCCTATCAGGATAATGAAGCTCCACTTCCCATTACTGCGAGCCATCCCCGATGCCACAGCGTCATTTCGTCACCACTACTCTGCCCCGCGCGCTCAAGCCTGCCCTGCTCGCCCTGAGCCTGGCGGCACCGTTCGTGGCGGGCCAGGCCTCGGCACTGGAATACCCGATCGGCACTCCGGTCAAGGAAGGCGGCATGGAAATCGCGGCCGTCTATCTGCAGCCAGTGGTGATGGCCCCGACAGGCAAGCTGCCGGCCAATCAGGCCGACATCCATCTGGAAGCCGATATCCACGCACTGATGGAAAACGACAACGGCTTCGCGCCGGGCGACTGGATTCCCTATCTGGGCATTCACTACACCCTGACCAAGCAGGGCAGTGATACCCCGATCGAAGGCGATCTGGTGCCGATGATCGCCAACGACGGCACCCACTATGGCAAGAACGTCAAGCTGGATGGCCCGGGCAAGTATCACCTGACCTTCGACATCCAGCACCCGGACATGCCGCGTCACATCGACAAGGAAACCGGTGTCGCCGAGTGGCCGGACACCATCACCACCGATTACGACTTCGTGTATGCCGGTGTCGGCAAGAAAGGCGGCTACTGAGCACCAGCCTCTGCACGTGGCGGACATGACGGCGCCATCTCGTATCCGCCGGCATGTCCGCCCGCTGTCTCCAATGGCCGCCTGTGCTGAAAAGCGCTCGCGGCCATTGGTCGCTCTGCCGGCGACCCTCCATCCCTGGCACCTGGCACCCGCGAGTGCCACGTCCGAATGACCCTCCCTCGTGCCTCTGCCGAGTGCCTACCCCACTATCCCGGAGCCCATCATGCGCCTTCCTCGTCGTCGATCTGCCCGGCAGTCCGTCGCTGCGCTGCTGCCGACCCTCGCTCTGCTGCTGGCGGTACTGCTGCCGCGCGTGACGCTGGCCAGCGACATGCCGTCCTATGACCTGACGCTTACCAACGGCAAGCTCAGTCCCGAGGTGCTCAAGGTCAAGTCCGGCGAGAAATTCGTCATCCAGCTGCACAACGCGGGCAACACGCCCGCCGAATTCGAGAGCAATTCGCTGCGCAAGGAGAAGGTGCTGGCCCCGGGCGTGAAATCCTTCGTGGTGATCCACCCCTTGCGTGCCGGCAGCTACGACTACTTCGATGACTTCCACCTGCCGGATGCCCGCGGCAAGGTCGTCGCAGAAGACTGAGGCACCGGCACATGTCCGCCGTCACTTGCCTCGTCCCCTGCCGCGCCTGCCATCTCTTCCCTGTCAGGGCACGAACGGCATTGCCGATTCCTCACCCTGCCCGCTGTCCCCGAGAGTCCCGCCATGTTTGATCAGGTTCTGTTTATCGTCTGGCGCGAAAGCGTCGAAGCCATTCTCGTCATCGGCATCATGCATGCCTGGCTGGTGCAGTCGGGCACGCGCGCCGGGCTGCGCTACCTGTGGGGTGGGGTCGTTGCCGGTCTGGTGCTGGCCGGGCTGATGGGCGCGGCCCTGATGGGCGCCAACACCTGGCTGACCGGCACCGCCCAGGAAGTCTTCCAGGCGGCGCTGGTACTGATCGCCTGCCTGCTGATCACCCAGATGGTGCTCTGGATGCGGACCAAGGGCCGGACTCTCAAGGCAGAACTCGAGAGCGGCCTGGCCGAGGCCGTCTCCTCCGGCAGCTACTGGGGGGTCGCGGTACTGGTCGCCATCGCCGTGGCACGTGAAGGTGCGGAAACCGTCGTCTTCCTCTACGGCATGGGCGCCGCCAGCCTGCAGTCCGGTGGCATCGGCAGCTTCTCTCTCGCGGCCTTCATCGGTTTCGCGCTGGCAGTGGCGACCTTCATGGCCCTGCAGCTGGGTTCGCGCCTGTTCTCCTGGAAGCTGTTCTTCCGCGTCACGGAAGTCCTGCTGCTGCTGCTGGCCGCGTCATTGTTGATGTCAGGGCTTGAGCAGCTCATCGGCCTGGGCTATCTGCCGGCCGGTCTCGACCCGCTGTGGGATTCCAGCTGGCTGCTCGATGATGGCAGCGGTCTCGGTGGCCTGCTGGCGACCTTCGCCGGCTATCGCGCCTGGCCCGCCACCACCATGGTGCTGGGCTATGCCCTCTACTGGGTCATCGTCATCACTCTGATGAAGCGCCAGCGCAAGGTGGAGCGCAAGGATCAGCGCAAGCAGCTCACCGCCCGCGCGCGCAGCTGATGCCCGTCCCGCGCACTGCCCAGTGAGAGAAGAGGAAGCGTTCATGGCCCATTGCAGTACACACTCCGCACGCCCCGACGCACGGGCGGACATCATCGCCAGTGACGCCGGAGCCGGCGCCTCCCGAGCCACGCGTATCGCGCGTTTCGGCCAGGCGATGCAACAGCGGCGCGGCCTGATCCAGCTGATCCAGTGGCTGGTGGTGGGCATCTACGCCTTCCTGCTGGTGGTGCCGGCATTGCTGCCGCTGCCCGACTATCAAGCGCACATCCTCACCAATCTGACGGTGTTCGCCGAATTCGTGTTCTGGGGGCTGTGGTGGCCCTTCGTGCTGATCAGCATGGTGCTGATGGGCCGGGTGTGGTGCGGGGTCTTCTGCCCCGAGGGCACCCTGACGGAGGCCGCCAGCCGCATCGGGCTCGGCCGGCCGATTCCGGGCTGGATGCGCTGGGGAGGCTGGCCCTTCGTGGCCTTCCTGGGCACCACGCTCTACGGTCAGCTGGCCAGCGTCTATCAGTACCCGCTGGGCGCGCTGGTGGTACTGGGCGGCTCGACGGTGGCGGCGATCGTGGTCGGGCTGATCTACGGCAAGGGCACACGCGTCTGGTGCCGTCAGCTATGCCCGGTGAA
This sequence comes from Cobetia sp. BL01, assembly GCF_056493605.1. Lineage (NCBI taxonomy): Bacteria > Pseudomonadati > Pseudomonadota > Gammaproteobacteria > Oceanospirillales > Halomonadaceae > Cobetia > Cobetia sp. BL01. Next base: position 51,668 of record NZ_JBVBEE010000004.1, on the reverse strand, counting down.
TGGCGTCTTCAATCTGCTGGCGCGCCTCTCGCCGACCCACTTCCGTACCGACCAGGCGCGCTGGAACGCCCACAACCGCGCCGTGCGCCAGGGCAATGCCGTGCGTACGCATGCGCCTGACTGCGCGCCATTGATTCCGCTCAAGCAGCTCGACAGTGCCGGTGACTGCCATGTCTGCGGGCGCTGCAGTGGCTACAAGGACGCGATGCAGCTGGAATGGCGGTCGCCGGGCGTGGAGCTGGTCGAACCGCCGCAGCCGGTGCGTTTCACCCACTACTCGGTGCTGGTGTTCGGCCTGCTCGGCATCGCCATCGGCGCCTTCAGCTGGAGCGCCAGCCCGTGGTTCGTCGCGCTCAAGCAGCAGCTGGCCGTCTGGCTGATCGAGCATGACCTGATGTGGCCGCTGACCACCACCCTGCCCACCTGGATCCTGACCAACTACCCCGAGCACAACGATGTCTTCAATCTGCTCGATGGCAGTCTGATCACGCTGTGGATCGTGGTGGGCGGCGGTCTGCTGGGCGCACTCACCAGCCTGCCGCTCTTGCTTGGCAACTGGCTGATGGGGGGCAAGGCGACGCTGTCACGCCTGTGGCATCTCTCGCTGAGCCTGATTCCGCTGGGCGGGCTCGGCGTGTTCCTCGGCCTCTCCGCCACCACCATGACGCTGCTGCGCGGTGACGGCATCAACCTCACCTGGGCCAATGATCTTCGCGCCGTGCTGCTGGCACTGGCCTGCCTGTGGGGCCTGCGACTGGCCTGGCGCATTACTGGCGAGCAACACAATGGCGAGCAGCGCAAAGGCGAGCAGCGCAACGGCGAGCAGCGCAACGGTGGACGGCTCGCCGGCAACGCCGCACGACTGGTCGGCACGACAAGCGTCGCACTGGCCTGCCTGCCCGCGCTGGGGGTCTGGTACCTGATGTTCTGGGGCTGGTGAGACGCTGTCACCCGAAGGCTGAAACGACAAGACCCGCCATCAAGGCGGGTCTTTTGTTGGCCGGGGCGGCGGTGACGCCACGGGACGCCACGCTAGTGAGCGCCGCCTTCGTCACTGCCCTCGCTCTCCGGGCGACGGAAGGCGATCACCACGACACTGCCCACCACATAGACCGCGCCCAGCCACAGGAAGATATTGTCGAAGGCCAGCACCTCGGCCTGAAGACTGATGCGCTGCGCGATCATCGCGACGCCCGCCTGCCAGGGGTCGGTCAGGCCCGAGAAGGTCACCTGATAGCTGGCCAGCTGGTCGATCACCACCTGACGGCTCTGGTCGATGGAGCCGATCAGCTGGTTCCAGTGGTAGTCCTCCCGCCAGTCGCGCACGGTATCGATCAGCGCCAGCCCCACCGCGCCGCCCAGGTTGCGCATCACGTTGAACAGGCCACTGCCGTTGCCCAGTTCGTGGGGCGCCAGTCGTCCCATCGCCAGGCGTGACACCGACAGCAGCACCAGAATCTGACCCACGCCACGGATGACCTGCGGCCAGAAGAACTCGTTGTAGCCCGAGCCCGACGTCAGATGGGCATTCATGCCGGTGCCGACACCGGTCAGCACCAGACCGATGAACATCATCAGGCGCAGATCGATGAGATCGGAGAGCTTGCCCGACAGCGGTGCCATCAGGAACATCGCCACGCCCGCCACGAACATCACCTCGCCGATCTGCAGGCTCGAGAAGCCACGCACGCTGCCGAGGAACAGCGGCACCAGATAGACCAGCCCGTAGAGCACCACGCCCAGCCAGAAGCCGACCAGCGCGCCGAGCGCGAAGTTGCGATTCTTGAACACGCGCAGATCCACGATGGGGTTGTCAGCACTCAGCACGCGCCAGAAGAAGCCCACGCAGCTCAGCGCACAGACGATGGCCCACAGCAGGATGGGGGTGCTGGCGAACCAGTCATCTCCCGGCCCCTCCTCCAGCACGTATTCGAGGCTGCCGAGAAACACCGCCATCAACGACAGTCCCAGCGTGTCCAGACGCTTGAGCAATCCGCGATCACCGCTGTCGATCTCCAGGTTGCGCCACACCAGACTGGCCACGAGGATGCCCGGCAGCAGATTGGCCAGAAACAGCCAGTGCCAGCTGAAATACTCGGTCAGATAGCCACCGACGGTGGGACCGATGGACGGCGCCATGGTCGCCACCAGGCCGATTACCGCCTGAATGGTGCCCATCTTGCGCCGCGGGAAGATCGAGAAGCTCACGGCCTGGGTCAGCGGAATCATCGCCCCGCCCATGAAGCCCTGGACCGCACGCAGCACGATCAGCGCCTCAAGCGAGGTGGACAATGCACAGCCCAGACTCGCCAGCGTGAACCCCAGCGCCGAGACGGTCAGTACCACGCGGGTCGAGAAGATGCGCGCCAGCATGCCCGAGAGCGGAATCATCACGATCTCGGCGATCAGATAGCTGGTCTGGATCCAGGAGACCTGCTCGGGACTGGCCGCCAGGCCCGCCTGGATCTCATTGAGCGAGCTGGCGACGATCTGGATATCCAGGATCGCCATGAACATGCCGAACACCGCCGCGATGAAGCCGATCTGCTGACGGCGCGACGGCATGTCACTGGCAGCCCCTGCCGGGGCTGCGGTTGCCTCGGCCATGCTCACTGCGCTCCGTGTTCGGCGGTGGCCGCGACATCGGAGGCGACCTGCACGCTATCAGGTGCCATGACTGGCGCGGTGACAGCCGCAGTGACAGGCGCGGTGACACTGGCCGCATAGGTGCCGGTCTCCGGCAGCTCACGGGTGTCGATGGACGGCACGACCGACAGCCCCGCCCGCAGGCGTGGCAATGCCGCCTCCGGGCCGGTCAGGCGGATACGCACCGGCACGCGCTGGACGATCTTGTTGAAGTTGCCGGTGGCATTGTCCGTCGGCAGCAGGCTGAACTCGGTGCCGGTCGCCGGCGCGAGGCTGTCCACCACCCCCTCGAACTCGATGTCCGGATAGGCATCCACCTCAAGGTGGACCGGCTGCCCGACTCGCATGCGCTCGGTCTGGGTTTCCTTGTAGTTGGCCACCACGTAGGCGCTTTCCACCGGCACCAGCTGCATCAGGGTCAGCGAGGCGCTGGCCATGGTGCCGACCTCGACACTGCGATTGCCGACCACGCCGTTCTGGGGCGCACGAATCGAGGTCTTCTCCAGCTGGTGGCGCGCGTAGGCGAGATCCGCCGCCGCTGACACCACTTCGGCGCGGGCCGAGTCCAGCTGTGCCTTGTAGACCTCGAGTTGCTGACGCGCGGAGACCAGCGACGCCTGCTGCTGCGCCACGCTGGCCTCGGCGGTGCGAAGGGTCACCTGATCATCTTCAAGGGACTGCCGCGAGGCGTAGCTGCGGCTCTCCAGACTTCTTGAGCGCTTGAGATGCAGCGCGGCCTGATCGCGCTCGGCCTTGGCCGAGGCCAGGGCCGCCTTGGCCTCATCGATCTTCGCGCTCTGCAGATCCAGCTGACGCTCGGCCTGGACTTCCCCGGTGCGCGCCTTGTCGAGTGCGGCGCTCGCCTGATCCAGGTTGGCCCTGGCATCCCCATCGTCCAGCTGAACCAGCAACTGCCCTTTCTTCACCGGCTGGTTGTCATGCACCAGCATGCGCGTCACGCGCGCGGTGATCTCGGAACGTACCGGCACGCTGTCGGTCCGCACATAGGCATTGTCGGTCTCCTGCATGAAGCGCCCGACCTGCCACCACTCGACTCCCATCACGCCACCCACGATCACGCCCGCCACCACGAGGAGCGCCACTGCGCCCTTGCCTGCCTTGTTCATACGGCGACTCTCTGTTGCTGCCTGTCAGTGACAGACAGGGAAACCGTCTGACGGTGGCCGGCCTCGATGACGCAACGCTTGCGCTCGGGACTGCCATCTTGCACCGCCACTAAGTGTAATGAATACTACACTTCATTGAGCCACCCCCGACAGCGTCAACCGACAGCGTGCCTCGTTCGCAATATCGCAACCCTGACGGCGTCAGTCGGCCCCTTTCACCAGAGGACACAGACATGACGGACTCCCCTTCCTCGCAGAGTGCTCCGGACACCGCCACATCCCGCACTTCGCCGCGCGGGGAAGCCCGCCGCAGACGCCAGCGGGAAGTCGCCAGAGAACACTTCCTGCAAAATGGCTACGCCGCGACCAGCATCAACGAGATCGCACGGGAGGCCGGCGGATCACTGACGACGCTTTATCGGAATTTCGGCAACAAGGAGGGGCTGTTCCTCGCCGTGATGCAGCAGGAAGCACAGTCGGTATGGTCGGTGATGGATCACGAGGTCAATGAGGCACGTCGCGTCGACGAGGCCCTGGAACACTTCGGGATGGCGATGCTGACACTGGCCCTCGAACCACAGCTGATCCGGCTGTTTCGTGGCCTCGCCTTCGAGAGCGGCCGCAACCCGCAGCTCGGCAAGCTCTTCCTCGACAATGGCCCCAAGCTGACGCGCCAGCGGCTGGCAGGCTACCTGTCACGACAGGTGGCGGAGGGCCACTTGCCAGGCTCCGGCCTCGGGCAGGAACCGCTGGCCGCCGCCAACCTGCTGACCGGCATGCTGCTCAACCCGCTGCATGTCGATGCCCTGCTGGGCAGCTTCCCCGACCCGGCCGACCCGGAAAGCCTGCGACCACACGTCAGGCGCTGCGTGCGCGTCTTCATCGCGGGTTTCGGGGCCTGAACGCCGGGCCCCTGACAGCAAGACGCCGAGTCGACTGACTCGGCGTCTTCGTATGCAGGAGAAGTGGAGCGCGGGAAGCGATCAATGGCCGTCATCGCGGTAGGGAGGCTACGTCAGTCTTGCAGGCTGGCGTTCACGGCAGCGACGGCATCTTCGCCATCGCGGGTCGTCACGCCGGCAAGAAACTCCGCCAGACGCTCCGGGTGGGCGACGAGCCAGTCGTGCGCCACCTCATCGAGGTCACGCTCGTTCAGGCTGTAGTCGAGGATGAAGGCGCTCTGCTCATCGGAGCTGAAGACCAGCTGATCGAGAAAGCGCGTCAGGTTGGGATTGGCCTCGGCGTAGGCGGTCCGCACGACGGTCTTGACGTCACTGGCGCCGTTGTCAGGGCCGAAGACCGATTCCGGGTCTTCCAGGATATGGGTGTCGAATTCCGGCACCATCCAGTGCGGCGTCCAGCCGTAGAAGGCGATCCAGCGTTGCTCGCGCTCGGCGGCGCGCACTTCACTGAGCATCCCCGGCGTCGAGGATTCCATCGCATCCCAGTCACCCAGCCCATAGACATCGTCGTCGATGGCGCCGTTGAGCATGTCGCTGATGGTGGAGCCGCTTTCGATGGAGTAGATGGTCTCATCGAATTCATCGGCGTGGGCGGCCAGGTCCGCCGCGCTGTGGATACCCGCGTCATAGACATAGCCCGGCACCGCGAAGCCCATCCGGGCACCGGTGACGTTGTTGCCGAGATCCGTGATCGCGCCGGCCGCCATGGCCGCGTCGTAGCTGTCCTTCTGGGCCGGCAGCCAGCCGGCGAGGAAGGCATCACTGTCGCCGGTGGTCAGCGTGTTGTAACCGACGGTGGAGCTGACTTCCTGCCGCTCCACGTCATAGCCCATGGGGGCGAGAATCTGGGCGACGATCTCGCTCTTGACGCTGACACCGGGCCAGGGCGGCACGATGAGCGTCAAGACGTCGTCCGTGTCCTGGGCAGAAGCCGCCAGCGGCGCCGTACTGAGCAGCAGTGCACCGAGCGTGAGAAGTCCGCGGCGGGTGCCGCGCAACGGGGAAGAGGTCAGGCAGGTCAGGGGTCGCTTCATCTTGTCGTTCCTTGTCAGCACCGGTCGCGCCGGGCCTTGTTATAGGGAGTGTCAAGCGGGGTCTTGCATGCCTTGCGCGGCTGCAGCCGATGGCGCTGCCACCAGTTTCGGCAGGCCGCCAAAGGGCTCACGCCCCATCACGCGCGCAAGCATCGGGAGGAAATGCGCAAGCGGCAGGGTGTCGTATTCGGGGTCGAAGCTGGTCTGGTCCCACTCGTCACAGAAGCGCACAGTGCGCTCATAGGCAGGGTGGTGGGCGTAGGCATCACGTGCATGGCGGTCCTGGCCGAAGAATTCCCGGTAGTGATAGCCCTGGAACAGCTCGTGATGGCGAATCATCCAGACATTGAGCGGATCGATGAACGGTTCGAGGATACCGGCGGCGATCTCGGCATGATTGGCCGGTGCGAGATCATCGCCGATGTCGTGCAACAGCGCGCAGACCACCATCTCCTCATCGGCGCCGGCACGCAAGGCGCGGGTCGCCGTCTGCAGGCAGTGCTCGTAGCGATCCACCGGATAGCCATGGTGATCTCCCTGGAGGCGGCCCAGGTGGGCGATCACGCGCCGACAGGCATCGGACTGATACTCCCGGAAGTGCGCATCGATCAGCGCCCATTCGGCATGCGTGCTTTCCGCGAAGCTGCGAAAGCGCGCCCGGGTCATCGGGACGGTATCTTGCTGACTCATGCGGTGGCCTCCTCCTGGTTGTCCGGCTGACCGCTGAGCTGATCGGCAAGCTGATCGGCCAGCAGCAGGCGGCGGCTGGCCGTGGAGTCGCGATCCACATAGCCCTGACGCATATGGCGGATGCCGCCTTCCAGCTGGAAGGCACTGCGGCCATGGAACAGCCGGTAGTTGTCCATGATCAGCATCTGGCCCGGCGCCAGCTTGAGGTGCAGCGTGAAGTCGTCACCGGCAATCAGGCGGTAGAACGCCTGACGGACCGCGTAGTAACGGCGCAGGGTCGCGCTCGGCAACGCCGGCACCCGCTCGGTACGATTGGAGAAGCGCACACGGGCCACCTGCCCCCGACTATCCAGCTCGATCAAGGGGCCTTCGCTCTCCAGCCGCGTGGTGGCATCGTGATAGCGGAATCCGGGCGTGACCTCGGTTAAGCAGGCAAAGGCCTCGGGGTCTTCACGACGCAGATGCTCCGCCGCGCTGAACCCGTCCACCAGCGTGCTGTCACCCCCCTGGGCGGCATTGCGCAGGCAGTGCAGCCAGATATAGCCGGGAATCGGATCGCGATAGGGGTTGTCGGTATGCGGCTCCAGCCCACGCTGGGTCATGGTGAGGTCATAGGCGTTGGCGACGGATTTCACGTCGGCGATGCCGCCCCAGTTGGTGCGTCGCAGCGGCCCAATGCGATGGATCAGGCTCTGCATGCCATCTTCGTGATCCGGCACGCCGCTGACCCGCACGAAGCCGAAGCGCTGCAACTGCTCGAGCATGTCCAGCAAGGCCGCGTCATCCTCCAGTGCTGCGGCGAAGTCGGCCTCGGGCAGCTGGGCGAGATTCCCCTGCCAGAAGGTCATGCCCTGATAGGCCTGTGGCGCGCGACACTCCGCCAGCAGGGCCGCCAACGAGACACTCACCGCGTGGCCGTCGCTGAAGGCCAGCGACAGCGTATCGCCGTCGAGCTGCGCCTCACTCAGGCGCAGATCCAGCGGCAGATCCGCCGCCTCGATCAGGCGCTGACCGGTCAGGGAATCGAGAGTCGCGTCATCAGGACTCCGCTCGCGCAGCCAGAGCGCCTCGAGGGTCAGATCACCCTCGGGGTGGCTCAGCTGCAGTTGTCGTCCGGAGTCTGTCAGGCAGACGGAAAGGGGGGCGCTGGGCACTCGATGTTCTCCACGGCTGGGGAGCGGCACGCTTGTTTTCCCTGGCAGGTGCCTGCTCTCGGGGACGGGTCCGACTGGAATCTCTTCTACCTTAAGCCCCTACCGTCGAAGTGGTTTGAGGAAATTGGACATAGATTTGATGAAATTGGCCATATGTCGGACCAGCGAACGCGGCGCATCCGCGGAAACGAATCGGCAAGGCTTGGGAAGGAATGGCAGGCAGGCCCGGCAGCCATCGTGCGCCGGGGGTACGACAAGAGAACGAGGGCCGGGAGCCCCCATTCGATATCAGTCGGTCAGGTGCAGGACCTGACCGTTGAGCGCGCGCCCGGCACCACCGGCCAGGAAGCGCGCGCACTCCGCCACGGCATCCGGTCGGCTGCCCTCGGGACACAGCAGATTGGCGCGCACCCTGTCGGGGGCACGCAGCGCGAGGCGCTGGATCAACTCACCCAGCGCCGCCTGCGCCATGGCAGTGCCGTGATGCTCCTGCGAGGGCAGCGGCGAGGACAGCGGCGGCGCGACGGCCAGCAGGCGTCCACCGTGGCGCAACATGCGTGCACAGGCCGCCTTGAGCAAGGCGCCGGGCCCGGCGACCTGCGCGACCAGACACGCCTCCAGCGACTGCCCGGCCACGGCCTGCGGCGGCATGCAGACCAGCACGTCAAGACGGCCGAGACGCGCCACCAGCACCTCGAAACAGCCCTCGCCCACCACCTGACCGAAGCGATCCGACTGCTCGCCGCCCAGCGCGTCCAGCACGCGCTCGAGATCCGTCTGCGCGGTGCTCATCAGGGCGATGATGGCACCATCTTCCAGGAAGGTGCGCGCCATGGCTTCCAGCCATTCTCCCTGCCCCGCAATCAATACTCTGCGTCGTGGCAGCATCTCGTTCTCCCTGATGGATCGCTCTGCCGATCACGGCTGATCTGTGGCACATCACCTCCCTGTGATGCCCCTCGCCCTGCTGACTACCTTCCCCGGCGTGGCGGTGTCACGGCGCCGATGTCACGCCCGCACTCTGCCCGCACCCTGCCCGCCCCCTGCCCGCACTCAGGGCATCAGCCCCGGCAACCACAGCACCAGTGCGGGGAACAGCATGCACAGGATCAACCCCGCCAGCTGCAGGCCGACGAAGGGCAGAATCGAGCGATAGATGGTGCCGATGGACACCTGCCCGGCGGTGATGCCCTTGAGATAGAACAATGCGTAGCCGAAGGGGGGGGTCAGGAAACTCGTCTGCAGATTGATGGCGACCAGAATCGCGAACCATACCAGCAGCCCCTGGCCGGAAAGCCCGAGCCCGAAGTCCAGCGCCTCGACCACCGGCGCCACCAGCGGCAGCACCACGAAGCTGATCTCGATCCACTCCAGGAAGAAGCCGAGCACGAAGATCAGTCCCATCAGCAGCAACAGCAGGCCGTAGGGACCCAGGCCGGTGCCGGTGATGACATCCTCGATCAGATAGTCGCCGCCCAGGCGCTTGAAGACCACCGAGAAGCAGGTCGCGCCGATGACGACGAACAGGATCATCGCGCTGGTCCGCGAGGTATCGCGCAGCGTGTTGCGCAGGGTGTCGAAGGACAGCCCGCCCATCACCAGCGCCAGCAGCAGACTGCCGCCCGCGCCAATGGCCGCGGCCTCGGTGGGCGTGGCGATACCGGTCATGATCGAGCCCAGCACCGCGACTATCAGCACCATCGGGCCGAGCAGATCGCGCAGCAGCGCCAGCGGCAGCGGTGTCTTGTCGGTGCCGAGCAGCGACTGGTCCGGCAGCGGAGCCCAGTCCGGACGCAGCTTGGCGGTGATCAGCAGATAGGCCACGTAGAGCGCGCCGAGCATCAGCCCCGGAATCAGCGCCGCCTTGAACAGCGCCCCCACCGAGATCTGCAGGATGGAGCCCATCAGCACCAGCATGATCGAGGGCGGAATCAGGATGCCCAGGGTGCCGGAGGCCGCGATCACGCCACAGGCCATCTCGGCCTTGTAGCCCTGCCCCAGCATCACCGGCAGCGCCAGCAGGCCCAGCATGACCACCGAGGCACCGATGATGCCGGTACTGGCGGCCATCACCACGCCCAATAGCGCCACCGAGACGGCCAGACCACCATGCACGCGACCGAACAGGCGCTGCAGCGTCATCAACAGATTGCGCGCCACCCCGGAGCTTTCCAGCATCAGCCCCATGAACACGAACAGTGGAATCGCGATCAGCAGCCAGTTCTCGATCACCCCGCCGAAGATGCGCGAGCCGACGGTGCCGAGAAACGGCAGCGGAATGTCACCGATGAAGGCGAACAGGATACCCAGCCCGCCGAGCAGGAAGGCTACCGGGTAGCCGGAGAAGATACCGATCAGAAGTGCCACCACCATGGTGATGGGCAAGGCGTATTCAGCGAGCATCGTCATGGCTCCCGTCTGCTTGATCCTTGGGTGCCGTCGTGCCGGCCGTCTCGTGTGCAGCGGTGTCCTGCGTCTTGCCTGCCTGAGGTGCAAGGCCGGCAAGACTGGCAATCTCGTGGTCCTTCAGGCGCTCAGGAGTGCGCGCCGGGTCGAACAGACAGGCCAGATTCTCGAAGATCTGCCCGAGTGCGCCGAGGGCGAGAAACACCAGCCCCGTCGGCAGCATCGCCTTGATCAGATACCGGTCCACCAGCCCGCCATAGTTGGACTTCTCGCCGGACATGTAGGACATGGTGACGAAGTGCTTGGACAGCCAGGCGATCAGCAGGCAGAAGGGAATCAGCATGATGAGGTGGCCGAGGATATCGACCACGGCGCGCCCACGCGGCGAGAGGCGCTGGTAGAACAGATCGACCCGCACATGCGTGTCGCTGTGCAAGGCATAGGTGCCACCGAACAGCGTCAGCAGGCCGAACAGATGCCATTGAAGCTCGGTGACGGAATTGATGGTGATCGCGGTGCCGAACAGCAGCACGTCAGGCGACCCCCAGTTGGCGATTTCATTGATGCCCAGGGCGTTGAGCGTGACGGTGGTGAGCACGGCCAGGATGATCGCCAGACCCAACCAGCTGGTCAGGCGACCCACCCATAGCCCCAGGCCGACCAGCGGTCGGCCCAGGGCGTCACACACCGCCCCGCCCTGTGCCCGCCAGGGCGCAAGGCGGGGGTCGGTCATTGGGCGCTACCCTCCTCAGCGTCACCGGCCTGCTTCATGGCCATCGGCTGCGGCATGGCCTGCAGCTCGTACCATTCGTCGATCAATGCGGCATGCTTCATCAGCGAATCGTAGGCCTTGGCGAAGTCAGGATTGGTCTGCTTCTCTTCTTCCAGCACTTCCCCCCATGCCTTCTGCAGCGCGGTCATCACCGGTTCCGGGAAGCGCTTGACCTCGACACCCTTGGCTTCGAGCTCATGGATCGCACGTACCTGAGCCGGCGGCGCTTCGGCCATCGCCCACTGCAGGGTCGCGCGGCAGGCGGTCTGGAACTGCGCCTTGCGCTGGTCACTGTAGCTGTCCCACACCTGCTGGTTGATCAACAGCGAGAACCAGCTGGCGCTCTGGTGCCAACCCGGGAAGTAGTAGTACTTGGCGACTTCATTGAAGCCCATCGCCTGATCGACCTGCGGCACCGAGAACTCGGTGGCATCGACACGGCCACGCTCCAGCGCGAGATAGATCTCGCTGCCCGGTACCAGCTGGGTGGAGGCGCCCAGCTTGTTGAGCACCTTGGCACCAAGGCCCGAGATGCGCATCGACAGGCCCTTGAAGTCATCCGGCGAGTTGATTTCCTTGTTGTACCAGCCGCCCGTCTCCTGCGGGGAGATGAAGCACGGCAGCACCTTCACGCCGTAGGGGTCATAGGCGGCCTGGATCAGCTCGGTGCCCTCACCGGCCCACATCCATGACATGAAGGCTTCCGGGCTCGGGCCGAACGGCAGCGCCCCGTAGAGGTTGGTGATCGGCACCGTGCCGGCCCAGTAGCCCATCCAGTCCCAACCGGCCTGGATCGCGCCGGAAGAGACGGAGTTGAAGACTTCGAAGGCCGGCACCAGATCGCCCGGCTCGTGCACGCGCAGACCGACTTCACCGCCGGTGGCGCTCTTGAGTTCCTCGGACAGACGCACGGCCCCTGCGCCCAGGAAGTTCTTGGTCGAGAAGGTACTGGCGACGTCGAGCTGCTTCGGCCCTTCCGCCTGAGCAGGTGCAGCGGCCATCAAGGTGGTGGTGGCGACGGCCGCCGCGATGGCGGCTCCGAGGCGCAGGCGACGAGTCGGCGTCGTGTGACGCGGCGTGGCGTGATGCAACATGGCACGGCTCCCTGATTTGTTGTTGTACTGGCTGGTCGTACGGCTTGATGCTTTCTGGCGATAAGGCACGCAACAAGCTGACGCTTACGTCAACTTACCCATTGACAACGCAAGCGCCTGACCACGCCACAACAATTCCAATGATTTCAGAGAGCTACGGGAGCCAATCACGCACGAGTTGCCACACGATGTGCTCAAGGCCGCCATCCACGCTCGGTAGCGTCCGGAAAGCCGGACACGCGGGTCGCCAAGGCTGCGACCAAGGTCGCGCGCTGACATGAATTCGGTCTACGACTCCAGTCGAATATGCCGATAGTGGAAGGCAGACCCCATGCGGGTAGGCACGGCGTGGGGTGGCGTGACACGCAAAGCGTCCGGAATTTCGGTCATTGACCGAGTTTCCGGACGCTTTGACCTTTCGTCTGTGGCGGGAAGGTGAAACCACTCTCGATCAGGGCGTTTCGGCCAACAGGCCATGACGGTTGAGCTTCTCATAGAGCGAGGACTTGGCGATGCCGAGCTGACGGGCGGCGCGGGTGCGATTGCCATTGGCGGCAGACAGGGCGGCCTCAATCAGGCGTCGCTCGGTCTGCGCCATCGCCTCCCGCAGCGAGCCGGTTGCCACTGGCGTATCGGAAGCAGCAAGCACGTCTGAATCCGAGGGGGGTGTGGATAATTCAGTCCGGCGGGCATCGCCATGCCGGGCACCGATGGCATCCGGCAGATCGGTCGGCTGGATATGGCTGCCGCCCAGATAGAAGGCGGCTTCGAGGACGTTTTCCAGCTCGCGCACGTTGCCGGGCCAGTGATGGGCACACAGGCGCTCCAACGCGGCTTCGGAGAGTATCGGCGGACGGCGGCCACTGCGACGCGCCAGACGTGACAACAGATGCGTGGCCAGGGTCGGCAGGTCGTCACGGCGCTCGCGCAGCGGCGGCACCTGCAGTGGCACCACGTTGATGCGATAGAAGAGGTCTTCGCGGAATTCGCCGCTCTCGACCAGCGCCTCCAGCGGGCGGTGCGTGGCGGCGATGACTCGTACATCGACGGTGACCAGCCGTGTCGCGCCGACCGCCTCGACTTCACGGTCCTGCAGCACGCGCAGCAACTTGGCCTGCATCGCCAGCGGCATGTCACCGACCTCATCGAGAAACAGCGTGCCACCATCCGCGAGCTGGAACTTGCCGGGCTTGCCGCCTCGCCTCGCGCCGGTGAACGCGCCTTCCTCATAGCCGAACAGCTCCGCCTCCAGCAGCGCTTCGGGAATCGCCGCGCAGTTGAGCTTGATGAAGGGCCCCTTGGCACGCGCCGAGCTGCGATGCAGCGCATGAGCATACAGCTCCTTGCCAGTACCGGACTCGCCCCGGATCAATACCGAGGCGCCGCCGGGGGCGATCTTGCGTACCTTGCTGGCCAGCTCCCGCATGGCGGGCGAATCTCCGATGATGTCACTCAACTGCCAGCGGGCGCCGTTGGGGGTTTCCAGCGCCTGACGATAGTAGTCCACCTCCGCTTCCAGCGCCTGGACCTGAGCATTCACCTGCCGCCATTCCCAGGTGTCGTGATAGAGCACCGAGCCGATGGCGCCGATCAGCTCGCCATCGCGGAAGATGGGGTAACGGTGGGCAATCATGTGGTGGCCACGAATCAACTGCAGCTGGGCCAGCTCCGCGCGTCCGCTTTCCAGCACCTCATGCATGCGGGTGTTCTCGATCACCTCGCTGACATCGCGCCCCAGCACCTCGCTGGCCTCGACGCCGAGAAACTCGGCATAGGGGGCGTTCAGAAACTGGATACCGCCCTGGGCATCCACCACCACCACCCACTCCTCCACCGCATCCATCGCGGCTCGCAGCAACTCGCGACGCGCCCGCTCGACATGAATCGAGGTGGCAGGTGAATCGTTGCGCAGCGGGGCAGCCGCCTTCGCTCCACCCGCCGCGCCTGACACTGGCATCTGCTGAGCCATGATCGGCTCTCCCTTGGCGTGTCCGGTCATCGTGGGTAGCCGTATCCCTCTGCCACCACACCCGCCGGATCTGATTGTTATGGGCTGCGCCATTCCGCAGCCAGCGTCCGGAAAACCGGACACCACTCACAGCATCGGCCTACCGCCGCCAAGGATCAACGTAGCCAGTGGTCGTAGTCGCTGCATCAACCAAAGTAAATAGCCAAGATCAAACCATGAAAACCTGACAGATGTTTATCTCTTTACTTGATAGGAAGATTGACATCAGGCAGGCAACATTCCTTCCACAAGAAAAATATTGTATTATACTTCACAAGCTATTCATCAATCATCAGCACTACAATCAAGGATAGATTCATGTCAGAGAAAGTACTCTCTAAAGCAACGGCAGAAGACCTGCCTGCGACCATCAAGATCCGTTTATCTGACATGGATGAAAGTTACATGTTCGTAAGCATTTTTGGATGGATAATAATATCAGTCGGTCTAGGAATTTACTTTTTTGGCCCCGATGAAATCACTTACAATGTTTTCCGTGGCCCTACCATCGGTCAGATTCTTCTGGCCAGCGGATTATATATTGCCTCCTTGGGTGTTGCCGTATGCGTACTAGCAAGCCAACTAAAAAAGAAATGCGTCGATAAGCATCTAGCGGCCAAGGAAGCTTTGGTTAACGAAGCCTTGGACTTTGATGACAAAGACATTCCTGCAGGGTATGAAACATCTATCACCTGGCTTGATGGAAGAACTTTTCGGGTGGAGTTTGCAAAGAAAGAACAAGCGGCCGACGAGATGCACGAAGCAACAAACTGAAACGTTCTAATAATTTATTATAAAAAGCAAGTAGTAGTAATTTCAGTATATCCTATTGCTGCTTGCCTTTTGAAAACTTTACTCAATCAATTATACAATCTTACCTGCTCTCTCGATGTATCTGGTCATCGTGGGCAGCCGCCCTCTCTGCCACCGAACCTATCGAAACTGATGATTATGCAGTGCATCCTCATAACTAGCCAGTATCCTGCAAACCGGACACTGGCTGAGTTAGACTGCCTCTCCAAAAGAAATCTAGAGGATAGCATCAAATTAAAAACAAACTTCGAGCAGTTCAACAGCTATTTATCCAAAAAACAGCAGACAGCCTTAACCACTACAAATAGTCTCCCTCACCTTGTCTTTAACATCTCTCATCTTAGCAACGCGTCGTGTTGTGTCATCCTCATAGCCTAATGCTGCTAAAGCCGATTCTATATGGCTCACTGATTTCATAAACAGGTCTATTGACTTATCCACTTTAAACATACGTTTATCTATCTTGTTACAATAAGCCTCCGATACCTTTTTACTATTTTGCCAATTTTCTTCTTTTTCTACAATTAGCCGCGAAGCCATTAGCATCAGATGTCTAAATGGTTTGTATTTCTTATCAATACGATTATTCCTAAACAACCATTCCAATCTAAACGAAGCATATGCAGCGCTATAATAAGAGTGAGGCTTATCGCCTTCTTTGAATATTTTACCCCCCACCAACGGGACTAGATCACCATAGTGCCTACCTACTTTATTCGGTTCTTCGAGAAACATGGACGCATAAGCTTTCAACAAACCATCCTTTGAAACTATACGCACTTTTTCTACATCCGACGTATTATACTGACCAGAACGTCTTTCATAATAGAGAGCTTGATCATCAGATTTTGACTTAAAGAATATCTCAAAATCTTTATGTATTTGCTTTAAAGACCAGAACATTTCATCTGTGACTTCATTCTGCCTATTCGATGCAATTATTATGCGTTCAGTTAGCTCTTCATCATCAGTACAAATGATTTTAGCAGGAATAAAGAATTCATCTTCAACTTTCCCAGAGCATTCATGAACAACATGGCTTGTCTGACAGCCATTAACAATCTGAAAGTCCTCAATGGTGAAGTTATCACCTACACGATGAAATGATTTAGTAACGATTGTAATACCGTTGTTTTTAAACGGGAACTCAATCGCCTCTTTAGACAGCAAAGTTTCTTTAATGCTATTATTAACTTTAGATAAGGGATTGTAATCACGAATATTCTCAAAGAAGAGGTTCTTACGTATACCTCCATCCTCGTCGGTTATAATTTTTTCGAGCTCTTTATTTGACACCAACACCAAGTAAGACTCACTAGACTTAGGGATCACTGGTAATATCAGATTTTTAGAAGCATCAAAAGTCACGCTAATAGAGTTTTTGGTATGCAAGTACTTTGTTCTAATCTTCTTAGCACCAGCGGCCATCCACTCTATACTAGAAAAGAGTGAGCTTTGGTCTATTTCCTTCTTAGAGGCTTCAAACATGCTCTCTATTAAAGCATCATTCTCCCAGACGCCTGTAGTTACATAATTAAGACTAAGTTTAGGCAAGTTTTTTTTGCATTTATTTGAATTTTCCATCACACAAGCAAAAATCTTTCTTGCCTCGATAATCTTTTCTATGTTGTTAACCACATTACCAGGATCTAGCTCTGTATTAAAGAAAACTTTAACAGCAGTCAAAAACTTTAGCACTTCACCACTCTTAAAAGATTCGCCCATTTTTGCCTGAACGAAAACTATTTCAACCTCTATAGAATGAGCATTTTCAATTACATCTTTAGCCATCTCCTCGTCTTCAATCAATCTGTCGTTGATAATTACAGCGACACCATCAACCCCAAACTCACCCTCACCAGTATGGATGAGTGTATAATCGAAGCTTTCCGGAAGCTTTGGATGTACTATTGAAAAATTTACAAAGTGTTCAAACCTAACATCTTGTGCAAGACTTTTCAGGCTATTATCGTTAGAAAACTCTTCCAACAAACTACCGACAACTGGGTTCATAAATTCCTCTCATACCATAAAAACTTGCATTAAAAAATATAGCAAGAAGACGAGCAGCCTAACATACACAAAAATCCAATAACTCTCGAAAAACACCCTCTAAATCAAATCAGAGGGTGTTTTCATCTATCTACAACTATTAAATCAGTGCGCTTCTTCCCAGTTGTCGCCTTGCTCGACTTCGACGAGCAGCGGGACGTCGAGGGAGGCGGCGTTCTGCATGCGCTGGGCGACGTCTTTCATGAAGTCTTCGACCTGTGCTTCGGCGACTTCGAAGACGAGTTCATCGTGCACCTGCATGACCATCATGGCGTCATACGCCTTGTCACCGTCATTGCCCGCCAGCCAGGCGTCCACGTCGATCATGGCGCGCTTGATGATGTCGGCGGCGCTGCCTTGCATCGGGGCGTTGATGGCGGTGCGTTCGGCAGCACTGCGACGCGCGTGATTGCGCGAGCCGATTTCCGGCAGGTAGAGACGACGGCCGAAGATGGTCTCGACATAGCCCTGCTCGGCGGCGAGGTGGCGAGTGTCTTCCATGTAGGTGGCGACGCCCGGATAGCGCTCGAAGTAGCGCTCGATGTAGGTCTTGGCCTGGCCGGGGTCGATATCCAGCTGACGCGAGAGGCCCCAGGCGGACATGCCATAGATCAGCCCGAAGTTGATGGCCTTGGCGCTGCGACGCTGGTCACTGCTGACACGTGATTCCTCGGTACCGAAGACTTCCGCGGCGGTGGCGGCGTGCACGTCACGGTTGTCGGCGAAGGCCGAGAGCAGCCCCTTGTCACCGGAGAGGTGCGCCATGATGCGCAGCTCGATCTGCGAGTAATCCGCCGCGACGATGCGATAGCCGGGGCGTGCGATGAAGGCCTGACGAATGCGACGGCCCTCTTCGCTGCGCACCGGGATGTTCTGCAGGTTCGGATCGGAAGACGACAGACGCCCGGTGGCGGTGACGGCCTGATGGTAGCTGGTGTGCAGGCGGCGCGTGGTCGGGTTGACCAGCTGCGGCAGCTTGTCGGTGTAGGTGCTCTTGAGCTTGGTCATGCCACGATGACGCATGATCAGCTTGGGCAGCGGGTAGTCCAGCGCCAGCTCCTCAAGCACGGCTTCGGCGGTGGACGGCGCACCCTTGGGGGTCTTCTTCTTGACCGGCAGCTTCTGCTCCTCGAAGAGGATCTCGCCCAGCTGCTTGGGGGAAGAGAGGTTGAACTCGCGCCCCGCCAGCTCAAAGGCCTGCTTCTCGATGTCGTGGATCTGCTCGGTCAGCTCACGGGTCTGGGCGTGAAGGCGCTCGGGGTCGATCGCGACGCCGTTGCGCTCGATGCGCGCCAGCACCGGAATCAGCGGGTATTCGTAATCACGCAGCACCTCGCCCAGACGTCCCAGTTTCTCGATGCGCGGCATCAGCAGCGCGGCGAGGCGCAGGGTGATGTCGACATCCTCGCAGGCGTAGGGCATCGCCTCTTCCAGCGCGATCTGGTCAAACGTCAGCTGCTTGGCGCCCTTGCCGGCGATGTCGGTGAAGCTGATGGTGCTCTCGCCCAGGTACTTGAGCGCCAGCGAGTCCATGTCGTGACGGGTCGCGGTGGAGTTGAGCACGTAAGACATCAGCATGGTGTCGGCCAGCGGACCGGCCACCGCGATGTCATAGCGCGCCAGCACCTCGATGTCGTACTTGAGGTTCTGGCCGATCTTGGTGATGGCGCCATCGGCGAGAATCGGCGTCAGCGCCTCCAGCACGGCCTTGCGGTCCAGCTGCGCGGGGGCATCCAGATAGCTGTGGGCGACGGGAATGTAGACGGCCTCGCCGACCTCCAGCGCCATGCCGATGCCGACGATCTCGGCTTCCATGTAGTTGAGGCTGGTGGTCTCGAGGTCGAAGCACAGCGAGGTGGCGTTGCGCACGCGTTCCAGCCACGCGTCCAGCTCGGCCTGCTCGGTGATGGCGCGGTAGTTGCGCTCCTCACGTGGCGGCAGCGCCTCGGGCATCTCGTCCTCGTCACCCGCCGCGTCCAGCTCAGGCGTCGGTGCAGCGGCGGCCTTGCCCTTGCCGGAGGCCTTTTCCGCGACCGGCGCGATGCTGTCGCCGAACAGATCACCGCCGGCGACACCGCTGTCCTTCTCGTCGGCGTGCGGGGTGGCGGCCATGTCACCGCCTTCCAGCAGCTCCTTCAGCCAGGCGCGGAACTCCATCTCCTTGTAGAGCTCGACCAACGCGGCGGTATCCGGCGCGGCGATCGCGAGGTCCTCCAGGCCATGCTCCAGCTCGCAGTCCAGCTTGATGGTGGCGAGACGATAGGAGAGATAGGCATCCTCGCGGTGCGCTTCCATCTTCTTGGCCAGCGTCTTGGCGCCGCGGAAGCTGAGCGTCTTGATGCGATCGAGGTCACCGTAGATGGTGTCGAGACCGCCGCCCATGCCCTGCAGCAGGCCCAGCGCGGTCTTCTCGCCCACCCCCGGCACGCCGGGAATGTTGTCGACCTTGTCGCCCATCAACGCGAGGAAGTCGATGATCAGATTGGGCGGAATGCCGAACTTCTCGGTGACGCCGTCCACGTCCAGCGTCTCGTTCTTCATGGTGTTGACCAGCGTGATGTGCTCGTTCACCAGCTGGGCCATGTCCTTGTCGCCGGTGGAGATGACGGCGTCACGCCCGGCCTCGGTGGCCAGTCGCGCAAGAGTCCCGATGACGTCATCGGCCTCGACACCTTCCACGCACAATAGCGGCAGACCCAGCGCGCGTACGCAGGCATGCAGCGGCTCGACCTGCAGGCGCAGGTCATCGGGCATCGGCGGACGCTGGGCCTTGTACTCGGGGTACATGTCATCACGGAAGGTCTTGCCCTTGGCGTCGAACACCACCGCCATGGGGCTGTCCGGATACTGGCGGATCAGGCTCTTGAGCATGTTGATCACGCCCTTCACCGCGCCGGTGGGCAGGCCCTTGGAGGTGGTCAGCGGCGGCAGGGCATGAAAGGCACGATAGAGGTAGGAAGATCCATCGACGAGAACGATCGGCGTGGCGGCCATGAGCAGTCGCATCCGTAGGCTGAAGGGTGAGCTTGGGACAAGCAGAGTCGGGGCCGAAACTCTCTCGGCATCAATGGCTGTCATGATACGCAAGGGCTGCGGCGAGGCACAGTCACGCCGCGGGCATGGACCGGCTTTCGGGTAGCTCCCGGGGGCAGTGAAATCGTGCACGCGGCTGACAAGAGTCGTAGACTGCGCCCATCAGGCAAGGTTTCTGGCCATCGCCGATTCGCTTGCCCTCCGCACGCTTGCGCACAGAATCTTTGCGCTCAGGACTTTTGTGTACGGGGCCTTGTCGCCAGTCTCCCTGCGATGAAGGCTCACGTGTTAAAGGAGGAATGCCATGCGCACGACTGCTTCGATTGCTCCGCACCCGACGCTGCGCCTGCCCACGCTGCTGGCGAGTGCTCTTCTGCTGGTCATCACCGCACTGGGCGCCCCGCTGGCCGTGGCCGAGAGTGATGCCCCCAAGCCACAGGTCACCAGCCGTCAGCAGGATGACCGCCAGCTGCGCGAATACCGCGTCAACGGCCATCTGTACGCCATCGAGATCATCCCCAAGGGGGGCACGCCCTTCTTCCTGCTCGACAGTGATGGCAACGGCAACTTCACCCGTTCCAGCGTGTCGCAGGCCAGTCAGCTCAAGGTGCCCGGCTGGGCGCGGAAAAAGTGATAAGCTCGGCATTGCGGGTCACGCGGCATCTGACCCGGCAGTGACGGGCATCATGCCCGGACCGGACGCATCCCTTGCGCTCGGTCCGGGCATGGAGGTCTCCCTCCTGCCTACCGACAACAACTCCTGTCAGCGCATTGCCGCCGCGTCGGTCCAGCGGCGCGCCACTGATGGGGCGGACACATTTCGGCGAGAAGAGTCACCCATGGCAGTCTTTACCCCCCTGAGCGAGGCTCAGGTCGCAGAATTTCTGGCAGAGTACGATGCAGGCACGCTGACATCGCTGGAAGATGTCGCCCACGGCACCGAGAACTCGACCTTCTTCGTCACCACCGACCGCCGCGAGATGGTGCTGACCCTGTTCGAGCAGGGCGAGCATGAGGAACTGCCCTTCTTCGTCGAGCTGCTCGACTTCCTCGCCGGCCACCAGCTGCCGGTGCCCGGCCCGCTGCATGACCGCGAAGGTCAGGCGCTCAAGACGCTGGCAGGCAAGCCGGCGTTGCTGTTCCCGCGCATGCCGGGCAAGTGGCCCGTCTCGCCCAATGTCGCCCAGTGCCGCGAGATCGGTGCGGCGCTGGGGCGCATGCACGCCGTCTCGCAGCACTTCACCGGCCAGCGCCCCAACACCCGTGACCTGCATTGGATCAAGCCGATGCACCACAAGGTGCTGGCCTATCTGAGCCCGGAAGACCAGGCACTGATGGCCGACGAGATCGATGTCTGCGAAGACGTCTTCAGTGGCGTCGACCTGCCACAGGGCGCGCTGCACGGGGATCTGTTCCGCGACAACACGCTGTTTGACGGCGATCGCCTCGGCGGCATCATCGACTTCTACAATGGCTGCACCGGCGACCTGATCTTCGATCTGTCGATTCTGGTCAATGACTGGTGCTCCAATGACGATGGCCGTCTGGATCAGGCGCGTTATGACGCCCTGCTCAGCGCCTATCTGGCCGAGCGTCCGATGAACGCTGACGAACGCCGCCTGTGGCCGAGCATGCTGCGCATGACCGCGCTGCGCTACTGGCTGTCACGCCTGCTGGTGGTCTACGTGGACCCGCCCGCTCACAGCCTGACGCCGAAGGACCCGGCACAGTATCGCCAGCTGCTGGGCCGGCGCATCGAGGAAGGCGCCCTGCCGCTGCCCGACGCCACCCAGCCGGCCTGAATGTCCACGCAAGTGGCAAAGCGATTGCCTGCGCCTCCCCAGCAGGCATAATGCGCCCCCTGAGCGCCCGCATCCGTGCGGGCGCCATTGTCTTCTCCGACGCTGCCCACACCGCTGAGCACCGCCGGGCTTGCCTTCACGCCGTCCATCTCCGGAGACCGCGATGACCTCCTTTGCAGCCGAAGCACGCCGCACCTACAACATTGACCAGTGGGGCAGCGGCTATTTCGACGTGGGCCAGGATGGCCTGACGCTGGTGCGCCCCCATGGCGAACCGGGTACGCCTGCGCTGCCGCTGATCTCGCTGATCGACAAGGCCCGCGCCCAGGGCCTGCGACTGCCGCTGCTGATCCGCTTCGCCGATATCCTGCATGACCGGGTCGAGCAGCTGTGCGCCGCCTTCGATGCCGCCATCAGCTCACGCGGCTATGGCGCCAGCTACACCGCCGTCTATCCGATCAAGGTCAACCAGCAGCGTCGCGTGGTCGAGGAACTGCTGGCGACCAGCGAACGCTCGCGCGGGCGTGTCGGCCTGGAAGCCGGCAGCAAGCCGGAACTGCTCGCCGTGCTGGCGCTGTCGGACAATGGCCCGTCGGTCATCGTCTGCAACGGCTACAAGGACCGCGAGTACGTGCGTCTGGCGCTGATGGGCGAGAAGCTCGGCCACCGCGTGCACCTGGTGGTCGAGAAGGCCAGCGAGCTGGAACTGGTGCTGGAAGAGGCTGAACGTCTCGGCGTGCGGCCGCGCATCGGTCTGCGCGCGCGCCTGGCCACCATCGGCAAGGGCAACTGGCAGAACACCGGCGGCGAGAAGTCGAAATTCGGCCTGACGGCGAGCCAGATCGTCGCGCTGGTCGAGCGCCTGCGCGAAGTGGATGCGCTGGACTGCCTCAAGCTGGTCCACTTCCACCTCGGCTCGCAGATCGCGGACATCAGCGACATCCAGCGCGGCCTGGCCGAGTGCGCGCGCTTCTATCAGGGGCTGCATGAAGCCGGTGCCGGCGTGGAAATCGTCGATGTCGGCGGTGGCCTGGGCGTGGACTACGAAGGCACGCGCTCGGAAAGCGCCTGCTCGCTCAACTACTCGATGCGCGAATACGCCGACTATGTGGTCGGGGCGTTCCACGCGGTGTGCGAGGCGCATGATCTGCCGCATCCGCACATCATCTCCGAATCCGGTCGTGCCCTGACCGCTCACCACGCCGTGCTGGTGACGGACGTGATCGGCGAGGAGCGTGTCGACCTGCCGCTGCCCACGCCGCGTGAGGATGATCTGCAGATCGCCGCGCTGTGGACACAGGCCGCGCGTCTGGAAGGTGCGCTCGAGCCACGTGAGCTGGTGGAGATCTACCACGCCGTGGTGCATGCCCAGCATCAGGTGCAGGAGCGCTTCGTGATGGGGCTGGCGAGCATCGCCATCCGTGCCGAGGCGGAGGCCATCTACACCAACGTGTGTCGCAGTCTCGCCGGGCGCCTCGATGCGCGCCAGCGTTCGCACCGCGCGGTGCTCGATGAGCTCAACGAGAAGCTGGCCGACAAGCTGTTCGTCAATTTCTCGCTGTTCCAGTCACTGCCGGACATCTGGGGCATCGAGCAGATCTTCCCGATCCTGCCGCTGACCGGTCTCGACCGCGCGCCGACCCGGCGTGGCGTGATCCAGGACATCACCTGCGACAGTGATGGCCGCATCGACACCTATGTGGATGACCAGGGCCTGGATGCCACCCTGCCGCTGCCGGAATGGCATGCCGAGGAAGAGAAGCTGCTCGGCTTCTTCATGGTCGGCGCCTATCAGGAGATCCTCGGCGATCTGCACAACCTGTTCGGCGATACCGATTCCGTGGATGCCAGCCTCGACGACGAGGGCCAATGGCAGCTTTCCCATGCCATTCAGGGCGATAGCGTGGCGCAGGTGCTGCGCTACGTGAACTTCGACCCGGATCAGCTGGCGGCACGCCTCGCGCGTCAGCTCAAGTCATCCAATCTGAACGCGCTGGAACAGGCAGACCTGCTCGAGGACCTGAAGGCAGGTCTGGAAGGATATACCTACCTGGAGAGCTGAGCCCTTCCGTCATTGAGCCGATCTCTGCTTCAGAGATTCGAGCCCGGAAAGCAGAAGCCCAGAAAGCAGCAGCCCAGACAGCAAAAGCCCCTGCCGGAATCCCGACAGGGGCTTTTTTTTAACCCGCTCAGGGCTGTTTTCAACTCGCTCAGGGCTGTTGTGAACTCGCTCAGGGCTGCCTCAGAGCCAACTCACGTCAAGGCTCGAGACAGACCCAAGCATCATGCCACGCCGCGAGTGCGTGTCTCGACACGCAGCAGCTCGCCGCTGCCATCCGGGGCATCCAGCGTCAGTGCCAGCGCCTGATCCGGATTCAGCTCGCCAACCCCTTCCGGCGTGCCGGTCAGTACCACGTCGCCGGGCAGCAGCGTGAAGCTGTGGCTGATCTCGCTGAGCAGCCGCGCGACAGGGAACAGCATCAGACGGGTATCCGCCTGCTGACGCTGCTCGCCGTCGATGGCGAAACGATACTGCAGTGCCTGGAAATCGACATCATGCAGTGCGCCTTCGCCATCACGCCAGCGCGGGCCTTCCAGTGCGACGAAGGAGGACAGCGGACAGCTGCCGTCGAAGGCCTTGGCCAGTTCCCACGGCTGGCCCTTGGCCTTGAGCTTGCTCTGACGCTCACGCAGGGTGAGATCCAGCGCCAGCCCCATGCCGGCCAATGCGTCCAGCGCCTCGTCTTCACTCGCCTCGCACAGTGGCTTGCCGACCAGCAGCGCAAGCTCGGCCTCGTAATGGTACTGGCCACGACGCTTCGAGAGCGGCAGCGGCTTGTCCATGGGCACCACACTGGTGGCGGGCTTGATGAACAGCAACGGCTCGCTGGGCACTTCATTGCCGAGCTCCGCGGCGTGGGCAGCATAATTGCGCCCCACGCACACCACCTTGCCGAGATCATGGGCAAAGACACGACCATCGCTGAAACGTGGGGTAAAACGCTGAGCAAGCGGCATGCAGAACTCCTGTCGGGGCGTGATGGATGATCAATGAGAGATGTCTCAATCTTACGCCGCCCCGCCGGTTTGCCACTACCACACCAACGTCCGAGATTTCGCCGCCTGAACGCAACCCCGGGTTGTGCAGTTCAGTCCACTGGCCTGCTCAGCCTTTCGGTCTTTCCTTTCACTTGCTCACGCTGGCGATCTATCACGCGCGGCTCATTTTTCCAGTTCATCCCAGCCACCATCGGCACGGTGGGCCAGAAATTCAGGGCGCGGACGAGAGGCCGCGAACGGCGCCTGCATGGCATTGTCGACACGGTTGTAGACGAAGAAGGCGTTGCTGCGCGGGTCCGGCGACATGTTGGCGTTGGAGCCATGCAAGGTGTTGCAGTCAAACATCAGCAGACCACCCGCGGCACCGGTGGGCGCCTCGATGCCACGCTCGGCGACCAGCTCTCGCAGCGCTTCGCGCGAGGGCACACCGACTTCCTGTGCCTGCAGCGAAGACTTGTGATTGTCTTCCGGCGTCTCACCCAGGCAGTGCACGAAGACTTCGTGCGAGCCGGGGATCAGCATCAGCGGGCCGTTGAAGTGGTGATTGTCATTCAGGATGATCGAGGCGCTGACCGCACGCATTTCCGGCATGCCATCCTCGGCGTGCCAGGTCTCGAAGTCCGAATGCCAGTTGAAGCCCTTGCCCTCGAAGCCCGGCTTGTAGTTGATGCGCGACTGATGGACATAGACATCGCCACCCAGAATCTGGCGCGCGCGATCCACCAGGCGCGGGTCTTCGGCAAGCTGGCGGAAGCGCTCCGACAGGAAGTGCACGGCGAAGATGGAGCGAATCTCGCGGCTCTTGGGCTCGGTAATGGTGAAATCACGACCCTGGAGATCTTCCTGCTCCAGCAGCGCAGCCAGTTCGGCCTTGAGCGTCTCGACTTCTTCCGGGGCCAGGAATTCCGGCTCGAACAGGAAGCCATCGCGCTCGAACCGCTTGAGCTGCTCAGCCCCCAGCGGCCCCTCATCGGCGCGCGAGTGCACGACGGGCTCGCGGCGCTTCTGCCACAGGTGCTGCGGTGGCTGGCTCAGACGCGTCGGGTAGGCGTCGCGCGAGTGGGAGGAGCCTCGGTCGCTGCCTGACTTGTCCAGATAGGCTTCCGGCGCCTGATCGCGATCGGCATCGACCTGACGGACACCCAGACGCTGATTGGAGGACTCTGCGCCATCGCTGGCGTTGCTGCCGTCCATCTCGTGGTGGTGGCGCTGCTTGGACGAAAGCGCAGCGGTGGCGTTGTACGAGGTCATGTGGCGTGAAGCTGTCATCTTGCTCTCCTTAAGGCATCAATGGCTTGCATTGAGGAAAGAGGAATCCGGCGTTCTATTCCTGCGGCTTGGCCGCACTGTCCCACCTATGGGCCATGACACAGACTTCAACCCCATGAATCATGAATTAATCACAGACGCCTGATCCCCGAGTTCGTTAAAAGACCATTCAATCGCGCACTACCCCCGCCATCACCGTTCTCGCGAAAACATGAGACCTCCTGTGTCTCACGGATGACAAGATTCCTCAGTCACCCCGATAGATCATTTCATCATTCACGCGGTGGCCACGCGCCTCATGCATGAAAGACATCATGACTCATATATCGCCTCATTCCTTGTCATGGCCTCCTGACAATTCCCCCCAATACGCTTCGCCTTTTGCAAATCGCATCGCGAATGATCACCAGACAATAAGCGTAAGTTGTTGTGAACTATTGTGAATTTAGTTGGCACACTTAATGCCCCTGTAAAGTCACGGCATCACAACTGATAGACACATATCAGAGTACAAGAACGGCGCAGGACAATGCGTCACACCAGGGGAACTTCCAGCATGTTCAAGCCACGGATTTGTCTGGCCGCTTGCATGGCCACAGTGCTGGGGGGCTGCGCCGCAGTCGAGCCGAAATTCGATAATGTCGAGCCAGTCGTCGGGCCGCCAGTCACCTCAAACAATACGCCTTACAGTGAATGTCTTGCCTCATTGAGCCGTATTTCAGGCGCGACAAACCTGCCAGTCATCGCCGTCGGGCAGATCACTGACAAGACAGGACAACGCAGCTATTCGACAGTAACCGAAAGCGCCGCCGTCACTCAGGGTGTCTCGGAAATGTTGATCAGCGCGCTCTACAAGACTCGCAAGGTTCACCTGACAGAGCGTCTTGATGTTCGCGTCCCGCTGGCCGAGCAGCAGCTTTACGAGAACAAGGCCATGGCCTATGCACCACGCAAGCTGGCCGTCCTCCCCTCGCACTTCGTGGTTCTCGGTGCCCTCACTGAGCTCAATTACAACATTTCCAGTGGTGGCACTCGCCTGTTCGTCAGCGGAATCGGGGCCGGATTGCGGACCGCCGTCATCAATGTGGGCCTGGACCTGCGCATGGTCGACATCCGCACCTTCCGCACCGTCTATGTCACCAGCCTGCAGAAGCAGGTAGTGGGTTACGAAGTCGAAGCCGGCATCTATCGCTTCTTCGGCAATCAGCTGGTCGAGTTTGATTCCGGCGCAGTGCGCAATGAACCACTGCAGCTGGGCGTGAGATCAGTCGTGGAGATGGGCGCCTACCAACTCCTGACTGAAGGCCTGGGACTTCCTGTACCTGCGGGGCAGGAATGTGAACTTCACCCGGGACAGCATGTTGCAGCGAAAGACGGCAACACGCAGCAAGTGGCCGCAGCCAATACGGCATCAGGCAGTACCGCAGCAGTCGCAACACCGTTGCAAGCAGCACCCGCATCAGAAGTACCGGCAGCATCCAGCGCAGCACAATAAGTCAACATTCATGAGGAACATGACAATGACTACCTATAATAAGCTCGCAGTCGCCATCGGTCTCGTAAGTGGTGTGATGATGGCAAGCCAAGCGCAAGCCTTCAATAACGTGGATTGGAATTGGGATGGGTATGTCAATACTGATGTCAATATTGATGTCTATATTGACCCGAAAATCAAAGATCCAGGCGGCCTAGTGATGGTCGAAAGTCTGCAAAAGCAGATCGGTGACGTCAGCTCCGAAGCCATCGTCAGTGATGTCAGCTACGGTGCAGGTGAAGCAGGCGACCCTTCCATCGAACTAGTTGATAGCCTCAGTGCAGGCAGCAGCGCGTCATCCGCTGCGAATGCACACAGCTGGAATCATCATTCAGCAGCCAATGCGAGTGCAGATGCAGTTGCAAACGCTAACGCTGATGTCGATGTCTATATCAGCTATGCCGGCTCCACGCCTAATCCTGACATTACTCGCCTAGAGTCGCTTGAGAATGCCGCTACTTCGGTGGGCAACAATGTCTCGGTGGATAGTGATGCCATGGTCAACCTACACAATGAGCAGTTCTTGGCGGGTTCTGGTGGCTATTTCTTCTACCCGGGCACTGCTGAAGTCGAATCATTGGCCAAGGTCGACAACATTCTCAACCTGAGCGTGGACAATGCCGCGACCTCCGTAGGCAACAATATGTCGGTCACTCTGGATAGCACTGATATCGATAGCGCCCTGATTGCCGACAATACCCAGATGAGCTTCGCCAACATCAGCTCGACTGCCAAAGTCAGCAACATCACGCTGGATCTGCCGCCGACAGGCAGCTTCGAAGGCCCGGTCATCAATAATGCCGCGACCTCCGTGGGTAACAACATGTCCATCAGCGTCGGCCCCGTGACTCCGTAACCCCTCTGCAGGCAACCAACACACGCGGGGCAACCCGCGTGTGTTTCAGCACCTGCTGACATCAGACGTCTCACGCATCAGACACTGCATCTTTCACAGACCGAAAGGAGCAAGACATGAATGCTTTCACACGTATCAGCCTGGGAGTCGTGGGCGCGGGATTCCTGCTGGCCGGTAGCGCCAGCGCCAACTCGTTGATGGGCCCCTTCCCCTACGACTTCCCGGCGCGCAGTGCAGAAACCGCCCTGATCCTCTACGAGAGCAAGAAGGCCGGCAGCCTGGGGGAAGGGTCCGAGACCAATATCGGCGCATACACGCTCAATACCGGCAGCAGTACCTCGATCGGCAACTGGCAGCAGATTGAACAGACCCTGAGTGATGGCTCCACCGGCACCATCGACAGCACGGCGGACCAGTCCGCCGATGGCAGTTCGCAGACGTCGTCAACGGATTTCACCATCACCCACAACAATGCGGATGATGAAGAGGAAGAAGCCCCATGATGCCCCGCCCGGGCAAGGCGCGACGGCCTAGGCAGGGCACTTGAGAACATCAGACTCACGTGTCAAACGTGAGGAGAGAGTTGGTCATCATGCCAACGGGTGGGATGAGATATCTGACCCTCGCGCGCAGCGGAAAAAACCCACTAAAAGCCGCCATGATCATCTCTCACGTTTGAGTAAGCTTGGAAAAGGACGCGCAACAACCCGCATGACGAAGACTCAACGCTTGGGAAGCGTGTGTCCTTCCGAGAGGCTGTCACCAGAAGCAGCCCGACAATTATGCTCCTGCAGCGATGCTCTACGAGCTGCTGACAGGGGTCCAGCAGCAAGGGAACATCACTCATGACCGCACTGAAGGCTCACCATCAGGCTACGCCGATCACCACTGCGTTGAATCTGACTGTCGACTCCCCCGCACGGGTGAAGTCTCTACCGACAGGCCGGCCTAACGGTTTTGAGGGGTTCATCGGAGGCTCATCGTCCATGCAGACCCTCTATCGCACCCTCATACAGGTCGCCCATTCGGACGCCCCCATCTTCATCACCGGCGAAAGCGGCAGCGGCAAGGAGCTATGCGCCACTGCCATCCACCGCCACAGCCCGGTACGCGAAGGCCCTTTCATCGCCGTCAACTGTGCTGCCATCCCGGCGGAGCTATTGGAATCACAGCTGTTCGGGCATGTGCGTGGCGCCTTTACCGGTGCCGTCAGTGCCCAGCAGGGCCTGGCCGTGGCAGCGGATGGCGGGACGCTGTTCCTGGATGAGATCGCCGAACTGCCCTTGCCACTGCAGAGCAAGCTGTTGCGCTTTCTGCAGACCGGCCAGGTGATGCCCGTGGGCGCGACACGCACGGTCGAGGTCAACTGCCGTATCGTCTGTGCCACGCATCAGGACCCGCGTCAGCTGGTGGAGACCCATCGCTTCCGCGAAGACCTCTTCTACCGCCTGCACGTCATCCCGCTCAAGGTGCCGCCCCTGCGCGAGCGCGGAAGTGACATTCTCGAGATCGCCAACGGCTTGCTGAGTCGCATGGCCAGCCACGAAGGCAAGCATTTCACCAGCCTGAGCGCCTGCGCGGAGCAGGCGCTGCTGGCCCACGATTGGCCGGGCAACGTGCGCGAGCTGGAAAACACCCTGCGCCGCGCCATCATCCTCCACGAGGGCGAGAGTCTCACGGCCGCCATGCTGGACCTGCCAGCACACGGCGGCTCACACGAGAGACTCGAGCACGCACCACCCGGCGCCGAGAACCAGGGCCTCTGGCAGCGCCCGCTGTGGATGGTGGAGCGGGATGCCATCGAGACGGTGATAGCGGCATGCGATGGCAGCATTCCGCGTGCCGCTGCCATTCTGGAAATCGCCCCATCGACCATCTATCGCAAACGCCTCAGCTGGCAGGCCCATCACCCCGGCTCATCCGCCGCGCATTGAGCGCCGAAAGACGCAAGGCGAGCAGACGCCAGACGCAAAAAAGCCACCCCGGAGGGTGGCTTTTCTGTTGGCTGCCGAATTCATCCTGCGACTTCATCTGCTAGCCAGAATTGGCTGGGGTACCAGGACTCGAACCTGGGAATGCCGATACCAAAAACCGGTGCCTTACCACTTGGCTATACCCCAATTTGGTGGCCAGAGACGGAATCGAACCGCCGACACGGGGATTTTCAATCCCCTGCTCTACCAACTGAGCTATCTGGCCGACCGGAAGACACAAAAAAAGCCGCCTGGGCGACTTCGATATCCTGCGTTCTTCGTTCATCTACAGAAGCCTGAAGATGGTGCCGGCTAAAGGAGTCGAACCCTCGACCTACTGATTACAAGTCAGTTGCTCTACCAACTGAGCTAAGCCGGCACAAAGAACTCATGATATGAGTCTTCTTACTACGTTACTGCATGTCAGCTGGCTGGGGTACCAGGACTCGAACCTGGGAATGCCGATACCAAAAACCGGTGCCTTACCACTTGGCTATACCCCAACACTTGGTGGCCAGAGACGGAATCGAACCGCCGACACGGGGATTTTCAATCCCCTGCTCTACCAACTGAGCTATCTGGCCCTTGCCAACGAGGACGTATTAAATAGAAAACCTTTCCCGACGTCAACCCTTGCTTATCAAGAATTTGGCGTCGTTATTCGTCTTCCATCGCCCTCGCCGTCTCGTCAGACTTCGTAGCCCTGTCCGCCCTGCGCTTCGCCCTTGGCGGCGGCGTCAGTCGGGACGAAACCTTCGGCCTGATCGGTCTCTTCGTTGCGGAAGAAACGCTCCATCTGCTCCATCAGATAGCGACGGCTGTCGGCATCCATCATGTTGAGGTGCTTCTCGTTGATCAGGCGTGTCTGCAGCGCCTGCCATTCTTCCCATGCCTGCTTCGAGACGTTGGCCCAGATATCCTGGCCCTTCTCGCCCGGCAGCGGCGGAAAGTCGAGACCCGGCAGGTCCTGGTCATACTTGCGGCAATGTACGGTGCGCATGGGTAACTCCGTAAGAGAACTGGATGTCAGTGCGGTTGAGCGCCGAGCCTTCGCCAGACGCTCAATCGATTGCCTCATTCTCGCACGCTTGAGCGGGTTTCCCCCAGGCGTCCGAGGCCTGTCGATGAGAGCGACTCGCTCACAGCCCGAACAGATCATCCGTGCAGCGTGCCAGCAGCGCCTTGACCGGTGCCGGCAGGCCCACGGCATCCGGCGCGGCGGGGTCGACGAAACGACGGTCTGCTCCGTGTTCGTTGACGCCATCCTCCGCCGACGGCGTCAGTTCCGCCGCTCCCAGCTGGACCGGCTGCGGCGTGATGGTCAGCCGGAAGTGGCTGAAGACATGCTCGAAACTGTCCAGCGGCGCCTCCAGATGCGCGCCTCGCGCTTCACGGGCAACCCACTCCCGCGCGGCCTCACGGTCCTCGACCAGCGGCGGCGCCCACAGGCCGCCCCAGATGCCCGTCGGTGGGCGTCGTTCGAGCAGAATCCGGCCCGCCTCGTCACTGACCAGCAGCATCAGCGTCTGACGTGTCGGAATAGCCTTCTTGGGCTTGCTCTCGGGGAAGCGCTTTTCCTCGCCGCGTGCATGCGCCACACAGACTTCCTCGAAGGGACAGCGCGTACAATCCGGCTTGCTGCCGCGCGTGCACAGGGTGGCCCCGAGATCCATCATCGCCTGGGTCCAGTCCGCCAGCCGCACCTGCGGCGTGTAGCGCTCCGCCAGCGTCCACAGCTTGCGCTCCACGGCCGGCCGTCCCGGCCAGCCTTCCACGGCATGCAGGCGAGCCAGCACGCGCTTGACGTTGCCATCGAGAATCGGCGCCCGTTGTCCGGTGCTGATGCTGATGATCGCCCCGGCGGTCGAGCGCCCGATACCTGGCAAGGCCGACAGTGCCTCGACACTCTCGACCGGGAAGGTGCCGCCATACTCAGCGACCACCTGTTGAGCGGCCTTGTGCAGATTGCGCGCCCGGGCGTAGTAGCCAAGCCCCGTCCACAGGTGCAGCACCTCATCGATCTCCGCCGCCGCCAGCGCCGCGACATCCGGGAAGCGCTCCATGAAGCGGGCGTAGTACGGCAGCACCGTCGCGACCTGGGTCTGCTGGAGCATGATCTCCGAGACCCACACACGATACGGGGTGGTGTTCTCCTGCCAGGGCAGGTGCTTGCGGCCATGCTCATCGAACCAGTCGAACACGCGGGCCTGGAATTCCTCCGGGCTCAGCGCAATGCTTGCCACGCCTGGCGGGGCGTGGGTATCAGACGCCGCCACGTCAGGCGTGGCCGCAGTGTCAGGTACCGCCATCAAGACTTCCTCTACTCGTGACTCGTACCATGGCGCGCCATGGTCTGGGCTCCAACGGCAGCACGCCAGCCCCGAGGGACTGGCGTGCCGGTCTTGCTGTGCTAGGAGCGCGTGATCAGTTGAACAGCCCCTGAATCGCGCCCTTCAGCTTGTCGCTGGCGCCTTCGCCCAGCTTGTCATCGATCTTCTTGCGCGTGTCTTCATCGAGCTTCTCATCCAGCTTCTCGCTGACCTTCTCGCCCGCCTTGCGCTTGGCTTCATCCTTGGCCAGTTCCGCGGCGGCCGTCTGGAAGCCCTTCTGGTCGAAGCCGCACCATTCGCCCGGTTCACCGCTCAGGTTGCCCTGACACTGCACCGGGAAACGCAGCTTGACCAGACGCGGATTGACCTCACAGGCAGCGTCATCCGTTCCTTCGATGAAGCGCGCCGCCACGTTGTAGTCAAAGGCTTCGGTCGGCAGGTTGAGCTGCCCCTTGCCATCCAGCGCGATACCCGGGATCGCCAGTGCCAGATCCTGATTGCTGATCACGCCATTGGTGACCTTGAAGCTGCCCTGTGCGCGTTCCAGCGGGGTATTCGCCGCCCAGTCACGCGAGGACGTCTTGCCACTCAGCGTCGCCACCGTGGTGCACATCTTCTCGGACACATTGACGTCGAGTATCTCGCCATTGCGAATCTCGAAGTCACCCGAACCATTCAGGTTGCGCTTCATGCTGTCGAGTTGATTGGTGCTGGTGGTGTAGTCGCCATTGAGCGTCAGACGGCCACGCAGGATGTCATCCTGCTCAGGCGCCAGTGCCTTGAGGAATGGCGCGATATCCAGATTGGTCAACTTCTCGCCGAAGCTCATGGTCAGCGGTGTCTTGCGACTGTCGATGCGGGCACTGGCTGCCAGGCTACCGCCGTACAGACTGGCCGTCAGGCTATCGAGCTGCTGCAGTCCCGGCTGGCCGGACAGCTTGGCGGACACCTTGCGCATCTCGAGTCCGGATGCCGTGAGGTTCGCGATGTCCAGCTGGCCCTTGAGCCCGAGAGTTCTGAGCAGCTCCACCGGCAACACCTCTGCATCGCCGTCAGCCGCGTAGGCCGGCGCCACCAGTCCTGCCGTCATCCCCGTACCGAGACTCGCAGTCTTCTCGCTGGTCTGCGGCGGGAGGTAGTCATCCAGATTCAGCGCATCGACATCCAGATCAAAGGTGATCTGCGAGGCATCGAAGGAGGAGCCGAGACGTCCGTTGATGGTGGTGTCATCCAGCGCCATCACCAGGTTGGTCAGCTGTACCTGTGACAGATCGCCCTTGAGCGGGCTGGAGAATGCCAGCGAGGTCAGTGCATCGCCGCGTGCCGTCTGCGGTGCCTGCATGCCGACCCGCGTCATCCACGCCTTGGGCGACAGCGGGGCCAGCTTGAACTGCCCGCTGTAGCTCAGCGCCTCGCCCGTGATGTCACTGGCCTTGAGCGCCCCGCTGAGACGCAGGTCACTGCCCGAAGTCAGCAGCAGATCGGAGAGCGTCGCGGTGCCTTCGGCAAGATCCGCTTCCGCCCCGAAGGTCGCCTTCACCGGCAGCGCCTTCTCTCCCAGCGACGGTTCGTTGAGCGAGGCATCCAGCTCCCCACCCTCGATGCGATAGCGCTGCTGCTCGGTATCCAGTGTCAGGGTATCGATCTCCAGCGCCAGCTGCTGGGACTGCTCGCTCAGCGACGGCATGCTGGTGGCGGTATCCAGGCTGATGCCGGTCAGGACATGGCGACCGTTCTGAAGGTCCAGCGCCACCTTGCCGTCCAGATTGATGGTGCTGCGCAGCTCAGGCTCACGCCCCTCCGCCACGAAGGACAGCTCCACCGGGAACGCCTTGGTCGGGCTGACGTTGCTGGAGCTCAATGCCAGCTCATTGAGCGTCATGTCGAGACCGCTGGCAGCATCCTGGTAGGTGATTTGCCCATTGGTGACCTGAATCGAGGCGATATCGAGATTGACGGCCATGCCTTCAGCGCCATCGCTGACACCGGCATCTCCCTGCGTCTCATCGGCCATGGCGACACCGGCACTCTTGGCGGGAGGCAGGGCCTTGTCCGCCGCACCGCTCTCGGCGGCATCGGCAGCATGCTGCAACAGACTCTCCCAGTTGCCTCGCCCGTCAGCGTCTCGCTTGAGGTCCAGTTTCAGGCCATCGAGGAACACGCCCTCGACCTCCACCTCACCGCTCAGCAAGGGCGCGAAGGACACCCCGACTTCGGCACGCTTGAAGGAGGCGAAGGGTGTCTGGTCGTGAGCCTGCTCCGGCAGCCAGGTCTGGGCGTCCTCGACACTGACGCCCAGGCGCGGGTAGAACGACCAGTCCAGCGGACCGTTCAGGGCCAGCTCCAGCCCCGCCTGGTCCTTGACCGCCTTGACCAGACGCGGCTTGAGATCATTCGGGTCGAGGAAGGTGGTGACATAGA
Source organism: Cobetia sp. BL01 (assembly GCF_056493605.1). NCBI lineage: Bacteria > Pseudomonadati > Pseudomonadota > Gammaproteobacteria > Oceanospirillales > Halomonadaceae > Cobetia > Cobetia sp. BL01. Next base: position 16,632 of record NZ_JBVBEE010000004.1, on the reverse strand, counting down.
TCACCCCCGCCACCACGACCAGCGCCAGTACTCCGACGATGGCCAGCAAGGCCCTGAACAGTGCTTTCATCTGCGTCCTCCCTTTGACACGATGAGATGTCCGGGCTGCCTTCGCTCCTGAAGGCATTGCCCGGCACGTGTGAATGATCCCGATTGTCGCACCTGAGGGCGCGAACGTGCGCCCGATGCCAGACGCCAGCGTCAACGTTCACCTGCGGTGGACAGGCCCCGGCGTCATCAGTTCCTGTCACGCCGGTCCAGCCGTCAGCTTTCGCTATCTGTCTGGGCCAGCACGAAGCCTTGCTGCTCGGCATCCTTCACGTAACCGAGCCGCGACAGCAGAAGCTCGTCAGCCAGCGTCAATCCTTGATCCGGCACGACCAGCAGGCGCTCGCGCGCCGCCGCTTCCAGCGACATCAATGCCATCAGGCGCGTTCCCACCCCGCGTCGCCGGGTACTCTTGCGCACGCAGCAATGACGGATGCGCCATGCCCTTCCATCGTCCTCGCACAGCAGAGCGCCGATATGGCGATCATTGAAGAAGGCGGTGCAGAAGCGATGACCGGTCTCCAGGCTAGCCTGAATGAACTCATCCGGCGCGAGTGGCAGGCGTTCACCGGGGGCTTCGTGATAGATGCGTGACAGGTCGATGCGCACTTGCTCATCGGCCTGCCAGCGTGCGTGATCGATCATCTGAAGAGTGACCGGCATGGTGAGATCCTCGCCCGCGATATGAATGCCCGCCATTGTAGCGGATGCCGTTGTCCTTTCTCTATAATGACGGGCTGGGCAGGCAAGGACGACGCGTCTGCCATCGATCAGTGACCCGCAACCTCGACAACGTCACTGGATCACGCTTTCACTTGCGACATCACATGACAACAACCACATGATGCGCACTTCCCGGCCGGACTGGACATACGCCTCTCATACCCAGGCCCCAGACTGCGCCAGACCTCATCAGCCCCGAAGCCGCGGTGAGGTCACCGACCGCTGGAGAGACATCATGGCAGAGCGTATCGCCGAGGTTCATCGCAACACCTCGGAAACCAAGATTCGGGTTCGCATCAATCTGGACGGCGAAGGCAAGCTGAGCGCCAACACCGGCGTGCCCTTCCTCGAACACATGATGGACCAGATCGCCCGTCACGGCGTGATCGACATCGACGTCGACTGCGACGGTGATCTGCACATCGACGACCACCACACCGTCGAGGACATCGGCATCACTCTCGGCCAGGCCTTCGCGCAGGCGCTCGGCAACAAGGCCGGCATCCGCCGCTACGGCCATGCCTACGTGCCGCTGGACGAAGCCCTGTCACGCGTGGTGATCGACTTCTCCGGTCGCCCGGGCCTGTTCATGCAGTGCGAGTTCACGCGCGGCAACATCGGGCGTTTCGATACGCAGCTGTTCTGGGAATTCTTCCAGGGCTTCGTCAACCATGTCGGCGCCACGCTGCACATCGACAACCTCAAGGGCTTCAATGCCCACCACCAGGCGGAGACCATCTTCAAGGCCTTCGGCCGTGCCGTGCGCATGGCGGTGGAAGAGGACGAGCGCATGGGAGGCCGCATCGCCTCCACCAAGGGCTCGCTGTAAGCGTCGTGAAGCGCGGCCAGAGGATGTGTCGCCAGCCATTGCCGCTTGCCGGGCACCGGGTGGCACTTCCTCTGCATGAACATCCAATGCCGGAGCCCCCTCCGGCCTGCGGGAGAAAGACATGACGATTGCCGTCATCGACTATGGCATGGGCAACCTGCACTCCGTCGCCAAGGCACTTGAGCATGTGGCTGACGAGAATGTCGTGATCACCAGTGACCCGCGCGCCATCCGTGGTGCGACCCGCGTGGTGCTGCCCGGTCAGGGCGCCATCCGCGATTGCATGGGCGAGCTTGAGCGCGCCGAACTGCGCGGGCTGGTCGGCGAACTGCTGAGCAACCACAGCAAGCCGCTGCTGGGCGTGTGTGTCGGTCAGCAGATGCTGATGGAGCGCAGTGAAGAGAACGGTGGCATCGATTGCCTCGCCTACTTCAAGGGCGATGTGAAGCGCTTTGATGACCAGCAGCTGGACGAACACGGCCAGCGTCTCAAGGTGCCGCACATGGGCTGGAACCACGTCGCCCACACCCAGGGCCATGCGCTGTGGGAAGGCATCGAGGACAACTCGCGCTTCTACTTCGTGCACAGCTTCTATGTCTCGGCTGCCGAGCGCTCACAGGTCTTCGGCGCGACGCATTACGCCGGTGCCGAGGCGCACGTCGCCATCGGTGAGGGCAGCCTGTTCGCGGTGCAGTTCCACCCGGAGAAGAGTGCGGCCGCCGGCCTCAAGCTGCTCGAGAATTTCGTCCGCTGGCAGCCCTGAGGGCTCACCTGCGTGACCGTCGGTGCCTGCCTTGCGAGTCGGGCACCGATTCATCCGCCTTCGATATACCGACGACAATTCAGGCGTGCCAAGACACGCCGAGAGGACACCCGACATGCTGGTAATCCCCGCGATCGATCTCAAGGACGGTCAGTGCGTACGCCTGAAGCAAGGCCGCATGGAAGACTCCACCAACTACGGCGATGACCCGCTGGCCATGGCCGCGCGCTGGGTCGAGGCCGGTGGTCGCCGCCTGCATCTGGTCGATCTCAACGGTGCCTTCGAAGGCAAGCCGGTCAATGGTGACGCCGTGACACGCATCGCCCGCGCCTACCCGGAGCTGCCGATCCAGATCGGCGGTGGCATCCGGGATGCCGCGACCATCGAGCACTATCTGGAAGCCGGCGTCGGTCAGGTCATTATCGGCACCAAGGCCGTGAAGGAACCGGCCTTCGTCGCCGAGATGTGCCGCGCCTTCCCGGGCCGCATCATCGTCGGTCTCGATGCGCGTGATGGCTTCGTGGCCACCGATGGCTGGGCCGAGGTCTCCACCATCAAGGCGACCGAGCTTGCCAAGCGTTTCGCCAATGACGGCGTGTCCTCCATCGTCTACACCGACATCGCCCGCGACGGCATGATGCAGGGCGTCAACATCGAGGCTACCGTGGCACTGGCCCGCGAAGGCGGCATCCCGGTGATCGCCTCCGGCGGCGTGACCAATCTGGATGACATCCGTGGCCTGGCTGAAGTGGCCGATCAGGGCATCCTCGGCGCCATCACCGGTCGCGCCATCTATGAAGGCAGCCTGGATATCGCCGAAGCACAGGCGCTGTCCGACGCCATCACCGGCCGCACGGCCTGAGGGGAGCGATCATGGCACTCGCCAAACGCATCATCCCGTGTCTGGACGTCGACGCCGGTCGCGTCGTCAAGGGCGTCAACTTCGTCGGTATCCGCGATGCCGGTGATCCGGTCGAGGTCGCCAAGCGCTACAACGAGCAAGGCGCCGACGAGATCACCTTCCTCGACATCACCGCCAGCGTCGACAACCGTGGCACCACGGTCGACATGGTGTCGCGCATCGCCGGTGAGGTGTTCATCCCGCTGACGGTCGGTGGTGGCATCCGTACCTGCGAGGACATCCGCACCATGCTGAATGCCGGCGCGGACAAGGTCTCGATCAATACCGCCGCCGTGTTCAACCCGGACTTCGTGCGTGAAGCGGCGGACCGCTTCGGCAGCCAGTGCATCGTGGTCGCCATCGACGCCAAGCGCGTCAGCGAAGGCGGCGAGACTCCGCGCTGGGAAATCTTCACCCACGGCGGGCGCAAGCCAACCGGGCTCGACGCTGTCGAGTGGGCGAAGAAGATGGTCGAGCTGGGCGCCGGTGAATTGCTGCTGACCAGCATGGACCGCGATGGCACCAAGGCCGGCTTCGATCTCGGCGTGACACGCGCCATCTCCGACGCCGTCAGCGTGCCGGTCATCGCCTCCGGTGGGGTCGGGACTCTCGACCATCTGGTGGACGGCGTGCTCGAGGGCGGGGCGGATGCGGTGCTGGCCGCCAGCATCTTCCACTTCGCCGAGTACACCATCCCGCAAGCCAAGGCCTACATGGCCGAGCGCGGTATCGAGATGCGCCTCTGAACGATCTCCTTCGCGTCAGGTAGATACACGAACGCCGCCACTCCTCAGGGAATGGCGGCGTTCGTGTCTTCAGAGACATTACCCGCAGGTCAGGCGACGACAGCGCTCAGGCGTAGCCCAGCTTCGCCAGTGGCGTGAGCGCCTGCTCGAGTCGCTGGTCGGCAAGTCGCAGAATATCACCCACCAGATGCTTCTCGGCGGCGGGCAGCATCACCCGCTCGCCGACCCACAGCGCCAGCTCGGCAAGGTCATGCTGATTGCCCAGACGGGATGCTGCCTTGTCGAGCAATTCCGGCTCACGACGACGCCCACGACTCGGTGACTCGAGTTCACGCCCTGCCGTCTCCCCCAGCGCCGCATGCGCCAGTGCCAGCTGGAACCTGCGGTACTTGATCCACTTGCGCAGCCGGTGGGACGTCTCGATCTCCCGCTCGCTGATCACCCGCGCCGCCAGCTTGTGGAGGCGGTGACGACTGAATTCCAATCCGGCCGTGAGCTCCTCTCCCGTCAGCGGAGCGGCCTGCCAGGCGGCCACCTCGTCGCTCAGCAGCCGTTTCAGAGGTGCGTGATCCAGCTCCGCCACCGACTCGCTCAATGCGGCACTGATCAGCCCCGGACGCAGCGCATCCAGCAGACGCTGGCTACGCTCATCCACCCAGGCATAGGCGCGCGCATGGGTCTTGCGCAGCATGCGCGCCTCACGCGGGCCGGCCAATGCCCTGGCGATGGCGCGCGGACGCGCCTGATGCTCACTCACCGCCGCCTTGCCCAGTGACTCACGTCGCAGTTGCCACCAGCCCCGCAGCTGCTTGCAGTCGACGCGCAGCGCATGGACCTCCTGCGCGCTGAGCGTCGCCTGCGCCAGATGCTGCTGCATTGACTCGAGATGCGCGAGGATCAGGCCATTCAAGGGATCAACGCCTGTGCGGGAAAGCATCTGACTCGTCTTGCCCATCTGTCTCTCCAAGGGAATGGCCTGGCTGCCAGTGTCAGCCGGGCAGGCTTGCTCACCCGGTCTTCCGGGGGCTCATTCCTGCAAGGATAGCCCCAGATTGCTGACATCCTCGTTACGCCCCAGCCGCTTGAGCGCTCGCCAGTCATCACGCTCAAGACGCGGAGCCTCGACACTCTCCAGCACGGCGTCCTGGAAGTCGCGCTCATCGACCATCAGCGGATGTTCGCGAATCATGGCTTCCAGCGCTTCCTGCTCGATGCCCTCACCGGCCTGCAGGTCGATCAGCGCGCGGACGCCATCGGCGGACAGGCGACTGACCTTGAGCGCGGCTTCCGGCTCCTCACTGATCAGCACATCGATGCAGGCGGTCAGCGCCATGACGGCTTCCAGTGCACGGCGCGCACCGAAGCTGTCGTCATGCTCGTCGGGCTCGAAGGCCGTGACCTTCTCGGCCTGCAGCGAGAAATCGATCTTGGCATCGCGGACGCGCAGCTGCTCCCAGACGAGGTCCAGCAGCTTGCGCAACTCGCGCGTGGTCTCCAGCGCGCTGGCGGTGCCATTGGCCTCGGCGTAGAAGCCGGCATTGGGCAGGAGTCGCTCGGTCAGCGTTGCCATGAAGGCGGTACGGCGAACGGGGGCCAGCGCTTCCAGACGCGCGCGGAAACCGGGAACAGGCTGAGTCATGACGGCTCTCTTCTCACTTCACTTTTCAAAGAGGCGGGACACATGTCGGGAGGGGGAAACCCGCCAGCCGACAGCCCGCCATAGATGGCATGGGACATGCGTTAGGGTAGCGCACTCAGGCGGTCTGACGAACGAGACTTTGCCGCGGCGAGATTCACGGCCACAGACATTCTCTGGGCACGCGGCCGACAGCATCGAACAGCACGCCTTCGCTGCGCAGTTTCTCGCGCTGACGCACCGCGCCACCGTGGTCGGCGACCTTGAGCGAGGCATTGATCACCCGATGCCAGGGCAATTGATGGCCATCCGGCAGATGGCGCATGGCCGAGCCGACCATGCGTGCGGTGGCGCCATCGGTCATGCTGGCGATTCGCCCGTAGGTCGTGATTCGCCCTGCCGGAATCTGCGCCACCACGGTGTATATCTGCTCGAGCAGTTCAGCACGCATCACGCTCTCCCCTGTTTGTGATCAAGCTCATCCAGCACGATACCTCCACCTGCACGCTGCGCAATGGCGGGCATCAGGGGCACACGAGCGCAGACCTCGGGTCTTTACGCTGCCAGATGGCTCACGCATGATGACGCCATGCACCTTTACTTCATACATCAAGGCCTTATCCCCGACGCAGCGCCTCACTCAGCGACTGATGCCCTGCCACGATCACAAGGCTGGCAGGACTCTGTACGCCTGAGCGACTGGCTTGTCGGCATGGGCCACAGCTACAACACCAGCTTCCCGCTGGATGGCGAGACGCTCCCCGGCATCGACGATTTCCAGGCGCTGGTGATCCTGGATGGCCCTCAGCCATTGTCAGGTGCCGAGAGCGCCCAATCACAGCCACTGCGCCTGCAGCGCAAGCTGATTCGCCGCGCGCTCAACAGCAACCGTCCCGTACTGGGCATCGGGCTGGGCGCGCGCCTCATCGCCGAGCAACTCGGCGCCATCGTGTCTCCGGCCGTGGTGCCGCAGCGTCGCTGGGCCACGCTCACGCGCAGTGACGAGTGTCCCGTGGGACTGCCCGCCGAATTCGAGACGCTGCTGTGGCATGAGGAGATCTGTGGCCTGCCGGAGGATTGCGAGCTGCTGGCCAGTGGTGAGCATACCCCGATCGCCGGATTCAGCTGGGATGCTGGCCGGGTGCTGGCGCTCAACTTCCATCCCCATCTGGATGCCGGCGCAACGCGTGACCGTCTCCGGCATCACCCCGCCCCGAATGAGGGACGCGGAGTGCAGTCAGAAGACACGCTGCTGGAAGACCCGAAGCGCTTTGATCGGCAGGCCGCCCTGCTGGACCGCCTGCTGGTGGACTGGCTCGACGCCTGAGGCGCTCCCGGGCGGCGCTGGGGCCCTACGACGACTCAGCGCTGCCAGCGATGCGTGGCGCTCCAGTCACGCACGAAGGCGAGCGTGTTGTCCCAGTCGCCGACATGCAGGAAAGTACGCTCGTGCTTCTCGAGCTGATAACGGTACATGGGGTCGTAGTATTCGCTGAGCAGCGGGGCCAGCCAGCCCTCATGGGCAGTGGGATTGCCGCGCTTGTGTTCACGGAAGGCGATGTCCTGCATGCGAATCAGGCGCGCCAGACGTGCACTGCCCAACCGCTTGCGCAGACGCAGCAACGCCTGACGCAGCTGACGCTGCAGCAGTGCCCAGCCGAGGAAGTCACCATAGTGTCCGCTGTAGGTGGCCCACAGCCCTTCGATGTAGTCCTTCTGAATCTGCACCAGTCGCCAGTCCAGTGGCATCTCGACTCTCACCAGCGGGGCAGCCTCCATCGCGCGCCATGCCTGCAGCGGAATGTTGACGCTGCCGATGAAGCGCGACTCATCTTCCATGACGGTGGGCGCGTCCGCGGCCAGTGACAGCATCTCGGCGCTGATGCGATGCTCGAAGTCGATCTGGCTCGGTGCCGGGAAGGGGTGACGGCCGAAGGCCGAGCCCTTGTGGCGCGCGCAGCCTTCCAGGTCGATGCCATTGTCAAGCGCATGGATCAGCTCGGTCTTGGCGCAGCCGGTCAGGCCACCGATCAGCAGCATCGGGGCCTGCTCGACGCGCTCATCGATATGCTGGCAAAGCTGCTGACGCATGGCCTTCCAGCCCCCGGCGATCCGCGGGCGCTCGATGCCTGCCTCCTTCAACCATTGCTGGCTGAGCTGAGAGCGCATGCCGCCCCGGAAGCAGTAGAGAACCGCCTCGGGATGGCGCTCGACGTGCTCGACCCAGGCACGAATCCTGGCGCGCTTGATCCCGCCACTGACCAGCTGATGACCCAGATGCACCGCCGACTCCGGGCCGACCTGCTTGTACTGCAGACCGACCCGGTGACGTTCCTCGTCATCCATCAGCGGAAGGTTGACGGCCCCCGGCAGGGAGCCGGCCGCAAATTCGATCGGTGCACGCACATCGATCAGCGGACGGCCATCGCGAATCAGATCGCAGCTGGCCGCCACGGTGGGCAAACTCATGGGCATCTCTCGACTGGAAAACTGAAATGAGGCAATGGCCGGCGACTCGCACCCGGCACATCGATGGCTGGCATTCTATCGCATGCACGACATGGCCCCCAGCCTTGCCGTCTCGCGTGCCGCCAACTCTCGCCCCGCCAGCTGCCGCACCACCCGCTCAGGCCAGCGGCGGCGTCAGACGAATGCCCTGGCTCGGGCCGATGCTGTCAGGGCCGAACAGCGGGCAGGACGCACATGCGGCCGGCTCGCCGTCGTGTGGCCGATGCGCCTCGGACACTGCCTCGCGCAGCGCGGCAATGGCCGCCTCGGCAGTATGAAAGTAGTGCTCATCCCCCATGCGCTCAAGGAAGCCTCCGCGCTCCATCACTTCCAGCGCGTAGCGTCGGAAGCCGCACATGCTCAGGCTGCCGCCGGCATCCTGTAGGCGGCGCTGCTCGATCTCGAGCATCTCGGCCCCCGCGATGTCGATGAAGTTGCAGCCGGTGCCGAGCAGGATGACGTGCTTGCCGGTATAGCGCGCCAGCTTGCGCTGGACGTGGTCCACCGCGCCGAAGAACAGCGAGCCATCCACTCGCAGGATGACGACCTCACGGCATTGGGTCAGCTGGTAGCGCTCGGCATTGCGCACGCCCAGCTCCGGGTGTTCGGGGTCCGGTGCCATTTCCACCAGACGTGGACGCGAGGTGCGATTCAGATACAGCACCAGCGACACCAGCACGCCGGCGAAGATGGCGAACTCAAGCGGCAGCAGCAGCGTGGCGAGGAAGGTGATCACCAGCACCACCGCTTCCTCGCGGCTGACGGTGAGAATCTGACGGATATGACTGAATTCGATCAGGTTGGCGGCGATCACCATGATCAGGCCCGCCATGGCGGGCAATGGCAGCCAGGCCGTGACATTCGGCACCAGCAACAGCACCGCCAGCACGATCAGGGCCGCGATCATCACCGACAGCGGCGTGCGGGCGCCGGCATCGTAGTTGGCCCCTGAACGGGTGAAGGAGCCGGAGCCGGCGAAGCACGAGAAGAAGCTGCCGACCAGATTCGACAGCCCCTGGCCGATGAACTCCTGATTGCCATCGATGCGCTGATGCGAGCGTACCCCGATGGCGCGGGCGATGGAGACCGCCTCGATCAAGCCGAGAACCGCCAGCGCAAAGGCCGCACCGCCCAGCGAGCGCAGGGTGTCAAACCCCAGTGGCGGCAGAGAAAGCGGCGGCAGGCTGCCGGAGAGGGCCCCCACCATCGGGATGCCTGCCTCGCTGCCACCCAGCAATGCCGCAACCCCGCAACCGACGGCCATCGCGACCAGCATCCACGGCAGTCTGCGATTCACCCGTCGCACCAGCAAGGCACTGGCGAGCGTACTGAGGCCGGTGATCAGGGTCGACCACGAAGTGTCTTCCAGGTGCCCAAGCAATGCCCACCAGGTGCCGAGGAAGCTCGAGGCATCTCCCAGCGCGATACCGAACAGATGCTTGAGCTGACTGGTGGCGATCAATACGCCGGCACCGGCGGTGAAGCCGATCACCACGGTATGCGAGATCAGATTGACCAGCGCCCCCATGCGCAGCAGCCCGAGTGCGAGCTGGATGATGCCGACCATGCAGGTCAGCGCCAGCACCAGCGGCAGGTATTCCGGACTGCCGGGGGTGGCCAGGGTCGAGACGGTACCGAAGACCACCATCGAGATGGCGGCGGCCGGCCCGCTGACCATATGACGCGAGCAGCCGAAGAGTCCGGCGATGATCGCGACCACGATGGCGGCATAGAGTCCATGTGCCGGAGGCAACCCCGCGATCAGCGCGTAGGCCACCCCCTGAGGCAGTACCAGCACCGCACCGCTCAGCCCGGCGATCAGGTCCGCGCGCGCATCTCTCGGCGACAGCTGGCGCATCCAGCCCAGAAACGGCAGCAGGCGTGACAGGCGGTATGCCGTGGCACTCGACGTGGCAGAGGCATCATCGGCAGGCTGGCGTGGCGGTGGATTGTCAGCGGGCAAGAAGTGCCTCCATGAAGGTGCGTGGGCTGCGGGAGAGGCCATCGCCTCCGTGAAGAAACGATGCCGGGGCCGGGCGTGGCGACGTCCGGCCCCGGCAAGTCTATCCCTGAATACGCTGATGAAACAGCGTGTCAGCGAACCGTACTCGCCGGCCCGGGGCTCCCTTTGTCGGTAGCGATACCGGCGACAATCGTGGCGCGCTGCCAATCCGGACTGGCCATGGCCGGCATGAGCAGTGACAATGCACCCTCCTGACACCGCTGCGGACCCTGACGCCATGACCACCGACGCTACGCCTGCTGACACCACCTCTTCCACTCCGTCGGCCGGCTATACGCCTGCACTTGAGGTCAGTGAGGCCGAGGCCATCGAGACCACCCGCCAGTGGGTCGAGACGCACATCATCGCGGACAATCTATGCCCATTCGCGGCACGTGAAGTGGCGCGCAACAGCGTCCAGTACGCCGTCATCCCCGGCGCGGGACTCGAGCGTTGCCTGCAGGCACTCGGCGATGAACTCCTCAACCTCGATGCCAATCGCGATGCCGAAACCACCCTGGTGATCTTCAAGGATGGCTTCCGCGACTTCGATGCCTATCTGGAGCTGCTGGATTACGCTGAGGCACTGCTCGAGATGCAGGGCTATGAGGGCATCTATCAGCTGGCCAGCTTCCATCCGGACTATGTCTTCGAGGATACCGAGGAAGACGACGCCGCGAACTACACCAACCGCTCGCCCTTCCCGATGCTGCACCTGCTGCGGGAAAGCTCGGTCGAGGCGGCGATCAATGCCTATTCGGGGGATGTGGAAGAGGTGCCGGCGCGCAACGAGGCGCTGATGCGCGAGCGTGGCGTCGAGCAGCTGGTCGCGCGCCTCAAGGCCTGCGCTCACGCCGCCCGTCAGGCTGACAACCAGGACTGACATCACGCCCAGTGGCAATCCCATATGCACAAGGCCAGCCGCGAGGCTGGCCTTGTGCGTTTCAGGCGGAATGTCACCGGAAAGCTTGCGCGTGGCAGCTGCCGGCAGCCATCACAGGGCTTCCAGCGCCTGGGACAACTTGTCGACCGCGACGATCGTCATGCCCTTGGGCGGATTCTTGGGGGCATTGCCCTTGGGCACGATGGCGCGCGTGAAGCCATGCTTGGCGGCCTCGACGATGCGCTCCTGCCCACTGGGCACCGGGCGGATCTCGCCGGACAGGCCGACCTCACCGAACACCACCAGTTCACGCGGCAGCGGGCGGTTCTGCAGGCTGGATACCACCGCACACAGCACCGCGAGGTCGGCGCTGGTCTCGAGCACCTTGACCCCGCCCACCACGTTCAGGAAGACATCCTGATCGCCGGTGAACAGGCCGCCGTGCTTGTTGAGCACGGCCAGCAACATCGAGAGTCGGTTGCCATCCAGACCGACCGCGACGCGCCGGGGATTGCCCAGCGGCGAATCGTCCAGCAACGCCTGGACCTCGATCAGGATCGGCCGAGTCCCTTCCCAGACCACCATCACCAGGCTGCCGGAGGATTGCTCCTCGCTGCGTGACAGGAAGATCGCACTGGGGTTCTTCACCTCTTTCAGGCCAAGCTCGACCATGGCGAACACGCCCAGCTCGTTGACCGCGCCGAAGCGGTTCTTCTGTCCGCGCAGGGTGCGAAAGCGCGAATCACCGTCCCCTTCCAGCAACAGGGAGGCATCGATCATGTGCTCCAGTACCTTGGGGCCGGCCAGCGAGCCATCCTTGGTCACGTGGCCGACCAGCAGCAATACGGTGTTGGTCCGCTTGGCGAAACGCGTCAACGCCGCGGCGGACTCACGCACCTGCGAGACGCCCCCCGGCGCGGAGGACAGATCCTCCAGGTGCATGGTCTGGATGGAATCGATGATCAGCACTTCCGGCTTCTCGCGCTCGGCGGTGGCCAGAATCGTCTCGACACTGGTCTCGGCCAGCATCTTGAGTCCCTGGGTCGGGAGCTGCAGTCGATGGGCACGCATCGCCACCTGCGACAGCGACTCTTCACCGGTGACGTAGAGCGAACGCTTGTGCTGCGCCAGCTTGCAGGCGGTCTGCAGCAGCAGCGTCGACTTGCCGGCGCCGGGGTGCCCGCCGAGCAATACGGCGGAGCCAGGCACCAGACCGCCGCCAAGCACGCGATCAAACTCACCGAAGGTCGAGGAGAAGCGCGGCACTTCGGCCAGCGAGACGTTGGACAGATCCGTCACGTTGTCACTCAGCGTGCCGGCATAGCCGCCTCTGGCGCTGGTGGCGCCACGTGACGCCCCGCCAGTGCTGATGCCCCCGGCAGCCGGCGCAGCCCCCGGCAATACCGTGGCACCGACCCGAATCTCCTGCAGGGTATTCCACTCGCGACAGCCGCTGCACTGCCCCTGCCACTTCGAGAATTCGCTACCGCACTCGGTACATACGAAGGCGCTCTTTGCTTTCGCCATCAGACCATCCTGTCAGGGAGTAATGATTTCAGACCACGTCGCCCGGCATGGCACCCATGCCCCGCATCGCCCGATGGCACCAGGCAGGGGCGCTCGATGCGAACGTCCGACACGGATGCCAGACACAAGCAAGGCGGCTTGCGCCGCCTTGCTGTCACCTCACGCGTGCATGACACGCGGTGGCATCACTCGCGCTTGAGACGCAGTGTCTCGCCGTTCTGGAAGCGGCGCTTCTGCGGGTCGACCAGTTCCAGTGTCTGGGGGTCCAGGCGCAGGAAGTAGTAGGTCTGGCCCTCGCCATTCGGCGTCAGCTCATAGACGGTGGCATTCGGGTCGGTCACCGTACCTGACAGCACATCCCACTGCCCCTCGTAGTGCTCCGGCGCGGGCTGCTGCGGATGATCGCGATAGGTGGCATCGAGACTGAAGGTACGCGCTTCCGGGGCAGCATCTTCCGCTCCCTTGAGACGCACATCGAGGTCAATGCCCGTGCAACGACGACACGGCAGGGTGCCCTTGTAGACGGCAACCTGCTCGCTGGCTGTCTCGGTGGCGTCATTGGCAGCGGCACCATCCGTCGTCTGGGCCGTTGATGCGCACCCGGCGAGACCGACCATCAGCGCGGCTCCCACCATCAGAGTCCTGATCTGCATTGAATCCTCCTTAAGGCGATGATTCGATAGCAGCGTCAGCGCTATCGACGGCGAGCGGCCCGACTGCCTCGACAGACGGACCGCTCACGAGCTTCCACGCTCAAGAATAGCGGGTATCAGCCCCGTGAGGCCACCCCCGATGGCGTTTATCGAACGCCATTCGCTAAATCATGTCGGCCTCAGCCACGGCGATCATGCCCGTTGTCGAGGAAGGGATAATCGGTGTAGCCCTCGGCACCGCCACCGTAGAAGGTATCAGGATCCTGCTCGTTGAGCGGCGCATCCAGACGCAGGCGTTCGATCAGGTCCGGATTGGCGATGTAGGGGCGCCCGATGGCGACGGCATCCGCAATGCCCTCGTCGATGATGCGTGCCGCACGCTCCCCATCGTAATGACCGCAGAAGATCAGCGCGCCCTTGACGCGCTCCCGCAGTGCGCGGCGGAAGTCATCGGTGAACTTGACGTCGCCGCCGGCCCAGTCCGGCTCGTTGACGTGCACGTAGGCAATGCCACGTCTGGAGAGCTGGTCTGCCATATAGAAGGCCATCTCTTCCGGCTCGTCATCGGTGAGACCGAAGATCTCGATGAAGGGCGTCAGACGGATGCCGGTGCGCTCCGGCCCGAAGACCTCGGCGACGGCATCGACGACTTCCAGTGTCAGACGTGCACGATTCTCGACCGAACCACCGTACTGGTCGGTGCGCTGGTTGGTACCGGTCGCCATGAACTGGTTGAGCAGATAGGCGTTGGCGGCATGTACCTCGATCATGTCGAAGCCGGCACGCTTGGCGCGCACGGCAGCCTGACGATAGTCCTCGACCAGCTGGGGGATTTCCTCCGTCTCCAGCGCACGCGGCGTGCTGGTGGGGTGGCGACCACTGCTGCCATCCTCGAACTCGACGAAGCACTGAGCGCCTTCACCACGCAGGGCGCTGGGCGCGACCGGTGGCTGGCCATCCGGCTGCACCATCTCGTGCGAGACACGCCCGACATGCCACAGCTGAAGCGCCATGCGTCCACCCTTGGCGTGCACTGCCTCGACGACGCCCTTCCAGCCGGCTTCCTGCTCATCCGTCCAGATACCCGGTGTGTAGACGTAACCACGCGCGGTCGGCGAGATGTTGGTCGCCTCGCTGATGATCAGGCCGGCGCCGGCACGCTGTCCGTAGTAGACCTCCTGAAGCTCACCGGGAATGCTGTCCGGCGTGCGCGCTCGGGTCAGTGGCGCCATCAGGATACGATTGGGCAGGGTGAGATCACCGAGCATGACCGGATCAAGCAGGGTGTCGGCGTACGGGGCCTTGGTGTTGGCAGTCATCGGTGCTCCTTGAGTCTCTGATCTTTCGCCAGCCGCCGCTTCGGGCGAACCGGGCGGGCATGCCAGTGACATGCGGTGCGCCAGCCGATGCTTCAAGCGCACGCGGTGCATGAGAATAATGCTGGGATGGCAACAATGCGCCAGGTCGCGCCACGCGGCATCCTCGCGACTCATGCGAGAGCCTGCCGATGCTTGTACCGCGACGATCCAGCGGGCAACATGAAACCTATCCATGACACGGGTCATGCACTGTCACCAGCGGCGAGAAATCATGAGCAAGTACTGGAGCCCACAGGTCCACGACCTGACCCCCTACGTCCCCGGCGAACAACCGCGTGAGCAGCTGATCAAGCTGAACACCAATGAAAACCCCTACCCGCCGGCCCCGGCCGTGGAACAGACGCTGCGCGAGTTCAATGCCTCTGACCTGCGTCGCTACCCGGACCCGAGTTCCAGCTCGCTGCGCGCCGCCCTGGCCGAGACCTTCCATGTGGCCGCAGAGGAAGTCTTCGTCGGCAATGGCTCCGACGAGGTGCTGGCGCTGGCCTTCCAGGCCTTCTTCCGTCAGGACAAGCCGCTGCTGTTGCCCTCCATCAGCTACAGCTTCTATCCGGTCTACTGCCGCATGTATGGCATCGAATCACGCAGCATCGCGCTGACCGACAACTGGGAAGTCGATCTCGAAGCCTTCGGCAGTGACAATGGCGGCATCATCTTCGCCAACCCCAATGCCCCGACAGGGCATGGCCATGGCCGCAAGGCGATTGCCGCGCTGCTGGAGCGCAACCCGCAGAGCGTGGTGCTGGTGGATGAGGCTTACGTGGACTTCGGGGGGGAAAGCGCCATCCCGCTGATTCATCAGTATCCGAATCTGGTCGTGTCGGGCACTTTCTCGAAGTCGCGCAGCCTGGCGGGCATTCGCCTTGGCTATGCCGTGGCCTCGCGGGAGCTGATCGAGGGCCTGGAGCGCGTGAAGGACTCCTTCAATTCCTACCCCATCGATCGTCTGGCCGAGCAGGTCGGCGTCGCCGCGCTCAGTGATCCCGCCTATTTCGATGAGTGCCGCACACGCGTCATCACCACCCGTGAGCAGACGCGCGATCGCATGGCTGCACTGGGCTTCGAGATCCTGCCGTCACAGACCAACTTCGTGCTGGCGACTCACCCGACCCATGATGCCGGCAAGCTGTTCATCGGCCTTCGCGAGCAGGGCATCCTGGTGCGCCACTTCAACACCGATGCGCTACGTGACTATCTGCGCATCAGCATCGGTACCGATGCCGAGATGGACAGCCTGATCGAAGCCCTGGAAACCCTGTGTCGTTGAGATAGCGCACAGCATGACCCGTGATGGGTTCAATGAAAGAAGGCGCCCACTGGGCGCCTTCTTTCATCAGGATGTCACTCGGGCATTCGCCACCGAAGACTCTCAGCAGGAGCAACCATATGACAACGGAACGTCCCACCATGGCATCAAGTGCCACTTCGACAGCGCGCCTGCCTTTGACGCGAGTGCATCACGTGGCACTCATCACCGCTGATTACCCACGCGCCAGGCGCTTCTATCTCGAGGTCATGGATGCGCAGGTGATCCACGAGGCCTATCGTGAAGCCCGCGACAGCTACAAGCTCGACCTGCGCTTGCCGGGCGGTATCCAGCTGGAGTTGTTCTCCTTCCCGTCGCCGCCTGAGCGCCCAAGCTATCCGGAAACCTGTGGGCTGCGTCACCTGGCGCTGGCAACCGAGGACATCGACAGCTGTGTCGAGCTGCTGATCGCCCGTGGCGCCACGCCAGAGCCGATACGTGTCGATGAATACACCGGCGCCCGCTTCACCTTCCTGGCAGACCCTGACGGTACGCCCATCGAGCTCTACGAAGTCTCGCCCTGATGTGATGGCGCGCTGAAACTTCACTGGCTCTGAAGATAAAAGGCCCCGAAGACAAAAGGCCCCTGTCGAGATTTCGACAGGGGCCTTCTTGTGTCATATGCACGTTGCTCACGCGGAGCTTTTCTTTCGTCCACAGCTATTTCGCATGCAGGACTTTCTGGGCAACTTCTCCGAGCACGACTTTTCCTGAGCACCACTTTTTCT